>NZ_CAJVAP010000067.1 GCF_910593785.1 Leucobacter soli | reverse complement strand
GACGTTGATACTGATAAGTACCTCGTTCGGGTCTGACTCAGCCACTGACTGGCTTCGTGCCTTTGCAATGATCCGTCGACTCGGGCGAGGTATTACAGGGCCCGACCAGGCGGACATGACCTTATAGGAGCCTGGTCTAGAGGCCTCTTCAACGTCCTGTCTGCCCGCCTAGTCGGTTGCCTCCCAACCGAAACGCGGAAAGGCAGATCCATCATGACAAACATCGCGGAACAACGCGAGATCTACGCCGGTATCGATACCCACTCAGACACGCACCACGCGGCCGTCATTGATCACAATGGGAAACACCTCGCAGACGCCGAGTTCCCCACCACCCCCGCCGGCTACGCGGCCCTCACCGCGTTCATCCTCATGTACGGCCTTCTCGTACGCGTCGGCATCGAGGGAAC
>NZ_CAJVAP010000066.1 GCF_910593785.1 Leucobacter soli | reverse complement strand
TGATGCTCCTATATTTGTCAACTTGTAGGCGCGCTTGTTTCGAGCCATTCTCGGTATGCCAGAGCGAATTCGTCATCGCGTGCGAGGCCGCGCTCGATGCGTGAGATCTTGTTCATCCATACGTTGAAGTGTTCGGCTGCCTGTTGCAGGGTGATCCCGAGTGCTTGTCTGAGCGGCCTGAGGTCGTCGACTCGCGGGATCTCGACTTCTTTCGTGAGGAGCGTAAAGATTTCTCTCGCGATTGCTCGCTTCAGGCAGCGAATGATTTCTTTGCTGCTCTTCCCCTCGGCGCGTTTCTTTTCGACGTACGCTCTCGTGCGTGGCTCGTGACTCATGCGTACCAGAGCAATCCGATGGAGCGCAGAGTTCGCTTGGCGATCGCCGCCGCGGTTGAGCCTGTGTCGGTTTGTTTTGCCGGAGGACGCAGGAATCGGACTGGCCCCGCAGAGAGCC
>NZ_CAJVAP010000065.1 GCF_910593785.1 Leucobacter soli | reverse complement strand
CCAGCGTGAGCAACTGCGTGAGTTCGTATCCTGGCTCACCGGAAAGCACTCACAGCCCGAGATCGACGGCACCCAGACCGGGCGCTCGTTCCGCCGGAGAACCGCATGGTGCTGGGAGATACACCCAGCCCTGCCGGGCTGCGACACCATCTTCCATGCCGTCATGGTCGACGGGATCTGGATCGGCTCCTGGTGCCTCCTCATCGCGCTTTCGGACACAGGACGGGTACTGGCCTGGCAATGGTGCTCCGGCGAATCGACCGCCGCATGGTCGGCCTTGCTCACGCAGATCCCCGCACCTGCGGTACTGGTCTCTGACGGCGGCAGCGGCCTGCCCTCCGCGCTCCGGCAATGCTGGCCACAGACGAGGCACCAGCGTTGCCTCTTTGTCAAGTGTCGAGTTTCGTAGAGAGTGCTTTAGTTGGTTTTGGACAGGGCAAGTGAGGGCTGACGGGTCGCCCAGTACGCACCCTCGATCTCGGCC
>NZ_CAJVAP010000064.1 GCF_910593785.1 Leucobacter soli | reverse complement strand
CTGCGCGTTCGCGGATCTCTGCGGGGTATGGGACGGGCATGATGCCGGGGGTTCCTTTCGGTACAGGATTACCCTCCATCAAACACGACACGATTCAGTCTCTTGGTGAGCGGCGAGTTCTGGATAGAGGTATGTCACAGCTCTCTCGAGAGCTGTTCTACTCGAAGAGCATGGCGAATATCGGCGACGCGGAACAGCTGATTCGAGAATCTGTGTTCGCAACCTGATTCCCCGACAGAAGCGGAGAGCCAGCAAGAAGAGACCGCGGTAACGTCTCTTGCTTGGACAGAAGAGGGTGTTCGGATCGTTGTGATCTGAGCACCCTCCGCTGCTGTTGCATGGTTATGCGCTGGCGAGGATGCGCTGTTTCTGTGTTTCGAATTCTGTCTCGGTGAGTACGCCTGCGTCGCGGAGTTGCCCGAGCTGAGTGAGCTGATCCAGTACGGATGACCCGGCCGGGGCGGCGGCGGGCGGGGCGGGTGTCAC
>NZ_CAJVAP010000063.1 GCF_910593785.1 Leucobacter soli | reverse complement strand
CGCAGACGCCGAGTTCCCCACCACCCCCGCCGGCTACGCGGCCCTCACCGCGTTCATCCTCATGTACGGCCTTCTCGTACGCGTCGGCATCGAGGGAACCGGCTCCTACGGGGCCGGCCTCACCCGCCACCTCACCACGCTCGGGCACCAAGTTATTGAGGTGATCCGCCCGAACCGTCAAGTGCGACGCATGAACGGGAAATCAGATCCCATCGACGCCTATGCGGCAGCAAAGACCGCGCTCACAGAACCGCATCAACCCACACCGAAATCGGGTGACGGTAATGCAGAACAGATCCGGTATCTCTTCACCGCCCGTCGGTCAGCGATCAAGGCACGCACGGCCGCGCAAGTTCAGATCAAATCCCTCCTGGTGACCGCCCCAACGTTCCTGCGTGAACGATTTCGTGATGCCACCGATGCGGCACTCATCACCGGCCTCGCAGACTTCGATATCCGCCCCTATCCCAAGCAGCAAGGCGTCGTGATGGCGCTCCGCGCGCTTGCACGCAGACACCGATACATTGCCGCTGAAATACGTTCCCTCGATCACGAGCTCGGGACCCTCACGACGTCCACGAACCCGGCACTTGCAGCCGCTGCGGGAGTGGGCCCTGTGACTGCGGCTCAGCTCCTGATCACTGCGGGAGACAACCCCGACCGTCTCCGTTCAGAAGCCGCGTTCGCGGCTCTCTGCGGGGCCAGTCCGATTCCTGCGTCCTCCGGCAAAACAAACCGACACAGGCTCAACCGCGGCGGCGATCGCCAAGCGAACTCTGCGCTCCA
>NZ_CAJVAP010000062.1 GCF_910593785.1 Leucobacter soli | reverse complement strand
AACTCCCGCCTCCATGGTGAGCTCGGCTATCGGACGCCGGTCGAGGTCGAGCAGGCGTATTACGCTGGCCAGGAATCACCCTCGCTTGCCCTTGCCGGGCAAGCCTCCCGATAGGAACGAAACCCAGGGCGATTCAGCTCGCTGACGCGTGCGGGCAGGTGCATCAGTCGTATTCCGATCACGTGATGCTGGCCGCGCTCCTCGCCGCCCGCGGTTCCGAAGTCGCCGGCCTCCGCGCGGGAGATGTGGACTGGGACAACCGGATCGTGTGGATCAGACGCCAGCACTACCCCGGCCGAGGCGGACTGGTCATCAAGCAGACCAAAGGCCGCCGACCTCGGCCCCGGCCTCACCGCCCTCCTCAACCGGGTGGAGCAGGGCATCATCGAAATCCTCGACATCGAGCTCATCGGCCGCGACGACGCAGGCGCGCCCATCAAACGTGCATTCGCCGACCTCGATGGCGTCACCGGTATTGACGTCGCAACGTTCGATGGGGTCGAGAGCGGCATCCTCGATGGGGACGACCTCGAAAGCATCGCCTCTGAGCTCCAGCCCGGGCAAATAGCGCTCGCTGTCGTTTACGAGGACCGCTCCCTCGCGATGGCCGCAGACGCATGGACAGCGATCGGTGGCGTCGAACTGTTCTCGGGCGGCATCGACATCGAAGAACTCGACCGGGCACTCAACGAAGGGAACCAGTCATGAGCCTCCTCCGCACCGCAGCCCGCGCATCCGTCGCGACCCGCGTCATCGGGAACACCCACCGACGCCAACAACAGCGCTGGGCCGCACAGGACGCGGCAACACCCCAGTCATCTCCTGCACCCCCGACCCCACAACCGGTGAC
>NZ_CAJVAP010000061.1 GCF_910593785.1 Leucobacter soli | reverse complement strand
CTAGGGTGTGTCTGTTAAATAGTTGAGCCAGGCGATCACTCCGTTCAGGACGACCGCGGCCCGGTACACGATCGCGAGTTTGTCATACCGGGTCGCGAGTCCTCGCCATTGCTTCAATCGGCAGTAGCCGCGCTCGATCACGTTCCGGCCCCGATACTTCGCCGAGTCAAACTTCGGTGGCCTCCCGCCCATCGAGCCGCGCCGCTTCCGGTGGGCCTGCTGATCGCGGGGTTCGGGAATCACGGTCTCGATGCCGCGACGTCGCAGGTACGCGCGGTTCGCGCGCGATGAGTACGCCTTATCGCCCAGCGCCGCAGCAGGGCGAGTGCGCCGACCGACCCGCAACCCTTCCAGCAGCGGGATCAGCATCGGCGAGTCTCCGTCCTGCCCCGCGGTCACCAGCGTCACCAATGGCAAGCCGCGTCCGTCGACCAGCTGATGCGTCTTCGTCGACAGGCCGCCCCGGGAGCGCCCGACCGCATGGTCAGACGGCTCAAGCAGCGGATTCTTGTAATTCGACGAAGCCCTTTTTTACCCGGGTCACGTTCGTCGCGTGCTGATGCGCTCTGGCGATCGTGGAATCCACCGAGATATCCCAATCGATCAGGCCCGCACGGTCGGCATACTCATGCAGCCGGGACTGCACCTGATCCCAGGTGCCGTCATCGGCCATCCGCTTATGCCACTGCCATGCTGTCTGCCACGGCCCGAACGCCTCGGGGAGGTCTCGCCACGCGATCCCGCACCGATACCGGTAGATGATGCCCTCGACCATCAGGCGTGCATCCGCGAACGGACGGCCCTTCTTCCCCGTCGGGCCGGGCATCAGATCCGCGATGAGTGCCCATTGATCATCGGAGAGGAGCTGGAATCGCGACATGGTTCCACGATCCCACCCCCATCACAAATCAATTAACAGACACGCCCTA
>NZ_CAJVAP010000060.1 GCF_910593785.1 Leucobacter soli | reverse complement strand
ATCGAGCGCGGCCTCGCACGCGATGACGAATTCGCTCTGGCATACCGAGAATGGCTCGAAACAAGCGCGCCTACAAGTTGACAAATATAGGAGCATCATCGACCCGCCGCTGACATCGATCCGGCGTGGACGCTTATCCGGCGCGGTCCGATCCGGCTCGGACGCTGATCCGGCTCGGACGCTGATCCGGCGCGGCCCGATCCGGAACGAGCCCTGCCGGTGTCGTCTCCGGCGGCTCGGCTCTGCTGACTCGGCTCTGCTGATTCGGCTCTGCCGATTCAGCTCCGGCGGCTCACGCCGAGCATGCGCGAGAAGAGCGCCTGGGCGAGCGGACTCGCCAGCATGACCAGCATGGAGTAGTAGCCGACCGCGGGGAAGAGCAGCGTGATCGCGAGAGCGACCGCGAAGAGCACGGCCATCGCGAGGTCCTCGGCCATGCCCTCCCGCAGCGCGCGGTGCGGGACCTCGTGCAGGTCCGGGTGGCGCTGCAGGTAAACCCGGATCGCCAGCGAGAGCAGAGCCGTCACGCTCATGCTGCCGATGTAGAGGAGCTTCGCGATCGGATCGGTCGCCGACATCAGGCCGGAGATCGCGGTCGCGACCGGCAGCCAGACGATCGAGAGCATCCAGGCGGCCAGCAGCCAGAGCAGCCGGTCCGTGACGCGCTCGACCGCGGAGAAGAGCCGGTGGTGGCTCAGCCAGAACATGGCGATGATGACGAAGCTCAGCCCGAAGCTCACGAGCTGGGCGGAGTGGTCGCCGATCCAGGTGATCGCGTCCTCGCCCTCGGCGGCGACGTCGCCGACGCTCTCCATCAGGGGGAGGATCAGCAGGGTCATCGCGATGGCGACGACCGCGTCGACGAACGCCTTGGGGCGCTCGGCCGCGTATCCGCGGATCTGCTTCTGGTCGCTCGGCTCTGACACGGTTCAGATGCTAACAGTCCGGCGACGCGCAGTTGCTCGGTTGTGCGGGGTGCGGCACGATCCAACCCCGCACAAC
>NZ_CAJVAP010000059.1 GCF_910593785.1 Leucobacter soli | reverse complement strand
TGAATCGCCCTGGGTTTCGTTCCGTTCTTCAAGCAAGGATGGAACACGATGAATCAGAAGTACTCGCCCGAGATGCGGGAACGCGCGCTCCGGATGCTCGACGAGGCGAAGCCCGAGCACCCGAACCTCATGACGGCCGTCCGGCATGTCGCAGCGCTCCTCGGCATGAGCGCCGAGACCCTGCGCGTCTGGCATCGCCGCCGCGAGGTTGACGCCGGTGAACGGCCCGGCGTGCCCAGCGACATCGAAGCCGAGAACGCCCGGCTGCGCCGCGAAGTCGCGGAGTTGAGAAAGGCGAATGAGATCCTCAAAGCTGCGAGCATCTTTTTCGCGAAGGAGCTCGACCACCCCTCGACGAAATGATCCGGTTCATCGACGAGAACCGGGATCAGTTCGGGGTCGAGCTCATCTGCCGCGTCCTCCGCGACGCGGTGCGAGGGTTCCTCACTTCCCGCGGTTATCGCGCCGCGAAAGCCCGCCCGAAGTCAGCCAGGCAGTTGCGTGACGAGTTGCTCGTCCCAGAGATCGTGCGGCTTCACGGCGAGAACTACGGCGTCTACGGCGTCCGGAGAATGCATGCCTTGCTGCGCCGGCAAGGATGGGACGTCGGCCGCGACCAGACCTCGAGGCTCATGCGCCTGGCCGGCGTCCGCGGGGTCTCGAAAGCCCGTCGGGCGTTCACGACGAAACCCGATCCGGAGCAGGCGAAGCCGAAAGACCTCGTTCAGCGCGACTTCACCGCTCCCGCGCCGCGGAAGCTATGGGTGGCGGACATCACGTATATCGCGACGTGGCAGGGCTTCGCGTATACGGCGTTCGTGACCGACGTGTTCAGCCGTCGGATCGTGGGCTGGAACGTTGCCTCGACGCTGAAGGCGGACGTGTTGCCGTTGCAGGCGTTGAACATGGCCGCGTTCACCGCTGACGGGCCGCTGGACGAGCTCGTTCATCACGCCGATCACGGCTCGAACTACCTCTCCATCGTCTATACCGATCGGATCGCGGAACTCGGCGCGAAGCCCTCGACCGGGACCGTCGGCGACTCGTATGACAATGCCCTCGCGGAGGCAGTGAACAGCCTTTACAAGGCCGAGCTGATCCGTCGGCAGGGTCCGTGGCGGACGGTCGAGCAGGTCGAGCTCGCGACGCTCGAGTACGTGTGGTGGTGGAATAACTCCCGCCTCCATGGTGAGCTCGGCTATCGGACGCCGGTCGAGGTCGAGCAGGCGTATTACGCTGGCCAGGAATCACCCTCGCTTGCCCTTGCCGGG
>NZ_CAJVAP010000058.1 GCF_910593785.1 Leucobacter soli | reverse complement strand
GGGTTACCGGCCAAAACGTGTGGATAGAACCCCGATCTAGCCGCATGATCACGCGGTAGAACAGACATTGTCATACCCCGGCACCCTTAACTGTGCCGAACTCGTTGAACACCACCCGTTGTCTGCTATGCGATACCAAACTGGTGAAGAACGGCAAGACGGCAGCCGGCAGCCAACGCTGGAAATGCCCTACCTGCGGGGCATCAAGTTCTCGTAACCGTGACGATGTTTCCAAACGCCACCAGCTCCAACGCTTCCTCTCCTGGCTCCTCGGAAAATACTCCCAGCCGGAACTCACGGGTACCCGGACGGGCCGATCATTCCGGCGACAGACGGCCTGGTGCTGGAACATCACCCCGCGCCTGCCCGTGGTCACGATCCCACCGAAGCACGTGATGATCGACGGCACCTACCTCGGTTCCTGGTGCCTGCTCATCGCGACCGATGAGCACCACACCCCGCTCGCCTGGCAATGGTGCTCCACTGAATCCCAAGCCGCTTGGGAAGCGCTCTTGCGACAAATCCCTGCCCCGCTGGTTGTGATCTGTGATGGCGGGAGCGGGGTGCGTGCAGCCCTACGGGAACAATGGCCTGACACGCTCGTGCAGCGCTGCATCTTTCATGTCTGGATGAATCTCAGATCCCACCTCACTCTCCGACCGCGCACCCCCGCAGGCCAGTCGCTGCTTGAGATCGGAAAGCGGCTACGACGTGTCACCGATATTGACGACGCCGTCGCCTGGTTGCAGCAGCTCAACGACTGGCACACCGTATACGGGCACTTGACGCGCGAGCGCACCTACGCGAAACGACGGCTTCGGAACGGCCTATGGGACTCACCCACCGGGAAACGTTGGTGGTATACCCACGACAGGCTCCGCAAGGCGTACAACGTGCTCGCTGAACTGCAACGCCGCGAACACCTCTTCACCTATCTGACCGCGGGAGGCCCGAAGACAACCAGCAGGCTCGAGGGCGGAATCAACGCGATGATCAAGCAGACCCTCCGCCTGCACCGCGGCATGACCGAGGCACATCAGAAGCGGGCCGCCGAGTGGGTTCTCATCGCACGCGCGGGACTGTTGTACACCGCAAGCAGCATGCCGGTGATCGAGAAAAACTCACCCGAGAAGCGCCGGCCGCGTTTCACAGCACCAGACCCAGGGCCCGTACTCTACGACACCGGCCTCGAGGTCAGCGAAGGGCTCTGGCTCCGAAGCGGCTGGGCAGGCAGAGGATGACACGCCCAACGCCATCCACACGTTTTGGCCGGTAACCC
>NZ_CAJVAP010000057.1 GCF_910593785.1 Leucobacter soli | reverse complement strand
TGAATTGGCCTGGTTTCAGTTCCGATCTTTATATAAGGATGGAACTACGATGCCAAGCAAATACGACCCTGAACTTCGTCAGCGTGCGCTCCGCATGCTCGCGGAGGCCCGCCCCGAACATGAATCGCTGACCGCCGCTTGCCGACACGTCGGCGGCCTCCTTGGGGTGAGCCCCGAGACGCTGCGCGTGTGGCAGCGCCGCTACGACATCGATACCGGGGTGAAGCCCGGGGTCACTACCGACATGGCCGAAGAGAACCGACGCCTGCGACGCGAGAACGCCGAGCTGAAGAAGGCCAACGAAGTTCTTAAAGCAGCGAGCGTGTTTTTCGCGAAGGAACTCGACCAGCCACGAACGAAATGATCCAGTTCATCGACGAGTATCGTGATCGTTTCGGGGTCGAGTTCCTCTGCCGTACACTCAGGACGGCAGTTCGTGGGTTCCTCACCTCCCGCGGGTACCGGGCAGCGAAACATCGCCCCGCCTCAGCGAGACAGCTCCGCGATGAACTGCTCGTGTCCGAGATCCAACGCCTCCACGCGAAGCACTACAGCGTGTACGGGCGACGGAAAATGCATGCCTTGCTTCGGCGTGAGGGGTGGGAGATCGGCCGGGATCAGACGGAACGCCTCATGAAACTCGCAGGGGTGCGCGGGGTCAGGAAATCGAAGCGGATATTCACTACTCGCCCTGACAAGGCGCTGGCATTGCCTGCTGATCTTGTGAACCGGAGATTCGTCGCCGACGAGCCGCGCAGGCTCTGGGTCTGTGATGTGACGTATGTGGCGACCTGGTCCGGGTTCGCGTATGTTGCGTTCGTGACGGACGTGTACTCGCGCAGGATCGTGGGCTGGAACGTGGCCTCGACTCTTAAATCGGAGATTCTGCCGATGCAAGCGCTCGATATGGCGGCATGGCAGGTTGGCGGCCGACTCGACGGGCTTATCCATCACGCGGACCACGGGTCGAACTACACTGCCATGGTCTATACCGATCGCATCCAAGAACTTGGTGCGGTTCCCTCGACCGGGACGGTCGGCGACAGTTTCGATAACGCGATGGCCGAGGCAGTAAACAACCTCTATAAGACCGAGCTGATCCGTCAGCAAGGGCCATGGCGGACGGTCGAGCAGGTCGAACTCGCGACCCTTGAATACGTGTGGTGGTGGAACCATGAGAGGCTGCACGGGGAGCTTGATATGCGCACCCCGGTCGAGGTCGAGCAGGCATACTACGCTGAGACCGAGACGCTTCTGTCACCGACGAGCTGACAGGAAAACCGGTCGGAACAAGAACCAGGCCAATTCA
>NZ_CAJVAP010000056.1 GCF_910593785.1 Leucobacter soli | reverse complement strand
TGAATCGTGTCGTGTTTGATGGAGGGTAATCCTGTACCGAAAGGAACCCCCGGCATCATGCCCGTCCCATACCCCGCAGAGATCCGCGAACGCGCAGTCCGCCTCGCGCTCGAGGCCCGCAAGAACCCCGCGACTCGTGACGGCGCGATCACCCGGATCGCGAAGCAACTCGATCTCCTTCCCGAGACGCTCCGGAAGTGGGTGCGCAACGCGGAGATCGACGAGGGCCTCCGCCCCGGCACAACCACCGACGACGCGGCCCGTATCGCAGAGCTCGAGCGTGAGAACCGGGAACTGCGCCGCGCGAACCAGATCCTGAAGTCCGCCTCGGCTTTCTTCGCGGCGGAGCTCGACCGCCCCTCACGATGAGCGAGAAGACCGCGTACATCGACGCGCATCGCGCCGAGTTCGGGGTCGAGCCGATCTGCCGGGCTCTCGAAGACACACCCGCTCAGATCGCCCCATCCAGCTACTACGCGGCAAAGCACCGGCCACCCTCGGAACGTGAACTCCGAGACCGTGACCTCTGCGAGAACATCGCCCGTATCCACAAGAACAACTACGGCGTCTACGGGGTGCGGAAGATCCACGCCGCGCTGAGGCGCGAGGGCGAACGCGTCGCGGAATCAACGGTGCGCCGCCTCATGCGACAACTCGGACTCCGTGGGATATCCCGGGCGAAGGGCCCTCGGACGACGAAACCGGCCCCAGAGACCGGCCGCCCGCTCGATCTGGTGAACCGGCAGTTCATCGCGACTCGCCCGAACGAGTTGTGGGTCGCGGACATCACCTACGTGCGCACCTTCTCAGGGTGGGTGTACGTCGCGTTCGTGCTCGACGTGTACTCGCGCATGATCGTCGGCTGGCAGGTCTCCACCAGGCTCTACACCGATCTCGCACTCGACGCGCTCCGGATGGGGATCTGGCGGCGCCAGCGAGCCGGCCATGATCTGACCGGGCTGACGCATCACTCCGATAGGGGCGTGCAGTATCGAGCGATTCGCTACGCCGACCGGCTCGCGGAATGCGACGCCGTCGCGTCCGTCGGGTCCAAGGGCGATAGCTACGATAACGCGATGGCCGAGGCGCTGAACTCGCTCTACAAAGCCGAACTCGTCCGCAATCTTGGCCCTTGGCAGTCGATCAATGATCTCGAGATCGCGACCGCTGAGTGGGTGGACTGGTGGAACGAGCGCCGCCTCCACGGGGAGCTTGATCAACGTCCACCGGCCGAGATCGAGGGTGCGTACTGGGCGACCCGTCAGCCCTCACTTGCCCTGTCCAAAACCAACTAAAGCACTCTCTACGAAACTCGACACTTGACA
>NZ_CAJVAP010000055.1 GCF_910593785.1 Leucobacter soli | reverse complement strand
GTCGAGGTCGAGCAGGCATACTACGCTGAGACCGAGACGCTTCTGTCACCGACGAGCTGACAGGAAAACCGGTCGGAACAAGAACCAGGCCAATTCAGTCTTCAACTGTGGGTTGCCGCCGCTGCCGGAGTTCTCGGCAAAGATCGGAGTGCCGGTGAAGCCAAACAGGTTGTACCGTTTGAACGCCTTCGTGATCGCAGTATGCATGTCACCGAACTGGGAACGGTGACACTCATCAAAGATCAGCACGACGTGGTCACCGTAGACCGGGTGCTGCTTGTTGCCGCTGATGAAGTTCGAGAGCTTCTGAATCGTCGTAATGATGATCTTCTTCGACGGATCTTCCAGCTGACGCTTCAGCACCGCCGTTGAGGTGTTCGAGTTCGCTGACCCCTTTTCGAAGCGGTCGTACTCTTTCATTGTCTGGTAGTCGAGGTCTTTGCGGTCGACCACGAAGAGCACCTTGTCGACGCTCTCCACGCGGGAGGCCAGCTGCGCCGTCTTGAACGAGGTGAGTGTCTTGCCGGAGCCGGTGGTGTGCCACACATACCCGCCAGCGTCACGGGTGCCGAGGGTCTTGTAGTTCGTCGAGATATCGATCTTCGTGAGGATCTCCTCAGTCGCCACAATCTGATAGGGACGCATCACGAGCAGTAGCCGGTCGCTCGTGAGCACGCAGTAGCGGGTGAGAATGTTCAGGATCGTGTGTTTCGCGAAGAACGTCTTCGCGAACGCCGTTAGATCAAGGATCGGCTTGTTCCGAGCGTCAGCCCACCACGAAGTGAACTCGAACGAGTTCGACGTCTTCTTCGTACGCCGGGAACCGTGCTGGTCAGCAACATGCTGGCGGCGCGTAGTGTTCGAATAGCGGCACCATGCTCGAACTCATCCCCGACGGCGTCTACCGCCGCTACGCAGCCGCCCTCGTACTCACCGGCATGCGCGCGGGTGAAGCGACCGCAATGCGCGTACGCGACGCCGACCTGCACCGTGGAATCCTCCATGTCAGTCGCAGCTTCTCCCCCGGCCAGCACGGTGAACTCATCGAGCAGAGCCCGAAGAGCCACAAGGAGCGAGAGGTACCGCTCACGAAGCAACTCCGCCCGTTTGCCATCGAGGCAGCAAAGGGCAAGGAACCCGACGACCTGCTGTGGTGCGGGCCGAACGGCGGCAGACTCACCGCACGCAACTTTCGCCGCGCGGTCGAGTGGGAGAAGATCCAGACCGCACTACGCCGACCCGACCTGCGGGTTCACGACTTGCGGCACACCTTCGCTACGATCCTCTTCGACGGCGGAGCGGCCGCACCCGACGTGCAGGCCGTGCTCGGCCATTCAAGCTTGCAGGTAACCGAGCGGTACTCACGCGCACGCGAGGGCGTCGCAAGGCGCGCGGGTTCCGTGATCGACGGGCTCTTCGACCCCGAGCCCGATTCCGCCGAACCCAAGAACAGAAACAAGAAGAAGAACAAGCAGGATAAGCAGAAGCCAGCGGCAGCGAAGCAGCAGCAAGAACCTGCCCGCACAAAGCAGAACCGCACCGACGCGTTCAGCGACCCTTTCGGCACCAACTCGGGGTTACCGGCCAAAACGTGTGGATAGAACCCCGATCTAGCCGCATGATCACGCGGTAGAACAGACATTGTCATACCCCGGCACCCTTAACTGTGCC
>NZ_CAJVAP010000054.1 GCF_910593785.1 Leucobacter soli | reverse complement strand
GGCAGGAGCAGCGGGGGGATCCGGGGCGGGATCGGGATCCGGCGCAGGATCGGGATCCGGATCCGCGGACGCATGTCTGCCGCGCCGAGCGGGCGCTCCATCGGCGCTCGCCCCGTCGCGCGCACCGCGCACGTGCGGGGGTCCCGCTGCAGCCGTGTCCTTCTGCGCGGCCGTGTCCTCCTGCGCAGCGATGACCGCCAGGAAGGCGGCCTCCGGGTCGGACGCCCCGGTGCGCGCGAGGAGCTCGTCCGGAGTCGTGTCGGCGATGATCCGGCCCTCGCGCATCAGCAGCAGACGATCGCAGCGGAGCGCCTCGTCCATCACGTGGCTGCTCACCAGCAGGCTCGTGCCGTCATCGGCCAAGCGGTGGAACAGCCCCCAGAGCTCGGCGCGCAGCACGGGGTCGAGCCCGACCGTCGGCTCGTCGAGCACGATCAGTTCGGGTTCTCCGAGCAGCGCCGCGGCGAGCGAGACGCGGTTGCGCTGACCTCCGCTCAGCGCCTCGACCCGGTTCCCGGCGCGATCCTGCAGGCCGACGAGCTCGATCACGCGATCCGCGTCGTCCCCCGGCGCGCCGAGCACGCGGGCAAAATACCGCAGGTTCTGCCGCACGGTCAGATCGTCGTAGACGGAAACGGCCTGCGTGGCGTAGGCGACACGGCGGCGGAGCGCCTTCGAACCGGCGGGCTCGTCGAGCACGCGCAGCTCGCCGTCGACATTCGCCTGGACGCCGACGACCGCGCGCATCAGAGTGGTCTTGCCGCAGCCCGACGGGCCGAGCAGGCCGGTCACCTGGCCCCGCGGGACCGCGAGGTCGATGCCGTCGAGCACGGTCCGCCGGCCGCGCTGCACCGTGAGACCTCGGGCCTCGATCGCCGCACCGTCGCGCGCATCCATACCCTCACGGTACACCCGCAGGCGGGGGCGGAGGAGCGGGGTGGGAGAATGGTCGGCATGCCCGAAACTCCCGCGAACCCGCAGCCTCGCGCCCTGCAGCCCGGTGATCTGATCGAACTCGAAGTGACCGGCATCGCTCACGGCGGCGTCTGCGTCGCCCGGCACGACGGGCGCGTCGTCTTCGTCGCCGACGCGATCCCCGGCGAACGCGTGCGCGCCCGCGTCACCGAGGCGCGCAAGAAGTCCTTCGCCCGTGCGGCGACCGTGGAGGTGCTCGAGCCGTCGGAGGACAGGCGCCCCCACGTCTGGGCCGAGGTGGCCCTCGACCGCGACCCCGAGGACCGCGCCGGCGGCGCCGAGTTCGGCCACATCGCGCTGCCGCGGCAGCGCGCGCTGAAGGCGGAGGTGCTCGCCGACGCGCTTCGCCGCTTCGGCGGTCTGACCGACGACGAGATCGCTCGCGCTGCGGGCGGCGGGTTGACCCTCGAGGCGGCTCCCGGGGACGACGAGTCGAACGGTCTCGGCTGGCGCACCCGGGTGCGTCTGCACGTGGATCCGGAGACCGGCGAGGTCGGTCCGTACGCGGCGCGCAGCCGCCGCGTGATCCCGGTCGAATCGCTGCCGCTCGCCGTGGAGGCCGTCGGCTACCTCGCGCCGCTCGACGAGCTGATGCCCGACGTCGATACGGTCGATCTGGTCGCGCCGAGCGCCGACGATCCCCGCATGCTCATCGGCTTCGCGTCCGAGAAGCCCGGCCGCGCGGGCCGGGCCCGCGCCGGCGAGAACGACCGCGTGGGCGAATCCGTCGGCGGGCGGGAGTTCCTCGTGCGCGCCGGCGGCTTCTGGCAGGTGCACCGCGAGGCTCCGCGCGTGCTCTTCGAGGCCGTGCGCGACGCGATCCTGCAGCTCGACGAGGCGCGCCGCATCGATCCGGCGGCCGGCAACCTCGACCTGTACGGGGGCGCCGGCCTGCTCGCCGCCGCCATGGCGGAGGCCGTCGGCCCGACGCTCAAGGTCACCTCAGTCGAGGCCGATCCGGGGGCGACCGACGACGCGGCCGAGAACCTCGCCGAACTGGTCGGCGCGCTCGCCGTGACCGCCCGCACCGACCGGCACCTCGCCGATCTGCTGCGCTCCTCGGCGCCCGTGCGCGAGCGGCTGAGACGCGCGACCGTGGTGCTGGATCCGCCCCGCTCCGGAGCGGGCGGGGAGGTCTGCGCGCAGCTCGGAGAGCTCGCGCCGGCGAACCTCGTGTACGTGGCGTGCGATCCCGTCGCCCTCGCCCGCGATACGGGGACGCTGCGCGGCCTCGGCTACGAGCTCGTCTCGCTGCGCGCCTTCGATCTGTTCCCGCACACGCACCACTTCGAGGCGCTCGCAGTGTTCACCCGCGTGTAGCCGCCGGGCGGCGCACCCGCGCTGCACTGCGCTCTTCCGCGCTCCGCTGTTCCGCGCCTCGCTGCTCCCCGCTACCCGCGCTGCGCCGCGCTACTCCTCGTTGCCCGGCGCTGTGCCGCTCCCCGTTACCCGGATCCGCTGCCCTCCTCGTCTCAGGACTCGCCCCGCCTCTTTTCCCCGCCACTGTCCCGTTTCCCTCCCCGGGGTTGCCCATTCCCTGCAGTTCGGGCGGAGATCGCACTTCGGGCTGAGAGATTTCGCGAAAGGGATCCGCCAGAACTGCGATCTCCGCCAGAACTGCCGCGCTCAGCCCGAAGTGCGGAGCACTGCCGAGCGAGCGGAAAGCGGGCCCGAGGGGAATCAGTCCTCGCGGCTCAGCGGGTGCCGCACCATGCCGGTCCCGTCGACCGCGCCCGCGGCCTCGGCGGCGTCGAGCAGCTCGTCCTCGCTGAGCCGGCGCTCGCGCCCCGCGGCATACGCGAACGCCAGCGCGGCGATCGCCGTCGCAAAGGCGATGATGCCGAACGGGTTGCACAGCGCGATGGCCATCTCGTTCCAGATCTCGCCCCCGAAGCGCCCGGCGATGGAGACGAGTTCGCCGTCCACCAGGTCGGGCACCGTCAGTCCGAAGCCGAGCGCGCAGACCCACGAGAGCACGAGCGCCCCGTACGGCGCCCGGCCGGGCTCGCGCCCCCGCCGCACCGCCACGTTCACCCGCTGCAGCGTCCAGAGCTGCAGGACCGCGAACGGGAGCGCGATCAGCGGCGCATACCACCAGGTGAGCTCCCCGCCGAGGCCGAACGCCCACCGGCCGAAGCCCATCCAGGCCGCGCACAGCAGGCCGATGAAACCGAACGTCAGATTTCGCGCTGTCACACTCAAGATGGTAGTCTTCTACGGTTGCCTTCGCATGATGGCAACGCGCCCCGATAGCTCAGTGGTAGAGCACTTCCATGGTAAGGAAGGGGTCGCCAGTTCAATCCTGGCTCGGGGCTCTGAGCTTGCGACGCAAGTCTTGTGGCTGAGTAGCTCAGCTGGTTAGAGCGCACGACTCATAATCGTGAGGTCGCGGGATCGAGCCCCGCCTCAGCTACTGCAGGCTCAACGAGAAAACCCCCGCTCAGGCGGGGGTTTCTTGTTTCTCGGACTCCGCGTCCGATCCGCGCTGGCGACCTCGGGGCCGGGGTTACCGGCCAAAACGTGTGGATGGCGTTGGGCGTGTCATCCTCTGCCTGCCCAGCCGCTTCGGAGCCAGAGCCCTTCGCTGACCTCGAGGCCG
>NZ_CAJVAP010000053.1 GCF_910593785.1 Leucobacter soli | reverse complement strand
GGCCGAGATCGAGGGTGCGTACTGGGCGACCCGTCAGCCCTCACTTGCCCTGTCCAAAACCAACTAAAGCACTCTCTACGAAACTCGACACTTGACAAACCGCTGACGGTGTGGAGGAGCCGGTTGCTGCGACGCCGCCGTTGCCGAGCGTGAAGGCGTCCGCGCGACTGATGTGGGATCTTGTGAAAAACGGGCAGGCGCTCGAAGAGAACTCGGGGTACGCATACGGTCCGACCCCTCTGCAGTGTGCGTGGGACGCGTCAAAGACCTGCATGGAGACCGGATATCACGTGTTCGTTACCGCACCAGCTGGCGGTAAGGGCGCCATGCCAGCTGTGGGCGACGTCACCTTCGTCGACGATCTCTCGCCTGCCGCCATGTATCCGCACCTCGTCGGCACCGCCGCACTCGATCCTGAGAACCCCGATAGTATCGTCAACAATCTCGACCTCTACGGTAGCAAGATCGTCTCGGTCGCGAGTAACTCGGGGGCGACTACAGGTGGTCGGCCTTATGGCAAGATAAGCCCTTCCCCATCGGGCACCGCACAGGCACACAATTCTGTGCGCGACACGGGCCAACTGGAGATCACGGATTCGGGACCCGGCACCGCAGCGCAGCTGACGATCAAGAATGCCGACTTCTCACTGCGCACCTACCCGACACAGAACGCGACCGGCTCGGCGATTCCGGGCGATGCGGCCTATGCGATCTCGTTTCATATTAGGGTGCACACCCCGGTCGAGGTGATCCGTGAATTCGGGAGTTCATCGGGCTCGAACGGCACGAGAACGTTGCGCACCTTCAACCAGTACAGCGATCTGCACATCGAGGGATTCGACCCGCAGAATGGTGATGTGCAGGGCTCGGATGATCAGCCCGGCAACAGCTCGGCAGATAGCTGGGGTGCAGCCGGCCCCAACATTCCCTCTTGGGTCAAGCCCGCAGGCTTCTCCGACTGGCACTGGAACGACTACCGCACCACGACACCGAATGTCTCCCTTGCTGGTAGCTTTACCAAGTACTTCGTGGGAGTAACTGGTCTGCCAGGCAACATGACCGCACAGGAGTTCTGGCCCTCTGGCCCATCGACGACAGGTGAAGGCCCTCCGGGCGGTGCGACGAGGCGATCGGGCGGCATCACGGTCGCGCCGGAACAGAGCATCGTTTCGCTCTTGGCCATCGGCGGCACTGACAACACGCTGCCCGCCAATGTCAGCGTGGTCGCCTGCGACGTGTGGGACAACACGAAACTGCATCTGGAGGCTCGGAACGTACCGGCTGGAAACGCAACTGCACGCCTCGTGCCTTCGAACGGTGCCCCGGTATGGATCAACGGCTACAACAATGTGGCGACCGCAGACCCGAACGTCGTACGTTCAGCGGTCTCGGCGTTGGAGGTACCGGAAATGGTGATCGAGTACTCACCGCTCAGCGCCGCCACGGTCGATGACGAAACACGCTGCCGCGACTCAGAGGGGCCGTGGCTCACGGATCCTACCGATGCGACATTCGCCAACGACCCCGTTCTCGAAGCGCAGGGCGTATACACCGGCGTCGGCCGTGTACGGGTCCACCTCGTGCTCCCAGAACCGGCGGGAACGAACATCTCCGAAGCTCGTGCGTACGTAGCGATCGGCATGCGGGTTGCCGATAGTGGATACCCGAGCGGCACGATCCTGCCGAACTGGGCGACCAACACGCGCATCAACTTCTCGACCGCTTCGATGACAGAGGTACTTGCGCAGAACAGCGCGACGTGGCAGAAGAGCGCCTACCGTCCCGAGACTCATGACGGTGCCGCCGGTGACCGCCTCATCCTGGCTCACGCTCAGGCCCGCATCGACAAGCAGGTGCGTAAGGGCGACACGGGTGCATTCTCGTCGACGCCGCCGAATGTGACGGGCGGGGATCTGGTGCAGTACCGGCTGTCGCCGTCGCTCACGAGCGGTGCGCAGGCACCTGGCATTCTGAAGGATGTGTGGGTGGAGGACTGCCTCCCGGCTTCGCAGTCGTATGACACGGCGTCGGTGACTCCGGCGATCGTCTCTCCCGGTTCCACTCCGGCCGACGCTGAGCGCCCGGATTGCGCCTCGGGTGAGACCTACATTCGGTGGGTGCTGCCCGACCAGGAAGTGAACACGGTGATCGAGCCGATCATCCTCTCGGTCGAGGTCTCCCCGACTGCGGCTGACGGCGTCTACACCAACACGGTCGTGGTGTGGGCCGAGGACGACGCGTCGACGCTCGCGCAGCGCAGCGATCAGGCGCAGATCCAGATCGCGAACATCGCGGGCATCAAGCTCGAGAAGGAGGCGCTGACCCCGGTCGTGCAGGTCAACCGCGCCGGGCAGGCGACGGACGAGCTGAACAAGTGGGCCGTGCGCCTCTCCAACACGCTCCCCGCTTCCGAGCAGTCCGGTGTGACCAACCCGGATGTGATCGATGTGCTCCCGAAGCAGGGTGTTGCCGGCACTGACTTCACCGGCACGTTCGAGTTCGTCGAAGCGACAGTGACGCAGGGCGGTGCGCAGACGCGCATCCTGTACACGAAGACCGCGAATGTGTCGGCGAATCCGCAGGATCCGTCCAACGGAGCCGCGGGTGCGACGACCTGGTGCGACGCTCCTGCCGGCGGTACCCGGGTATCGGGTGTGAACGGCTGCCCGGCGTCTGCTGCCGAGGTGACGGGTCTGCGGATCCAGCGTTCTGGCGCGTACCTGTCGGGGGATGTGATCGAGATCGAGCTGTCGATGGTCGGCGTCGGTAACCGCGGGGGCGACGTATACGTCAACCGTGCGATGGCCGCGGCCGATGGCCTGGATAACACGGTGGGCCCGATCCGCCGTCCCGAGGTCGCGATCGAGTCCTCGATCGGCGACTACACGTGGTGGGACCTGAACCGCAACGGCATCCAGGACTCGTTCCAGGGATCACCCGAGCAGCCTGCCGAGGGAATCGTCGTGCGCCTCTCGGGCACCGATGATCTCGGGAACGCGGTCTCGATCGACGCGGAGACCGACGACAGCGGGGCCTACCTGTTCCGCGGCCTGCGGTCCTCCGATGACGACGGGTACACGGTCACCTTCGTCGCACCCGATGGCAGCGAGTTCACGCAGCAGTTCGCCAACGGCGCCGACGGCGACCAGACGAACGACTCGAACGCCGACACCGAGACGGGGGAAGCAGACCCGCTCGTGCTCGGACGGGACACCCACGATCGCACGGTCGACGCCGGCTTCCTGCCCAACGGCGGCCTGCAGATCAACAAGACGGTCGCCGGTGCCGGAGCAGGGGAGTACGCGAAGGACGACACGCTCGTGTTCGACGTCGTCTGCACCTTCGATGACGGCTCCGGCGCCGACCCGGTCGCGGTCTTCGACGGCGAGGTCTCCCTCTCGGTCGATGGCGCCGACGCGGTGACGAGCGACGTGCTCGGCCCGCTGCCCGCCTACGCATCGTGCACGGTCACAGAGACGGACTCGGGCAGCGCCGACGAGGCGGCCGGCCCCGTCACGGTCACCGTGCCCTGGGACTCGTCCGCGCAGACCTCCGGCACCGTCACCGCCTCGCTCACGAACTTCTACTCGGCCGGTAGCGTCGAAGTCACCAAGAAGCTCGACGGCGACCGCGACGCGATCGAGCAGGCGAAGAACAAGGTCTTCGAGATCCTCGTCACCTGCCAGATCGAGGAGACCGACGCCGACGGCGAGACCCTGCGCGCGGACGTGTACTCCGGCAGCGTGCTCATCAAGGGCGGCCAGACGAAGTACCTCGTCGACGAGAACGACGAGGCGCGGGTGCTGCCGCTCGGCACGAAGTGCTTCGGTGAAGAAGTCGACGATGGCGGTGCGGTCGAATCCGTGGTCGACCGGGACTCGTTCGAGAACGCGGCTATCGTCACCGACGGCAGCCCGGACGAGCTCCAGGTACTGACCATCAGCGCGGTCAACACCTTCGAGGACCCGGAGGTGAGCGAGAACTGCGAGGAGGACTGCATCCCGAACCTCGGCGGCACACTGCTCGGCGGAGTGCTCCTGCTGGGTGCCGGGCTCATGCTCATCGGCGGTGCGGCCATGATGCTGCGCGACCGTCGCCGACGCGAAGAGGATGAGGAATTCCCCATCCAGATGAGTTGACCTTCCTCGTCGCCCCGGCCTCCGCCCACCCCCGAGACCCCCCTCCCTGCGGGCGAGCCGCCGGAGGTCGGTGCGACACCTCGACCCAACCAACCCAACCCAACCCAGACTCGTCATTCCAGCGACGCGCGCCTCATCCATCCCCCTGTACCGAGGGTGCGCGCGCTGGGGTGACGCGCCCGCCACCAGGTAGAGACCCTCCCCAAGAATCCGGCCGGTGGCAGGCAAATCGTGCGGCCCCGAACATCCTCCCCCCTGATCGATGTTCGGGGCTGCACTTCTTCTCCGGCGAACCGCCGCCGAGATCGGCCGGGTGCGGCGGTCAGCAGTCGGACGTCACTCTCCCGGCTACCGCACCGGGCTCAGCGATCGCTGCACAGTGCGACTGCTGCACGGCGCGACCCCGTCGCGGGCGTAGACTCTCCTGGCCGGGCCGTTCGAATGCCCGGCCAGACGCGCGGACGAAAGGCGACGACATGGCACGCGATCATCGACGCCCACTGCTGCAGCCCACCGCGAACTTCGATTGGATCATCGGATCCGACGACCCGGGCGCCGCCCACCGCATCGCGCAGGAGACCTCGTGGGCCCTCCTCGACCGCGTGCGCGGATCCGCCGGCGCCGGTCCCGGCACGACCGGTGCCGACCCGGCCCTCGTCGACCGCGTCGTGAAGCTCGCCGCAGGATCCGGCATTGACGACATCGCCGAACTGTGGGCCGACGCCGGCCAGCACTCCCTCGCCGGTCAGCTCTGGCGCATCTACCTGCTGCACCGCATCGCGGAGGGCGACCCGGAAGGCACGGCCGATCTCTTCCGCATCGGGCAGGAGAACTCCCGCAGCATCCACCCGGTGGTCGCCGGGGTCGCCGAACCGGTCAGTCCCGACTCGATCTCGGCACTGTGCGACACGATCCTGCGGGGCGTCTTCGCGGGCGACCTCGCCATCGCGCTCGAACGGGCATCGAGCTACTGCCGGATCATGGCGCTCGGCGCCGCATCGCTCGCTGACGACCGCGATCCTCTCGACGCGGAGCACGCCGGGCGGCTGACCACCCGTGCGCTGCACTACACCTCCTTCGCCGACGACCTCCACGCCGGCGCCCGCAGATGGCGGGACGGCACCCTCGACTGACCGACACGGTGGCCTGCCTGCCTGCCCGCTCTCTCTCTGTCTGCCCGCCCGCTCTGCGCGCCCGCCCGTCCGCGCGTCCGGCGCCCCCGTCC
>NZ_CAJVAP010000052.1 GCF_910593785.1 Leucobacter soli | reverse complement strand
TACGGGGGGTGTCTGGTCCTTGAGAACTCAATAGTGTGCACTTGATTGTCAAATGCCAATTTATTATCCCCGGCTACCACTCTTTGGGGTGGTGGTTGGAGATTCCTTTTTGGATAACGAGATCGTCAGTATTGATGGTTTCTGTTGTCAGGTCAAACTCGTGCCTGTGGGTGGCTTATTCCGCTGCCTTCGGGTGCATCAGTTTTTTACGGAGAGTTTGATCCTGGCTCAGGACGAACGCTGGCGGCGTGCTTAACACATGCAAGTCGAACGCTGAAGCCCGGGCTTGCCCGGGTGGATGAGTGGCGAACGGGTGAGTAACACGTGAGTAACCTGCCCCGAACTCTGGGATAAGCGCTGGAAACGGTGTCTAATACTGGATACGCGCACTGGTCGCATGGCCTGGTGCGGGAAAGATTTATCGGTTCGGGATGGACTCGCGGCCTATCAGCTTGATGGTGAGGTAATGGCTCACCATGGCGACGACGGGTAGCCGGCCTGAGAGGGTGACCGGCCACACTGGGACTGAGACACGGCCCAGACTCCTACGGGAGGCAGCAGTGGGGAATATTGCACAATGGGCGCAAGCCTGATGCAGCAACGCCGCGTGAGGGATGACGGCCTTCGGGTTGTAAACCTCTTTTAGTAGGGAAGAAGCGAAAGTGACGGTACCTGCAGAAAAAGCACCGGCTAACTACGTGCCAGCAGCCGCGGTAATACGTAGGGTGCAAGCGTTGTCCGGAATTATTGGGCGTAAAGAGCTCGTAGGCGGCTTGTCGCGTCTGCTGTGAAATCCCGGAGCTCAACTCCGGGCCTGCAGTGGGTACGGGCAGGCTAGAGTGCGGTAGGGGAGATTGGAATTCCTGGTGTAGCGGTGGAATGCGCAGATATCAGGAGGAACACCGATGGCGAAGGCAGATCTCTGGGCCGCTACTGACGCTGAGGAGCGAAAGCATGGGGAGCGAACAGGATTAGATACCCTGGTAGTCCATGCCGTAAACGTTGGGAACTAGATGTAGGGCCTGTTCCACGGGTTCTGTGTCGTAGCTAACGCATTAAGTTCCCCGCCTGGGGAGTACGGCCGCAAGGCTAAAACTCAAAGGAATTGACGGGGGCCCGCACAAGCGGCGGAGCATGCGGATTAATTCGATGCAACGCGAAGAACCTTACCAAGGCTTGACATATAGAAGAACGGGCGAGAGATCGTCAACTCTTTGGACACTTCTATACAGGTGGTGCATGGTTGTCGTCAGCTCGTGTCGTGAGATGTTCGGTTAAGTCCGGCAACGAGCGCAACCCTCGTCCTATGTTGCCAGCGGGTTATGCCGGGAACTCATGGGATACTGCCGTGGTCAACACGGAGGAAGGTGGGGATGACGTCAAATCATCATGCCCCTTATGTCTTGGGCTTCACGCATGCTACAATGGCCGGTACAAAGGGCTGCGATACCGTAAGGTGGAGCGAATCCCAAAAAGCCGGTCTCAGTTCGGATTGGGGTCTGCAACTCGACCCCATGAAGTCGGAGTCGCTAGTAATCGCAGATCAGCAACGCTGCGGTGAATACGTTCCCGGGCCTTGTACACACCGCCCGTCAAGTCATGAAAGTCGGTAACACCCGAAGCCGATGGCCTAACCCCTCGTGGGAGGGAGTCGTCGAAGGTGGGACTGGTGATTAGGACTAAGTCGTAACAAGGTAGCCGTACCGGAAGGTGCGGCTGGATCACCTCCTTTCTAAGGAGCACTCGGAACCCGTACGGGTTCCGCAGAATTGCCGGAACATCACCGAACGCGTGATGCCGGCAGCTCAAGGGTGGAACATTCGACAAGACAAGTCTTGTTTTCCTCGCCTGTGCTAGTACGCAGTGTGTCCCTCGTGGAGATGCTGTTGGAACGGATGGGCGTGGGGAGCGGGGCTTTACTAAGTGCACATTATTGGGTCCTGAAGGCCTAGACCTGGCCGGGGTTTTCCTGGTTGGTGAGGGTTCCTTCTGGCCTGCGCTCATGGAACGTGTTGTTCATGGGGGTGGGACTGGTCGTACGTTGAGAACTACACAGTGGACGCGAGCATCTGCAGCACTTGCTTGATGATGTCTGCTGGTCTTCGGGCCGGCGGGTGTTTGGTGGTGGGTGTTGCGGTCTACATATTCGCGCTCGTTTTTTGACGGGTGCGGGTGTGTGTCTTTTTACTTATGTGATTTTTAAGTTGCTAAGAGCAAACGGTGGATGCCTGGGCATCTGGAGCCGAAGAAGGACGTAGTAATCTGCGATAAGCCTCGGGGAGTTGATAAACGAGCCGTGATCCGAGGATGTCCGAATGGGGAAACCCCGCCAGGGCGCGTGCGTACCTGGTGACTCCCGCCTGAATATATAGGGCGGGTTGAGGGAACGTGGGGAAGTGAAACATCTCAGTACCCACAGGAAGAGAAAACAACATGTGATTCCGGGAGTAGTGGCGAGCGAAACCGGAAGAGGCTAAACCGTGTATGTGTGATACCCGGCAGGGGTTGCATACGCGGGGTCGTGGGACTTTTCTAGTTCATCTGCCGGTGGACTGACGTGAATGTTGTTGCTATAGGAGAACCGCTTGGAACGGCGGGCCGGAGTGGGTGAGAGCCCCGTATCCGAAATGGTGACACTGCGTGAGAAGTATCCCAAGTAGCACGGGGCCCGAGAAATCCCGTGTGAATCTGTCAGGACCACCTGATAAGCCTAAATACTCCCAGATGACCGATAGCGGACTAGTACCGTGAGGGAAAGGTGAAAAGTACCCCGGGAGGGGAGTGAAAGAGTACCTGAAACCGTTTGCTTACAATCCGTCAGAGCCAGCTTGTTCTGGTGATGGCGTGCCTTTTGAAGAATGAGCCTGCGAGTTAGCGGCATGTGGCGAGGTTAACCCGTGTGGGGAAGCCGTAGCGAAAGCGAGTCTGAATAGGGCGATTGAGTCGCGTGTCCTAGACCCGAAGCGAAGTGATCTATCCATGGCCAGGCTGAAGCGCGTGTAAGAGCGCGTGGAGGGCCGAACCCACTTAGGTTGAAAACTGAGGGGATGAGCTGTGGATAGGGGTGAAAGGCCAATCAAACTTCGTGATAGCTGGTTCTCTCCGAAATGCATTTAGGTGCAGCGTCGCGTGTTTCTTGCCGGAGGTAGAGCTACTGGATGGCCGATGGGCCCTACAAGGTTACTGACGTCAGCTAAACTCCGAATGCCGGTAAGTGAGAGCGTGGCAGTGAGACTGTGGGGGATAAGCTTCATAGTCGAGAGGGAAACAACCCAGATCGCCAACTAAGGTCCCTAAGCGTGTGCTAAGTGGTAAAGGATGTGGAGTTGCTGTGACAACCAGGAGGTTGGCTTAGAAGCAGCCACCCTTGAAAGAGTGCGTAATAGCTCACTGGTCAAGTGATTCCGCGCCGACAATGTAACGGGGCTCAAGCACACCACCGAAGTTGCGGCAATCAGCGTATAGGCAAGCCTTCGTGGTTCAGCCCGCTGGTTGGGTAGGAGAGCGTCGTGTGGCGAGTGAAGCGGCGGAGTGATCCAGTCGTGGACGCTACACGAGTGAGAATGCAGGCATGAGTAGCGAAAGACGGGTGAGAAACCCGTCCTCCGGAAGACCAAGGGTTCCAGGGTCAAGCTAATCTGCCCTGGGTAAGTCGGGACCTAAGGCGAGGCCGACAGGCGTAGTCGATGGACAACGGGTTGATATTCCCGTACCGGCGAAGAACCGTCAAACGCGAAGCCGCAAGTGCTAAGCAAGCGAAGCCCCTTTTCTGCCTTCGGGTGGGTTGGGGGTGGAGAGTGCGACCCCGGCGTGGTGGAGTGAGCGTATTAACAGGTGTGACGCAGGAAGGTAGCCTGTGCCGGGCGATGGTTGTCCCGGTGTAAACGTGTAGCCCGAACCTTAGTAATATTTTGGTTCTTTGGGTGAGACGTGATGCGGACCCGTATGGGGAAGCAGGTGATCCTATGCTGCCGAGAAAAGCATCGACGCGAGGTTTTAGCCGCCCGTACCCCAAACCGACTCAGGTGGTCAGGTAGAGAATACTCAGGAGATCGAGAGAATCATGGTGAAGGAACTCGGCAAAATGCCCCCGTAACTTCGGGAGAAGGGGGGCCATCCGCTTATACCGTCTTGCACGGGAAAGGGTGTGGTGGCCGCAGAGACCAGTGGGAAGCGACTGTTTACTAAAAACACAGGTCCGTGCGAACATGCAAATGGATGTATACGGACTGACGCCTGCCCGGTGCTGGAAGGTTAAGAGGAGAGGTCAACGACTTCGGTTGTGAAGCTTTGAATTTAAGCCCCAGTAAACGGCGGTGGTAACTATAACCATCCTAAGGTAGCGAAATTCCTTGTCGGGTAAGTTCCGACCTGCACGAATGGCGTAACGACTTCCCAGCTGTCTCCACCATGAACTCGGCGAAATTGCACTACGAGTAAAGATGCTCGTTACGCGCAGAAGGACGGAAAGACCCCGTGACCTTTACTACAGCTTGGTATTGGTGTTCGGTGTGGCTTGTGTAGGATAGGTGGGAGACTGTGAAGCTGGCACGCTAGTGTTGGTGGAGTCGTTGTTGAAATACCACTCTGGTCATACTGGATGTCTAACCATGGACCCTGATCGGGTTCTGGGACAGTGCCTGGTGGGTAGTTTAACTGGGGCGGTTGCCTCCCAAAATGTAACGGAGGCGCCCAAAGGTTCCCTCAACCTGGTTGGCAATCAGGTGGCGAGTGTAAGTGCACAAGGGAGCTTGACTGTGAGACTGACAGGTCGAGCAGGGACGAAAGTCGGGACTAGTGATCCGGCAGTGGCTTGTGGAAGCGCTGTCGCTCAACGGATAAAAGGTACCTCGGGGATAACAGGCTGATCTTGCCCAAGAGTCCATATCGACGGCATGGTTTGGCACCTCGATGTCGGCTCGTCGCATCCTGGGGCTGGAGTAGGTCCCAAGGGTTGGGCTGTTCGCCCATTAAAGCGGTACGCGAGCTGGGTTTAGAACGTCGTGAGACAGTTCGGTCCCTATCCTCTGCGCGCGTTGGAGATTTGAGAGGATCTGACCCTAGTACGAGAGGACCGGGTTGGACGGACCTCTGGTGTGCCAGTTGTTCTGCCAAGGGCATGGCTGGTTGGCTACGTTCGGGATGGATAACCGCTGAAAGCATCTAAGCGGGAAGCCGGCCTCGAGATGAGATCTCCGTGCACCTTCGGGTGCGTGAGGCTCCCAGGAGATTACTGGGTTGATAGGCCAGATATGGAAGCATCGTAAGGTGTGGAGTTGACTGGTACTAATAAGCCGATGACTTAACTAATCTTCACATCCCTGTTTGGGGTGTGGCGTGGGTGTTGAGACATGTTTTGGCCCTTGCACGGTTCCCGTGTGGGTGGTGTTCGCGTCTGCTTTGTGGTTCTTGACGTACGAACCAACAATCCCTCCCTGTGTGGGTTTCATTGACGGTGTTGATGGGGCTTTGGGGTGGGGTGGTTGATATGTCAATAGTGTTACGGTGGTTATAGCGTCAGGGAAACGCCCGGATCCTTTCCGAACCCGGAAGCTAAGGCTGACAGCGCCGATGGTACTGCACTCGGGAGGGTGTGGGAGAGTAGGACACCGCCGGACCTCTTCATGA
>NZ_CAJVAP010000051.1 GCF_910593785.1 Leucobacter soli | reverse complement strand
GTCGGGGAGGCGTCCGGCGTCCTCGGACCGCCGATGCTGTCGACCGCCCGAGCAACGGGCTTCGCGGACCCTGGCCCGAGCTCGCCCTGCTCGCGGCCTACGGCGTCGTGGCCTCGTACCTCTTCGGGCTGCTGCTCAACGTCTGGTTCTGGCCGTTCGCCGTCGGCGGCGATACGAGCATCTCCTACGACGCGGAGGCGGGCCTCGGCGGCAACCTGATCCGTTTCCTCACCTTTTCGCTCGTCACGTCGACGCTCACCTGGGACACGGTGCGCGCTGTGACCACGGTGCTCGGGATCGTGCTCATCGGCCGTCCAGTCCTGGCCTCGCTCCGGCGCTCTCCGCTGGCCCGACGGTCCTGACTCCGCACCCGCCCTCCCGCTCAGTCCCCTCCGGCCTCTCCGGCCTCGCACCTCCTCCGGTCGTCGCTTCGCACGTGAATCGCCCGCGAAACAGTACGAGATCGTCGGCACTGCATGGGATCGTGCAGCAAAAACGTACAGCCCCGACGATCTCGTACAGTCTGGAACGCGACGGACACGCTCCGCGGCCGTTGCACGGTCCAGCACCCGGTCCAGCACTCGGCCCACCACCCGGTCCATTACCGGGCCCGTCGCCCGGGCGCCGCCCGCACCATTGCGGGGCCACCGCCGGCTCGTTCAGTAGAGATCCGCTCGCGCCAGCCCCTCGGGGTTCGGCGGCTCGACGCCGCATCCGCGGAGCAGCGACGTCATCGCACGAGGGTGCTGCGCGTCGGCCCAGAGGCTGCGCACGATCGCCAGCTGGGTCGCGTTGCGGATGGAGTCCTCGCGCCGTTTCTCGCGGAAGACGACCTCCTCTGCGCTGAGCCCGCCCCGCATGCGCGCGTCCGAGTACTTGGACCGACCGTCGGCCTCGACGAAGATCTTGCGGCCGGTCAGTTCGAAGTCCATGCGGTACGCGGCCCCTCCCGAGCCCCGCACCGGTACCTGTTCGCGCAGATCGAAGCCGAGGCGTGCGAGTTGCAGGCGCGTGAGGCTCTCGAGGGGCGACTCTGCGAGGGCGCTCGCGAAACGCAGTACGCGTTGTGCCCGATCAGACCAGCGAGCCCGGGGCACCTCTTCGAGCCGGCCGAGCAGAGCGGAGCGAGCCTCCTCCACGGTCATGCCGTGTTCGCGGACGAGACGCCGAAGGCCGGCGTCGGCGCACACCACGCCGGCGGCGAAGGGTGCGGCGCGCGCCACATCGATCACGGTCTGCGGCAGCAGCGTGTGCCTGATCCCACCGGTGGTTACGTCTGCGTCCGGGAGCGTCGAGAGATTGTGCCGGATCACCGCCGTCTCGGCGATCTGGTCGGGATCGCCGAGCGCTCGCCGCCGGTGCGGAGGCGTGCTCGGCAGGTTGATCGCGGACACGTGCACGTGGGCGTGCGCGAAATGCAGCAGGGGTAGATCATGCAGGATCGCCGAGGTGAAGTGGGAGAAGAGCGGCGCCTTCCGCGCCCCCTGCTCGACCGCGATCGCGCGGAGGAGGTGCCGATCCTCACGCTCGAGCTCGCGCCAGTCGTCGGCGGAGACGTAGCGACCGGGCAGGATGCGCAGGATCTGCCCGTGGTTCACCGCGGTGCGCAGGCCGGCCTCGCTGAGCCCGTCGGCCATGAGCCGGCGCCGGCTGCGCAGATGGGCGCGGAGCCGGGGCACGCGGGCAGCGACACGATCGAGGGGCATACCCGTGAGTCTCATCGATGCGGGTGCTGAGCGACTCCGTCGGGCGGGAGATGTGGACAACTCGCACGTTCTGCGGTGGTCGCGCCTCTTGTGAACGCCGACCCGGCCTCGTCTCCGCCCGCGAAACAGTACGAGATCGTCGGCACTGCATGGGATCGTGCGGCAAAGACGTACAGTCCCGACGATCTCGTACAGTTTGGCGTGTGCACCAGCACTGGGCTGGATGACGCGGCAGGGTAGGGGCCTACACCGAGAAGTACTTCGCCTCCGGGTGATGGAACACGAAGGCGTCGGTCGACTGCTCCGGGTGCAGCTGCAGCTCCTCCGAGAGCTCGACTCCGATCCGCCCCGGGCGCAGCAGCTCGACGACCTTGGTGCGATCCGCCATCTCGGGGCACGCGGGGTAGCCGAGCGAGAACCGTGCACCCCGGTACTTCAGCTTGAAGAAGCCCTCGACGTCGTCGGGCTCCTCGTCCCCGAAACCGAGCTCCAGGCGGGTGCGCTGGTGCCAGTACTCGGCGAGCGATTCGGTCAGTTGCACGGCGAGCCCGTGCAACTCCATGTATTCCCGGTACTTGTCGCCGGCGAAGAGCTTCGCGGTGTGCTGGTCGACGCGCGAGCCGACGGTCACGAGCTGTGCAGCGGACACGTCGGGCCGGCCCTCCGCCTCGACGGCCGCGCGCGAGCGGATGAAGTCGGCCAGGCACAGGTGCCGGTCGCGCCGCTGCCTGGGGAACGTGAAGCGCAGCCGCTCGGAGCCGAAGGCCGCTCCCGATCCGCCGTCGGGGGCGAGCACGCCCGCCCCGCCCTCGCCGTCGCTCCCGTGATGCAGGATCACGACGTCGTCGCCCTCGCTCCAGGCGGGGAAGTAGCCGTAGACGACCGAGGCGTCGAGCATGCCCTCGGTGTGCATGCGGTCGAGCCAGGCGCGCAACCGGGGCCGCCCCTCGGATTCGACGAGCTCCTCGTAGCTCGCCGCACCCGCGCCGCGCCCGGAGCGGAGCCCCCACTGCCCCATGAACACGGCGCGCTCGTCGAGCAGCGCGGCGTAGTCGGCGAGCGGGACGCCCTTGACGATGCGGGTGCCCCAGAACGGGGGAGTCGGCACCGGGTTGTCCGACGCCACGTCGCTGCGCGCGGGCAGATCCTCGACCTCGGTGAGCTTGAGAGCGGCGCCGGGGCGGTGGATCCGCTTCTTCAGCGCCGGCAGCCCCACTTCGTCCGGTGACGCGCCGCGCGCCACCTGCACCAGGGGTTCCATGAGCGCGAGTCCTTCGAAGGCGTCCTTGGCGTAGCGGACTTCGCCCTCGTAGATCGCGGCCAGATCGTCCTCGACGTAGGCGCGGGTGAGCGCGGCACCGCCGAGGATAACCGGCCACCGCTTCGCGAGACCGCGCGCGTTCAGCTCCTCGAGGTTCTCCTTCATCACGACGGTCGACTTCACGAGCAGGCCGCTCATGCCGATCACGTCGGCGTCGTGCGACTCGGCCGCCGCGATGATGTCGGAGATCGGCTGCTTGATGCCGATGTTCACGACCGTGTAGCCGTTGTTGGTGAGGATGATGTCCACCAGGTTCTTGCCGATGTCGTGCACATCCCCGCGCACGGTCGCGATCACCATGGTGCCCTTCGAGGCGGAAGCGCCTTCGACCTTCTCCATGTGCGGTTCGAGCCACGCGACCGCCGCCTTCATGGTCTCGGCCGATTGCAGCACAAACGGGAGCTGCATCTCGCCCGCGCCGAAGCGCTCGCCGACCACTTTCATGCCGGAAAGCAGGATGCTGTTCACGATGCCGAGCGCGGAGTGGCCGTCGTCGAGGGCCAGCTGCAGGTCCTCGGTGAGCCCCTTCTGCTCGCCGTCGATGATGCGGCGCTCGAGGCGTTCCGCGACAGGCAGTGCGGCGAGTTCGGCTGCGCGCTGATCCCGCATCGAGGCGAGATCCACGTCGCTGAAGACCTCGAGCATCCTCGCGAGCGGATCGTAGCTCAGGTTGCCGTCGGCGTCGTACTCGCGCCGATCCCAGACCAGGTCGAGCGCGACCGAGCGCTGCTCCTCGGGGATCGAGGCGAGGGGCAGGATCTTCGCGGCGTGCACGATAGCCGAGTCGAGCCCCGCCTGCACGGCCTCGTGCAGGAACACCGAGTTGAGCACCACTCGCGCGGCCGGGTTCAGGCCGAAGGATACGTTCGAGACGCCGAGCGTGGTGTGCAGTCCCGGGTACTTCGTCGTGAGCTCGCGGATCGCCTCGATCGTCTCGATCGCGTCGCGGCGGGTCTCCTCCTGGCCGGTGGCGATCGGGAAGGTGAGCGCGTCGATGATGATGTCGCCGACGCGCAGGCCCCACTCGCCGGTGAGGGTGTCGACGAGGCGCGACGCGATCCGCACCTTGTCGGCGCGGGTGCGGGCCTGGCCCTGCTCGTCGATCGTGAGCGCGATGACCGCTGTGCCGTGCTCCTTGACGAGCGGCATGATGCGCGCGAAGCGGCTCGCCGGGCCGTCGCCGTCCTCGTAGTTGACCGAGTTCACGACGGCGCGGCCGCCGATCAGTTCGAGCCCGGCCTGCAGCACGGCGGGCTCGGTCGAGTCCATCACGATCGGCAGCGTCGAGGCGCTGGCGAGGCGCGAGACGACCTCGCGGGCATCGGCGGCGCCGTCGCGTCCCACGTAGTCGACGCAGACGTCGAGCAGGTGGGCGCCGTCGCGGATCTGGGCCTTCGCGATCTCGACGCACTCGTCCCAGTCCTCGGCGAGCATCGCCTCGCGGAACGCCTTCGAACCGTTCGCGTTGGTGCGCTCGCCGATGGCGAGGAACGCGGCGTCTTGCTTCAGCGGCACCGCATGGTAGAGGCTCGCGACCTCGTCCTCGTGGCTCGGCTGCCGCGGCGCCGGCGCCGATCCGCCGATCCGCTCGACGACCGCCCGCATGTGCGCCGGCGTCGTGCCGCAGCAGCCGCCGACCAGGCCGATGCCGAACTCGCGCACGAACTGCTCCTCCGCGACCGCGAGCTCGTCGGGCGTGAGCGGGTAGACGGCGCCGTTCGCGCCGAGCACCGGCAGGCCGGCGTTCGGCATCACCATGACCGGCACGCGCGAGTGCTTCGACAGGTAGCGCAGGTGCTCGCTCATCTCGGCGGGACCGGTGGCGCAGTTGAGACCGATCACGTCGATTCCCAGTGCCTCGAGTGCGGCGAGGGCCGCGCCGATCTCGGAACCCATGAGCATCGTGCCGGTCGTTTCGACGGTCACCTCGACGAAGATCGGCAGCCGGATCCCCGTGCGCTCGATCGCGAGCTTGCAGCCGTTCACTGCGGACCTCGTCTGCAGCAGGTCCTGGCTCGTCTCGATCAGCAGGGCGTCCGCACCGCCGCCGATGAGGCCCGCGGCCTGCAGCGCGAAGGTCTCCTTGAGGTGGGCGTAGGAGGTGTGGCCGAGGCTCGGCAGCTTGGTACCGGGGCCGATCGATCCGAGCACCCAGCGCATGCGGCCGTCGCTCGCTTCGGCGGCCTCGGCGGCCTCGCGGGCGATGCGCGCGCCCGCCTCGGAGAGCTCCTCGATGCGGTCGTCGATGCCGTAGTCGCCGAGGTTCGACCAGTTCGCGCCGAAGGTGTTGGTCTCGATCGCGTCGACGCCGACCGCGAGATAGGCATCATGGATGTCGCGGATGATGTCGGGGCGCGAGACGTTCAATATCTCGTTGCAGCCCTCGAGCCCATGGAAATCGTCGAGCGTCGGGGCGGCGTCCTGCAACTGCGTTCCCATCGCCCCGTCGGCGATGACGACGCGCTCCCGGATCGCATCGAGCAGATCGGCGGATCGCGGCGGCGTCTGAGGCACGGTCATGCCTCAAGTGTAGGAGCCGTGTGCGGCGCGGGCGGACGGGCGCGGCACGTGCGCACCCGCTCCGTCCGATCCGAGCCGACTTTCGTTCGGATCCTGCGCCGGGCGAGGCCGTTCCCCTAGGCTGGGGATGTCGAAAGACGCTTCACAGATACCGAGAGGACTCCTCATCATGAGCACCCCCGTGCCCCCGCAGTTCGACCC
>NZ_CAJVAP010000050.1 GCF_910593785.1 Leucobacter soli | reverse complement strand
CTCCCGTACCCCGAGGCGCCGCCCCCAACACCCCCACATGCATCCTCGCGAAAGGCGGAAAATGGCGGAATTTCTCCCGCAGAAGAACCTTTTTCCGCCTCTCGCAGCGAGTTTCACCGAGGCATGCAAGAGTTTCACCGAGGCCTGTACGGGAATGGAAGTTCGGTGAGAGGGCGAGCGAGATTCTTCGCTCACCACAGCTTGACATCGCGCGGCGAGCGCCTAACCGGTCATTTCAGGTCCTACGCGGCGGGCGAGGCGGCCGTCGCCGAGGCGCTCGAGCGGATCCTCCGCTTCCAAGCTGCCTGAGCCGGCCGCACGCCGCGCTCAGCGGGAGAGACGGATCGGCGTCCCCGCCGAGACGCCCGTGCGTGCCTGCAGCGCCTCATCGACCGAGCTGATCGGGCCCGTCGGATCCGCGTTCTGGCCGAGCGCCAGCCCGAGTCCGACGAGGACCTCGGCCTCCGCGCCGCCGAGCGCGAGCTCGATCTCCGTCACCGACTCGATGAGCGGCTCGGGAAGCTCGGCGCCCGCTCGCGCGATGGCCGAGCGCACCGCTGCCGCGAGAGCAGCGGGATCCGCGGCGATCTTCTCGGCGCGCGCGTACGAGACGCCGTCGCCGGAGAGCGCCTCGCAGACGACCTGGCCGGGGAAATCCCCGAGCGTCACGCGCAGTGAGAGGCGGCTCGATCCCGGCCCGGGCGACGCAGAACCCGCCCCCTCGGTGGTCAGAGGGAGCGGGTTCGATGCGCCGAAGGAGAACTTCAGATCCATGTGTTCCAGCCTACGCCCGATGGTGCGGGTCGCAGGACGGAGAGGTCGGCCGACGGGGTGACCGTCGCGGCCGACGGCAATGCGTACGCGGTCGAGGCCCGGATGCTTACGCGCCCGCCGCCACGACCTCGCCGTACGGGGTGTAGGGGAGCTCGGGGAACGCCTCGGAGACGCCGTGGTTGGTGAGGACGCCGCCGTGAGCGTTGAGGCCCTTCGCGAGCGCCTCGTCGGTGGCGAGAGCGGCCTGCCAGCCCTTGTCCGCCAGGGCGACGACGTAGGGCAGCGTCGCGTTGGTGAGCGCGGCGGTCGACGTCTCGGGAACCGCGCCGGGCATGTTCGCCACGCAGTAGTAGATCGAGTTGTGCACCGGGAAGGTGGGGTCGTCGTGCGTGGTGGGACGGGAGTTCTCGAAGCAGCCGCCCTGGTCGATCGCGATGTCGACGAGCACCGAGCCCGGCTTCATCTGCGCGACCATCTCGTCGGTCACGAGCTTGGGGGCCTTCTCGCCCGGGATCAGCACCGAGCCAATTACGAGGTCGGCCTCCTTCAGCGCCTCGGTGATGTTCAGCGCGTTCGAGGTGCGGGTCTGGATGCGACCGTTGAACTCGTCCTCGAGCTGCTTGAGGCGGGGGATGAAGATGTCGATGACGGTGACCTCGGCGCCCATTCCGTAGGCGATGCGGGCGGCCTGCTCGCCGGCGGCACCGCCGCCGATCACGACGACCTTGCCGCGACGGGTCGCGGTGACGCCGCCGAGCAGGATCCCGCGCCCGCCGTTGGCCTTCATCAGGCTGTAGGCGCCGACCTGCACCGAGAGGCGACCGGCCACCTCGGACATGGGGGCGAGCAGCGGCAGGCCGCGGTTCGCGAGCTGGACGGTCTCGTAGGCGATCGCGGTTGTGCCCGACTCGAGGACCTTCTCGGTGAGCGTCTTGTCGGCGGCGAGGTGCAGGTAGGTGAAGAGGATCTGGCCCTTCCGCATCTTGTCGTACTCGGCGGCGATCGGCTCCTTGACCTTCAGGATCATGTCGCTGTCGGCCCACACCTGCGCGGCGTCCGCGACGATGGTCGCTCCGGCTGCCTCGTACTCGGCGTCGGTGATGGCGGAGCCGAGGCCGGCGCCGGCCTGCACCAGCACCTCGTGCCCGCGGCGCTTCAGCTCGAAGACACCGGCCTGCGTGATGGCCACGCGGTTCTCGTTGTTCTTGATCTCGGTAGGAATACCGACGCGCATGATGTGCTCCATTTGCTCTGTGTGATGAGGTTCGACGCGGATCCGTTTCCCGCTGCGTTGCGAGGCGGTGGCGGTGATCCGCAGGATTCCACCTCGATTCTGCACTATCTTCGAAGCAATCGGATGTGTCTAGAATAATCTTCGACGAAATGCGCATATTTATGCGCTGTGTGCGTTGAATGATCGGAGTAGGCATGGAGCCGTCGAAGGATCTGCGAGCCGAGGTGGTGCTCGACGACGTGGATCGCATGATCGTCGAAGAACTGCAGCGGGACGGGCGGATGACGAACGCCGAACTGGCGGAGCGCGTCGGCGTCGCGGCGTCGACCTGCGTGGCGCGCGTACGCGGACTGGTCGGGCGGGGCATCATCACGGGCTTCACGGCCACGGTCGATCCTGCGGTGATGGGGCGCACGCTCCAGGTGCTCGTGAGCGTCTCGATTCGTTCGGGCGCGCGGCAACGGATCTCGGAGTTCAGCGACGAGCTGCGCACCCTCCCCGAGGTGCTCCAGCTCTTCTTCCTCGGCGGGGTCGAGGACTTCATCATCCACCTCGCCGCGCGCGACTCGGATCACGTGCGGGACTTCGTGATGGAGCACCTCTCGGCGCATCCGGCGGTCTCATCGACCAGGACGAGCATCCTCTTCAGTCACTACCAGAACCCGGTGCGGCTGCCCGAGTAGCGGGTGCGGTCGCAGGGTCCGCCTCGACCTGCGCCGCCGGGTCTGCGTCCCGCGCGAGCGGGATGCTGAAGAGGGGGAGGAAGACCTGGCAGAGCGGCCCGATGGCGAGCACGAAGAACAGCGTGCCGAATCCGACGGTCCCGCCCAGCAGCCAGCCGATGAGCAGCACGGTCGCCTCGAGGCCGGTGCGGGTGACCCAGATCGGGAGCTTCGTCACGCGGTGCAGCCCGGTCATCAGGCCGTCGCGCGGGCCCGGCCCGAGTCGGGCGCCGATGTAGAGGCCGCTGGCCACGCCGATGAGCACGACGCCGAGCACCAGGTAGAGGATCCGCAGCCACAGCTCCGTCGTCTCCGGCAGAACGAGGAATCCGACGTCGGCGCTCGGCCCGATCAGCACGGCGTTGAGCAGCGTGCCGATGCCCGGCTTCTCGCGCAGCGGGATCCAGCACAGCAGCACGATGATGCTGACGGAGATCGTGACCACCCCGAAGCTCACCGGGATATGGCTGATGATGCCGAGCGTGAGCACGTCCCAGGGTGCGGCGCCCAGGTCTCCGCGCACGATGAGCGAGACGCCGAAGCCGAAGAGGAAGAGACCGATGAGCAGCTGCGTGCTGCGCCGGAGGAGTCGTTCGGGAAGTCGCAATTCGTCGGTACCTCGAATAATTCTGCTGATGCAGGCGTGAGTGCTTCTGCTGATGCAGACGCTAGTGCTTCTGCGGGGGAGTGAGTCTGAGTTCGTAGGCGTCGAGCGCCTCCTCGGCGAGGCGGAGCGACTGGCTGCTGTACTGGCCGATCGCGCGGGCCTCGAGCAGCGCGGCCCGCTGAGCGTCGAGCACGGCGCGGGCGAGCTGCAGATAGATCATCGCCTCGTCACCGGTGCGCGATCCGCCCGCCTTCGTCGACGGCGGCATCGAGAACGCCAGCGGCGTGAGGGAGTTGCGGACGCTCGAGCGGACGCGGTGGACGACCGTCTCAGGCGGTTCGCGGTGTGCAGGATCCTGCTCGGCCCGCTCGTGCTCGCGCTGCAGCGCACCGTCGAGGGCGGCGTTCCCCTCGTCGACGAGGTCCTGGTAGAGCGCGACGAGTTCCTGCTTGCGATCGTCCTGGCTCGGGCCGGCCGGGCGCAGCCGGCGGATGAGCGGCGGCAGCGTCAGGCCGTGGAGCAGCAGGGTGATGACGGCGACCAGGAACGCGATCACGACGAGCTGCGAACGGTAGGTCACGGTGATCGGGATCGACTGCGCGGCGGCCAGCGTGACGACGCCGCGCATCCCGCTCCAGCCGAGGATCAGGCCGCCGCGCCGATCCAAGCCCTGCGCCTTCGCGTGCTGCAGGTCGGCGGCGGACCGGTCGGCGAGCCGTCGCACGCGGCGCAGGCGCAGCCAGGAGCGGCTGCCGGCTTCCGGAAGCTCGGACTCGGGGATCGCGTCCACCCGCTCGGCGAGTCGCTGCATGCCGGCGGCCCGCGCCTCGTGGCGGGGCAGGGATCGGCGCAGCGACCAGATCATCGGCACCATGAATCCCATGCGCAGCAGGATCAGGATCGCGACGACGATCAGCGCGGCGACCGCGGTCCGGACGAGACTCAGGTCGCTGCGCCCCACGTCCTCGACAAGCGCGTGCAGTTCGAGGCCCATCATCAGGAACACGCCGTTCTCGAGCACGAACTGCGCGGTGCGCCAGTTCAGCCGCTCGTTCACCCGCGCGGTGGCACTGAACTTCCGTGCGGCGTGATGGCCGGAGTAGAGGCCGGTCACGACCACCGCGAGCACGCCCGATGCGCCCAGGTACTCCGTCGGGACGAACGCGATGAACGGTACGGCGAACGAGATCACCGTGTCGTAGACGGGGTTGGTGAGCTTGGAACGCACCCAGACCGTCACGATGCCGGCCAGCAGCCCGACGAGCACGGCCACGAGCACGGCGAACGCGAAGGTGCCGACCGCCTCCCAGAAGACGAAGCTCCCGGCGATGGCCGCGAGGGCGGTCCGCAGGAGCACGAGCGAGGTCGCGTCGTTGACGAGGCTCTCGCCCTCGAGGATCGTCACGAGCCGCGGAGGCAGGCCGAGCCGTTTGCCTATCGAGGTGGCGGCCACCGCATCCGTCGGTGAGACGACCGCGCCGAGCGCGATGGCGGCGGCGAGGGGGAGCGCGGGCACCAGCCAGTGCAGGATGAATCCGATCACCACCGCCGAGACGATGACGAGCACGACGGAGAGCCCGGCGATCGGTCCGAGATTCCGCCGCAGATCGAGCACAGGGACGTTCACCGCCGCCGAATAGAGCAGCGGGGGCAGCACCGCCACGAGGATGATCTCCGGGTCGACCCGGACGAGCGGGATCCCGGGCAGGTAGCCGATGCCGATGCCGAGTACGACGAGGATCAGCGGCGAAGCGATGCCGATGCGACCGGCGAGGAGTGAAACCGCGACGACTACGACGAGCGCCGCGACCGCGATCAGCGAGAGCTCTTCGATGTGCATGGCACCAGAGTATCGCTGCGCGTGAGCCCGGACTCGCTTGGGCCCGGGCTCGCGTGGGTGGGGGGCTCGTGCGGGTCGGGGCTCGTGCGGGCTGGAGCTCGTGCGAGCCGGGGCGGACGTTGGCGGCGGTGGGCGAGTGGTCGCACGACCGGGCACAGGACTCGAGGCTCGAGTCGGATCGCGGCGCCGCTGGTCTACGGGGTCGCGGGGCCGACGCCCGCGTCGGTGGGGCCGGTAATTCGCAGGAGGGGGAGCCGCGGTTCAGGCCCGCACGAGTTCGACGTCGACGCCCTGGAACGCGCCCCAGGACTCGGCCGGTGCCTGCAGCCGCGCGAGATCGACTTCGGCTCCGGGGAACGGCTCGATCACGAGACGTGTGCGCTTCGCGAGCGGCTTCTTCGTCCACACGCCGACGACGCGCCCGCCTTCGACGACGGTCGCGCGGAACATGCCGTTGCGGCCGGGAACGATCCGCTCGAAATGCGCCGGATCGAGCACTGCGCCCCGCTCCGTGTAGCCGAGCAGGTGCTCGTCGAAGGACGGCAGCAGCAGCGCGTCGGCGGGCGCTGCGCCCCGGGTAGCCGCATCATCCGTCGCTGCACCTGCTATCGCGCCTCCCACAGCGCCGTCGAGCAGTGCCGGATCGGCGATGTGGGCGACCCCCTCGATCTCCACCTCGACGAGTCGCCCGTCGTCGATCGCCGCGGCGATGCCGCGCCGCACCTCGCGCAGGGTCAGCCCCGTCCACCAGGCGAGATCCTTCGCCTGTACCGGGCCGCGGCCGCGTGCGAAGCGGGCGGCGAGCTCCGCGAGCGCCTCCTCGCCCTCCAGTTTGCGCGGATTCGTGATCCACTCCTCGGCGAGGACCAGCCGTGGTTCCGGTGCGCGCTCCCGGCCGGTGCCGGCGGGGTCGTCAGCGTCAGCGTAAGCGTAAGCGTAAGCGTCAGCGTGAGCGTCACCGCTGGCGGCGGCGCGCTCGCCCGGTGTGCCGTTCACGGGGCCCGGCACGGTGATCCCGTTCTGGCACAGCCACCAGACGACGTGGTAGCGCCACGGTCCGACCCCCTGCTCCGAGGTGCCGATGCCGGCCTCCGTCCAGGCCTGGCCGAGCTCGTCGCGGCTGAGCGAGCGACCGCCGGTGAGCCTCTCGACGGCGATGTCGACCATCCGCGCGAGCGAGGCGTCGTCGAGGCCGATGAACGCCCGACGCTTCGGCGCGCCCGGCAGGGTGCGGTGGTTGGTCGCGGCCTGCATCCAGCCGAGATCCTCGGCGGCGAGCACGTGGATCGTGCCGCGCATCGGCCACGAGCGCACGAGCGCACCCGAGTCGAACGCGGCGAGCACGTCCGCATCGACCGTGCCCGTCGCCCGAACGCCGAGCGCCCAGCGCGACGCGTTCCAGTCCTGGCCCTGCAGCGCCAGGAGACGCTCGGCGACCGCGCGCAGCCGATCCTGCGCGGAACCGCGCGGTCCGCCGGGTCCGGTCGCTCCATCGACTCCGCTCGTATTGCTCGCTCCGCCCGGATCACTCGGTCGGCCCGGCTCACTCTGCTCGCTCGCGGGCGTGGGCCAGAGGCCGAGCGCGCGCATCCGCCAATCGATCAGATCCTGCGTGCTCGCGCCCCTGCTTGCCATGGGCCGAGTCTACGCGCCGCCACTGACGTTGATACTGATAAGTACCTCGTTCGGGTCTGACTCAGCCACTGACTGGCTTCGTGCCTTTGCAATGATCCGTCGACTCGGGCGAGGTATT
>NZ_CAJVAP010000049.1 GCF_910593785.1 Leucobacter soli | reverse complement strand
CACTCGCCGGATAGGAGGGGAGGGGGGAAGGTGGCACGGACGGACGGACGGAGGGAGGGAGGGGAAGGCGGCACGGACGGACGGACGGGGACGGACGGGCCGGGACCCCAGCGCCGGCGCCGGTCGCGCCCCGCCAGGAGCGGCGCCCGCCCCGTCCTACGCCTGCTCGGGGGCCCGGTCCGTGATGGCCTGCGCCGTGGCGTCGGGCACGTAGCCGTCGATGTGGCGCTCATCGGGGCCGTTGTAGGCCGAGAGCGGGCGGATCAGCGCGTTCGACGCCGTCTGCTCCATGATGTGCGCGGTCCAGCCGGTCACGCGCGAGGCGATGAACAGCGGTGTGAACGTCAGCGTGTCGAAGCCGATGAGGTTGTACGCCGGGCCCGAGGGGTAGTCGAGGTTCGGGTAGATGCCCTTGCGGCTCACGAACTCGTGCTCGAGCGCGTCGTAGAGGGCGGCCACCTCGGGCCGGTCGTAGTGCGCCACGAGCGTGTCGAGCGCCGCCTTCATCGTTGGGACGCGCGAGTCGCCGTGCTTGTAGACGCGGTGCCCGAAGCCCATGATCTTGCGCTTCTCGGCGAGCGCTGTTTCGAGCCAGGGCACGACGTTCTCGGCGGATCCGATCTCGTCGAAGATGTGCATCACGGCTTCGTTCGCGCCGCCGTGCAGCGGGCCCTTGAGCGCCCCGATCGCGCCGACGACGGCTGAGGTGAGGTCCGACAGCGTCGAGGTGATGACGCGCGCGGTGAACGTCGAGGCGTTGAAGGAGTGCTCCGCGTAGAGGATCATCGACCGGTTGAACGCGTCGACCACCACCGGGTCGGCCTCCTCGCCGAAGGTCATCCAGAGGAAGTTCGCGGCATAGTCGAGGTCGTCGCGCGGCGGTACGAGTTCCTGCCCGCGGCGGCGGCGCTGCCCGTAGGCCACGATCGCCGGGAGCGCGGCGTAGAGGTGCACGCTGCGGGCGAGGTTCTGCTCGGGGCTGCCCGAGGCGTCGAGCACGGATCCGCCGCCGGCGGTGTCGGAGGCTCCGATCACGCTGACCGCTGTGCGCACCTCGTCCATCGGGTGCGCTTCGAGCGGCAGCAGGTCGATCGCGGCCCGCACGTTGTCGGCCAGTGCGCGCTGCGCGCGCTCCTCGGCGCGCAGCGCGGCCAGCTGGCTGTCCGTCGGCAGCTCGCCGTGCCACAGCAGGTAGGCGACCGCCTCGAACGGTTGGGTCGCCGCCAGCTCCTGCACGGGATACCCGCGGTAGAGCAGGCTGTTCGTCTCGGGGTTGACCTTCGAGACGGCGGTGGTGTCGACCACCACGCCCGCGAGGCCCTTCTTGATCTCGGTCTCAGTCATCATCGACTCCTTGATTCTCGTCATCCTGCGTGGAGTCGCAGGATCTCACATGTGCGAAGTGGATCCTGCGACTCGCTACGCCCGCGCAGGATGACGGTGAAGAGTTACTTCTCCACCGTGAAGTTAAACACATTCGTGTCGAAGCGGTTGTAGTCCTCGTAGTCGACGAGCTCGTAGAGGCCTGCGCGGTGCTGCATCTCGTCGAGCTTGCCGCGCAGGTGGCCGACGCGGTTCAACTCGTCCAGCGCGCGCTCGGTCGCGCCCATCGCGATGCGCAGCATCGACACGGGCCAGATCACGATGTTCACGCCGACGTCGGCGAGCTGCTGCACCGAGAAGAGCTCGCTCTTGCCGAACTCGGTCATGTTCGCGAGGACCGGCACGTCGACCGCCTCGCGCACGGCCGCGAATTCCTCGAGCGTGCGCATGGCCTCGGGGAAGATCGCGTCGGCACCGGCGTCGACCAGCGCTTTCGCGCGATCCTTCGCGAGCGCGAGGCCCGCGGGCCCCTCGGCCGTCGCCCGGATGTCGGTACGGGCCATGATGAGGAAGTTCGGGTCTCGGCGGGCGTCGGCGGCGGCGCGGATCCGCTTCGTCGCCGTATTCTCGTCGACGACGGACTTGCCGTCGAGGTGGCCGCAGCGCTTCGGGTTGATCTGATCCTCGATGTGGGTGCCCGCGAGGCCGGCGTTCTCGAGGTGCTGGATCGTGCGGGCCACGTTCATGGGTTCGCCGAAGCCGGTGTCGGCGTCGATGATCGCGGGCAGTTCGGTCATGCGGGCGATCTGCTCGCCGCGGCCGGCCACCTCGGTGAGCGTGGTGAGCCCGATGTCGGGCAGGCCCAGGTCGGCGGAGAGCACGGCGCCCGAGATGTAGACCCCCTCGAAGCCCTTGCGCTCGATGAGACGCGCGGAGAGCGGGTTGAAGGCGCCGGGGAAGCGCAGCAGTTCGCCGGTGCTGAAGGTCGCCGCGAGGCGCTCGCGCAGGATCCGGCGCTTCTCGGCCGGGTCGGTCTTGCTGTACAGCATCAGAACAGTCCCTTCGGGGCGACGGCGAGATCGATCGTGCCGGGGGCCGCCACGATGTTCAGCTCGCGCACCTCGGCGGCGGTCAGCTCGGGCAGCCGCTGAACCAGCGACAGGAACCGCGAGATCTCGGCCTCCTCGAGCACGGGTTCGGCGAGGATCCGGAACTTGCGGATGTAGTCGGCCCGGGCGAAGGGCCGGGCGCCGAGCGGGTGGGCGTCGGCGACGGCGATCTCGTCGACGATCGTCGAGCCGTCGGCGAGGCGGATCTCGACACGGCCCCCGAAGGCCTTCTCGTCGGCGTCGTCGGAGTGGTAGCGGCGGGTCCACTCGGCGTCCTCGGCCGTGGTGATCTTGTGCCACAGCGCGACGGTGTCGGGGCGCGCGGCACGCGACGGGGCGTACGAGTCGACGTGGTGCCAGCCGCCGTCCTGCAGCGCGACCGCGAAGATGTAGGGGATCGAGTGGTCGAGCGTCTCGCGGGAGGCCTGCGGATCGAACTTCTGCGGGTCGTTCGCGCCGGAGCCGATGACGTAGTGCGTGTGGTGGCTGGTGTGCAGCACGATGTTCTCGACGTTCGCCGGGTCAGCGAGCTCGGGGTGCGCACCGTGCAGCTTGCGGGCGAGATCGATCCAGGCCTGCGCCTGGTACTCGGCCGAATGCTCCTTCGTGTAGGAGTCGAGGATCGCACGCTTCGGCTCGCCGGGTGCGGGCAGCGGCACGTCGTACGCGGCGTCGGGGCCGTCGAGCATCCAGGCGATGACGCCGTCCTCGCCCTCGTAGATGGGCGAGGGGGAGGTCTGTCCGCGCATCGCGCGATCCACGGCCTCGACCGCCATCTTGCCGGCGAAGGCGGGGGCGTGCGCCTTCCAGGTCGAGATCTCGCCCTTGCGGCTCTGGCGGGTTGCGGTGGTCGTGTGCAGGCCCTGGCCGACGGCCTGGTAGATGGTCTCGGCGTCGAGGCCGAGCAGGGTGCCGATGCCCGCGGCGGCGGAGGGGCCGAGGTGGGCGACGTGGTCGATCTTGTGCTTGTGCAGGCAGATGGCGCGCACGAGATCCATCTGGATCTCGTAGCCGGTGGCGATGCCGCGGACGAGCGCCCGGCCGTCGGCTCCAACGTGCTGGGCGACGGCGAGGATCGGCGGGATGTTGTCGCCGGGGTGCGAGTACTCGGCTGCGAGGAAGGTGTCGTGGTAGTCGAGCTCGCGCACGGCGACGCCGTTGGCCCAAGCGGCCCACTCGGGGCTGGTGCGCTCGTCGCGCAAGCCGAAGATCGAGGATCCGTCGCCACCCGTGGAGACGGGGTGCGCGAGCGCCTGCGCCCGCGCCGCGACTATCGGGCCGCGGTTCAGTGAGGCCGCGGCCACCGAGGCGTTGTCGATGATCCGGTTGATGATCATGTCGACCACCGCGGGTTCGACCTCGACCGGGTCGGTGGCGACCTCGGCGATCTTCCAGGCGAGCTGCTGCTCGCGGGGCAGCGGTTCTTCGCTCTTGTAGACGCGGACGTGGTGGGTGACGGTCATCGGATTCCTTCTGTTTCGTCTTCGTCGTTCTGCGCGACAGTCGCAGAATCTACTGGTTCGGAGTGATGCGACGGTGCGCAGGACGACGGGTGGAGATCGGCCTCGGTCAGCGAGTCGAGGATCGCTCCCAGTGCATTGTGGAGATGGACGTGGGTGGCGTGCGCGGCGAGCTCGGCATCGCCGGCGGCGATCGCCTCGGCGATGAGGCGGTGCTCGACGACCGAGGCGAGCAGGCGTTCGCGGTTGTCGCGCGCGAGGCGGCGGGCCCGGGCCAGGTGGGTGCGCACGGTGCGGAGCGACTGCGCGAAGTAGGCGTTGTCCACCGCCCGATCGAGGGCCGCGTCGAAGCGGGCGATGAGCGCGTAGTAGGCGTCGACGGCGTCGTAGCCGCGGGTGCCGTTCGAACTCTCCGGGTGTGCGGCAGCGAAGTCGTGCGCGAGCGCCGCGAAGACGGTCGGGTCGCCGCGCCGGGCCGCGATGCGCGCCGCGCTCTCCTCGAGCGCGCGGCGCAGTTCGAAGAGCGCGCGCAGCTCGTCGGCGTCGAAGTCGGTGACGACCGTGATGCGGGGCGACTGCTGCGCCGCGAGGCCCTCGGCTACCAGGCGGCCGATCGCCTCGCGCGCCGGGGTGCGGCTGACGCCGAGCCGCGCGGCCTGCTCGACTTCGGCGAGCACGGTGCCGGGAGCGAGCGCGCCGCTCTGAATCTCTTCGAGGAGCGTGGCGTAGGCCAGGTCGCTCGCGCGCATCGTCATGACCTCCTCGACTTGTCGCGTGATCCACTTCGAGTGTATGCACAATAGCGATAAATAGCTACCGTCATTGCGAATTATTGAGGTTGTGTGTACATAGCCGGCGATTCTTCGTGCGCGCGAACCCGCCGTCCGCGACCGCGCGCACGGAGCCATCCGGTATCTGGTATCACTGACGGGGAGGTGGAATCCGATGACTCGACGCGGCTGGCTGCTGTTCGCGGCGATGAGCCTGATCTGGGGTGCGCCCTACCTGTTCATCAGCATCGCCGGCGAGTACGTGAATCCCTTCGTGCTGGTCCTGCTGCGCACCGGCCTCGCCGTGCTCGTGCTGGTTCCGATCGTGCTGGTCCGGGGTCAGGCCCGCATCATGATCCAGCGCTGGCGGCCGATCCTCGCGTTCGCCTTGCTCGAGATCATCATCCCCTGGCCGATGCTCAACTACGCGGAGACTCGGATCTCGTCGTCCATGGCCGGTCTGCTGATCGCGACCGTCCCGCTCGTCGCCGCGCTCGCCTTCCTGGTCTCGCCGCGCGCCGAGCGCTACTCGCTCCGCCAGGTGATCGGCCTGATCCTCGGGTTCGGCGGTGTCGTGCTGCTGCTCGGCCTCGACGTCGACGGTGCGGATCCGCTCGCGATCCTGCTGATGCTCGGCGTGGTCGTCTGCTACACCGCTGCGCCGCTGGTGATGTCGCGCTACCTCTCAGACGCGCCGCCGCTCCCAGTCATGACGGCGGCGCTCGTGATGGCCACGGCCGTCTACCTGCCGTCGGCGTTCATCGCCCCGCCGCTCGACGTCCCCGTGCGAGGCTGGGTGAGCATCGTGATCCTCGCGCTCGTCTGCACCGGTCTCGCCATGGTGCTCTTCGGTGCGCTCATCATCGAGGCCGGCCCCACGCGGTCGATGCTCTTCACCTACGTCAACCCCGTGGTCGCGCTGATCCTGGGTGTGCTGGTGCTCGGGGAGACCGCCACGCCGGGCATGCTGCTCGGCCTTCCGCTGATCCTCGGAGGAGCCATCCTCGCCATGCGCGGCGGAGGAGCCGAGGGCGGTCGTGGTCGTAAGATTGGTCCATGAGGCGCACCTGGATCAGAGCTGTCGATCTGGTCGACGTGTTCGTCTATCTGGTCGTACTCGGCTTCTTCACGCAGGTCTTCCCCAGGGTGATCAGCGAATCGTTCCTCGCCGCGCTCGCCACTGCGATCCTGCTCAAGCTCGTGCTCGAGGTCGTGGTGCGCCTGAAGACCCGCATCGTCGGCCGGATCGCGGGCGCGGAGACGCGCCGAGTGCGTGCCATTGCGGCAGTGGGCCTCGTCGTGGTCGCGGCCGGCAGCAAAGCGCTGATCCTCTGGCTGATGGACTTGGTTCTCGGCGATGCGGTGCACCTCGGCGGGTACCTGTCGGTAACGCTCCTCGTCGTGACGCTCATGCTCGCCCGCGCCGGTGTGCGGCGGGTCATCCGCTGACGGGCGGGCGCTGACGAGCGGGAAATTGGAAGTGGGCCCCGTCGGGCTCGAACCGACGACCTACGGATTAAAAGTCCGCTGCTCTACCGACTGAGCTAGAGGCCCCCGACCAATCTACCGTGCCGGCACCCCGGTGAGGTGCACACACGGCACCGGCCCGCGCTGCGTACCCGGCTGCCCGGTGTCCCCGGGGGACGCGGACCGCTGAACGTTCGGCAATCGGAGCCTTGGCACGATACCGTTCGTGACGACGAGGATCACTCCGGCTTCTCCTGGATCTCGCCCTCCGACCGCGCATCCGAGCCTTCCGGAATCGTGCATTTGGGTACTCCAGAGCGGAACGCCCGGCCATGTGAGGTTATTATGCTCTGGGAGAAAAGAGTCAGTGTGATTCTTTCGAGGTCGGATCGCAATGATGCGCCGACGGAACCGATGCCGGGGGGCAGGACGAAGTGAGTCGTACGAACGAGACACTGGGATGAGTATGCGGGGTGGTCTGCACGCATCCGGGTACATGGACCCACGCGATGACGCAGAGCTGTGCGAGATCGTGCGCACCGGGTCCGAGTCGCGAGCCGGCAAGGTGGCTTTCGCCGAGCTCTACCGTCGGCATCGCGATACGGCGATGGCTCAGGCCTACCGCATCACGGGAGATCGGGGACGGGCGGAAGATCTGGTCGCCGAGACCTTCGTGCGGGTGCTGCGGGCGCTTGCCGGTGGCAACGGCCCACGCGATTCCGTGCTCGGCTATGTGCTGGTTTCGCTGCGCAGCGAGGCGATCCGCGTCGCGAAGCTCGAGGAACCGGTCGCCGCAATGGAGCCGGACATCCTCGCGGGGCTGATGGAGCACACCCCGGACTTCTCGGAGGGACTCTCGGAGGGCGACCAGGTGCGTCGTGCGTTCGCGGCGCTCCCCGATCCCGGACGGCGGGCGGTGTGGCTGCTCGATGTCGAGGAGCTGTCGATCGAGGAGGCGGCGGATCACCTCGACATGACTTCGGGCGCGCTGCGGGTGCTGGCGTTCCGCACGCGGAAGCGCCTCGGCACGGCCTATCTGCAGCAGTACGTGCAGATCGCGGATGAGGCGTGTGCAGGCACGGCCGGCCGGCTTGCCGAGTACCTGCGCGGGAGCCTGGGCGTACGGTCCGAGCGCGACGTCTCCGAGCACCTGGAGTCGTGTCCGCACTGCACCGAGCAGATCCGTCGCCTTCGATCCTTGGGCGAGCAACTGCGGGCATGGATCGGGCCGGTGGTCGGGGGAGGTGCTCTCGGCGGATTTGCGGTCGCGGGCTTCGGTGACGCACCCGCGGCCAATGCGGCGATGGCATCGGGAAGTCAGAGCGGCCACTCGGGTGCAGGGTTCGCGGCGCCCGGCCGCACGAAGGCCTGGTCGTGGTTGGCGCTCGCCGCGGGGGTCGCGCTTCTCATTGCGGGGGTGTTCATGCTGCTGCCGAAGGACCGGGCACCTGTGCCCGAGGCGCTGGGCGCCGGGCCTTCTGCGGCGGAGCAGCCGACTGCGGACGACCGGATCGACAACGGTACCGGGGGCGGCAACGAGATCGCACCGGACTCCGACGAGGAAGAGTCGGATGACGAGGCGGAGGATCCGCAGGGGGACCCGCTGATCGACGACAACACGCCGTGAATCGTGTCGTGTTTGATGGAGGGTAATCCTGTACCGAAAGGAACCCCCGGCATCATGCCCGTCCCATACCCCGCAGAGATCCGCGAACGCGCAGT
>NZ_CAJVAP010000048.1 GCF_910593785.1 Leucobacter soli | reverse complement strand
GGGGCGGGACGAGGGGACGCGGCGTCGGACGGGGCTTCGGCGCTCACAACCCGGCGGATCGGGCCGTGCGGTCGGGTTGTCCACGGATTCGGCGGAACGGCCTTGGCGAGAAGTGCGGTGCGGCAGTCTGGTGAACATGGGAGAGCGAACAGAATCCAGCGCGTGCGCGGGAGTACGCGCCCGGCTGGGCGGCTCCTTCGATGAGGTGCGGTATGGGCTGCTCGCGCTCATCTGGCCGACGCAGTGCGCCGTCTGCGGTGCGCCCGACCGGGACTGCTGCGCGGACTGCCTCGCCGAGCTGCGCAGCGGTGCGGGCGAGGCCCGCTGGGTCCGCACCGCCGCTGGATCGACCGTGTGCGTGGCCGGTCCATACAATGGCCCGCCGCGCGCCCTGCTGCTCGCGCTCAAACACGGTGGGCGTACCGGCTTCGCGCCACACCTGGGCGCGCGACTGCGAGCTCCACTGCGCGCCGCGCTGAGTCTCGCGCGCGGGCCGGATCCTCCCATCGTCGTGACCGCGCCATCCCGTGCGGCCCGAGTGCGCGAGCGCGGCTACCGCCATGTGGAGCTGCTGGTGCGCTCCGCCCTGGCCGAGCCGCTGCTGCTCCCGAACGCACTGCGGGCGCTGCCGGGTCGCCGAGCGCAGGTCGGGCTCGATCCGGGTGCCAGACTGCGGAACGCGGAACTGGTCGAGGTTCGCCGACGGATGCGGGGCGCGTTGCGCGGCCGTGAGGTCGTGCTGGTGGACGACGTGGTGACCACCGGAGCGACGGTCGCCGCAACGAGCCGGGCGCTGCGGGCCGTCGGTGCCGTGGTGATCGGCGCTGCGGCGCTGTGCGTCGTCGAGCGGGGTGATGGAAGAACGCTGGGAGCCGTCGGGAAGACTGCACAAGATGCCGCCGAGGAGTAGAACCGAACTGCCCGGGGGCGGTAAGGTTCCTGAAAGGCGTGAAGGTGCGCTGCGAGGGCCACCCGCCTGAATCCAGGGAGGTCAACATGGAAGTGCAGATCCGGGGTCGCGGCATCGGCGTCACCGACCGCTTCGAGAACTATGTGGATTCCAAGACCGAAAAGGTCGCCACCCTCCTTCCGAAGGCGCAGTCCTTCGAGGTGCGAGTGTCCAGGCTCACCGATCGCAGCCCGCAGAACGGCGATCGCGTCGAGATCACGATCATCGGCCCCGGCCCGCTCATCCGCGCCGAGTCCGAGGGCGCCGACAAGTACTCGGCGTTCGACCTCGCCTACGGCCGGGTCCTCGAGCGCATCCGGCGCATGAAGGATCGCAAGCAGGATCGTCGCGGTCGCGGCCGCACCTCGCTCGCAGAGGCCGCATCCAGCGACTTCGACGTCGTCGATCTGACACCGGCTCCGCTCGAGGCGATCGAGGCGGTCGCGACCGGCAGCGTACCGATCGTGGACGGCACGGAGACGGAGCCCGAGAACTACACACCCGTTGTGATCCGCACGAAGGAGTTCCCGGCCGAGCGCTTCAGCGTCGAGGAGGCCGTCGACCAGATGGAGCTCGTCGGCCACGACTTCTTCCTCTTCGTCGACACCGAGTCCCAGAAGCCGAGCGTGGTCTACCGCCGCAAGGGATGGAACTACGGCGTCATCTCGCTCTCCGACGGCTGACCGTCACCCCGGGAGACCGGGGCCCGGCACCCGTTGCGGCGGGGGTGCGGCGAGCGCCGACCCCCGCCGCAGTCGTGCCCGCGTGAACCTCGCCGTCGTCGGTGGGACGGGCTAGGGTGGTGCCATGGATCCCAAGCAATGCGAACGCCGAGCCGCACGTCCCGCCGCACGCCATCGGCGCCGCGGATTCTCGGGTCCGGTCGCGGCTGCGGCCGGGTTCGCGCTGGCGCTCTTCGGGGCGGTCGCACCGGCAGGAGCCGTTCCCGAAGAGGTCGTGTCGTTCTCCGACCGCGACCTGCATGCCTGCGTGCTCTCCGGGCTGGGGGAGCGGCCCCTCTCGTCCCCGTACCGCGACGTCACGATCGCCGAGATGGAATCGCTGACCGCGCTGAACTGCGAGCTGCGCTTCGACTACGACGAAGATGACGTGCCGCTGAACCCGATCTCCGGCCTCGGCGGGCTGAGTCACGCGGTGAACCTCACGAGCCTGAACCTGCAGGGCCAGCAGCTCGACTCCATCGCGCAGCTCGCCGACCTGCAGAAGCTCTCCACGCTCGACCTCGGCAGCACAAGCATCGACTCGCTCTCCCCGCTCCGCGGACTCACCAGCCTCACCGAGCTCGACGCGTCGAACACTGCGGTGGTGTCGCTCGCTCCGTTGAAGGAGCTGCGCAGCCTCCGCTCGCTGGACGTCAACGGCACGAACGTGACGACGATCGGACGCCTCGAAGGCCTGACCCGGCTCGAGACGCTGAACATCGGCTACACGAAGGTGAACTCGGTGACGGCGCTCGCGCCGCTGAAGCGGCTCCGCACCCTCGTCTGGGGCGGATACGACCGGTTCCACTCGGTCTCGGACCTGCACGGCCTCCACAAGCTGACCTCGCTGCGCACACTCGAGCTGCAGGCGACCGGCATCGCCTCGTTCGCGAAGTGGAAGGGGCTGCCCGAACTGCGCACCTTGAAGATCGAGGGCGGCGGACTCCGTTCGGTCGCGGGGCTCATGAAGATGAAGAAGCTCGAGAACCTCAGCCTGCGGTGGAATCGGCAGCTGACCTCGCTCTCGGGCTTCGGCGGTTCATCGAAACTCCAATCGCTCGACATCAGCTTCACGAAGGTGAAGAGCTTCTCCGGTCTGGGCAAGCTCTCGAAGCTCAAGCATCTGCATGCGAGCGGTGCGCGACTCACCTCGCTCTCGGGACTCACCGCGTATCGCGGCACGCTGAAGAGCCTCGACGCCAGCAGAAACAATCTGCGGAGCGTCAAAGCGATCCGTTCGCTGACGAAGCTGAAGAAGCTGGACCTGGGCAGCAACCGGATCTCGAGCGTGAAATACCTCCGCCCGCTGACGAAACTCACTCACCTGAAGCTCGGATGGAACCGGATCCGCTCGCTGCAGGGCCTGAACAAGATGAAGCACATGGTCCTGTTCCAGGTCCGCGACCAGGAGCTGACCGGGAGCGCAGCCACCGTCGGAAAGCCGTACACCCTCCCGGTCGTGCGCACGCCGGGCGGATCCCGGATCGCCTACTCGCACTGCTCGATGGACTGCACGCTGAAGCCCACGAGCGTCACCTGGAAGCAGCCCACCACCGGTTGGGTGGCGTGGGAAGCACGCGTGCGAATCGGCACCGACACGGCGGTGTTCAACGGGACCTTCACGCAGAGCGTCAAGAAGAAGAAGTAGTCACCATCGCGGGTGCCTCGAGCCGGCCGGGCGCGAAGCGCAACCGCCACCCCCACTGCAGCACCAGCCGCAGGGCCTCGAACACGATGCCGGGTGTCATCTTCGATCGGCCGGCACGCCGCTCGACGAAGGTGATCGGCACCTCGGCGACCGTGCAACTCGGATCCAGCGCGCCGAGGCGCTCGAACGCCCACGCGACCTCGACCTGGAACGCATAGCCCTGGGCGGTGATCCGGGAGGGCTCGATGACCGCGAGCCGCTTCGTCTCGAGCACCCGGTAGCCGCTCGTCGCGTCGCGCAACCGAGAGCGGAGCGCCACGCGTGCGACCCCGGTGCCGAGGCGGGAGATGAGACGCCGATACCACGGCCATCCCTCGATCCGACCACCGGGCATCCAGCGCGTCCCGATCACCAGCCCCGCCCCGCCCTCCGCCGCCGCGAGCAGCGACGGCAGCTCCTCGGGCAGGTGCGAGCCGTCCGCATCCATCTCGACCGCCCACCTGTAGCCGCCGGAGATCGCGCGCTCGAACCCGGCGATGTAGGCGGTGCCGAGCCCGAGCTTGCGGGGTCGCCGCAGCACCGAGATGCGCGGATCCACCGCCGCGAGATGCTCGGCGAGCGCACCCGTCCCGTCCGGGCTGGCGTCGTCGACCACCAGCAGCTCTGCATGGGGCACTGCGGAGAAGATCCGCGCGGTCACTTCCTCTAGCGTGTCTGCTTCGTCGTAGGTGGGCAGGATCACGAGGAGGCGGTCGGCGGCGGGGGAGGCCGAGCGGCTGGATCCTTCGCTCTTCACGCGACCAGCATACGGGCGCAGGATCCGCCTGATATCGGAGGACGCACCCAGTCTCGGCTTGCTAAGCTTTAGCGTTGTCACATTTTGGCAACGGTGGCTCGGTGTGCATACGGCGCGCCTGCCGCCCGAACGTACGGGAGACACGACGTGGCCTCAGTTCTCGAACGAGCCCTGCGCTTCGGCGAGGGTCGTACGCTGAAGAAGCTCGAACGCTATGCGAAGACGATCGCGGCGCTCGAGCCCTCGTTCGAAGAGCTCAGCGACGAGGAACTGCGGGGCGAGACCACGGAGTTCCGCGAGCGTCTCGCGAACGGCGAGACCCTCGACGATCTCCTTCCCGAGGCGTTCGCCGCCGTCCGCGAGGCGGCCAAGCGAACGATCGGTCTGCGCCCCTTCCCGGTGCAGCTCATGGGCGGCGCGAACCTCCACCTCGGCAACATCTCCGAGATGAAGACCGGTGAGGGCAAGACGCTCGTCGCCACCATGCCGGCGTACCTCAACGCGCTCGCGGGCAAGGGTGTGCACGTCATCACCGTGAACGACTACCTGGCCAGCTACCAGAGCGACCTCATGGGGCGCATCTTCCGCGCGCTCGGGATGACGACCGGCTGCATCCTCGCCGGCCAGACGCCCGCGGAGCGCCGCGAGGAGTACGCCGCCGACATCACCTACGGCACGAACAACGAGTTCGGCTTCGACTATCTGCGCGACAACATGGCGAGCAGCGCCGACGAGCGCGTGCAGCGCGGCCACTTCTTCGCCATCATCGACGAGGTCGACTCGATCCTCATCGACGAGGCCCGCACCCCGCTCATCATCTCCGGCCCGTCGTCGGGCGAGGCCAACCGCTGGTTCGCCGAGTTCGCCCGCATCGCGACGAAGCTCGAGCCCGGCGCCGACTACGAGGTCGACGAGAAGAAGCGCACCATCGGCGTGCTGGAACCCGGCATCGAGAAGGTCGAGGACTACCTCGGCATCACGAACCTCTACGAGACCGTGAACACCCCGCTCATCTCGTTCCTCAACAACTCGATCAAGGCGAAGGCGCTGTTCACGCGCGACAAGGACTACGTCGTGCTCAACGGCGAGGTGCTGATCGTCGACGAGCACACCGGCCGCATCCTCGCCGGACGCCGGTACAACGAGGGCATGCACCAGGCGATCGAGGCCAAGGAAGGGGTGCAGGTCAAGGCCGAGAACCAGATGCTCGCCACCGTGACGCTGCAGAACTATTTCCGCCTCTACGAGAAGCTCAGCGGCATGACCGGCACGGCCGAGACCGAAGCCGGCGAGTTCATGTCGACCTACAAGCTCGGCGTGGTGCCGATCCCCACGAACAAGCCGATGGTCCGCAAGGATCAGCCCGACCTCGTCTACAAGAACGAGGAGGCGAAGTTCGCCCAGGTCGTCGAGGACATCGCGGAGCGTCACAAGACGGGTCAGCCCGTCCTCGTCGGCACGACGAGCGTCGAGAAGAGCGAGTACCTCTCCCGGCTGCTCGCGAAGGCGGGCGTGCGGCACGAGGTGCTGAACGCGAAGAACCACGCGCGTGAGGCCGCGATCATCGCGCAGGCCGGGCGTCTCGGGTCCGTGACGGTCGCGACCAACATGGCCGGTCGCGGTACCGACATCATGCTCGGCGGCAACGCCGAGTTCCTCGCGGTGCAGGAGATGGCCGCACGCGGGCTCTCCACCGAGGAGGATCCGGAGGCCTACGAGGCCGCCTGGGACGACGTCTTCGCCTCGGTGAAGGAGACGGTGGGCGAGGAGGCCGAGAAGGTCATCGCCGCCGGTGGCCTCTACGTGCTCGGCACCGAGCGTCACGAGTCGCGCCGCATCGACAATCAGCTGCGCGGTCGTTCCGGCCGTCAGGGCGACCCGGGCGAGAGCCGCTTCTACCTCTCGCTGACCGACGAGCTCATGCGCCTCTTCAACGCGGGTGCGGCGGCGGCGCTGATGAGCCGGGGGAGCTTCCCCGACGATCTCGCCATCGAGTCGAAGATGGTCACGCGCGCGATCCAGAGCGCGCAGAGCCAGGTCGAGCAGCGCAACAGCGAGATCCGCAAGAACGTCCTGAAGTACGACGACGTGCTGGATCGCCAGCGCAAGGCGATCTACACGGATCGCTCCCAGATCCTCGACGGAGAAGACATCGAGGCGCGCGTCGACGTGTTCCGCGAGCAGGTCATCGACGCGATCCTCGACTCGCACGGCAGCGACGGCAACTGGGATCTCGACGCGCTCTGGAACGACCTCAAGCAGATCTATCCGATCGACATCACCGTCGACGAGGTCATGAGCGAGACTGGCGGCAAGGGCATCGGCCGCGACTTCCTGCGCCGCGAGATCCTCTCCGACGCCGAGGTCGCCTACGAGAAGCGCGAGGAATCGCTCGGCGAAGAGGCGATGCGCGAGCTCGAGCGCCGCGTGGTGCTCTCGGTGATCGACCGCCGCTGGCGCGACCACCTCTACGAGATGGAGTACCTGAAGGAGGGCATCGGGCTGCGCGCGATGGCGCAGCGCGATCCGCTGGTCGAGTACCAGCGCGAGGGCTACACCCTGTTCCAGAGCACCATGGGGCAGATCAAGGAGGAGTCCCTCGGGCTGCTCTACAACCTCGAGGTGCAGGTGCGCCCGGCAGAAGGCGCCGAGGATCACGTCCATCTCGAGGGCGGCGGTCTCGAGGAGGAATCCTCCTTCGATGACTCGAACTTCAGCTACACCGCGCCCGACGAGGACGGCCACAGCGCCGTCAGCGGTGCCGGTGCGGCGCAGCGGAACGGCCGAGGGCGGGGCGGCGCACCCGCGGCGCCGACCAAGCGCGGCGCCTTCGGGCAGCAGGTCGCGGCTGAAGACGGCGACGAGTCGGAGCAGCCCAAGAATCGTGCTCAGCGACGCGCCAAGAAGAAGTAGCGCGGCGCGCACCTCCCCCTTCTACCCGTACCGTCGCGATCAGACGGAGCCGCGAGCGCGGCGAATCGACCGGAGATACGAATGGCAGAACCGAAACTGACCAAGAACGAGCGCCGCGAGCAGGCGCGCGAGCAGGCCCGCGTCGCCCGTGAGGCAGAGAAGAAGCGGGAGAAGCGCAACCGGCTGTACCTGCAGGGCGGCGTGCTCCTCGGCGTGCTCGCGATCCTCGCGATCGTCGCGCTCGTGCTCACCCAGGCGGTCAAGCCCGCCGGCCCCGGCCCGGAGAACATGGCCTCCGGCGGCGTCACCTTCACCAAGGATCTCGCGGTCGTGCCGACCCCGGCGCTGGCCGAGGGCGCTGAGCGCGTGGCCGTCGAATCGGATTGGGAGACCCTGCCCGTCGACATGACGGTCTTCGTCGACTACATGTGCCCCGCTTGCGGCAACTTCGAGGGGCAGTACGGCTCGTTCCTCGAGAGCAACGTCGGCAAGGGCGATGTGAACCTCACCGTCTACCCGATCAACTTCCTCGACAACCAGTCCGCCGGTACGAAGTACTCGACCCGCGCGGGTAACCTCATGAGCTGCGTCGTCAACTCCGACCCCGACCACGCCTTCGCCCTGCACAACCTCCTGTTGAGCGAGGAGGTCCAGCCCCAGGAGGGCACCACCGGCCTGACCGATGACCAACTGCTCGAGCAGGCCGAAGCCGCCGGCGTCGATGTGACCACCGAGATCAGGCAGTGCGTGAAGACGCAGAAGTTCGCCGACTTCATCAACGGCAACACCAAGCAGGCGCTCGAGGTCGGGGTCATCGGCCTCGCCGACGGTGCGCGGATGGTGCGCGCGAGCACCGACCAGCTCACCGGTGAAGAGGAATCCGACTTCCAGCCCGCCGACGAGCCGCAGCGCGTCGTGAGCACGCCGACCGTGATCGTGAACGGCCAGCAGTGGTGGCCGGCACGCGATCAGGGCCTCGAGAACTACCTGCTCACGATCATCTCCAACCTGTCGGGCAACGGCACCGACGGTGCGGAGGAGTCCGCCACGTCCGAGGACTCCTGAGTCCCCGACGACGGCAGGTAATCTGTCAGGGTGGCCGGGAGACCGGCCACCCCACGCCTCCTTAGCTCATCTGGTAGAGCAGCGCCCTTGTAAAGCGCAGGTGGCCGGTTCGAGTCCGGCAGGAGGCTCCGCGCAAGTCCCGCATTGCGGGGCCTTTGCGCGTCGTCGCCTATCAGGCTCGAACCGCCGAGCAGCGCAGCTGCTCGGCTTGCCGCGCGCGACGCGATGCGTCGCCTCGGAGCGCGACAAGCAAGTCCGGCAGGAGGCTGTCAAGTGTCGAGTTTCGTAGAGAGTGCTTTAGTTGGTTTTGGACAGGGCAAGTGAGGGCTGACGGGTCGCCCAGTACGCACCCTCGATCTCGGCCG
>NZ_CAJVAP010000047.1 GCF_910593785.1 Leucobacter soli | reverse complement strand
GCACAGTTAAGGGTGCCGGGGTATGACAATGTCTGTTCTACCGCGTGATCATGCGGCTAGATCGGGGTTCTATCCACACGTTTTGGCCGGTAACCCCGGGGCCGAGCCTCACCGCACCACGCGCTCGCCCTCTGTTTCTGCGGGTGGCCGGCGGGTGGCCGCCCCGGCCCGAACAGCGGCTCGAGACTGTACGAGATCGTCGAGACTGCACGAGATCGCGCGTCGAACACGTACCGCGCCGACGATCTCGTGCTGTTTCGTGCTGCCTCGAGCCGCCGTGCGCCGCCCCGGGGCCATCGTGCGCCCGCTTCGGCGAGCGAGGAGAGGAACCGGCGCAGTCGGGCTCACGCCCCCGGCGAGTGGTGGCGCACGCGTCCGCCGATCACGGTGAGCGTGCAGGATCCCTCGCCGCGCTCCACGAGCGCCCGCTCGGGCGAGCAGTCGCCCGCCTGCACATCGTCGAGAGGGACGTCGAAGACTGCCAGGTCGGCGCGCAGCCCGGCGCGCAGCTCCCCCAGGTCGTCCCGGCCGAGCACTCCCGCACCGCCCCGGGTGACCGCCTCGACGAGACGCTGATGCAGGTCGTCGCCCGCGTAGCCCTGAGACCGCGCGAGCTCGGCGAGCGCAGCGGCGTCGCCGAGCAGGTCGAGCGACGGCGACGACGAGAGCGAGTCGGTGCCGACCGCGATCTCGTGCCCCTCGCGCAGGTAGTCCGCGACCGGCGGGGCGTCGAGGCCGATCACGCGGTTGGATCGCGGGCAGAGCGCGACGCGGGTGCCCGTGTCGCGCAGCAGATCCCGATCCGCACGATCGAGGTAGATGCCGTGCGCGAGGTGCGAGTCGGCGCCGAGCAGTTCGATGCTCTCGGCGTAGCGCGCGGTCGAGAGGCCGGTGCCGCCCGAGCGGATCAGCGCGAACTCGTCGCGCATGTCGCCGTAGATGGCGAGCACGTCGCGGTTGCCGTGGGCGTAGAGGCTCGCCTCCACCGACGACTCGCCGACGTGCGAGTGGATCCGCATCCCGCGCTCCCGCGCCGCCCGTGCAAGCTCGCGGATGACCTCGCCGTCGAGACTGTAGGGCGCATGCGGCGAAACTCCGACCACGGCGGACCCGGCAGGCTCGGGCGATCCGGCCGCTCTCGCCGCCTCAGCGGAGCGGACGGATCCTCCGTTCACCATCGGATCCGCCGGCGGATCCACCCCCGGGCCCCCATCGAGCCAGGCGAGGAACGCCTCTCTGCCGCCCGCGTTCCAGCGCACCTCGGTCTCGCCGATGGCCTCGAGGTACTCGACGCCCTGCAGCCCGGTCTCGGCGAGCACCCCGCGGGCCGGCTCGTCCGTAACGATCTCGGCGGCCGCCGTGGTGCCGCTGCGCAGTGCGAGCCGCGCCCCCTCCCGGGCGGCGCGCCCCCACTCCGCGGGGTCCTGCACGGCCAGGTAGACGACCTCGAACGCCTCCGACCAGTGCTCGAAGCTGCGGTACGAACCGCGGCCGAGCTCGGCGAAGCCCGTGTACTGCAGGTGCGTGTGCCCGTTCACGAGGCCCGGCGTCAGGATCCCCCGATGCTGCTCGACCGGCAGATCGGCGAAGTCCGAGGGCAGCTCGTCGAGACGGCCGACCCAGGCGATCACGCCGTCGACCACTGCGACCGCGCCCCGTCGCAGGGCCGGGGTCGCCACCGGCAGTACCCAGTCGGCCGCGAGGATCCTGCCCGCCGTACCACCGCTCACTTCTCGGCGCCCCCGCCGAAGCCCTGCTTCAGCGCGCGCTGCGCGACGGCGAAGACCACGAGCGTCGGCAGCAACGACACGAGGGCGGCCGCCGCCTGGCCCTGGAGGTTGATGTCCTCGCGGGTCGTCAGCGTCGTCGCGGCCAGCGTCAGCGTGTAGGAGTCCGGGTTCGCCTGCAGCAGCGTCGAGGCGACGAGGAGGTCGCCGAAGCTCCAGACGAAGGTCAGCGCCAGCACGGCGGCCAGCGCCGGCAGCGCCATCGGGATCCCGATGCTCCAGAACGCGCGGAAGACGCCGGCGCCGTCGAGCGTGGCCGCCTCGATCGTCTCGTCGCTGAGCGACTGATTGAGGAAGGTGTGGATGAAGTAGAAGCCGAACGGCAGCGAGGAGACGCCGCTGATGACGCCCGCGACGAAGAGGTCGCCCGTCCAGCCGGCCTGGGCGACGATAACGAAGACCGGGATCAGCCAGGCGATCATGGGGATCGCGTAGCCGGCGCCGAGGATCAGTCGTGCCGGGCCGGTCCAGCGCTGGCGGTTCACCCGGAAGAAGTAGCCGCCGGCCAGTGAGGTGCTCGCGCAGACCAGGCAGGCGACGAGGCACATGACGAGGGTGTTGATCAGCGCGCGGCCGAGGTCCGCCTCGGTCCAGGCCTCGACCAGGTGGTCGAGGGTGAAGCTCTGCGGCAGCCCGCCGGGAGAGGAGATGTAGTCGCTGCGCTCCCGGACGGCCGTCGAGATCAGGAAGAGGAAGGGGACGATGAACGGCACCGCGATGAGCACGGCGAACGCGGTGCGCAGGCGGCTGCGGCCGGTCATACCGCCACCTGCTTCCGGGCCTGCGAACGCTCACGGCCGAGCATCTTCACGACGACCCCGCCGATGGCCGCGATGACGACGATGAACAGCACGAGCACCACCGACTGCGCCGCGGCCGTGCCGAAGAAGCCGAAGCGCATGAACTCCTGGTAGATCGCGAAGTCCATGGTCGCGCTCGCGAGGCCGGGCCCTCCCCGGGTGAGCACGTAGACCCACGAGAACATGAAGAGGAAGATCGAGATCACCTGGAAGATCATCCAGAGCACGACCGCCGAGCGGATGCTGGGCACCGCGATGTGCCAGAACTCGCCCCAGAAGCCCACGCCGTCGAGCCTGGCCGCCTCGAAGAGGTGCTTCGGCACCGCACTGAGCGCCGCCGAGAAGATGAGCACGCCCGTGCCGAACCCGGCCCAGAGCACGAGCAGGATGATGACCGGCTTGACCGCGGCCTCGTCGCTCAGCCAGGGGCGGGCGACGGCCCCCAGTCCGATCGAGCGCAGCAGCGCGTTGACCGGCCCATCGACCGAGAGCAGCGAGCGGAACACGAGCGCGACCACGGCGGGCGACATGACCGCCGGCAGGAAGTACACGGATCGGAAGAAGCCCGCTCCCGCCACCTTCTCGCGGAGCATGAAGGCGACGATGAGGGGCGCGATCACCCAGAGGGGCAGACCGAGGAGGAAGAAGAACTGGTTGCCGACGACCTGCCAGAACGCCGGATCGGTGAACAGGGCAACGTAGTTGTCGAAGCCCGTGAACTCCGAGACGCCGCCGGGCTGCCAGTCGAAGAACGAGCGGTAGGCGATGTACAGGAGCGGCGCGAAGAGGATCGCGACCTCGAGCGCGACGACCGGCAGGATCAGCAGCAGCGCCGCCGGCCCGCCGGCGAGGTCTCTCCGGAGCCGCGTCCGGGGCCGGCGCGGAGCGCTGCTGCTCCGCGCCGGCGCGCTGGTCGTCGTCATCTCACCCCGCTCCGTCGCGTCAGGAGGCCTTGTCGAAGGCCGTGATCGCCTCTTCGAAGAACTTCTCGGTGGTCATGCTGCCGCTGATGAGCGGCGCCGCGTTGCGCTCGACGACCGCGAGGACCTCGAGCGGGAACGACGAGAATCCGGTGTGGTTCTCGGGGTTCAGGATCAGCGGGACGAAGACCTCCTGCATCGGGGTCGTCGGCTCGGCGTCGACGGCGTTGTTGTTCGGCACGACGTTCGCGACCTCCCAGAGGATCTGCTGCGCCTCGGGGCCGGCCATGAAGTTGACGAACGCGGCCGCGGCCTCGGGGCTCTTCGTCCACTTGGTGACCGACCAGCCGGCCTCGGCTCCCGCGTCGATGAGCGTCTCGTGCTTCGATTCGGGCACCTGCGGCAGGCGCATCACGGTGGTGCTCGGCTGATCCGCGTAGGCGGTCTCGGCAGTGCTCAGTCCGCCGGTGGTGAACATGGCGGCGTCGCCGGCGTAGTACTGATCGAACGAATCCATGTACATGGTGCGGCCGAGGGAGTCCTCGCCGCCGAAGCACCCGGCCTCGTTCATCTCGAGCACGCGCTCGATCACGGTCGTGAAGAGCGGGTCGGAGAGCGGCAGCTCGCCGGCCGTCCACTTGGCGAGGGTGTCGCTGTCCATGAGCTGGCTCGAGATCATGTAGAGCAGGGTCTCGAGCAGGAAGCCGTCCTGCCAGCCCGCGGCGAAGGGCTGGATGCCCGCGGCGTCGAGCGTCTTGCAGGTGTCGATCAGGCCGTCCCAGGTGGCGAGCGCGGTCTCGGGATCGACGTCGGCCTGCTCGAAGAGATCCTGGTTCACCAGCAGCGCGTAGCCGTAGGCGCCGGTCGGGACGATGTAGAGGTTCCCGTCGCGGGAGAAGTTCTCGTCGATGTAGCGGATGTCGTTCGCCGGATCGAGCGCATCCTGCAGCGGGAACAGCGAGTTCCGGTAGCTGTAAGCCTGGGCGCCGCCGTACATCGTGATGACGTCGGGGCCGCTGCGAGAGACGCCGGCGTTGCGCACCTGGTCGAAGTAGGTGGGGTACGGCATCGTGACGAGGTCCACCTCGACCTGCGGGTACTCCGCGTTGAACGCCGCGAGGATCTGATCGTAGGCGTCCGCGCCGTTCTCGTAATTGTCGGGGAGGAAGCTCCACACGGTGAGCGTGGTGTCCTCAGCGGGAACCTCGCCGAAGGTGAGGGCGTCGGATCCGCCGCCACCGCCACCGCCGCCCGAGCATCCGGTGAGGGCGAGGGCTGAGGCCGCGACCGCGGCCAGTCCGGCGAGGAGCCGGGAACGTCGGAGTGTCATGTCGATACCTTTCGGTTACCAGGCGCGAACGGCTTCGCGCTGTGCATCGGTGAGGGGTTCGAGGCTGCCGCCGGCGGCCTCGAGGCGGATCCGCGCGACCTCGCGGTCGATGTCTGCGGGCAGTTCGTAGACTCCGGGAGCCCAGTCCTCGCCCTCGGCGGCCAGGCGTTCGACGGCGAGCGCTTGGAGGGAGAGCGAGAGGTCCATCACTTCGATCGGGTTGCCCTCGGCATCCGCGCAGTTCACGCAGTCCCCGTCCGAGAGGACGTGCACGGTGCGCCCGGATCGCGTCGTGTACGCGTCGACCGCGGCGCGCACACCGCGGCGCGTGCCGAGGCCGTGGAGGTAGTCCATCGGCATCTCGAAGGCGCCGCCGCCCGCCGTGCAGAGGAACGCGCCCTCCGGCAGCGCCTCGACGTGGCTCTCGGTCACGACGCCGGCGAGCCCGGTGCAGGCGAAGACCACTTCGGCCCGCGGCGCGGCCTGGCCGAGGCCGGTGACCTCGTAGCCGTCGTGCAGGGCGCGCAGCGCCTTGACGGGGTCGACCTCCGAGACGACGACCCGGGCGCCCATCGCCGCGGCGTCGCGGGCGACGCCCGTGCCGACCCAGCCGTAGCCGACCACCGCGACGGTGCGCCCGGCGAGCTGCAGGTTCGTAAGGTCGAGGAAGGCCATGACGCACGACTGCGAGGTGCCGTAGAGGTTGTCGAAGAGGTACTTCGACGCGGCGTCGTTGACGGCGATGACTGGCAGCTTCAGCGCGCCGTCGTCGTGCATCACCCGCAGCGGGCGCACGCCGCTCGTCGTCTCCTCGGTCGCGCCGATCATCTTCGCGACGAGCTCGGGGTACTCGCGGTGGGCGAGGCGGGTGACCGAGGCGCCGTCATCGATCAGGATGTCGAGCCCGGTCTCGAGGAACTCGCGCGCGAGCCGCAGATCCTCGGCCTCGTCCGCCGAGCTGTCGGCGAACACGCGCAGGCCCAGCCCGCGCAGCGCCTCCGCCACCTGCTGGTCGGTCGACGACGCGTTGCAGGCCACGACGACCTCAGCGCCCGCGTCCCGCAGCGCGAGGGCGAGGTTCGCGGTCTTCGGCTCGAGCACCAGGCTGACGCCGACGCGCAGTCCCGCGAGCGAGCCCTGCTCCGCCAAGCGCTTCGCGACGCGCTCGAGCACGGGCATGCTGCGCGCCGCCCAGGCGATGCGCTCCGCAGCGGCTCCGGTGATGTCGATCATGCGGGGCTCCCTCCGTCCGCGGTGCCGGCCATGCGGGCGGTGTGGTCGTCGAGCTGGTCGGTGCGGAGCTCGTCGAGGCGGATCCCGTAGGAGGCGAGTTTCGCGGCGGCGATCGAATCGTCCAGCGCCTTGGGCAGGATGTGCACGCCGGGATCGAGCGAGGTCGAGGCCAGGTGGTGGACGCCGAGCCCCTGCACGGCGAAGGTCAGGTCCATCACCTCGACGGGATGGCCGCTGCCGCCGGCGATGTTGACGAGGGCGCCGCCCGCGAGGACGTGGAGGTCGCGCTCCCCGATCCGGTAGCTGGTGATGCCCGGCCGGGACTCCGCGGCCGACGCGGCCGCGGCGGCGAGGGCCTCGGTGTCGACCTCGAGGTCGTGGTGACCCGCGTTGGCGAGGATCACGTCGTGCGCGAGGTGCGGGAGGTCGGCGGCGCCGATGGCGCGCATGCCGCCGGTCGCGGTGATGATGATCTGGGCCTGGGGGAACACGTCGCGCCGCGCACCTACCGTGTGCCCGTCGGTGTGGGCTTCGAGTGCCCGGACCGGGTCGACCTCCGTGACGAAGGTGCGGGCCCCCAGGGCCTTCGCGTAGAGGGCGAGCCCCTTGCCGACGTAGCCGTAGCCGACGACGGCGACCCGCGCCCCGGCGATCTGGCGGTTGGTGAGGCGCAGGATCGCCTGCAACGTGGTCTGGCCGGTCGCGTAGCGGTTGTCGAAGAGGTGCTTGCAGCGCGCGTCGTTCGCAGTGAGCGCGGGGAAGGGCAGTCGGCCGGCCGCGGACATCGCCTGGAGCCGCGCGGTGCCGGTGGTGGTCTCCTCGGAGACGCCCTTCAGCCGAGCGAACACGTCGGGGCGATGCTCGGCCGTGCGCATGGTCAGCTCGGCCCCGTCGTCGATGATGTAGTCCGGCTCGCAGTCGGCCGCGGCGCGGAGCTCGCGCTCCCAGCTGCCGTAGTCCCCGCCGGCGTCGGCGACCACGGTCATGCCCCGCTCGCGCAGCGCGGCGACGACCGAGGCATCGGTGGTGCGCGGGTTGCTGCCGGCCGCGATGACCTCGGCGCCGGCATCGGCGAGCACCGTGGCGAGGAAGGCCGTCTTGGCCTCGAGGTGCACGACCACGGCGATCCGCGTGCCGCGCAGCGCGCCGTCGTTCACCGCATCGCGCACGTAGCCGTCGAGCACCGGGGAGTGCCGGCGCACCCATTCGATCCTCGCCGCCCCGTCGCGCGCCAGCGCGCTCTCGGCGCTGAGAGTCTCGGACATCTCGCTCCTCACTCGATGAAGACGTCGGCAATGTCCACGATCTTAGCGCTTAGATCGTGATGGGCAAGCGGATGCGACCAGGCGTGAGGGTACTGTTACACGCGCCCCGCGGCTTCGCGCTCGCCGCGCCTACCCGGTCGCACCGGCCTGCGGGCAACCGCAGGTGTCGCCGATCACCAGCTCACCGGCGAAGACCACGTGCTCGGCGGCGGCAGCCCCGACGGCGGCACCGGCACCGCATGCCGGATCCGGCGATGGCGCGGCCAGCGTGTCCAACAGGTCGAAGGCGCGCGCTGCGAGCTGCTCCATCGGCACGCGGACGGTCGTGAGCCGCACACCGCCGAGCATGGCCTCGCGGATCCCATCGAAACCGGCGAGGGCGATGTCCTCCGGCACCCGCGCGCCCACGGCCGTCGCAGCGCGCAGCACCGCGAGCGCCTGCTCGTCGGTCGTCGCGAAGACGGCGCGCGGCCAGGGCCCGGCGCCGAGCATGTCGCGCGCATACCCCTCGACCACGACGCGATCGAACGAACTGCGATGGATCCGCCCCTCGGTGGCGAGGCCCGCGGCCGTCATCGCCTGCCGCCAGCCCTGCTCGCGGAGGCTCCCGGGCCCGTCGCCGTGCTGGCCTTCGCTGTGCGGGCCGGCGAGGCAGTGGATGTCGGTGTAGCCGTGCGCGATCAGGTGCTCCACTGCGGTGCGCGCACCTGCCAGATCGTCGAAGCGGACGCTCGGAGCCGTCACTCCCTCGGGCACCGAATGGATGAAAACGAAAGGGGTGTCGGCCGGCAGGCGCGTGCCCGAGGCGACGCTCATCCCGAAGATCCCGCGAGGGCGGAGGTCCGAGAAGCCCGAGATGTAGTGCTCGGAGACTCCGTCATCGTCGTAGCCCGTGTTGCCGAGCATCGTCATGAGTCCGCGACGGCGCCCCTCGGCTTCGAAGCAGCGGGAGAGCTCGCCGAAGAAGCCGTTGGCGGTGTCCGGCACCAGGAGGCCGACGAGATTGGATCGGCCGACGCTGAGCGCACCGGCGATGGGGTTGCGGCGGTAGCCGAGCTCGCGGATCGCGGCCTCGACGCGCTCGCGCGTCGCCGGCGCGACGGCACGCGGGCCGTCGTTCACGACGTAGCTGACCACCGCGGTCGAGGCTCCCGCCCGGCGCGCCACATCGGCGAGCGTCGGGCGACGGGTGGCGGGCGATTCCATAGCGCCTAATTGTACGAGTGGCGAGCGCCGAGCGTACGCGCGGGTCCTCGCGTACGGCTAGGATGGGTGGGTCGGCTGCGAGCAGCCGACGCTGGAGGATTCGCCTAGCGGCCTATGGCGCACGCCTGGAACGCGTGTTGGGTTCACGCCCTCGGGGGTTCAAATCCCCCATCCTCCGCGAAAAACCCCTGCTCCGGCAGGGGTTTTCTGCGTTGTGCGGGCCCTGTCGCCGGGTTACCGGCCAAAACGTGTGGATGGCGTTGGGCGTGTCATCCTCTGCCTGCCCAGCCGCTTCGGAGCCAGAGCCCTTCGCTGACCTCGAGGCCGGTG
>NZ_CAJVAP010000046.1 GCF_910593785.1 Leucobacter soli | reverse complement strand
CCCCGGATCGACGCTTCGGCGTCGGCGAAACGACAGTCCGAGGGAACCGGATGTGTTCGGGAATCTCCCCTCACCGTTCCGCCCCTATTTCCCCTCCTCAGCCTCTTTCCCTCGGCAGTTCGGGAGGAGATCGCAGTTCTGGCTGAGGCCAGGCAGCGAAAGGTCAGCCAGAAGTGCGGACTCAGCCCGAAGTGCGGATGCGGGACTCGTCTGCAGCGTGACGCGGTGACCCGCTCAGTGAAAGTCGCCCTTGGCCGGCGGGCGCAGATCCTTCCGCGCTTCGACGTCCTCCGCGCTCGGCTTGCCGCCGAGGCCGAGCAGCGCGAGGACCAGCACGATGACGATGAACGCGATCCCGACGCCGATCACGGTACGCACCGCATCCCGGGTGACCATCAGCACCACGAGCCCGGCGAAGACCGCGAGCACACCGGAGAACCCGAGGAGTTCGAGGGGACGCAGCCGGTCGCGGCGCGACGGCGTGACCTCGGGCTGCTGATCGGACGGGGTGGGGTCGGTCATATCGCGCTTTCGGTTCGGGGAGCAGACGTGTCGGCGTCGGGTGCCGCGCCGACGGATCCGCCGTCGAAGGCGGAGATGCCGAGGAAGACACCGCGGATCACCGCGTAGGCGCCGAAGAAGCCGATGACGGCCACCGGGTCCTCGCGCACCAGCAGCGTGACGACGGCGAGCGCCAGGCTCAACAGCGCCGACGGCACCGCGACCCGACGCGGCTGGACGCCGCGGAGGAGGCGCATGAGGGTGATGACGGCGGTGAGCATGGCCCAGAACACGATGACGAGGGCGAGGCTCACGTCGTCGGCGACCGCGATGAGCGCACCCGCGGCGGCGAACGCGATGACGGCGCGCGCGGCCACCCACCAGCTCTCGAGGGTGGATCGCAACGCCCAGTACTCGACGAGCGTGACCGCGCCGATCACGGTGAGGCTCGTCGAGAGGAGCCAGTGATCGAACGCGAAGCTCTCGTGGAGGGTCGCGGTGAAGGCGATCGCCAGACCGACGAGCACGAGTGCGACGGCTCGGATCAACCCGGCCCGCCGCAGAGCCCGGTGGTCGGCCGACGTCGATGACACTGTTTCGCGCGACGCATCCGCCATACCGCTCAGCCCCTTTCCCAGACGCCTCCAGTCTATCGCGCAGTTCACCCGCGCACTGTGCGGCCGGCCGGGGTCATGGCGGCAACGGCCGACTCCGCCGGGCGATACCGCGAGCACGGCCGGCGCAGCGAGTGCGGTGAGCCCAGCAGACTCAGCGGAAGGCGGCCTCCCCCGTCAGCACCTGCCCCAGGACGAGCGTGTGCATCTCGACCGTGCCCTCGTAGGTGAGCACCGACTCCAGGTTGTTGGCGTGGCGGATCACCGGGTACTCGAGCGAGATGCCGTTCGCGCCGAGGATCGTGCGCGCGGTGCGGCAGATCTCCAGCGCCTCGCGCACGTTGTTCAGCTTGCCGATGCTCACCTGTTCGGGCCGGAGCAGATCCTGATCCTTCCGCCGGCCGAGGTGGACCGCGAGCAGGTAGCCCTTCACGTACTCGAGGGTCATGTCGGCGAGCTTCTGCTGCGTCAGCTGGAAGGCGCCGATCGGCTTGCCGAACTGGGTCCGCTCGGTCGCGTAGCGCCGGGCGGAGTCGAGGCTGGAGCGTGCCGCGCCGAGGGCGCCCCAGACGATGCCGTAGCGGGCCTCGTTGAGGCAGGCCAACGGACCCTTCAGACCGCGTGCCTCCGGCAGCATCGCGGATTCGGGGAGGCGCACCTCGTCGAGCACGAGCTCACCCGTGGCGGATGCGCGCAGCGACAGCTTGTGCTTGATCTCGGGCGCGGAGAAGCCGGGGGTGCCGGCCGGCACGATGAAGCCGCGCACGCCTTCGTCGGTCATCGCCCAGACGACGGCGACGTCGGCGAAGGGTGCGTTCGAGATCCACATCTTGTTGCCGGTGAGCACCCAATCGCTACCGTCCCGACGCGCACGGGTTTTCATGCTGCCCGGGTCCGACCCCGCATCGGGCTCGGTCAGGCCGAAGCAGCCGATCAGGTCGCCGGCCGCCATACCGGGCAGCCACTGCTGCTTCTGCTCCTCGGAACCCCAGCGCCAGATCGCGAACATCGCGAGGGATCCCTGGACGGAGACCAGCGACCGCAGGCCGGAGTCGCTCGCTTCGAGCTCCAAGCAGGCGAGCCCGTACTCCGTCGCGGTCATGCCTGCGCAGCCGTAGCCTTCGAGGTGCATGCCCAGCAGACCCAGTGATCCGAACTCCTTCGTCAGTTCGCGGATGTTCGGGATCGCGCCGTTCTCGAACCACTCGGCGATGTACGGTTCGACGCTCTGATCGAGCATCTGCCGCACGGCGCCGCGGATCTCCTTCTCGTCGCTGCTCAGCAGGTCGTCGAGCGCGGCCGGGTCTGCGGGATCGAGCGCGGGGAGCTTCGTGGGGTCGACATGGCTCATCTGGGGTCCTCTTTCGCATCGTCGGGAACAGGCTCACGGCTCAGTCTGGCCCGGATGCGGGCTCGGGGCAACTCCCCTGGGACGCGGTATCACCTCGGCCACCAGGCATCATCCGAGGTCCGGGGTCTCCTGCGGCGGCTCGGGAACTCCGAGCTCTCAGCTCGGCATGTTCTGGAAGCGCGAGTAGTGGCCCTGGAAGGCCACCGTCACCGTGCCGGTGGGGCCGTTGCGCTGCTTCGCGACGATGAGATCCGCCTCGCCCGCGCGCGGGTTCTCCTTCTCGTACGTGTTCTCGCGGTGCAGCAGGATCACGACGTCGGCGTCCTGCTCCAGCGATCCCGACTCGCGCAGGTCGCTGATGGCCGGCATCTTGTCCGCGCGCTGCTCCGACGCGCGGTTCAGCTGCGACAGCGCGACCACGGGGACCTCGAGCTCCTTCGACAGCAGCTTGAGCGCGCGCGAGAACTCGCTCACCTCCTGCTGGCGGCTCTCGGTCTTCTTCCCCGAAGAGAGCAGCTGCAGGTAGTCGATGACCACCATCTTCAGATTGTGCTGCTGCTTCAATCGACGGCACTTCGCCCGGATCTCCACCAGGGTGAGGTTCGGGCTGTCGTCGATGAAGAGCGGCGCCTCGTTGATGCGCGCCTGAGTGACCGCCAGCTTCTGGAAGTCGTGACTGTCGAGCTGCCCCTTGCGCAGCGTCTGGAGCGGGATGCTCGCCTCGGCCGAGATCAAACGCATGGCGATCTCGGCGCGGCCCATCTCGAGCGAGAAGAACACGGTGGTCTGGCCGGCCCCGACCGATGCCGCGCGCGCGACGTCGAGGGCCAGGGTCGACTTGCCCATGGCGGGGCGGGCGGCGATGATGATCATCTGGCCAGGGGCGAAGCCGTTGGTCTTCTCGTCGAGCTCGGTGAACCCGGTCGGCACGCCCAGCATGCCGCCGTCGTGCATCTGGGCCTTCTCGATCTCCTCGACCGCCGCGGTGAGCGCGGTCGAGAGCGGCACGTAGTCGTCCGCCTGCTCGGCACCCGTGACGGCGTAGATCTCGGCCTGCGCGTTGTTGACGAGGTCGATCGCCTCGCCCTCGCCCGCGTAACCCATCTGCGTGATGCGCGTGCCGGCCTCGACCAGACGGCGCAGCAGCGCCTTCTCCGCGACGATCTCGGCGTAGAAGCTCGCGTTCGCCGCGGTGGGCACGATGCTCGTCACCGTGTGCAGGTACTCGGCGCCGCCCGCGCGCTGCAGGTCGCCCGTCTTGGTCAGCTGATCGGTGACCGTGATCGCATCGGTCGGTTCGCCCTGCGAGTAGAGCGTCAGCACGGCCTCGTAGATGACCTCGTGCTTCGGCACGTAGAAGTCGGAGCCCCTGAGCAGGCCGGTCACATCGGCGGCCGCGTCCTTCGACAGCAGCATGCCACCGAGCACGCTCTGCTCTGCGAGCAGATCATAGGGCGGCGTGCGCTCGAACCCCCGGGTGACCTCTTCGAAGCCGTCGTCTGCGACGGGGATTCCGAGATGCGCGATCGACACTCGTTGCTCCTTTCGCGGGCCGGGGCCGTGACTCGGCACCCTGAGGTGATGTCTGTTCACCCATCAGACACCCCACCACCGACATTCACGGTATGGCCCCCGCGCGCCTCTTCACAAATGGTCCGCCCGGCATGCTGCGGCAGCCTGTGGATAACTTCGTGTATAACTCACCGCTTTCCTGACCGAGTTCTCCCCAGATATGGGGATAACTTGTGGATAGTTTTTCGGATTTGGTGAGTATTTATCTTTTGATCAGGATTTTTTAGATTTCACAGCTGTGAAGTTATTCAACTCTCAGGCGAGACTTGAGGCTTCTGCCCGACACGCGGTTGTGGAGAACTCGAGGACGATTGACCCGCTTGTCAAGTGGGATTCTTCTCTCAAGAGAATCCCTGATCACGGCGGTCGGTCCGACGCGGATTCGAAGCCGAGGTGAACGGGACGGAACGCATGACGCTCGGGGCGCAGTCTCCGGCTGCGCTCGACAGGCGCCCTCGAGGGTGCTCGAGGGCGCACGGCCGGCGCGCTCGACGACGCACGACGGGAACACGAAAGCGGGGCCCGGCCGAATGGCCGGCCCCCGCGATCCTGCGCGATGGAACGCGCGGTCCGTACGTCAGCGCTGCGCGATGATCTGCAGCACGACCTCGGCGTCGACGCCCTCGTGGAGGTGGATCGTCGCCTGGTACTCACCCGTCGTCTTGATGGTCGGCACGGTGATCTTGCGCTTGTCGATCTCGCCGATGCCGGCCTCGGCCACAGCGGCCGCGACGGCGGCGGGCTTCACCGAGCCGAACAGGCGGCCCTCAGCACCGGTCTTCGCGAACAGGCGGATCTTGCCCTCCTGCAGCTTGGCCTTCAGCGCCTGCGCGTCCTCGACCGAGGCGTGCGCACGGGTCTCGCGAGCCTTGCGGATCTGCGCGACCTGGGCCTCGCCACCGCGGGTCCAGTGCACCGCGTAGCCCTGGGGCACGAGGTAGTTGCGGGCGTACCCGTTCTTCACCTCGACGACATCGCCGGCCGAGCCGAGGCCCACGACCTCGTTGGTCAGAATAATCTTCGCCATGATGCGACTCCTTATCGGCCGGAACCGGCGTAGGGGAGGAGCGCCATCTCGCGGGCGTTCTTCACGGCCTTCGCGATCAGTCGCTGCTCCTGCACGGACACGCCGGTGATACGGCGGGCGCGGATCTTGCCGCGCTCAGAGATGAACTTGCGCAGCGTCGCGACATCCTTGTAGTCGATGACGCCGACGGTCTGCTTCTTCGCGGGCGCGGCGACCTTCGCGTTCTTGCCGCGGCCCGGCTTGCGGCCTGCGCCGCTGGACTTGCCTGCCATTGTGATTCTCTTTCGTCTGCTGCCCCGTAGCGGGGCGAACGTTCTTCTCCGCCCGAGGGCGGCTTACTGTCTGGACGTGCCTAGAAGGGCTGCTCGTCGTCGAAGCCCGAGCCGAAGTCGCCGCCGGCGCCCTGGCCCGAGTTCCCGGCGCCCGAATCGCTCCAGGGGTTGTCGGAACGCGCGGGCGACGAGCCCGAGGCCGACTGGCCCCAGCTCGGCTGACCCGCGGGCTGACCGCCGCCGAAGCCGCCGCCCTGGCCGCGCGACTGACCACGGGTGACCGAGGCCGTTGCGAAGCGGAGCGACGGGCCGACCTCTTCGACCTCGAGATCGAGCGAGGTGCGCTGCTGGCCCTGGTTGTCGGTGTAGCTGCGCTGCGTCAGACGACCCTGCACGATGACGCGCATGCCCTTCGTCAGCGACGCCGCGATGTTGTCGGCGTACTCGCCGTACGCACGGCAGCCCAGCCACAGCGGTTCGCCGTCCGACCAATCGCCGGACTGGCGATCGCGCACGCGCGGGGTCGAGGCGATGCGGAACGTCACCCACGACTTGCCGGCCTGGCTGACGCGAGGCTCGGGGTCGGCAACGAGGTTGCCGACGACGGTGATCAGCGGCTCGCCGGCCATGACCTAGGCGCCGACCTTCGCGGCGCGGGCGGCCTTGGCCTGGTCGCGCTTCGACTGAGCGGCACGCTGCGCGATGAGCTCGTCCGAGCGCAGCACCTTGGTGCGGAGCACGGCCTCGCTGAGGCCCAGCTGACGATCGAGCTCGGCGGTCGCCTCGGGGGTCGCGGTGAAGTTGACGACGACGTAGATGCCCTCGGCCTGCTTCTTGATCTCGTACGCGAGACGACGCTTGCCCCAGATGTCCACGTTCTCGATCTCGCCGCCCGCATTGCGGATGACGCCGAGGAACTTGTCCATGCTCGGGGCCACGGTGCGCTCATCGATACCGGGATCGAGGATCACCATGAGTTCGTAAGGATGCATTACTGACCCACCTCCTTCGGACTACACGGCTGCAGGATTTCTGCAGCAGGAGGGTGTTTATGCACGTGCCCGGACGCGCTGCACGACATGCGCGCGGACGGACAACCTGTACAGGTTAGCAGTTCTGCGGTCGAGGCGACAACGTACCGCACCTGTGAGCTGCAGGATCGCGCCGATCTGCAGGAAGACACAGGTCTGCAGGATTGCACCGATCTGCAGGAAAGCACCGATCTGCAGGATTGCACAGGGCAACGCGGTTTCGCGTGTGCGATTCTGCAGATCGGTGCGATTCTGCGGCCGGGACGGAACGATGCGGTGCAGGATCGCGCCGATCCGCACGATCAGCCGACTCGACGGCGCCCGCCGCGCTGGGTCACCAGCCGTCGCCGGATCCGTCATCGAATCCGGCGTCAAATTCGTCGTCGAATTCGTCTTCTGGGAACTCGTCTTCCCACTCGTCGGTACCGTCGAACTCGTCGTTCTCATCCCAGCCATCGAGGTCCTCATCGAAGAACTCCTCGTCGTCGAAGAAGCCGGGATCCTGCTCGAACTCCTCATCGCTGAACTCCCAGCCGAAACCGTCGGATCCCGGAAACGAACGGAACAGCTGCGAACCGACCCCGAGGATGAAGCCGACGACCAGGATGGCGACGATCACCTTGGCGACCGTGCTCAGACCGCGCGGGTTCCGCGCCTGGTTCTGCTGCGGGCCGAGCGGCGCCGCCGAGAACGCCTGCGGCAACCGCTGCGGTGCCGGCTGGGGGATCGGCAGGGGCAGGGGAGCGGCGCCCGGCAACGGGATCCCGTCCGGTCCGATCACCGGGGGAGCGGGCAGCGGCGGCAACATCTGCCCGGCCGCGGGCGGCGCTTCGACCGGCGCAGTAGGTGGCGGGGCCATGTGCGGCGGGACGGAGAGTGTCGGGACGGAGAGCGGCGGGGCTGTGGTCGTCGAGGCGGCGGGCGGCGGGAGCGGATCCACCGTCGAGCGGTCGACAGCGTCGCCCGCTGCCTCGGCGGACCCGGCACCCGCGACCCCGGTGCTCGCTGCGCCAGGTTCCGCTGCGCCCGGTACCGCGACGCCGGGTCCCGTCGTCCGGACCTCCGACATCGGCTCGACGACCGGTGGCGGAACGGGCGCGGCCTCGGCCGCCGCCTCGGGTGCGGCAGCCGGCGCCTGAGCCGCATCCTCGAAGTGCACCGTGCTCGCGGCTGTTGCTTCGGCCGGAGCTTCGGCCGGCACGTGGTCCGCCGCATCCGCGCCCAGCGGCGTGGACCGCAGCGGTGCCGATCTCAGCGGTGCCGATCTCGAAGGTGTCGATCGCGGCGGCATGGATCGCGGGGGTGTCGATCGCAATGGCGATGACCTCGGCGGTGCGGAATCCTGCGGGCGAATGCTCGCCGAACCGCTGCCCGCGGCCCAGGCGCGCACCGCGTCGCTGAGGCCGCCCGAGCTCGATTCCGGATCGAGAGCAGGATCGGGATCGGGATCGCTCATCGTGCCTCCTCGCGCCGCGCTCGAAATCGGGTCGGGTGGCTCAGCCTACCGCGGCGCCGGACCCGACCCGCCGGAACGACTCGACCCGGTCGATGGGCTGCCGCTGCCCGCCGACGTGCACGATCTCGCCGAGGCTTTCAGCCGAGCCGGCGCGGTCGCTCGCCGCCTCGACCGTGAACTGCGTCGCATGCGAGCGCAGTGCGGCGACCTTGCGGTCGAGCCAAGGTGCGACGTCATGCGACTCCAGGCCGTCGACCCCGTCGTTCACCGGCGCAGCGGTGTCGGGAGCGGTGGTGTCAGCAGCATCTGCGTCAGCAGCATCAGTGCCATCGGCATCAGAGCCTGGTCCGGGCACGACCTCCGCTGCCGGTCGCGCGCCGGCGCCGGCGCCAGCATCGGCGCCGGCGACGATCTCCCAGAAGGGCAGCTCGAGCCCGTGAGCCACGGCCCGCGCCGCGCGGTGCGCGAACACGTGATCGGGGTGACCGTAACCGCCGCGCGCGCCGTAGCTGACGATCGCCTCGGCTCCCCACTCGTCGGCGAGCGCGAGCAGATCGTTCAGGGCCTCGACCGCCGGGGCACGGGTGAGCGCCGTATCGGGCGCATCGGCCGCGGCCGTCGCCCAACCGTCGGATCCCCATTCCATTCCGGAGTCCTCGTAGACCTTTGCATCGAGACCCGCGGCCCGGGCCGGCGGGTTCCCGAGGAAGGCGTGATCCTGCACGCCCAGCATGAAGAGCGCCGCCGCGAGCTCGGTCTCGCGGTGCGCCGCGAGGCCCGGGGTGCCCTGCAGCGCGGAGAAGGGGCCGGGCACGACCTCGCCGCGCTCCCCGCGGGTCAACGTCACGAGCAAAGGGGAACGACCCGTCGCGGCGAGCCCGGCGAGGGTTCCGCCGGTCGATATCGTCTCGTCATCGGGGTGCGCGTGCACGAAGAGCACCCGGGACGCCCCGTCGAACCAATCGACGACATCACGCATCGAGACGCACCCCTCCGTCGAGACTGCTGACACCGCCGAGCCCGAGACGGCCTCGGCGCGTGCGGGAAATGCCCAGAAATGGGCATTTCCTCTTCGCCCGCGCATCGTCGGGGTGCGCGTGCACGAAGAGTACCCGGGACGCCCCATCGAACCAATCGACAACGTCACGCATCGACGCTTGCCCTTCGGCTGTTTCTCTCATCTCGTCTCCTCCATCACCCCGTACGGTCATCGCACGCCGCCGTCATCTTCCGCCGCCGCCATCCGGTACCGTCGACGCCCTGCCGGCACCGCCCCGCGGCGTTCGGGCGGAGATCGCAGTTCCGGCTGACGGGATGCCCCGAGAATCTCAGCCCGAACTGCGATCTCAGCCGGAACCGTCGGCGAACCAGGCGCGCAGCCGCTCGGCCGCCGCCTCCTCGCCGATCGGGCCCTCGTCGAGCCGCAGTTCGAGCAGGAACTTGTAGGCGCGCCCCACCTCGGGTCCCGGCGGCAGGCCCAGGACCGCCATGATCTGCTCGCCGTCGAGCTCGGGACGGACGGCGGCCAGCTCCTCAGCCTCGGCGAGCTCGTCGATCCGCCGCTCGATGTCGTCGTACGCGTGCTGCAGACGCTCGGCCTTGCGCCGATTGCGCGTCGTCACATCGGCCCGGGTGAGGATGTGCAGTCGCTCGAGCTCCTCACCCGCGTCGCGCACGTAACGGCGCACCGCCGAATCGGTCCACTGCTGGTCGCTGTAGCCGAAGAAGCGGAGATGCAGCTCGACGAGCCGGGCGACGCGTTTGATCGTGTCGTTGTCGAAGCGCAGTTCGCGCAACCGCTTCTTGGCGAGCTTCGCACCGACGACATCGTGGTGGTGGAAGGTCACGCCGCCGCGCTCGAAGCGCCGGGTCGCGGGCTTGCCGATGTCATGGAGCAGCGATGCGAGGCGCAGGACGACATCCGGACCGGCCGTCGAGGGTTCGCGGCGCTCGAGCTCCAGCTCGATCGCCTGGCGCAGCACGGTGAGGCTGTGCTCGTAGACGTCCTTGTGCCGGCCGTGGTCGTCCTGCGTCTCCAGGAGCGCGGTCAGCTCGGGCAGGAACAATTCGGCGAGCCCGGTCTCGACGAGCAGCCTGATGCCGGGAACCGGGTCATCGGTCGAGAGCAGCTTCACGAGTTCGTCGCGGATCCGCTCCGCCGAGATGATCTCGAGCCGTGAGGAGAACTCGTACATCGCCGCCTGGACCTCCGGCTCGACGGTGAAGCCGAGCTGCGATGCGAAGCGGGCGGCGCGGAGCATGCGCAGCGGATCATCGGTGAACGACGTCTCGGGGGAGCCCGGAGTCGTGATCCGCCGTGCGAGCAGATCCTCGACGCCGCCCGAGACGTCGACCAGGCGCATCTCGGGCAGCAGCAGGGCGAGCGCGTTGATCGTGAAGTCGCGGCGCACGAGGTCGCCCTCGATCGAGTCGCCGAACGCCACGTCGGGCTTGCGGGAGTCGTCGCGATAGGTGTCGGCGCGGTACGTCGTGATCTCGACGGTCTCCCCGTGGACCTTCGCGGCGATCGTGCCGAACTCGCGACCCACGTCCCAGATCTGCTTCGTCAGGCCCTCGACGACGGCGCGGGTCTCGTCGGGGCTCGCCGAGGTGGTGAAGTCGAGGTCGCTCACGGGGTACCCGAGCAGCGCGTCGCGCACCGGCCCGCCGACGAGCGCGAACTCGTGCCCCTCCGCCTGGAACGCCGCGGCGAGCGCGGAGACCGCCGGGGTCGCGACGATCTCGCGCAGGGCGGCCATGGATTCGGCGAGGGGGCGCATCCTTCCAGGGTAGTGGCAGCAACGGCCGCGCATCCCCCCCTCCCGCGCCCGCTCGCCTACCC
>NZ_CAJVAP010000045.1 GCF_910593785.1 Leucobacter soli | reverse complement strand
ACTGCGCGTTCGCGGATCTCTGCGGGGTATGGGACGGGCATGATGCCGGGGGTTCCTTTCGGTACAGGATTACCCTCCATCAAACACGACACGATTCACCCGTCCGCGGATGATGATGCGACTGCGGCAACTCAGCGAGATAACCCGCGTCCACCTTGTCCTGATAGGCGCGCCACTTCCCCTGCGGGCCACGGAAAATCCAGGACAGGTCCGCGAGCGCGTTGAAAAGTCGCTGCGGCCCAATCTCGACACCAGCCCGGGCGAGCATCTTCGCCGCATCGGCAACCGCGTAGTCGCCGTCAGCGGATGCGAGCTCATCCCATGCGTCAGCGCGAGGCGCGAGCTCGGCGATCTGCTGATCTTTCGCTGCGAGCATCTGCTGCGCCTCGATCACGGCGAGCGCGAGCAGTTCGGGCCCGGTCGGGGCCACGGCCGGCGCAGTCTCTGCTTCGCGTGTCTTCACCGCGAAGTACTGCTGCGCCAAAGCGACCTCCGGCTTTCTCGCGTCTGCATTCTGGAAGAGGATGTAGCAGGCGTACCGGGTCAGTTCGACATCCTCGATCTGCTTGGTGCCACCGTTCGGCATCGGGGATGTTTTAGGTGCGCCCCTAAAATGTTCCGCAGCGTCCAACCCGCTCGCGTTCACCGACTCGATCGCCCGGTTGATCGCCCTCGACCAGTCCTGCCACGCCTTGTACCCGGCGTACGGCATCAGATCACGTGCCGACCACACCTCACCATCCGTGAGAGTGATGATCTTGAGGTCGTCGAGCTGATCTTCGAAACTACTGAGTGCGCTCATGCTGCGACCTCTTCCGCATGGTTGACCTTGTTGTGGTCAGCGACGCGAGCTTGCGCACGCTTCACGCCTTCGACGGTGCGCGTCGGGTAGGACACCTTGAAGTGACCCTTGCTAAGGTCGCCTCGGTGGTCTGGGCAGTTCCGGCAGACCGCGCTCACTTGGTCGCGCCCCTTGTTGAACTCAACTACCGCGCTCATCGCGTGACCCCCTCGTCCTGGATGTTGAGGACCTTCGCCCGGTAGGCGGCAACCTCAGACGGGATGAACGCGTTGAGGCGGCCCTGCTTCCGCGGCCTCGGGAAGTCCGGCTCGCCCGCGGAGCGCAGGTTGTAAACCGTCTGCACCGCGAGGCCGAGGAACTCGGCAACCTGCTTCGTCGTCCACGTCGGCTCGTAGGGAGTGCCGGCGTAGCCCATCGTCGGGGCGCTCATGCTGCGGCCACCTCAGGAGCCTGAACCTGCTCTTCGAGCGCCGCTGACGCAAACAGCGTGGCAGCGGTGATTCCCAACCGGGAGGCAATGGGCTCGAGGTCAGAAGTGGCGAACGGCTTCTCGAACCGGAACCGCTCGTAGACGTACTTCTTGTCCCGCCCCAGTGCCCCCGCGAGAGCCTTCCCCGTAACACCGCGCCGCGCCGCTTCTGCTTTGACTGCGCGGATGATCCGAGCTGATGTTTCGTCGAGTCCCATTTTTGGCATGCCCCCAGAGTGCCATATGTGGCACTCGACTGCAACCCAAAACGGCACGCATTTACAAAAGTCCCAATAATCGGTACTCTGTTCACATGAACGCGAAATACGAATCCAGCTTCACTCAACGGGTGATTGCGGAGATCGAGAACGCTCGACTAGACAAGGGCATCTCCGTCCAAGACCTCATCTCCCGCTCTGGTATCCGCAGGTCGTCCTACTTCAGAAAGATGCGAGGCGAAACGTCATTCACAACCGAAGACGTGGACGCTCTAGCAAACGCCCTTGGCCTAGACCCGATGATCGTGTTCAAGAACGCCAGCGAAGAGCACATCGCTCCCGTCACTGTCGGACGTTTCCTGCAGAATGATGCCCCCGATGAACTCCCGCGCGCAGCGTTCACTGACAATGGCGACGACGGCGCCGACCTCCCCGAGTAGACGGGCGAGCGCCTAGTTGGAAACCGATAGAGATACGCACGCATTTCTCACATAATGCGTGCTACATTGACACTTAGCACGCAAGAAGACTAACGAAGGGGCGGCGAGCGATGAGTGAGATGAAGGGCAGCGCGGGAGGGAAAGCCCTCGCCTCAAAGCTGAGTCCAGAGCAACGCTCGGCCTCAGCAAGAAGAGCTGCCGAAGCAAGGTGGAACAGCGAACCGCCGAAGGAGATCATTGCGGGGTCTCCCGACCGACCGATCCGCATCGGAGATCAGGCGATCGAGTGCTATGTCCTCAGCGACGGCACCCGCGTGCTCACGCAAGGAAGCCTCCTCACCGCTCTCGGCCGCAGCCCGAGACTTGCTGGGAACAAAGACGGCGACGCCGAACTTCCGCCCATTCTCCAAGGTAAGGCTCTCAGGCCGTTCATCCCAGACGAGATCATCTCAGACGCGATGCCGATCCCCTTCAAACACCCGAGCGGCTTTAAGGCAAGTGGATACCGGGCAGAACTCCTGCCGAAGCTCTGCAATGTCTACCTCTCAGCGAATGACGCGAAGGCGCTCCCGCCGAATCAAGTAGCGACTGCGAGAGCCGCCGAGGTATTGGTTCGCGGTCTCTCAATCGTGGGTATCACAGCACTTGTCGATGAAGCCACCGGGTATCAAGAGCAGCGTGCGAAAGATGCGCTGGCCACGATTCTCGAAGCCTATGTTGCAGAGGAACTGCAGCCGTGGGTGAAGACGTTCGACCCGCAGTTCTACAAGCAAATGTGCCGCTTGCGTGGAATTCCGTTTGATCCCAGCTCGGTAAAGAAGCCGCAGTACTTCGGCAATCTCACCAATAACATCGTCTATCGACGTATCGCTCCCGGAGTTTTCGAGGAGATCAAAGCGGAACGTGAGCGCGATGCGAAGAAGAAGCGCGCGAGAATGCACCAGCAGTTGACCCAAGATGTTGGCCACCCGAAGCTTCGAGAACACATCGCATCGGTCACCACGGTGATGAGACTCAATGAAGATTGGAACAGCTTCATCGCGATGCTCGACAAGGTACACCCGATTATTGATCCCAACATGCCCCCGCCCCTGTTCGAGGACGATGGCATCGGGCTATAGATCCCCCTCTCGGGAAGGAGCAGAAAGTGCAGAAGCTATACGACTACGCAACGGCGCGTGGCGTGCAGATCGAGTACTGCGATCTGCGTGACCTCGGTAGGGCCGGCGACTACCACCGCCCTACCCGCACGATCCGGCTTCAGCCAGGCATGCTCTACCGGAAGGAACGATCCGTGTTGGCCCACGAGCTCGCGCATGACTACCACGGCGACGAGCCAGACATGTTCGGCGCACTCCCTCGCCGCAGCGAGAACCGCGCAGACGAATGGGCGGCACACTTCCTCATCGACCCCGAGGAGTACCGCATCGCCGAGGAAAAGTTCGGCACCCATACAGAGTGGATCGCACAGGACCTCGGCGTGCTCGAGCGCCTAGTGATCGCATACGAACGCACGCTCCACCGGATCGGCGACCACGTCTATATCGGCGCGAAGCTCGGCGCCGGGAACTGGTCCGCGAAGTTTGAGGTTGCCTGATGGGGCGCCCGCCACTACCGATCGGCGCATGGGGGGAGATCAACTACACCACCCGATCCGGGAAGCCCGCCGCCTACGCCCTGTTCCGCGACTTCGATGGCCGCAGCCGCCCAGTGCTGCGCACCGGCCCGTCAAGGAGCAAAGCGAAGACGGCGCTCCTTGAAGCGCTCGCAGAACGCGCGAAGCCAGCCCTCGGGCGAATCAGTAAAGACACCCGCATCAGTGAGCTTGCTGATATCTACGAAGCCGAGATGCTCGCCGACACCGAGCTCGGCGATCAGACCAAACTGACCTACAAGTCGAAACTCAACTCGATTCGCGCAGGCCTTGGCGGCGTCAAGCTCTCCGAAGCCACCCCTGGCAGGCTGGACCGCTACGTCCAGGCGGTCGCGAAGAAGCACCCCGGAGCGGCACGGTCAGTGCGGACGGTTCTCAAGAGCATGATGCTCCTCGCAGTTCTCGACGAGGTGTTCGACCAGAACCCCGTCAGGGAGACCCGGACCGTCGCCCGCGGTGCTCCCGACGTGCAGGTCCTGCGCGCCGGCGACCTCGCAAAGATACGCCGTCTCCTGCAGGCATGGGACCGGAAGCTGATCGGCAAGCACCCTCGGAACGGGAGTCTGACTGACACGATCGACATGTACACGGCGACAGGCTGCCGCACTGCAGAGGTACTCGCGATCGGCTGGCCTCGCCTCACTCTCGACACCGAGCCGCTCACCGTCCGCATCGACCGGACGGTAGTGAAGAACCTTGAGGGCAAGCTCGTCATCCAGTTGCACACGAAGAACAAGCAGATCCGTGACCTCGAGCTCCCCCACGCAGTCGCCGGGATGCTCCTTCGCAGGCGCATCGACGCCCGTAGCGAGTTGGTCTTCCCGTCCGAGGTGAACACTCCAAGGTGGCCCGACGCGATGCGGAGGGAGTGGCGCCAGGCGCTTGAAGGGAGTGAGTTCGCGGGGCTGAAGCCCGGGCTGTATCGGAAGGCGGTCGCGACGCATGTCGCGGAGCGGTTGGGGGTTGAGGCGGCACGGGATCAGCTCGGGCATACCGGGTTGGCGAATCTCAAGTACTACGTCGAGCAGGCCAAGCGGGGCCCGGAAGCCGCTGCGGTGATCGACGAGCTTTTCCCTGAAAGCGCAGACTAAACGCAGACTAAACCGTTAAGACAAAAAGAAAGCCCGGCCAGAATGTGCTTCTGACCGGGCTTTTCTTGGTGGCGGGTGAGGGATTCGAACCCCCGTAGGCAGTGCCAGCTGATTTACAGTCAGCCCCCTTTGGCCGCTCGGGTAACCCGCCATCGGCCGCGCGTCGCAAAGATGCACGACCAGCACACAAGCATAGTCGCCCGATCGGCTCGAACGGAAATCGCGCGCCACGGCTGCCGCAGCGCTCGGGATCGCGCGGATTCGCGCGCAGGCGCGAGGATCCGGATCAGCCCGCCGGCAACGCCCCGGCGTCGAGCTCCGCCAGCCGTTCGTCGACGCCCTCCAGCGGCAGTGCGAGTCCATAGCGGTGCGCGGCGATCGAGAGCGACTGCTCGCGCAGGAACACCAGCAGCTCGACCGGCCCGGCCATCGTCACCGGCTCCGCCCAGAGCGGCAGGCGATCCTGGCCACCGAGCCACTCCGCGGCACGCACCGGATCCCCGCCGATCAGACGCACCCGCTCAATGCCGGAGGCCGTCACCCCGACGGTCAGACCGGACCCCGCGCCGACGCCGGATCCGGACCCCGCGCCCGAGGCGCCCGCGCCGCCGCGCCCGGCCTCCGCAGCCAGTCCGGCGCCCGCGACCGCCATCCGCTCGAGCCAGGCATCGTCGCGTTCGAGCGAGATCGCTATCCCCTGCTGGTCCAGGAACGCGGAGATCTCCGGGGGCAGGAGCACCCCGGTCGAGAGCGTCAGCGGTGCCCCCGAGAGCAGGCCCGCGGCCAGCACGCGCAGCAGATCGACCGTCGCCCCGTCCTCGGAAAGCCGCACATGGGTACCGACCGGCCAGCAGCGCAGCAGGTTCCGCTCGACGCCGAGCCCGATCCCGTCGTGCACGCGCCCGAGCGAGGTGCGCCAGGTGAGCGCATCGGCCAGTGCCGCGCGCCGCAGACGGTCGAAGCTCGGGTAGTCGAGCGAGGCCTGAGCGGTCTCGATCAGCGTCTGCACCTCGGGGTCGAGCCCGCGCAGATGCAGCGTGGAGCTCGGCGTGCCCTCGCGCAGCTCCCACGAGCCGAGGGCGACGAGCCGGTTCGGCCCGCCGGCGAGCGGCTGCCCGCCCATGCCGGCCGCGTTCCAGCCGCCCCCGGGCTGGCGTTCGATCCGCGCATCCGTGGTGGCGCGGCCGATCGAGAGCGCTGCGGCGCGCACGCCGTCGAGCCAGGGCAGGGTCTCCGACGGATCCGTCGCATGCAGCGCGGCGACGGATCCTCCGCCCAGGCGGTTCTGCAGCTCGATCGCCTCGGCGAGGCTGCCGGCTCGGATCACGCCGATCACCGGCATGCCGGCGGCATCGGCCCAGAAGCGAGCGTCACGGCGCAGGCCGATTCGCACGCCCGGCCGCCACAGCCGGCCCTCCTGGTCGAGTTGCTCGGGTTCGACCAACCACTCCTCGCCCGGTTCGAGCTCGCCGAGTGCACCGAGTGCGCGCAGACCCGCTTCTCCGGGCGGTGCGGGCAGGGGGCCGACATCGAAGGCGAGCGGGTCGGCGGCCGGGGCGGATCCTGCCTCGACTGCGGATCCCGCATCCGCGCCGCTGTCGCCGACGCGCAAGCTCCGTACGGCGTCCGCGAACAGGCGGCGCAACCGCTTCGATCGCCCGACGTTCCCGAGCAGCACGACAACCCGCGCGGTCCGCGCCTCGGCCGGTCCGCCGAACGCGGAGCGCACCGCGTTCGCGACCGCCGCCACGGGGTCGGCGCTCGGGGCGATCAGCGTCGAGCCGAGCGCGCGCAGGCGCCCCTCGACGCGGAGCGCAGGGCGGTGGCGGATCAGCGACCGCGCCGTGTCGCGCCCGCCCAGCACGATGGCACGGTCCACGCCCGGATCGGCGGCGAGCGCCGCGGCGAGCCCGGCGTGGCCGTCGACCTCCCCGTCGGTGTGCGCGGCCCGGCTGGGGCGGGCGACGGCCAGCGTCGCGACCCCTCCGGGCAGTCCAGCGGCGTCCCATTCCTCGAGCAGCGCCGCACTCGACCTGGCCAGGCTCGGGTGAGCGACGAGGATCGCGCGAGCTCCGGTCGCGATCACCGCGAGCAGTGCCTCGGCGCGTTCGGTGAGCGAGGTGCCCGCATCCGCCACGACGAGTGCGCATCGGTCGGGCCTGAACTCCGCTCCCCGAACTGCGCCCAATCCGCGGGCCGCGGCGCCCAGGTAGCGGGCGGAGTCGATGGCGCCCGAGATATCGGTGTCGAGCGAGGCGACCGGGTTCCCCGACTCGGCGGCCAGCACGGTGAGCAGCCGATCGCGCGCGCTGGCGACCCCGAGCGCCAGCCTCACGACCCGCGCGGCGCGCTCGCCCGGTCGCAGCCGCCGCCAGGCCTCGGCCAGGTCGCGAGCGGGATCCTCGCCGCCCGGAGTCTCACCGGGCCCAGCAAGGTCGCCGGCATCAGTGAACGAGCCGAATGCGCCTCCGCCGAATCCGCCCGAGCCGAATGCACCAGCACCCTCTGCCGCCCACTCCGCGCGCAGACGCACCGCCCTGTCCAGAGCCTCCCGCGCCCAAGCCCGGTTCACCACGCGACTCGCGTCCGTGTCGGGCTCGCAGGCGAAACCGGACTCGGAAACCGCGGGCACCCGGTGGAGCGGCCCGCTCGCCGCCGCGACGATCTGGCCGGTGGCGTCCCGGCCCAGCCCGAGGACGGCGGCGGTGAGACCACCCGTGTCGAATCGCTCGGTGTCGTCAGGCGGACGATAGAACAGGGTGCGGTCCCGTTCGCCCGGATCCCACTCCCTCGCCCGCAGCTGCACGCGGTGGGACGGCGGCGCGGACTCGCGGGAGCGCTCGAGCACCCGCTCGAGCTCGGCGATCACCGCATCGGATCCGGGACCCGGCTCCGATCCGGCGGCGAACCCGGCGGCACGGCCGAGCGGAGAATCGGGCTCGGCCGCCTGGAGGGCGAGGTGGATCAGGCCGTCGATAGCTCCGGCGAACTCCTTGGGCGCGAGTACCGGCAGCCGCAGCCGCACCGTGAAGCCGTGCTCGACGAGCGCCTTCGCGAGCTGGCCGGCGACGCCCGCCCGGAGCTGCACGCCGAGCCGACTGACGTTGCCCGCGCGGCCCGCCGCGCCACCGGCACGGGCCTGCCGAGCCTCGGATCCGACATGCCGCTCGTCCTGCCGCCCGTCCTGCCGCTCGGAGTCGGTGTCGCACGGCTGCTCGGCGGCGAGCGTAGCCGCGGCGAGGAGCAGGGGATCCTCCGTCGCGACCACCGTGCGCACGGCGGCGCCCGCGGCGAGCGCGGCACCGACCAGACGGAGCAGCTGCGCGTGCACGGCTTCGCGGTCATCCAGCGTGGGCACGGCGAGCCCGCTCAGCAGGGAGGCGATCTGCTCGCGCGGTGCGAGGCCCAGCTCGCCGACGACGAGCTCCAGCGGCTCCGCCCCGACCGCGACGCGCTCCTGCGAGAACCGGATCATCCGCTCCGCGATCTCCGTCGCCTCCGGCAACTCGGCCGGCAGATGCAGGCCGGTGCGCGCGAAGTCGAAGTCGGGATCGGGTCCCCTGGCTCCCCCCGCCGCCGGGGCGGTCAGCGCGCCCAGGAGCATCTCGGGCGCGAGCAATGCACCGCGGTAGTCGCTCGGTTCGAGGACCACGACAGTTCCGTGCTCCCGGGCCACCTCGAGCAGGGAACGCAGAGCCGCGGCTCCCTGCACGGCGTCCGTGTCGAGCGCCCAGCATCCGGTTGCGGTCGACGACGACGGCACCAGACGCGCAGGATCGACCGCGAGGCGCGCAACCCCGGGATCGCGGGCGAGCCGACGCAAGCGTTCCAGCTCCCGGCGGGCGCCGGCGGGGCCGAGCACCGGTTCGCCGCCCAAGGCGAGCACGGTATCGAAGCCGGCCTCCCGATTCGCCCGCAGCACGGTCCCGAGTCGCTCCGGGAGCGCCTCCGTCTCGCTCGGCGGCTTCACCGCAAGCACCAGGTGCGCGACCCGTTCGCGCAGCCAGCGCCTCGCCATCGGTAGCACGGCCCAGGGCAGACCGAGCGAGGCGATGCCGCCGGTGCGCATCGCGAGCCGATCCTTCGCTGGCAGAGAGGGTGGGAGATCCTGGGAGAGGGTGCGGAGACCGAGCGCGGCGGTGAACGGGTCCGCGGTGCCGATCACGGCCTCGAGCAGTTCGCGCGTGAAGGCGGCGCCGTCGTCGTCGCGGCGCGCGCCCTCGAGCAGATCGGGTGTCGCGCTTCGCGGATCCGTGCGCGTCGGCACGTCGACCTCGGCCCGGAGCACCGCCGCCCAGCCCTCGACGCGGGCCGCGGCAGCGGCCGCCGGCACCCGCCCGTGGTGATCAGCAGCCATGGCTCCACTGTAGGAGCCAGGTGCGGCCGCGACCCTCAGGGCGCGCGCAGAAATCGCGAGCGCGGCGTCGAGTCCGTTTCAGCGCGCCGCGCCAGGGCGCTGCACTACAGCGCGGTGATGCCGGTGATCGCTGCGAGGAAGCGGTCGTTCATCTCCGGATCGCCGATGGTCATCCGCAGGCCGTCCCCTGCGAACGCGCGGACCACCACGCCGTGCTCCCGGAGGGCGGCGTCGATCTCGGCGGTGCGATCCCCGGTCCGCAGCCAGACGAAGTTGCCGAGCGAGTCGATCGGCTTCCAACCGTTCGCACGCAGCGCGGCGAGCACCCGCTCGCGCTCGGCGACGATCCGCTCGACCCGGGCATTCAGCTCCGCCTCGGCATCGAGCGAGGCGATCGCCGCAGTCTGCGCCAGGTCGCTCACCCCGAACGGGACGGCCACGCGGCGCAGGTTGGCGGCAACCCGCTCCGAGGCGATCGCGTAGCCGATCCTCAGACCGGCGAGGCCGTACGCCTTCGAGAAGGTGTGCAGCACGGCGACGTTCTCGTGCCGCCGGAAGAAGTCGACGCCGTCCGCCGATTCCGGATCGGTGTCGAAGTGGACGTAGGCCTCGTCGATCACGACGAGCACGTCCTTCGGCACCGCGGCGAGGAAGCGCTCGAGTTCGTCGGTGTGCACGACGGTGCCGGTCGGGTTGTTCGGGGTGCAGATGAAGACCAGGCGCGTGCGCGGGGTCACCGCCGCGGCCATCGCGTCGAGGTCGTGCCGCTCGTCGGCCGTCAGCGGAACCGGCACCGCGGTCGCTCCGGCGACCTGCACGAGGATCGGGTACGCCTCGAACGACCGCCACGCGAAGATCACCTCGTCGCCCTCGCCCGCGCTCGCGGTGATCAGCTGGGCGGCGACCTCGACCGATCCCGAGCCGACCGCGACCTCCTCGGGCCGCACGCCGTGCCGGGCCGCGATCCGTTCGCGCACGGCGACCGCGCCCATGTCGGGGTAGAGGTGGAAGCTCGCGAGCCGCTGCTGCGTCGCCACCAGCACCGAGTCGAGCGGAGGATAGGGGTTCTCGTTCGAGGACAGCTTCACCGCATCGGGTAGGGACTTGCCCTGGACGTAGGCGGGGAGGCGCTCGACATCCGCGCGCTGCTGAACCATCGCTTCTCCTTGCACTCGCATGTTCTCAGTTCTTGCCGGGCGCCCCTCTGCGACGCCCGAGCCGACGTTCGAAGCCTAACGTCAATGCATCCGGCTCGGCGCACGCATGAGCCCCCTGCGCTGGGGGCGGAAGGCGAGAAATGGTCGAGATCGCAAGAGTTCCCGGCGTTTTCTCGCCTTTCGCGGTATGCCTGGCCTCAAGCAGCTCGTGCCAGAGCACCCGCTCACGGAGTGCGGGATCAGCCCACGTGGCCGTACTCGCCGGTCGCGACGAGGATGCCCCGGGCCAGCACATGGTCGCGCATGAGGAACCCGAGCACCGCCGGCGTCGCCTGCGGATCGATGTCGATGCGCGGCACGTCGAGCGCATGCACGACGAACCAGTAGTGATGCACGCCGGTGCCCTGGGGAGGGCCGGCGCCGATGAACTCGGAGACGCGCGTCTCGTTCGGCATCGTGATCGCGCCCGCGGGCAGCAGCCCCTTGGTCGGGTCCCCGGCCCCGGCCGGCAACGACGTCACACCGGCGGGGATATTGGCCACGGACCAATGCCAGAAGCCCGAGCCGGTCGGCGCATCCGGATCGAAGCAGGTCACGACGAAGCTGCGGGTGCCCTGCGGGAACCCCGACCAGGCGAGCTGCGGAGACCGGTTCTGACCGCCCGAATCGAAGTCGTAGGTCTCGGCCGGCAAGGGCTCCCCGTCCCGGATATCGGCGCTGGTCACCTCGAAGCCGGGTACCCGGCGCATCCCGGCATACGGATTGATGGCACCCCGTTCAGGGTTCTCGTTCGTCATCGTGGCCCCCTCGGCGTCGACTGGCTGCTCCCAGCCTACGGGGCGGTGTCGCCGCTCGCTATACTGGGCGGACCCGAGCGCGGCCCGAGCGCGCGGCGCGGAGAGCAGGAGGAGCGACGTGTCGACGAAGACCGGATCCGAACGGGCGCGCAACACCCTTGCCTACCTGCGCCGGCACATCACGACCGGCACCTGGCCGGTGGGGACCCGGATCCCGATCGAGCCCGAGCTCGCCGAGCAGATCGGGGTCGGCCGCAGCACGGTGCGCGAGGCGGTCCGCTCACTCGCCTCCATCGGCATGCTCGAGACGCTGCCCGGGCGTGGGACCTTCGTCCGCTCCGCCGCTCCGACGAGCACGCTGCTCAACGAGTTCCTCAACGACTTCACGCTCGAGGAGATCCTGAGCTACCGGCGCGCGCTCGAGATCGAGGCCGCCCAGCAGGCCGCGCTGCACCGCAGCGAAGACGATCTCGTCGCGCTCGAGCAGGCCGCCGTCGAGGAGCAGGGCTGCACCCGCTGCCCGGTGCTGATGAACGGGTCGGAGTCCTCGGCCTTCGACAGCCGCTTCCACCGGCTGCTCTTCGACGCGGCGAAGAACCGCCTGCTGGCCTCGCTCTACGCCGGGACCAACGACCAGTTGCGCACCCCCGCCCACCGCGGCCGGCTCGCGAACGTCGCGACGGCCAGCGAAATGGAGCGCGACCACGCCCGCGTGCTCGACGCGATCCGGCGCCGCGACTTCATCGACGCCGTGCACTCCATGGCCGATCACGTGGACCACGACGTGGTGATCGTGAACGACCGCCAGGAGGTCGTGCCCGCGCTCGCCCGCACGCCCGAGCAGCAGCAGCGGATCGACGTGGCCCGAGAGGCCGACGCGCAGCGCATCGGCACCAACTGAGGCCGTTCCGGCGCTGACCGGCGGGGGCGATCCGCGGCATTGATCCTCGACGTCGACCCTCTGCGCCGATCCTCCGCACGATCCACGAAACCGCCTTGCGGCACCGATAACTCACCCGTCGGTGTGCGCACCCGCCCAGGCCAGAAGCGCGTAACGCACGAATGCCGCGCCCTCCGTGCCGCCGTAGTTCGCCGCGAACCGCTCATCGGCGACGTACATCTCCGCGAGGCCCGTGACGTAACCGACGAGATCGCCGCCCGGCGCCGAGGCCGGAGTGCCGCCCGCGCCCTTCAACCACTCGACGTGGCGTTCGGCCAGATCCTGCGCCGCCGCGCCTTCGGGGTCGTCGCCCCGCTCGGCCGCCGCGATCCAGTCGGCGTTCAGCTGCGCCAAGTGCGCCTTCCACTCCGCCTGGCCCGCCGCGCCGAGTCCGCGCCACCAGCGGTCGCTCCTAGCGTAGGCGTCGGCGCCCCAGCGCTCCTCGACCTCCTCCTTGTACTGCGTGTGGTCGAATCCTTCGAACATGTTCCGAGAGATCAGGTCTCCCTTCCTTTCGTGCGCATCGCGGCATGCCAGCGTCTCGATCGTCCGCTCGACGGCGCCGATCTGCGCCTCGATCCGCTGCCGCTCCTGCCGCAGCAGCTCGAGGTGGCTGCCGAGGATCCGGGCCTCCGCCCGCTCGGCCGCCTCGCCGCGCTCGGCCTGTGCGTCCTGCGCTTCGAGCACGCGTCCGATCGCTTCGAGCCCGAGACCGAGCTCGCGCAGCAGCAGCACGCGCTGGAGCCGTACGAGCGCCCGCTCGTCGTAGTAGCGATAGCCGTTCGCGCCGATCCGGCTCGGGGGCAGGATCCCGATCCGGTCGTAGTGCCGCAGCGTGCGGGACGTGACGCCCGCCGTCTTCGCGACCTCTTGCACCGAGTACACTGGCACGCCTCCTCAGACATCCATCGCCGGAATCTCCGGCGATCACCACGGTAAGGCTTGACGCAACGTCAATGTCAAGGCCCGTCCTGGAGGTTCGTGTCCGGCTGCGCCGGCCTCAAGGCCGGCCCTCCCCCAGCCCGTCGGCGTGCCCACGGCCTACCGGCTTCCCCCGGCTCGCCACGGCTCTCCTCTGCCACCGACCCGGTTCTCCCCAAACTAACCGAGCCGTCCCGCCGACGAATGGCCCACTTCTTGACGAGCGGCCCCCATACGGACGCTAAATATCCAGGCCGCTCGTCAGCAAGGCGGCCGCTCGCCGCGATGGAGCCGCCCGCAGGCGTCCGCCGAAGGCCCGACCCGACCAGCCCATCCAGACCGACCGACCCAAGGCCCGCCACCC
>NZ_CAJVAP010000044.1 GCF_910593785.1 Leucobacter soli | reverse complement strand
CGGCACAGTTAAGGGTGCCGGGGTATGACAATGTCTGTTCTACCGCGTGATCATGCGGCTAGATCGGGGTTCTATCCACACGTTTTGGCCGGTAACCCCGGTTCGGCGGCCTCGGCCCGCCGAGGCCGATGGGCAGAACGGTACGGGATCGTCGAGGCGGTACGAGATCGTCGGTCGAAGGGATGCAGTGCGGACGATCACGTACAGTCTCGTGGGTGCGTACGTGCTCGGATACATGGGGGGCGTACATGCGTACACCCGAGGGCTCCAGGCCGTGAGAGCGCCCGGGCTCTCGCCGAGAGCGCCTGCGCCACCCCCGTCATCTCCCTGAGCGTTTCCGGTGCACCCGGGAGCGCCGGGCGCCCCCGCGGTAGAATCGTCGCATCGTGACTTCCTCCGCGGCGACTCCCCGGGCCGGTGCATTCCGGCGCTCCGGCGTACGCACTTCCGCCGCAGCAGCGGTCCTCGCGTTCTTCGGCACCGCCGCGATGGCGCCGTTCTCGGTGGCGAACGCCCTCCCAGGCGATGAGCGCGCGGCCGTGTTCGACGCGGCGGGCGCGCAGGAGTTCACCTCCGCCTTCGCGCCCGAGCAGGCGCTGTTCCTCGACCGGTCCGCGGTCGTCGAGACCGGCGATGCCGCAGGCGGATCGGGCGGATCCGGCGGTTCCACCCCCTCCGGGGCGCTGTACACGCTGCAGCAGTTCATCTTCAGCGGCGTCGTCAACTGGGGCGGCTACCGCTTCACCTACTACAGCCAGCAAGTGCTGCCCGGCGGCGGCCTGCAGATCCCCGGCCGCCACGTCAACGCCGGCGGCTATGTGAGCGACCGCGACGGCTACATCGTACTCGCGGGGTCAGCACCCCTCGGCACCGTCTTCGAGACACCGTTCGGCTACCCGGGCAAGATCTACGACCGGGGCACGGTCGGGAACCACCTCGACGTCTACATCCGCTGACGCGGTGCAACTCGGGGCCTCCACCGCGCACCGCTCCCGAGCGCCGTTGCCGAGCCCCGTGCCGCCGGCCGGTTCGGCGCGCCGCCGATCCCGATAGAATCGACGGGTCTGATTCGTCCCCTAGTAGATGGAGCGTGCCCCGGTGGCTGATGGCTTCTCCCTGTTCTCCGATCGGTCGGTCGTCGCCATTCGCGTCAACGGTGAATTGAAGGATCTCGCGGCGGAGGTCACGGAGACCGACGCGGTCGAGCCCATCACGATCGACAGCACCGACGGCCTGAACATCCTGCGTCACTCCGCCGCCCACGTGCTCGCGCAGGCGGTGCAGCGGATCAACCCCGAGGCGCGACTCGGCATCGGCCCGCCGATCACCGACGGCTTCTACTACGACTTCGATCCGGCGCAGCCCTTCACGCCCGAAGACCTCAAGGCGATCTCCTCCGAGATGCAGCGGATCGTGAAGCAGGGCCAGCGCTTCGTGCGGCGGGTCGTGACCGACGACGAGGCGCGCGCCGAACTCGCGGCCGAGCCCTACAAGCTCGAACTGATCGGTCTCAAGGGCGGCGCGGGCGACTCCGGAGACGTGGGAGGCAGCGACAACGAGAACGTCGAGGTCGGCGGTTCCGAGCTGACGATCTACGACAACGTCGACCCGAAGACCGGCGAGGTCTGCTGGAAGGACCTCTGCCGCGGACCGCACCTCCCGAACACGCGCATGATCGGAAACGGATGGGCGCTGACCCGCGCGGCCGGCGCCTACTGGCGCGGCAGCGAGAAGAATCCAATGCTGCAGCGGATCTACGGCACGGCCTGGCCCACCAAGGACGAGCTGCGCGAGTACCAGACGCGGCTCGAGGAGGCCGCGAAGCGGGACCACCGGCGGCTCGGCAAGGAGCTCGACCTGTTCAGCTTCCCGGACGAGATCGGATCCGGTCTCTCGGTCTGGCACCCCAAGGGCGGCATCATCCGCGGCGAGATCGAGCAGCACGCCCGCCGCCGCCACATCGCCGGCGGCTACACCTACGTCTACACCCCGCACATCTCGAAGGAGGACCTGTTCCTCACCTCGAACCACCTCCGGACCTACCGCGAGGGCATGTTCCCCCCGATTCGCATGGATGAGGAGCGGGACGCGGACGGCACCATCACGAAGCAGGGCCAGGACTACTACCTGAAGCCCATGAACTGCCCCATGCACATCCTGATCTACAAGGAGCGTGCACGCAGCTACCGCGAACTGCCCATGCGCCTCGCCGAGAACGGCACGGTGTACCGGAACGAGCTCTCGGGCGCTCTGCACGGGCTCACCCGCGTGCGCGGCTTCACGCAGGACGACTCGCATCTGTTCGTCACCCAGGAGCAGCTCGAGTCCGAGGCCACGAGGGTGCTCGAGTTCGTCATCTCGATGCTGCGCGACTTCGGGCTCGAGGACTTCGAGCTCGAGCTCTCGATGCGCGACGACGAGAAGGACAAGTGGATCGGCAGCGACGAGTTCTGGGACTACGCCACCGACGCGCTCCGCAACGTCGCCGTCAAGAGCGGGCTCAAGCTCGTCGAGGTGCCGGGGGAGGCCGCCTTCTACGGACCCAAGATCGACCTCAAGACCCGTGACGCGATCGGGCGGACCTGGCAGCTCTCGACCGTGCAGGTCGACCCGAACCTGCCGGAGCGCTTCGACCTCGAGTACACGGGCGCCGACGGCGAGAAGCATCGCCCGATCATGATCCACCGGGCGCTCTTCGGCTCGATCGAGCGCTTCTTCGCGATCCTGCTCGAGCACTACGCCGGCGCCTTCCCGGTGTGGCTCTCGCCCGTGCAGGTGGTCGGGATCCCCGTCGCCGAGCAGTACGGCGAGTACCTCGACGGGATCGTCGATCGGCTGCGCCGGCAGGGCGTGCGCGCCGAGGTCGATCACGGCGATGATCGGATGCCGAAGAAGATCCGCACGCACACGAAGGCCAAGGTGCCGATCCAGCTGATCGCCGGCGAGGAGGATCGCGCCGCCGGCTCGGTCAGCTTCCGGTTCCGCGACGGATCGCAGCTCAACGGCGTGCCCGTCGACGAGGCCGTCGAGCGGATCCTCCGCGCGGTCGAGACCCGCGAGCAGGTGGATACGGCGTGGCAGGCCTGAACGAGCAGCCCGGAGGAGTGCCGGCGGAATCGCTCGCGGAGAGCGGTCTCGTCGGAGTGCCCGACGAGATGCAGCGGCTCTGGGCGCCGCACCGCATGGTCTACATCGCGGACACGCACCAGCCCGACGAGCACGACTGCCCGTTCTGCCGCGCGCCGTCCTTCGACGACGCGCAGTCGCTGATCGTGCACCGCGGAGCATCCGCGTACGTGCTGCTGAACCTGTACCCGTACAACAACGGGCACCTGCTCGTCTGCCCGTACCGCCACATCAGCACCTACGACGAGGCCGATGCGGCCGAGGTCGCCGAGATCGGTGCGCTCACGCAGACCGCGATGCGCGTGGTGCGGGAGACCATGGATTGCCAGGGCTTCAACATCGGTATGAACCAGGGCGCGATCGCCGGCGCCGGGATCGCCGCCCACCTGCACCAGCACATCGTGCCGCGCTGGGCCGCCGACTCGAACTTCTTCCCGATCATCGCGAAGACGAAGTCCCTGCCGCAGCTGCTCGGCGACGTCAGGCAGCGGATCGCCGCCGCGTGGCCGGTGGACCCCGGGCCATGATCCGCCTCCCGCGAGCGGCTGCCGCGGGAACCTGCGACGCCGACGATGCGACGTCGGCGGCCCTGCGCGGCCCTCGTGCCCGCGGGATCATCTGAATAGACTTTCATCGACTCGACAGCAGAAAGAGGAGCTCCCGTGTCCGGACACTCCAAGTGGGCGACCACCAAGCACAAGAAGGCCATCATCGACTCGCGTCGGGCCAAGGCATTCGCGAAGTACATCAAGGTGATCGAGGTATCGGCGCGCATCGGCGGCCCCGACCTCGAGGGAAACCCGGCACTGGCCGACGCCGTGCACAAGGCGAAGAAGAACTCGGTCCCCGGCGACAACATCGATCGCGCCATCAAGCGCGGCGCCGGCATCTCGGGCGATGCGGTCGAATACTCGACCATCATGTACGAAGGCTACGGCCCGAACGGCGTCGCGCTCATGATCGAGTGCCTCACCGACAACAAGAACCGCGCGGCGGCCGAGGTGCGCACCGCGCTCAGCCGGAACGGGGGCACCCTTGCCGACCCCGGCAGCGTCGCCTACAACTTCGCGCGCAAGGGCGTCATCACCGTGCCGGCCGAGGGGACCAGCGAAGACGACGTGCTGCTCGCCGTGCTCGAGGCGGGAGCCGAGGAGGTCGCCCCGACCCCGAACGGGGAGGCCTTCGAGGTCGTCACCGACGCCTCGGAGCTCGTCGCAGCGCGCACGGCGCTCGTCGATGCCGGGATCGACTACGACTCGGCCGAGGCCGAGTTCGTGCCGAACCTCAAGGTCGAGATCGACGCGGACACGGCGCGCAAGGTCTTCCGGCTGATCGACGCGCTCGAGGACAGCGACGACGTGCAGAACGTCTTCTCGAACTTCGACCTGAGCGCCGAGGTGCAGGCCGAGCTCGCGAACGACGACTGATAGCCGAGCCCGACGAGACGGCACGGCGGCCATGCGGATACTCGGCATCGACCCCGGACTCACCCGGTGCGGGATCGGCGTGGTGACGGCGGGCCCCGGCCGCACCGTCGCCTTCGAGCACGTGGAGGTGCTCACGAGCCCGAGCACGGCCGCGCAGCCCGAGCGGATCCACCGTATCGGGTCGAGCATCGAGCGCCTGCTCGAGGGGGATCGCCCCGACGCGATCGCCCTCGAGCGCGTCTTCGCCCAGGACAACGTGGCGAGCGTCATGGGCGTCGCTCAGATCAGCGGTGTGGTGATGTACCTCGCCGAGCAGCGCGGGATCCCGCTCGCGCTGTACACGCCGAACGAGGTGAAGGCGCAGGTGACCGGCTACGGCAGCGCGGACAAGTCCCAGGTGACGACCATGGTGACGCGTCTGCTGCGGCTGCAGGCGCCGCCGAAACCCGCCGACGCCGCAGACGCGCTGGCGCTCGCGATCACGCACGCCTGGCATCTGGGGCGCGGCGGGGCGGCGAACCGGGCGGAGGGGCAGCCGAGCACGGGCGCGGCCGAGACGCCGGCGCAGCGCGCGTGGCGCGACGCCGAGCAGAAGCTCGGGCGCCGCCGCGGAGCGCGATCCTGAGCTACGCGCCGCCCGGCACGTCGACCGCGCCGCCGAAGCGGCGATCCCGATCCCGGTAGATCCCGATCGCCCGCCACAGCTCGGTGCGATCGAAATCGGGCCAGAGCGTGTCGAGGAACACCATCTCGGCGTAGGCGCTCTGCCAGAGCATGAAGTTGCTGGTGCGCTGTTCGCCGCTCGAGCGCAGGAAGAGGTCGACCTCCGGCAGCTCGGGCACGTAGAGGTGGCGGGCGATCGTGCGCTCCGTGATGCCCTGCGGCGAGAGCCGGCCCTCGGCGACCTCCTGGGCGATGCCGCGCACGGCGTCGGTGAGCTCGTTGCGGCCCCCGTAGTTCACGCACATCGTGAGGGTGAGCCCCGTGTTGCGCGCGGTGGCCCGTTCGCTGGCGCGCAGCTCGTTGATGACCGAGCCCCACAGGCGGGGTCGCCGGCCGGCCCAGCGCATCCGCACGTTCCAGGCGTCGAGCTGAGTGCGCCGCCGGCGCAGCACGTCTCGGTTGAAGCCCATGAGGAACCGCACCTCATCGGGCGATCGGCGCCAGTTCTCGGTCGAGAAGGCGTACACGCTCAGGTGGGTGACGCCGACCTGGATCGCTCCCGCGACCACGTCGAGCAGCGCCTGCTCGCCCTGCCGGTGGCCCTCGACGCGCGGAAGGCCGCGGCGGTTCGCCCATCGCCCGTTGCCGTCCATCACGATCGCGATGTGCTTCGGAACGCCGTCGCCGAACGCCGGCGGCCGCTCGCCGGTCCAATCGACCGGGACCAGACCTGCGGGGGCTCGGCGCGTGCTCACCCGCTCACCCTACCGTTCAGGCCGATGGTTCAGGCCGAACATCGGTGAAAGGCGAAAAGATGCTGTTCTGGGGCGAATTCATGAGCCTTTTCTCGCCTCTCGGCGATAGTGCCGGGGACGGCTACCGCGTGTCGAGGCTGCGCAGGCCGCGCTCCAGGTGCCACTGCGTGTAGGCGGCGACGATCCCGGATGCCTCGGCCCGTTCGCGCTCCGACGAGGCGAGCGCGGCGTCCCAGTCGCCGGCCTGCAGCGCGGCGAGCAGTGCGATGCTGCCGGGATCGAGTCGCGGCGAGCCGGGCACGCGGCACTCCTCGCAGACGACACCGCCGAGCTGCACCACCACGACGGCGTGCGGCCCCGGCGCACCGCAGCGCACGCACTCGTCGAAGCCCGGGGCCCAGCCGGCGGCGGCCATGGCTCGCAGCAGGTAGCCGTCCCGCGCGAGCGCCGCGGGGATGCTGCCCTGCGCGAGCGTGCGCAGCGCCCCGATCAGCAGACGGTACTGCTCCGGTGCGGGGCCCCCCTCGCTCAGTCGCTCGGCGGTCTCGACCATCACGCTGCCGGCGCGGTAGCGGTCGTAGTCGCCGCTGATGTGCGGGCCGTAGGCGCCGAGGGTTGAGGCCTGCGTGATGGTGTCGAGCGTGCGGCCTTCGTAGAGCTGCAGATCCGCGACCATGAACGGCTCGAGCCTGGCCCCGAACTTCGAGGAGGTCCGGCGCACGCCCTTCGCTGCGGCGCGCAGCAGGCCGCGCCCCTGCGTGAGCAGCGTGACGATGCGGTCGGCTTCGCCCAGTTTCTGGGTGCGGAGGACGACGCCTTGCTCGCGGTAGAGGGGCACCCCTCCATTCTCCCGCATCTGAGCGGTCGGGTCCGCTCGGCGGGCCGGTGGACGTCGTGTCCGCGCGCTGCACGAGCATCCACTGACGAACTGCCGAGGGGAGTATCCGGGTGCAGGGCGCGCGCGGCGGGATCTGAGAGAATGGCAGCGATATGTCTGCCACACTCACCGCGCCCGGCCCGCGTACCGACGAGCACCGCCTGCGCATCGGTCCGATCGAGCTCGACGTCCCCGTGGTGCTCGCGCCGATGGCCGGGATCACCAACACGGCGTTCCGCCGCCTGTGCCGCGAGTACGGAGCCGGTCTCTACGTCAGCGAGATGATCACCAGCCGCGCCCTCGTCGAGCGGACACCGGCGTCGCTGCGGCTCATCAAGCATCACGAGAGCGAGACGCCGCGCTCGATCCAGCTCTACGGCGTCGATCCGCGCACCGTCTCCGAGGCGGTGCGGTTCCTCGTCGACGAGGACCTCGCCGACCACATCGACCTCAACTTCGGGTGTCCGGTCCCCAAGGTCACTCGCAAGGGCGGGGGATCGGCGCTGCCGTGGAAGAGCGACCTCTTCCGCGCGATCGTCGAGGGCGCGGTGAACGCGGCCGGGGCGATCCCGCTCACGGTGAAGATGCGCAAGGGCATCGACGCGGATCACCTCACCTACCTGGACGCGGCGAAGGCGGCGGAGCAGGCCGGTGTCGCCGCGATCGCGCTGCACGGCCGCACCGCCGGCGAGTTCTACAGCGGCCAGGCGGACTGGTCGTCGATCGCCGCGCTCAAGGAGGCCGTGACGAGCGTGCCGATCCTCGGCAACGGCGACATCTGGTCGGCGGCCGACGCGATCCGCATGGTGCGCGAGACCGGCTGCGACGGAGTCGTGGTCGGCCGCGGGTGCCTCGGACGGCCCTGGCTCTTCGGCGACCTCGTCGCGGCATTCCGCGCCGAGGCCGGCGAGCTCAGCAGGGACGAGGCGGAGGCCGCGACGGCGAAGCCCCCGCTCGGTTTCGTCATGGACGCGATGCGGCGGCACACCGTGCTCCTCGTCGACTTCTTCGACGACGACGAGGATCGGGCGTGCCGCGACATCCGCAAGCACGTCGCCTGGTACTTCAAGGGCTACGGCGTCGGCGGCGACACGCGCCGCGCGCTGGCGGCCGTCGAATCGCTCGCGCAGATGGACGAGATCTTCGCGACGATGGACGCCTCCATGCCCTACCCCGGCGAGGGCGCCGAGGGCCAGCGCGGCCGCGCCGGCAGCCCGAAGCGCGTGGCGCTGCCCGACGGCTGGCTGAACAGCCGGACGAGCGACGGCGTCGACTTCGCCGAGATGGCGGAGGCCGAGCGCATCGGCGCCGGGGTCGACGGTGGCTGATCCGCAATCCGTGCTGCCGCCCGGCTACACCGAGCACGACGTCGAGCGGCTCGTTCCCGAGCACCACTCCGGCCACCGCAGCGACTTCGCGCGGGACCGCGCACGCGTCCTGCACTCGAGCGGTTGGCGGCGGCTCGCCGCGAAGACCCAGGTGCTCAGCCCCACCGCCGGCATCGACTTCGCCCGCAACCGGCTGACCCATTCGCTCGAGGTCGCGCAGATCGGACGCGAGCTCGCGGTCTCGCTCGGGCTCGCGCAGGACGTCGTCGACACGGCGTGCCTCGCGCACGACCTCGGGCACCCGCCCTTCGGGCACAACGGGGAGCGCGCGCTCAACGCCTGGATGGTCGACTTCGGGGGCTTCGAGGGCAACGCGCAGACCCTGCGGATCCTCGCCCGGCTCGAGCCGAAGCGCTTCGACCGCGCGGGGAACAGCGTCGGCCTGAACCTGACCCGTGCCACGCTCGACGCGAGTTGCAAGTACCCATGGCCGCTCGCGGAGGCCGCAGCGGGCAGCGTCAAGTTCGGCTACTTCGACGACGACGCGCCCGTGTTCGCGTGGCTCCGCGAGGGCGCCGACGGGCGGCGGAAGTGCGTCGAGGCGCAGGTCATGGATCTCAGCGACGACATGGCCTACTCGGTGCACGACTTCGAGGACGCGGTCGTGGGCGGCTTCATCGATCCCGAGCTGCTCACGGCACGCGCGGGACACGCGACGCTGATCCGAGCGGTCGCCGCCTGGGCCGGGGAGTCCTTCGCCGAGGCGGAGCTCGCCGAGGCGTACGAACGCATCGCGGCCGCACCCACCTGGCTGACGCGGTGGGAGGGCTCGCGCCGCGACCTCGCCCAGCTGAAGAACTTCACGAGCGCCATGATCGGCCGCTTCGCCCGAGCGGCGATCGCGGCCACGATCGATGCCGCCGCCGGTCGGCCGCTCGCCCGCTACGGGGCCGACGTCGTCGTGCCGCGCGAGGTGCGCGCCGAGATCGCCGTGCTGAAGGGCATCGTCGCCGCATACGTCATGGAGATCGATCGCCGGCAGCCGATCTACCGCCGGCAGCGGAATCTGCTCGCCGAGCTGCTCGAGACGCTCTGGGCGAGCGAAGGATCCGACCTCGAACCCGCGTTCGCCGCGGACTATCGCGCCGCACGCAGTGAGGCGGATGCGCGACGCGCCGTGGTCGACCAGGTGGCCTCGCTCACCGACCAGGGCGCGATCGCCTGGTACGACCGGCTCTGCGCCGTGCCGCTGGTCTAGACTTCCGCTATGGCCGGCCGGATCAAAGCTACTGACATCGAAGAGGTGAAGCAGCGCACGAATCTGGCGGACCTGGTGGGGGACTACGTGGCGCTGAAATCGGCCGGCGTCGACTCGATGAAGGGCCTCTGCCCGTTCCACGACGAGCGCAGCCCGAGCTTCCACGTGCGCCCCGGGCTCGGCTACTACCACTGCTTCGGCTGCGGCGAGTCGGGCGACGCGATCAGCTTCCTCCAGCGGATGGACCACCTCACGTTCACGGAGTCGGTCGAGCGGCTCGCGGCCCGCATCAACTACGTGCTCACCTACGAGGAGGGCGGCGACCGTCGGCAGCAGGACGGGCCCAACCGGGTGCGGCTGCTCGCGGCGAACCAGGCCGCCGCCGCGTACTTCGTGCAGCACCTCGCCGGCGAGGAGGGCGCGACCGCGCGAACCTTCCTCACCGAGCGCGGCTTCGATCAGGCGGCGTGCGAGACCTTCGGCGTCGGCTACGCGCCGCGCGGCTGGGACGGGCTGTCGAAGCACCTCACCGCGCAGGGCTACAACCGTCAGGAGCTCACGGCAGCCGGTCTTGTCTCCGAGGGCCAGCGCGGCGTCTACGACCGGTTCCGCGGCCGGGTGATCTGGCCGATCCGCGACACCAGCGGGCAGACCATCGGCTTCGGCGCCCGCAAGCTCTACGAGGACGACAACGGCCCGAAGTATCTGAACACCCCTGAGACCCCGGTCTATCACAAGGCCCAGGTGCTCTACGGGCTCGACCTCGCGAAGAAGGCGATCTCTCGGGGCCGACGCGCGGTCGTCGTCGAGGGCTACACCGATGTGATGGCCTGCCACCTGGCGGGGGAGGAAGCGGCGGTAGCCACCTGCGGCACGGCGTTCGGCAAGGACCACATCTCGGTGCTGCGCCGGATCATGGGGGATGACGCGGCCGCCGAGGTGATCTTCACCTTCGACCCCGACGAGGCCGGGCAGAAAGCCGCCCTGCGCGCGTTCAGCGAAGAGCGGCGCTTCACCGCGCAGACCTACGTCGCCGTCGCGCCCGACGGGCTCGATCCCGCAGACCTCCGCCTGCATCGCGGGGACGAGGCCGTGCGCGAGATCTTCAGCCGCAAGGTGCCGCTCTTCGAGTTCGCGCTGCGGCAGGCCGTCGGCCGCTTCGATCTGAACAGCGTCGAGGGGCGGGTCTCGGCGCTGCGCGAGGCCGCCCCGATCATCGCCGAGATCAAGGATCCCGCGCTCCGGCCCGGGTACGCGCGCGAGCTCGCGCGGATGCTCGGCACCGACCTCGCGGAGGTGCAGCAGGCGGTCCGGGCAGCCGGCTCGGGGCCGCAGCGCACCGCCGCCCCGGCGCGCGAGCCGCACCGCCCCGACGCCGGCCATGCGGTGCCGCAGGCTCCGCGGCTCGGGCTCGCCTCGCTGCCGGCGACCCCGGCCGTCCGGCTCGAACGCGACGCGCTCATGGCCATGCTGCAGCAGGGCCAGGCGATCGGCGCCGAGCTGATGGTCCAGGCAGCGACGGCCGAGGTCGGGGATCCCTCGCTGCGCGTGGTGCGGGATGCGATCGCCTCGGCCCTGCCTTCTCTCGGCGCCAATGACTGGTTCGAACACGCTCTGGCGGAGGCGCCCGAGCCGTACCGCGGCCTGATCCGGGAGCTCGCCCTCGCGCCGCTGCCGGTGCCCAAGCAGTCGCCGGAACAGCTGGGCGCCTATGCGCGCGACATCGTCGTCGCCCTCCTGGACCGCGACCTGCTCGCCCTCAAGGGGCAGCTCGTCGCCCGGATGCAGCGGGTCGGGGACGCGAACTCGCCCGAGTCCCGGCAGATCCAGCAGCAGCTCGCCGGGCTCGAGGCCGCGCGGCGCACCCTGCGCGCCGAGTAGGGTTCGACGTTCTAAGCTGGCTCCGCAGTCCCTACCGAAGAGGAGCCCCACACCATGGCAGATCCGGTGCCCCTGGCAGATCCGGCCGTCCTCGTCTCCGACCTGTCCTTGAGCTATCCGGCCTCGGGCGGGCACCGCGCCTACAACGCGGTCGAGGGGATGAGCACCGTGCTCGGACGGGGGCGGACGCTCGCCCTGCTGGGGGAGAGCGGCTCCGGCAAGTCGACCTTCGCCCGGTTCCTCGCGGGCCGGGCGGATGATTCGCCCGAGAAGTCGTCGCGGATCCGCGCGACCGGGGGCGACGCAGTCGTGCTCGGCGTCCCGCTGCGTCGTCTGAGGAAGCGCGCCGCGTTGCAGCTGACCGCGCACGTCGGCATGCTGGGGCAGGATGCGGGCGCCACGCTTCCCCCGGAGTTGAACGTCGGCGACATCCTCTTCGCGCCGATCGCCGAGCGCAGCAAGCATTTCGACCGTACTCAGCTCGGCGAGCGGATCGTCGAGATGATGGACATCGTCGGGCTCCCGCTCGGCAAGCTGCAGGAGTACCCGTACGAGTTGTCCAAGGGCCAGCGGCAGCGGGTCGCCGTGATGCAGTCGCTCATGCTCGAGCCGAGCCTCTACATCGCCGACGAGCCGACTCTCGGCGTCGACGCCAACAACCGGCCCCGCATCGTGGACCTCCTCGAGTGGTACCGCAAGCGCAGCGGCGCGACGCTGATCCTCGTGAGCCACGACATCGGCATGCTCGAGCGCCTCGGCCAACGAGTGCTCGTCATGCAGCAGGGGCGCGCGGTCGGCGAGGGCGACATCGACGACATCTTCCGCACGGCGGATCACGGCTACGTGCAGCAGCTCGCGCAGGCGCTGCGGGCCAGCGCCTACGACGAGATCGCGGAGGCGTAGGATCCGACGAACGCGATGCGCGTTCGGAACCGGCGACGCGCGGGCGCGGGGATTTGCCGCGGTACTTTTCGCTTTGCTAAGCTGGACGACGTTGCCTCGCGCAATGATCCCCTGTAGCTCAGTTGGCAGAGCGCTTGACTGTTAATCAGGATGTCGCTGGTTCGAGCCCAGCCGGGGGAGCGGAGCCCTCAGACCGGAGAGCGGAGTCTCACCGTGGATGAGGGTTTTCGTGAATGAACGGACCGTTCTCGACGGCCTCCGGGGATGTAGCTCAATGGTAGAGCCTCAGTCTTCCAAACTGATTACGCGGGTTCGATTCCCGTCATCCCCTCTGCGGAACCCCCTGCCCATGGCAGGGGGTTCGTGCTTCGGGGAATCCGGGAATCCCTCTGAACCCGGCGCGTGGCGCGATTCGCGGGTTACCGGCCAGAAAGAGTGGATGGGGTTGGGCGTGTCAGGCTCGGCCGGCCCATCCGGTACGTTCCCAGAGTCCTTCACCAGCGTCGAGGCCGGTGTCGTAGAGCGCTGGCCCGTCACGTTCTTCTCGTGGTTTCGGGCGTTGTTTCGTGGGTGCGGGCGCCGCGGTTTTGGCTGCTTCCTCGAACGAGAGCTCGTGCAGGGTGAGGAACCACTCCGCAGCCCGCCTGCGATGCTCCTCGCTCATGCCGCGGTGTCGCTTCAGGAGGTCACGCAGCTGCGCGTTGACCCCGCCTTCCAGTGGTGACGTTGTTCTCGGGTTCCCGTAGACCACGTACGTGAAGATCAGATCCTTCCGAACGATGTTCTGCACGAGGAACCAGGCCTTCCGGAGCCGGTCATGGGTGTACCCGAGCTGCCCGTTGCGCAGCAGGGTGCGCTCACGGGTGAGGTGCCCGAACGCACGCCACCACTCATCGAGGCGGATCTGCCACAGGATGGCGGTGTCTTCGTCCCAGACCCTGCTCAGCTGCAGCACCAGCAGCCGTAGCGCTCGCCCGGCCCGGGTGCGCGGGTTCCTGGCGAGGTGCCGTGTCACGTTCATCTGCACGTGGAAGTGAATCGTGTCGTGTTTGATGGAGGGTAATCCTGTACCGAAAGGAACCCCCGGCATCATGCCCGTCCCATACCCCGCAGAGATCCGCGAACGCGCAGTC
>NZ_CAJVAP010000043.1 GCF_910593785.1 Leucobacter soli | reverse complement strand
ACCGGCCTCGAGGTCAGCGAAGGGCTCTGGCTCCGAAGCGGCTGGGCAGGCAGAGGATGACACGCCCAACGCCATCCACACGTTTTGGCCGGTAACCCCGGACTGATGCGGTGCTGCCGTTCGTCCGAGCTTTCTGGTCGGTGACCCCCCCGACTCGAGAACCGGGCTCCGGCAGAAACAAAGAAACCCTCTCGGATCCGCGTAATTCCGCCGATCCGAGAGGGTCATCTGCGCGCCCCGAGGGATTCGAACCCCCGACCTTCTGATCCGTAGTCAGATGCTCTATCCAGCTGAGCTAGGGGCGCACGTTGATCTCTCAACCTCACAGACTTTACCCGAAACCGCGCCCAAACGGAAATCGGCGACCGAGGCGCATCGCAACTCCGGAGTTCCGCGCCGCTGAACGGCTGCGGCGCTTTCGGCTCCTCCGGAATGCCGATGTATCCGACAAGGAAACAGCGATCGGGAGGAACCGACGGCGAACAGCACCGCCCGCGCGCCCGCTCGTCATCCGACAGAGACCGACCCGCCCGCCAGGCGGTACCCTGTCATGGTGTCGATCGAAGCCAGCAGCCCCGCACTCGCCCGCGCCGAAGGCCTGATCCGCGAGATCCCCGATTACCCGCAGCCCGGGATCCTCTTCCGCGACATCACCCCGCTGCTCGCCGACGCCGAAGCGCTGCGGGCGACCAGCGAGGCGCTCATCGCCCCGTTCGCAGGGCAGTTCGACGTGATCGCCGGGATCGAGGCGCGCGGATTCCTGCTCGCGAGCGCCGCGGCGATCGTCGCCGGTACTGGCATGGTGCCGGTGCGCAAGGCCGGCAAGCTGCCGCAGCCCGCGGTCACGATCGACTACGCCCTCGAGTACGGCACCGCGACGATCGAGATGCACGCCGACCTCGAACCCGGGACCCGCGTGCTGGTGATCGACGACGTGCTCGCTACCGGCGGCACCGTGGCCGCCACGCTCGAGATGCTCGAGCACCTCGGCTACCCGGTCTGCGGCACGTCCGTGCTCTTCGAGATCGAAGGGCTGGGGGGCCGCGAGAAGGTCGACGACCACCCGCTGCACACGGTGTTCCGCAACGACCACTGACACGATCCGGCTGCCGGGCACCCGGGCACCCCGGTCACAGTCCCTTCGATCTCGCCGGGCGAGGTGCTGGGGGCACGAATGGGCTGCGCTCCGCGGGATGGTGGAGACTGGACGTCATGAGTGAGACCTCCCCTGGCGACGCCTTCTTCGCAGCGCGCGATCACCTGCTCGAGCTCGCGAAGGATCCGGCTCGCGCCCGCGCCGAGTTCCGCTGGCCCGACGTCGGTCCCGATTTCAACTGGGCGCACGACGTGTTCGACCGTCTCGCTGAGGGCAACGATGAGCTCGCGCTCCGGATCATCGAGACCGACGTCGATCCGGGCGGCCCCGAGGCGGCCTTCCGCGAGACGACGCGCACCTTCGCCGAGCTGAAGCAGCGCAGCGACCAGGTGGCGAACTGGCTTCGCGCGCAGGGCGCGAAGCCCGGGGACGTCGCCATGCTCATGCTCGGCAACCGGGTCGAGCTGTGGGAGATCATGCTCGCCGCACTGAAGATCGGCGTCGTGATCCTGCCGACCTCGGTGGTGCTGGGGGAGCATGAGCTCATCGACCGCATCGAGCGCGGCCGCGTGCGCTGGGTTTTCGCGGCGGCCGAGGACGCCATGAAGTTCGCCGGGGTGCCGGGCGGCTACCGTCGTGTCGGCGTCGGCTTCGACGGGCCCCGCGCCGGGGCGACGCAGGATCAGCGCGCGGCCCTCTACGACTGGTTGCGCTACGAAGAATCGAGTGCGGGATCCCTCGCGCCGGTGGCGAAGACGACGGCGAGCAGCGATCCGGCGCTCATCTACTTCACCTCGGGCACCACGAGCCTGCCGAAGATCGTCGAGCACTCGCACACGAGCTACCCGCTCGGACACCTCACGACCACGGCCTGGATCGGCGTGCGGCCTGGCGACGTGCACTCCGTCGTGAGCGCCCCGGGTTGGGGCAAGCACGCCTGGTCGAGCTTCTTCGCGCCCTGGAACGTCGGTGCTCAGATCGTCGTGCTCAACGCTGCGCGCTTCGATGCGGAGCGCTTCGTCGACGAGCTCGACCGCGCCGGCGTCACCACGTTCTGCGCGCCGCCCACCGTCTGGCGCATGCTGATCCAGCACCGGCTCGAACGGAAGCCGCGCGGCCTGCGCGAACTCGTCTCCGCAGGCGAGCCGCTGAACCCCGAGGTCATCGCGCGGATCGCGGAGTGGTGGGGGCTCGAGATCCGCGACGGCTACGGCCAGACCGAGACGACGGCGCTCATCGGCACACTCCCCGGTGAGCCGGTGGTGCCCGGCGCGATGGGGCGGCCGCTGCCCGGTGTCGAAGTGCGGCTCGTCGACCCGGTGACCGGGGAAGCGGTCGGGGGCGCGCGTACCGACGCCGGAATCGACGCTGCGGGGATCGACGATGCCGGGGTCGACGAGGGCGAGGTCTGCCTGCCGCTCGACGAGCGACCGGTGAACCTGATGCCCGGCTACTTCGGCGACGACGCGGCCACCGCGCGGGCCTGCCGCGACGGACTCTTCCACACCGGCGACGTCGCGCAGCGCGACGTGGACGGCGTGCTCACCTTCATCGGGCGCACCGACGACATCTTCAAATCGAGCGACTTCAAGGTGTCGCCGTTCGAGGTCGAGAGTGCGCTGATCGAGCACGCGTTCGTCGCAGAGGCCGCCGTCGTGGGCGCACCCGACGACACCCGGCTCAACGTGACGAAGGCGTACGTCGCGCTCGCCGCGGGCGTCGCCGCCGACGCCGAGACGGCCCGCGCGATCCTGGCCCACGCCCGCGAGGCGCTGCCGCCCTACATGCGGGTGCGACGAGTCGAGGTCTACGAACTTCCGAAGACCGCCTCGGGCAAGATCCGCCGCGTGGAACTGCGGCAGCGCGAGATCGCCGCGTTCGAGGCGGGGGAGCGGATCCCGACCGAGTGGCGCGAAGAGGACTTCCCCGGGCTCAAGGCGTGACGGGCGGCACGTCGGGGCGGTGAGCCGGGCCACGCAGCCGGGCCTGCGCAGTCGGGATCGCGGCTGCGACCCGGATCCGCGCCTCCGATGCCGTGAGGCCGCCATGGACTCAGACCTCGGATGCCGTGGGGACGGTTCGGACTCAGGCGGTGGGCGCTGTGAGGCGCCCGAGGCACCGGGCAATCCGCTCCCGCCACCAGGCGTCCCGGTCGGGCGAAGCCGCGTAGCGATCCAGCAGCTCGGGATCGAGTGCGGGGCGCCGGACGGGGAGCTCGCCGTTCTGCGGCAGCAGCGAGTCGCGGGTGATGTCGCCCGTGAGCAGACCGACCGTGCCGAGACCGCAGGCTCCCGCGAGCGCTCCGTCGGGCAGCGCTGCGGCGAGATGCAGGCCCATCCCGATGCCGACCGAGGTGTCGAGCGCGCTCGAGACGACCACCGGCAGCCCGGCTTCGGCGACGATGTCGAGCGCCCGGGCGATACCTCCCAGCGGCTGCGCCTTCACGACGATGAGATCCGCGGCACCGGTGCGGGCCACCGCGAGCGGATCCTCGGCCTTGCGCACGCTCTCGTCGGCGGCGATGCGGACCAGCCCCTCCAGGCGCGTCCGCAGCTCGGCCAGCTCGGCGACGCTGGAGCAGGGCTGCTCGGCGTACTCGAGGCCGGCAGCCTCGGGATCGCGGGCGTCGGCGCCGGTGTTGGTGCCGGCGTCGGCGCCGGTGCTGCCCTCGGGTGCGGTGTCGGTAGTACTGGCGGTGGAATCGGTGGCGCCCGCGGCCTCGACGAGGGCGCGGAGCGCGGTTTCGGCCTCTGCGAGCGACCAGCCGCCGTTCGCATCGACGCGGATCCGAGCATCCGGCCCCATCTCCGCGCGCACGGCCCGCACGCGCGCCACGTCGTCGGTGAGCGACTGCCCGCGCTCGGCGACCTTCACCTTCGCGGTGCGGCACCCGGGGAAGCGCGCGAGCACGCCCGGCACCTCCTCCGCGGGCACGGCGGGCACGGTCGCGTTCACCGGGATCCGCTCGCGCCGGATCGGCGGCAGCTCCGCCCAGCCGAACTCGATCGCCGCGGCCAGCCAGGCGGCGGCCTCGGCGTCGTCGTATTCGGGGAACGGAGAGAACTCGCTCGCGCCGTTCGGGGCGTCGAACAGCACCGCCTCGCGCACCGTGATGCCGCGGAAGCGGGTGCGGGTCGGGATCGCGACCACCCGGGCACGATCCAGGAGCTCGTTCAGGAGCTCGCCCTGCAGCTCGCCCAGCCGCACGTCGATGGCGGGTAGCGCCGGCTGATCCTTCACGCCCCCATCCTCGCATCCTTGCCTCTTCCCGTTCCTGCTCCCTCTGTTCCTCTCGATCCCCTCTCTCCTCCCCGCGCCCTCCTCCCCGAGCTCCCTCCATCCGCCTCCGCCCTGCGAGAGGCGGGAAAAGGTGGATATTCTCCCGCAGAAGAACCTTTTTCCGCCTCTCGCGGAGGGTGTCACCGAGGCATGCAGGAGGCAACCGAGGCATGCAGGGGGCATACATCGGAATCCACTCGCGAATACGGGGAATGGCGCCGCTCCACCCGCCCTGCCTCCGCACAACCCGAGCCATCCGCACAGACTCGGTGCCCCGGCATAGGCTTGAGGCATGACAGAACAGCAGGTCTCCGAGCTCTTCGACCCGGCCGAGTGGGAGCTCGCGCCGGGCGCCGAGGGATACACCGACATCACTGCGCACCTGAGCCGCGACGGCCGCATCGCACGCGTCGCCTTCGACCGGCCCGAGGTGCGCAACGCCTTCCGCCCGCACACGGTGGACGAGCTCTACGATGCGCTGGATCGGGCGCGCGTCGACCCGCGCGTCGGCGTCGTACTGCTCACGGGCAACGGGCCCTCGCCGAAGGACGGAGTGCATGCGTTCTGCTCGGGCGGCGACCAGCGGATCCGCGGTCGTGACGGCTACAAGTACTCGGACGACGAGCGGGCCGTCGGGCCTGAGGCCGCGGCGCGGGCCGGGCGCCTGCACATCCTCGAGGTGCAGCGCCTCATCCGCTTCATGCCGAAAGTCGTGATCGCCCTGGTCAACGGTTGGGCGGCCGGCGGCGGGCACTCGCTGAACGTCGTCTGCGACCTCTCGATCGCGAGCGAGGAGCATGCGCATTTCAAGCAGACGGATGCGGATGTCGGATCCTTCGACGCCGGCTACGGCAGCGCCTACTTCGCCCGCCAGATCGGCCAGAAGAACGCGCGGGAGGTGTTCTTCCTCGCCCGCGAGTACAGCGCGCAGCGCGCCTACGAGATGGGCGCGGTCAACGCGGTGGTGCCGCACGCCGAGCTGGAGCGCACCGGCGTCGAGTGGGCGCGCGAGATCCTGGGCAAGTCGCCGACGGCGATCCGCATGCTGAAGTACGCCTTCAACGCGGTCGACGACGGCCTCGTGGGGCAGCAGCTCTTCGCCGGCGAGACGACCCGCCTCGCCTACGGCACCGATGAGGCGGTGGAAGGACGCGATTCGTTCCTCGAGAAGCGGAGCCCCGACTGGTCGCCGTTCCCGTACCACTACTGAGACGGAGAACGCGGGGAATACGGGGAGCCGAGACCGAGACGATCTGCCGGCAGTGGATCGCACTCCGGCCGGCCGCATGGGCTGCATGTGCGCGCTCGGCCGGCTCGCGCCGGCGTCGCGGCGAAGGGTGAGACCGGCATCCGCCCGGTGCGCGGTGCGCGGTTCGACAAGGCTCGGGATGATGCCGTAGACTCTTTCGAGGTAGTTGACTTCTGCCAGAATTTTTTGTGCCTGCGAGCGGTTATCCGCACGTGGGCAGGAGAAGGTTCGCAGCGAGTCGGCAGACCATAGGGCGGTGGCGCAATTGGTAGCGCAGCGGTCTCCAAAACCGCAGGTTGCAGGTTCGAGTCCTGTCCGCCCTGCCATACCCCGCAGTCGCAGAACGGCGGGGCGAACGAAAGGCAGGTGCCCGTGAGCAGCAACGAGATCGACGAGACCGGCGACGGTCTGGTCGAGCGCGCCAGGGCTGATCGCGCCGCCAAGAAGTCGTTCTTCGGCCGTATCGTGCTCTTCATCCAGCAGGTCTTCGCCGAGCTGAAGAAGGTCACGACGCCCACCAGAAAAGAGCTGATCAACTACACGCTCGTGGTGCTGGGCTTCGTCGTCGTGATGATGGCGCTGGTGTGGGTGCTCGATCAGGCGTTCGGCTGGCTGACCGTCTTCATCTTCGGCACGCCCCTCTAACACTCTCACCATGCCCGAAACGCCGCCCGAATCGATCGCAGCGCGGCGGACCCCGGGCGATCAGCGATCGAAAGCAAGAAAGTCGGAAGTCAGATGACGAGCGAGAACAACACCCCCGAGGCCGAGCTCGACGCCGCCCTCGACGCGCTGGCGAACCAGGCCGATGCCGCCGACGCCGAGGTGGAGGTCGCTGCGACCGATGCGCCCGCACCCGATGCCTCCGCCGATGCGTCCACTGCGCCGGCCGACGCCGCCCCCGCTGAGGGCTCCGAGGATGCCGAGGCCGAGGATCCCTACGCCGCCTTCAAGCTCGAGCTGCGCACGAAGCCCGGCAAGTGGTACGTGGTGCACAGCTACGCCGGCTACGAGCGCAAGGTGAAGTCGAACCTGTGGAACCGTCGCGAGACGATGGGCGCGGTCGACGACATCTTCGAGATCCAGGTCCCCATGGAAGAGGTCATGGAGGTCAAGAACGGCCAGCGCAAGATGGTCACCCGTGTGCGCATCCCGGGCTACGTGCTCGTGCGCATGAACCTCAACGAGAACTCCTGGTCGGTCGTCCGCCACACGCCGGGCGTGACCGGCTTCGTCGGCAACGCGCACAACCCGGTGCCGCTGCGCTTCAAGGAAGCGTTCGAGATGCTGAAGAGCACCGTGGAGCTCGAGCCGGTGCTCGCCAAGTCCAAGGCCGCCGCCGGCGCCGCGGAGGCGGGCAACGTCGAGATCGACTTCGAGATCGGTGAGACCATCACCATCAAGTCGGGCTCCTTCGAGGGCCTGCCGGGCACGATCAGCGAGATCAACCCGGCCGCGGGCAAGCTGACGGTGCTCGTCTCGCTCTTCGAACGCGAGACGCCGGTCGAGCTGAGCTTCGACCAGGTCACCAAGATGGTCTGAGTCTCCGCCCGAGACGACGCGCGAGCGCCCGCTTCTTCGAGGAGGCGGGCGTTCGGCGTTTCCGCACCTTCGCGGGAGCGAGCGCAGCCGCGGCGTCGACCTTGCCGCGTCAGTGCCGTGACGCCAGTGCTGCGGGATCAGTGCTGCGGGATCAGCACGGCACAGGATCAGTGCCGCCGCCTCAGCGCCGCAGGATCAGCGAGCGGGAGGCGCGAAGACCGCGCCGGGGTTCAGGATCCCCTGCGGATCGAGCGCATCCTTGATCCGCTGCCCGATCTCGAGCACGTCCGACCCGATCTGACCCTCGAGCCACGGCCGCTTCAGCTTGCCGACGCCGTGCTCGCCCGAGATCGTGCCGCCGAGCGACACCGCGAGGGACATGATCTCCCCGTAGGCGGTTTCGGCGCGATCCTGCGCTGCGGGATCCGCGGGGTCGAACACGACGAGCGGGTGCGTGTTGCCGTCACCCGCGTGCGCGATGAAGGCGATGCACGTGTCGCGATCCTCGGCGATCCGCTCGATCCCCGCGATCAGCTCGCCGAGCCGCGGAATCGGGACGCCGACGTCCGAGAGCAGCAGGCGGCCGCGGGCCTCCACTGCCGGGATCGCGGCACGACGCGCATGCGCGAGTTCCGCGCCGCGTGCGGTCGTGGTCTCCTCGATCAGGATCGCGCCGTGCCTGCGGAAGACCTCCACCATGCGGGCGATGTCACGTCCCTCGGGGTCGAGATCGTCGCTGCCGGCGAGCACGAAGGCCTCGGCGCTGCGGTCGAGTCCGATTGCGAGCAGATCCTCCACCGCGTCGATCGCGGTGCGATCCATGTACTCCAGCAGGCTCGGCCGGATCGCGGCGGCGATCTCCGAGATCGCGGCGGCCGCGCGCTCGGAACTCCCGAACCAGGCGGCGATCCGTCGCGGCGTCGGCGGTGCGGGCAGCAGCCGCACGGTCGCCTCGGTGACCACGCCGAGCGTGCCCTCGCTGCCGACGAACAGCTTGACCAGGGGAAGTCCCGCGACATCTTTGACGAGCGGGCCGCCGAGGCGGATCGTCCGCCCGTCGGCGAGCACGACCTCGAGGCCCAGCACGTAGTCGACGGTCACACCGTACTTGACGCAGCAGAGCCCGCCGGCGTTCGTCGCGATGTTGCCGCCGATCGAGCAGATCTCGAACGACGCCGGATCCGGCGGATACCAGAGGCCGTGCTGGGCCGCGGCCGCCTGCAGCTCGGCGTTCAGCAGGCCGGGCTGCACGATGGCGGTACGGGTCGCGGGATCGACGCGCACGTCGCGCATGCGCTCGACGGAGAGGACGATGCCCCCGTCGACGGCGGTGGCTCCGCCCGAGAGGCCGGTTCCCGCGCCGCGGGGCACGACAGGGATCCCGTGCCGAGCCGCCCACGCGACGACGGCCTGAACCTCCTCCGTCGTACGCGGCAGCGCGACCGCGAGCGGCACGCCGGCGTGCGGGTCGAGGGCGCGGTCCCGCCGGTACGGCTCGACCTCGTCGGCCGTGGCGAGCACGGCGTCCGGGAGCAGCGCGAGGAGCTCGGCGAGCGCCTCCGCCCGATCGGCGGTGCCGTACCCCTCCGCACCCCTCATGCTCACCCCTTCTTGACGCGGCGCAGCGCGTGCAGCAGGGGTTCAGTGTATCCGTTCGGCTGCGCGGCGCCTTCGACGATCAGGCGGCGGGCCGCCTCGAACGCGACGCCGCCGGGCACGCCGTCGCCGCTATCGTCACCGTTGCCGTAGGCACCGCCATCGGCACCGCCATCGGCACCGCCGAGCAGCCGCTCGTAGGCGGAGTCGCCGGCGTTCTGCCGATCCACCACGGCGGCGAGGCGTCGCAGGCTCTCGTCGACCTGCTCCTCGGTGATGACGCCGTGTGCCAACCAGTTCGCGAGCAGTTGGCTCGAGATCCGCAGCGTGGCGCGATCCTCCATGAGCGCGATGTCATGGATGTCGGGGACCTTCGAGCAGCCGACGCCCTGGTCGATCCAGCGCACGACGTAGCCGAGGATCGACTGCACGTTGTTGTCGACCTCGGTCGCGACGACGTCGGGGGCGAGATCGCCCTCGCCCGCGAGCGGGATGCGCAGCAGCGTGTCGAGGCTGTCGGCCGGCAGGGCGGGCAGCGCCCGGCGCGCTTCGAAGGCGTCGAACTCGTGGTAGTGGAGCGCGTGCAGGGTGGCGGCCGTGGGCGACGGCACCCAGGCGGTGGATGCACCCGAGCGCACGTGCCCGATCTTCTGCTCGAGCATGTCGTGCATCAGGTCGGGCATCGCCCACATGCCCTTGCCGATCTGCGCGCGGCCGTCGAGGCCGCAGGCGACCCCGATCGCGACGTTGCGCGCCTCGTAGACGCCGAGCCACGGCTCGGTGCGGATCGCGCCCTTGGGCAGCATCGGCCCCGCCTGCAGGGAGGTGTGGATCTCGTCGCCCGTGCGGTCGAGGAAGCCGGTGTTGATGAACACCACGCGCTCGCGCGCGGCGGCGATGCAGGCGGCGAGGTTCGCGGACGTGCGGCGCTCCTCGTCCATGATGCCGATCTTCACGGTGTTGGCCGGGAGACCGTAGAGCGCCTCGACGCGCCCGAAGAGCTCGACGGCGAAGGCGACTTCGTCGGGGCCGTGCATCTTCGGTTTCACGATGTACACGGAGCCCGTGCGCGAGTTGCGGCCGGCCGCAGCGCCGCCGAATGCGGGGAGGTCGGCGAGCGAGCCGAGCACGGTCATGATCGCGTCGAGGATGCCCTCCGGCACCTCCGCGCCGTCGCGGTCGAGCACGGCGTCGGTGGTCATGAGGTGGCCGACGTTGCGCACGAAGAGGGTGGATCGGCCCGGCAGCACGCGCGCGCCGCCGTCGGCCGCGACGTACTCGCGGTCGGGGTTCGCGGTGCGGGTGAAGGAGCGCCCGCCCTTGGTGACCTGCTCGGCGAGGGTGCCGTCCATGAGGCCGCGCCAGTTCCGGTAGCCGAGGGCCTTGTCGTCGGCGTCGACCGCCGCGACCGAGTCCTCGAGGTCCATGATCGTGGTGAGCGCCGATTCCACGAGGATGTCCTGCACGCCGGCCGCGTCGGTCGCGCCGATGGCGCCGGAACGGTCGACCACGATCTCGAGGTGCAGTCCGTTGTGGCGCAGCAGCACGCCGCTCGGAGCCGCGGAGTCGCCCGCGTAGCCGGCGAAGGCGGCGGGGGCGGCGAGCCCCGTGCGCGTGCCGTTCGCGAGCGAGATGACGAGCGCGCCATCCGCCACGGCGTACCCGGTGGCATCGGCGTGGGATCCCTCGGTGAGCGGCGCGGCGCGGTCGAGGAGCTCGCGTCCGGCGGCGATCACGGCTGCACCGCGTGCGGCGTTGTAGCCCTCGCCGGGGGCGAGCTCGCCGGTTCGGTCGATCGCATCGGTGCCGTAGAGGGCGTCGTAGAGCGAGCCCCAGCGGGCGTTCACCGCGTTGAGGGCGAAGCGGGCGTTGAGCAGGGGCACCACGAGCTGGGGGCCCGCGAGCGTCGCGATCTCGGGGTCGACGTTCTCGGTGGTCACCGCAAAGGCGCCGGGCTCGGGGACCAGGTAGCCGATCTCCTCCAGGAGGGCGCGGTAGGCGGTCGGATCCGGGACCCCCGGGTGGGAGCGGTGCCACGCATCGATCTGCTCCTGCAGGCGGTCGCGCACGGCGAGCAGCCCGGCGTTCCTCGGAGCCAGGTCGTGGATGATGGCGTCGACGCCTCGCCAGAACGCGTCGATGTCCAGTCCGTGCTCGGCGGCGGCGGACTCGGCGAAGTCGATGATGGGCTGGGCGACCGAAAGGTCGGCACGGGTGAGGTATGCGCTCATGATCAGGCCTCGATCCGGTCGGCGCCGAGCAGTTCGAGCACCTCGAGGGCGACCTCGCGATCCGTCGCGGGCGGCCCGCCGGCGATGCCGAGGCCCCCGACGTGCACGCCGTCGAAGAGGATTGGCAGGCCGCCGTCGATGCGGGTGAGCGTGCCGCCGGTTCCGAGGGGCAGCGCGGTGGCGAGCGGCTCCGGGATCGCTCCCGTCGGCTTGCCGGTGGATGCCGAGGTCCTGGCCTTGCGGGTGCTCGTCTCGGCGCTGTGCGGGGTCGAGCCGTCGGAGACGCCGTAGGCGACGAGCGTCATCGACGGGTCGGCGACCGCGGCGACCGGGCGGATCCCGTGCCGCGGCCCCACCTCCATCGCCAGTTCCACCGCGCGTGCGGCCGTGTCGTAGGAGATCTTCGCGACTGAGATGTACTTCATATCCTCTGGTCCTGACGGGCCGGCACCGTGCGCACCGGCGGCAGGATCCACACTACGAGTTCTTCGACGATGCGGAATGGTTATTCCGTATGATGGAATGCGTGAAGGATATACGAGCGGAGCGGGACGCGGAGTCGAGGGTGCCGGAGGTGCGCACGGCGCCGGAGACGCCCGGGACCGGAGGCGCGGAGGATCGGCCGTATCCGGCTCAGCGGAGTGCCATGTCCGATGCCGACGCGGATCCCGGCCGGAATGCCGGCGGCACCGGGAGAGAGGCCGCGGGCGGCGTGCAGTCGGTGGAGCGCGCGTTCCGGGTGCTCGAGATCCTCGCCGATGCCCGCGGCGAGGTCCCGCTCGCGGAGATCGCCCGATCCGCGGGGCTGGCCCAGCCGACCGCCCACCGGCTGCTGCAGACGATGCTGCGACTCGGGTACGTGCGGCAGCTGGACTCCCGGGGGTACGCACTGGGACCGGGCCTGATCCACCTGGGAAGCCGCGCCACCCCGCCGCTGGTGCAGCGCGCCCAGCCCGTGATGGTCGAGCTGGAGGAGGTCGCGCGCGAGACCGTGAACCTCGCCGTGCTCGACGGGGATCACGTGGCCTACGTCGGGCAGGTGCCGTCGCGGCACCAGATGCGGATGTTCACGGAGGTCGGCCGCCGGGTGCTACCGCACTCCGCCGGGGTGGGCAAGGCCATTCTCTCGACGCTGCCCGAGGTTCGCGTGCGCGAGATCATCGCCGGGACGGGCATGCCCCGCTTCACTCCGACGACCATCACCGAGCCCGAGGCGCTGCTCGCGGATCTGCGCGAGGCGCGCCGCCGAGGCTTCGCCGTCGACGACGGCGAGCGGGAGGTCGGCGTGCGCTGCGTCGCCGTGCCGGTGCCGGGATCCTCGCCGGCGGCGGCGCTCTCGATCTCGGGGCCGAGCGCGCGCATCAACGATGAGCTCGCCGCGACGATCACGGACGCGCTGCTCGCCGCCGCCGCGCGCCTCGCGGTCGACGCCTGACCGTTGCGCCGGACGGTCGTGCCGACCTTTGGCGCCGGATGGTCGTGCCTGCCCGTCGCCGCTCGACGATCGCCGCCTGGCGGTCTCGCCCGACCGTTGACACCTGACCGTTGACGTCTGACGGTCGTGCTGACCGTTGGCGCCGGACAGTCCGATACCCGGGTCCCATCTGTTTCACGCCCCACCCTGCCGCCATCGGCCCCCTTCTTCACGAACGGCCCCGGAAATGACCGTCGGTGTCGGGGCCGCTCGTGAAGAAGGGCGCCGCTCGCGGGGAGGGGGCCGAACACGGAGACGGGAGTCGCTCGTTGGGAAGGGCGCCGCTCGCGGGGAGAGGGCCGCTCGCGGGGAAGGAAGCCGGGCGAGAGAGGGCGCGAGGTCTGCCGGGTTGCCCTGGCCGCGCGAAGCGCGACGCGCGGCGCTTGCGAGTGCGGGGCCGGATGCCTGGCACCGGAGGCGTGCGTGCACAGGCGACGACAGCGGATCGGCCGGAAGAGGCAGAAACTCGAGAACCAGATTCGGCGTTCACCGCCTGTCGAGAAGCTGAGTTATCCGCAGATTCCGCAGTCTTTCAGGATCCGGGCTCGCGACCGGGCGGGGCGGATGCAGGATCGTCGCATGCAGGTCGAAGAGAAGCTCGCCCTGATCGCGCAGCACCTGTTCCACGCGGCCGATCTGGCGCGTAACGGGTACACCGCCCGCGATATCGCCGCGGCGGTCGAGTCGGGGCGGTTCATCCGCATGAGGCGGGGCTGGTACCTCGACGGTGGTCGCTGGGAGGACGGCGAAGCGGCGGATCGCCACCTCGCGGCGCTTCTGGCGGCGAACGCGTCGGCGCCGGGTGCGCGAATCTTCTCGCATCGGTCGGCCGCGACGCTGCACGGTTTGCCGGTCTGGTCGGGCTGGCTCGGGGCCGCGGCGGGTCTCGGGTCGTCGTTGCCGGAAGCGGCCGAGCGGGATCGGCAGCTCGCAGTGGAGGTCATAGCCCGAGGGTCGGTGAGCGGCCCATCGACCCCGCGACTAGTGCGTCATCGATGCGAACTCGCCGACGCGGATATCGGGGTGTTCGGCGGTTTCACCTGTACCTCGCCCGAGCGGACGATCGTCGATCTCGCCCGGACCGAGCCCTTCGCAGTTGCGTTCGCCTGCGCCGAGAAGCACCTGCGCAGGATCGCCTGCACCGGTCGCGGGGTCGACCTCGAAGCGTGGGCCGCCTGGCGGGAGCGCATGCTCGAACGGGTGCGTCGCCGCCCGCGCATGCGAGGCTCGGTCGCCGTCCGCATGATCGCTGTGCTGGCCGGTCCGGAATCCGAATCCGAGCTCGAGAGCATCAGCCGGCTCCGGTTGCTACAGCTCGGGTTCGAAGCCGAGCAGCAGGTCCCGGTCCGGTCGGAGACCGGCGGCAGCCTCTATCTCGACTTCGTGCTCCGCGGGCTCGGCCTGTTCGGCGAATGCGACGGCAGGGCGAAGTACACCGACCCCGAGTTCAGGGGCGGACGAAGCGCCGACCAGGTGCTCTACGACGAGAAGCGCAGACATGATTGGGTGAGCGGGAGCACCGGATGGCGCGGTATCCGGTGGGGCGCGCCCGACCTGATCACGGTCGGGCGCTTCGGGCGGCGCCTGCGAGAGTTCCGCGTACCCGTCCCCGGTGCGCCGACCCGTGCCTACGGCGCAGAGGCGGCCGCGTTCCTCCGACGTCTCCCGTGAACCGGGGTCGTCGGCGCGCTTGAGCCGACCTGGTGGCGGCGACCGGCCCCCTTGCTGACGAGCGGCCCGGGAGTTCTCCGTTGAAGAGGGGACCGCTCGTCAGCAAGGG
>NZ_CAJVAP010000042.1 GCF_910593785.1 Leucobacter soli | reverse complement strand
AGCATGCGGAGCGCACGCTGACGAAGTTCAGGGTCGTATTTGCTTGGCATCGTAGTTCCATCCTTATATAAAGATCGGAACTGAAACCAGGCCAATTCATTGGTCGGCGACGCGTATTCGTCTGGGGACTCGTTGCGTTCACAATCGGTGTGATGCTTGCGTCGCTGGCTCCCAACGTCGGAATCCTGATCCTGGCTCGCGCTCTACAAGGCGTCGGAGCGAGCGTCATCGTTCCGACCAGCCTGGCGCTTCTTCTTGAGGCCTATCCCAAGCCTGACCACAAACGGATGATCTCGATCTGGGCCGCTGCAGGTTCTCTTGCCGCAGCGCTTGGACCGGTACTCGGCGGACTCCTCGCTGACCTCGACTGGAGACTGGTCTTTGCTCTGAAGATCCCTTTGGCACTCGTCGCACTATTTGCTGCACGGGCTCTCCCCACGCCTCCGAGAAAAGCCTCACCACTTCCGGATCTCGTTGGCGCAGCATGCTTGGCCGTCACCATTGCATCGTTCATCACAGTCCTCACCATGTCGAGTGAAGGAAAGCCGGATCAGCTTCGACTCTGGGTCACCGCAGCGCTTGGCATCTCGACATTTGGTCTGTTCCTTTACCGCAGCATGCGGCACCCCGATCCGGTAGTAGATCTCCGCCTATTCAAGACGCCGTCATTTTCCTTTGCAGCAGTCGGGATGGCAGCTTTCTATGTCGGATTCTCCATGATGCTTTTGGCTTGCGCGCTCTGGGCCACAAACGTCTGGGAATGGAGCTCCGCACTTACTGGCATCTGCTTCATTCTTGGCCCGGGCACTGCGGTCGTCACTTCACTCATCGCGGGGCGGACAAACCTTAAGGCCGAGTGGCTCTCGTTGGGCGGCGGGCTGCTCTTTATGGTCGCGGGCCTTATTTGGGCTTTGAGCCTGACAACTGAAAACTCATCGCCAGTAGCGTTTTTGGCCGGATTCATTCTGACTGGTGCGGCCGCAGGCATAGCGCAGACGGGCTTTCTGTCTGGCGGTGCGGGAGCGCTACCGGAAGAAGATTACGCATCCGGCACTGGCATTATCAACACTGGCAGGCAAATCGGTGCGGCCGTAGGGGTTGCTCTTCTCGTGGCTTTCGTAGGGTCCGGTGATCAGGCCGTGAGCTTTGGGCCAGTCTGGGTGACAATCTCGATATCTGGGGCGACTGCAGCACTTGCGATCCTTCCCGCAATCACGAAGTTAAGTTCACGAACCAGCTAAGGAATTGAATTCACTACGGCACCCACAGTGTCTTGTCTTCACCGAATTGCTACCCCGAAAGGAATCCAAACCACAGGCCAGGTCATCTCCGCGCCAATTACATTTCACCTTTGTTAATGCAATAGCGTTGCCTGCAACTCTGCCGAGAGGGTCTCAATGCTCACTTACTTCGCCGCCGCGGATTGAGCTTTCGCTAGCCGTTGACACTTCGGACAATAGTGCGAGGACCTGTTCATGAACCGCTCTCTGACTATGAGAGTGCCACATCGATCGCAGGGCAGGCCCGTCCGGCCATATGAATGTAGTTGATGAGCAAAGTAGCCGGCCTGTCCGTTGACGTTGACGTACTGCTCGTCGAAGCTCGTACCGCCCTCCGCCAGCGCCTGCGCGAAGACGTCGCGGAGCAGCCGCAGCAGTTCGGCGGCCTTCCGCGCCCCGACCACGGAGCCCGCCGTCTCCGGATGCAGTCGGGCCCGCCAGAGCGCCTCATCCGCATAGATGTTGCCGACGCCGCTCACCAGGGACTGGTCGAGCAGCAGCGATTTCACTCCGCTGCCGCGCCGCCGCAGCGCCGCCACGAACGCGGCATCGTCGAAGGCCGGATCGAGCGGATCCCGCGCGATATGCAGCGCCTGGACCGGAACCTCGCCGATCCCGTCGGGCGCCGCGGCGAGCCGGTCGAGCGCGAGCGAGCCGAAGAGGCGCTGATCGGCGAAGTCGATCCGCAGCTCCCCGTGCTCGGGGTGCTCGATCCACAGGCGGATGCGCACGTGACGATCACCCGCGGCGTCGAGCTCGCGGAGCAGCAGCTGCCCGCTCATGCCCAGGTGCGCGAGCAGGGCCATCTCTCCCGCGCCGACGACGCGCGCGCCCGCGGCCGGCGGCCCCACCGGGATCCACAGGAACTTGCCGCGACGGACGGGAGTGCCGAGCCGCAACCCGGTGAGTCTCCGCTCGAAATCCGCCGCACGCGCCGCACCCGCCTCCGGTGCGAGGGTGACGCCGTGCCCGCCGAGACCGTCGTCTCCGGTGCCCGGCACATGGCGCTTGAGCGCACGGTGGTCCCGGACCTCGACCGCGACCACCGTCGCACCGGAGACCGCCGGCGCGAGGCCGAGGCGCACGACCTCCACCTCGGGCAGCTCGGGCACTGCTACCTCCGCTTCTTGCGGGTCGACCTGCGCGCGTAGAGCTGCCCGACCGCGTCGCGGGCTGCGGCGAGCTCAGCGGCCTTCTTGCTCGTGCCGACGCCCCTGCCGGCAGCTCCGTCCAGCTCGACGTGCGCCGTGAACCGGCGATCGTGATCCGGCCCCTCGCTCGTCACCTCGTACAGGGGATGCGGCAGGCCGCGGGCCGCCGCGAGCTCCTGCAGAGTCGTCTTCGGATCGAGGGCGATGGTGAAGCGCTCGGGATCGTCGAGGAGCGGGTCGACCAGCTGCAGCACGAAATCCGCCGCGGTCCCGGGGTCGGTCGACAGGTAGACGGCGCCGATGATCGCTTCGACGGTGTCGGCCAGGATGCTGTCCTTGCCGCGCCCACCCGTACGCTCCTCGCCGACACCGAGTCGGAGCTGAGCGCCCAAGTCGATGCGGCGCGCGATCTCGGCGAGGGCGACCGTCGAAACGAGCGCGGCGCGGCGCTTGGCCAGCTCACCCTCGTCCAGATCTGGGAAGTCACGGAACAGCTTGACGGTGACCGCCTGGCCGAGGATCGAATCGCCCAGGAACTCGAGCCGTTCGTTGTGCGGAGCTCCCCCGTGCTCGAACGCCCAGGAGCGGTGCGTCAGCGCGAGCTCGAGGAGATCCGGATCGACGCTGACGTCGAAGGGCGCGAGGAATCCGTCGGTCTCGCGAGCAGGCTCCGCATCGTCCTGCGGCGGCTCCGACTGCCCGGCGACCCCCGGGTTCGCCTCGACGCCATCACTCATGCCTCAACCGAACTCTTTCCACCTCGACGGCACACGTCTGCACCAACTGAAAGTGGGTGACATCGCACGCGATGTCACCCACACAGCAACGATGGCGCTTGCACCACCATGCCATCAGCTCAGGCGTCGGCGACCTTGCGGCCCTTGTACTCGAGGAAGAGCGGGGTGCCCTGCGAGTCCTCGACCACGCGAGCGCGGTGAGGGAGGCTGTAGACGGTCTTACCGTTCTCGACGGTCTTGACCAGCTTCGGGGCCTCGGCCTTCCACGCCGAACGACGGTGACGGGTGTTCGAACGCGACATCTTGCGCTTGGGAACAGCCATGATGCTCTCTCTCCTACTTGCTTTCAGGATCGGATACCCGATCCACGTCTTCATCTTCAGCCAGAAACCCGGCCAGCGCAGCCCAGCGCGGATCGACCGCGACGGACTCGGCTGCAGCCTCGGCATCGCGCAGATCACCGGTCTCGGGGTCGAGACCGGGGCAATCCGGGCGGCACACAGGCTGAAACGGCAGTGCAAGCACTACCGCGTCTCGGAGCGGGGGTTCAAGATTCACGTGATCACCGTGAACCCCGTACTCGTCGGCCTCCGAAGGAGTATACGCGAAAAGCTCCTGGAAATCGACTTCGAAGGGCGCGGTGAACGGTTCGAGGCAGCGGCCGCACTCGGCATGCATCGTCGTGTCAACGTGCGCGGAGACCAGGATCCCCTCGTGAACCGACTCGAGACGCACCTCGAGGTCGACCCGCTCACCGGCCGGGACCGTGGCCAGAGCCTCGCCGAACGACTCCGGCGCGTCGAAACCGCGCTCGCGCTCCCGCATCTCGCCCGGGCGATTGATGATCTCTCGGACGTTCTCTTCGTAGGCGCGGCTGCTGGTCACCGGGACAGCCTACCCCTACTTGCCGGGGAGCAGCCGAATACCCGATGCCCGCGGCCGCGGGGCCTCCGGGCCTCAGGCCGGGCGGGTCTTGTCGAGGAACTGCGCCACGGCCGGCGGCACGTACTCGCTCACGTCTCCCCCGAGCGCGGCAACCTGGCGGACCAGCGAGCTCGAGACGTGCGAATGGCTCGGCTCGGGCAGCAGGAAGATCGTCTCGACGCCCGCGAGGCTGCGATTCATCAGCACCATCGGCGTCTCGTACGCGACGTCGATCTGCGAGCGGATGCCCTTCACCAGCACGTTCGCCCCGACCTCGGTGCAGTAGTCGACGAGCAGGCCGACCGACCACGAGGCCACCGTGATGTTGTCCGGCATCTCCGGATCTTCGTCGATGGACTTCTGCAGCAGGTTCACGCGCTCGGCGATCGGCAGCATGGCCGACTTTCCGGGGTTGTGCACGACGAGCACATGAAGCTCGTCGAAGATCGTCGCGGCGCGTCGGATCACATCGAGGTGACCCAGGGTGACGGGATCGAACGAACCGGGTACGACGGCGATACTGCTCATGACGACCAGCCTAGAGGGTGGGGCATGCCTTCGCGCCGGATCGTCCCGTCCTGCATCACGACTTCGCCAGGTTGTCGAGCCGCCGCTGCTCGGCCTCGCGACGCAGCATCTCGGCAAGGCCGGGCGCACCCTCGAGATCTGGATCGCGGTCGAGCAGCGCCGCCGCAACCTCCCTCGCGTGCTCGATCAGCTCGCCGTGCTCGGCGACGCGCAGCAGCCTGAGCGTCGAACGGCCGCCCGACTGCGCCGTGCCGAGGATGTCGCCCTCGCGGCGCAGCTCGAGGTCCCGCTCGGCGAGCTCGAAGCCGTCGGAGGTCGCGGCCACGGCCTCGATCCGTTCGCGCGCCACCGTGCCGGGTTCAGCCGTGGTGAGCAGCAGGCAGAGGCCAGGATGCTCGCCGCGGCCGACCCGGCCGCGGAGCTGATGCAGCTGGGAGATCCCGAAGCGATCCGCATCGCGGACGATCATCGTCGACGCGTTCGGCACGTTGACGCCGACCTCGATCACCGTCGTCGCGACGAGCACGTCGAGCTCGCCCGCGGCGAACGCCCGCATCACCGCGGCCTTCTCCTCGGGACGCATGGCCCCCGTCAGCGCACCGACGCCGACCCCGGCGTAGTCGGGGCGCGCACGCAGCTCCGCAAGCGTCTGCTCGACGCTCGCGAGCGGTCGCGCCGCGGCGGCCCCGGACTCACCTGGCTCGCCGGACTCCGAGCCGACCGCGGGATCCTCGTCGCCCTCCTCGCGCGTGTTGTCCGCGATCGCCGGGCAGACGACGTACACCTGCCGGCCCGCGGCGACCTCCTCCGTCGCACGGCGCCAGGCGCGCTCCGCCCAGGCCGGTTTCTCGAGCACCGGCACCGCGAACGTCTCGATGCCCCGGCGCCCGGCCGGCAGCTCGCGGATCACGCTCGTCTCGAGATCCCCGAAGGCCGTGAGCGCCACAGTCCGTGGAATCGGCGTAGCCGTCATCGCGAGCACATGCGGCTCGGCACCTTTGAGCCGCAGCGCCTCGCGCTGCTCCACCCCGAAGCGGTGCTGCTCGTCCACCACGATCAGTCCGAGATCGTAGAAGCTCACCCCCTCGCTCAGTAGCGCATGCGTGCCCACCACGATCCGCGCACTTCCGCTCGCGATCTCGAGCAGCGCCCGGCGCCGCTCCGCCACCGGCATCTTGCTCGTCAGCAGCACCGGCCGCACCCGGTCCAGGAGGTCGTGCCCCGGCGCGTCATCAGCCGAATGCTCGGTGCTTGCCGGCTCGGCGCGGAGCGCCTCGGTGCTTGCCGACTCGGCGCGGAGCGCCTCGGTGCTTGCCGACTCGGCGCGGAGCGCCTCGGTGATACTGCGGAAGTGCTGCGCCGCGAGCACCTCCGTCGGGGCGAGCAGCGCGCTCTGGCCGCCGCCATCGCCGGCCGGGCCGGCCACGGGTGCTTCGGCGACCTGCAGCATCGCCCGGAGCGCGACGACGGTCTTGCCCGAGCCGACCTCGCCCTGGAGCAGGCGGTGCATCGGATGCGGCTCGGCGAGCTCCGCGGAGATCGCCGCCGCGGCCTCGCGCTGCCCCGCGGTCAGTTCGAAGGGCAGCCCCGCGTCGAAGGCGTCGAGCAGTCCGCCGTCGACCCTCGGCCGCGGCGTGCCCGCAGCGAGGCCGAGCTGCCGCCTCCGGTCGAGCAATGCGAGTTGCAGCTCGAAGGCCTCGCGGAACCGCAGACTGTCGCGGGCGCGGCGCCACTCGTCGTCGCGCTCCGGGCGGTGCACCCGCTCGAGCGCCTGCGCCAACGGGATCACATCTTCGGCATCGCGGATCTCGCGCGGCAGCGGATCCTCCACCGCATCCAGTGCGTCGAGGGCGAGCTCGACCGCTTTCTGGATGCTCCAGCTCGGCAGCCTGGCCGTGGCCGGGTAGATCGGCACCGGCCGCTCGGCGAAGGCGCGCGCGGCCGCCTGATCCAGCTCTTCCTTCTGCAGCTCACCGATCGTCTCACCGCCGACCGTCTCGTCGTTCCGGTCGAACAGCTCGTAGTCGGGGTGCTGCAGCTGCAGCTGCCCGCGGTACTCGCTGACCTTGCCGGCGAATATGCCCCGCGCGCCGGCCCGCAGATCGTTCGCTCGCCAGGCCTGGTTGAAGAAGGTGAGCTGCAGCGTGCCGATCCCATCGGTGATCCGCACCTCGAGCAGCTTGCCGTTGCGACGCTGCATCCGCCGCTCGCGCACATCGAGCACCTGCGCCAGCACCGTGACGTGCTCGCCGATGGGGAGGCCGAGGAGCGGGGTCAGTTCGCCGCGGTTGGAGTATCGACGCGGCAGGTGCCACAGCAGGTCCCGCACCGTCCGCATCTCGAACGCCTTCTCGAGCGCGCTCGCGGTGCGCCCGCCCACGACGCCGTCGAGGCGGGAGTCGAGAGTGGCGGGGCTCATGCTCCAAGGGTAGTCGGCACCGCCGACACGAATCACGAGCGGCGGAGCACGCGGCGGCGAGTCCGCGCCCGGGTAGGCTCGTGGGGTGACCAGGATCATCGCCGGCGCCGCCGGTTCGCTGCGGCTGGAGGTCCCCAAGGCGGGCACGCGGCCGACGAGCGATCGCGTGCGCGAGGCCGTCTTCTCGGCGCTCGAATCGTGGGACATGATCGCAGGATCGCGCGTGCTCGACCTCTACGCCGGATCCGGCGCGCTCGGTCTCGAGGCGATCAGCCGCGGTTCCTCCGCCGCGACCCTCGTCGAGCGGCACCCGCAGGCCGCTCAGGTCGCCCAACGCAACGCGCGCACGGTCGCCGCGGCGATTCGCGAGGGATCGCCGCGCATCGACGTCGTGCGCCAGGGCGTGCAGGGGTTCCTCGAAGGCGCCGATCCTCAGTCGGCGTTCGATGTCGTGCTCATCGACCCGCCGTACGACCTCGGCGAGGCGGAACTCACCGCGAATCTCGCCGCGCTCCCGCACCTCCTCGCCGGTGACGCCGTCGTGCTGGTCGAGCGGTCGAGTCGCTCCCCCGAGCCGAGCTGGCCCGCCGGCCTCACCCGGATCAGGGAGCGGCGCTACGGCGAGACGGTCCTCTGGTGGGCGGAGCGCGCCGACCGCGCCGACGGTGCCGACGCCGGCGCCGATCACTGAAACGCACCGCCCGCTGAAGCACGCCGTCCCGTCTCACGGCATGCGCCTTCCCGCCTCGGCTCGGCGCACCTTCCGGCGCATCCGCGGACCCTAGCCCGGGAGGAGCACGCCGAAGACGAGCAGCAGGACAGCGAGAAAGGCGAGATTCACGGCCGAGAAGATCACGAGGAAACGGCGGGTCTCCCCCGGCGCGACCACGCGGAAATGGGCGAACGCGATGAGGCTCGCCAGCGAGGCCACCAGCGTACCGACGCCGCCGATGTTCACTCCGAGCAGCAGCTGGGCGTAGTCCGAGGTGAAATGGGAGAGCAGGATCGCGGCCGGTACGTTCGAGATCATCTGGCTCGCGAGCGCCGCCGAGAGCAACGGGTCGATCTGCATGAACGAGGCGAGCGCGGCACTCACCTCGGGGATCCGCGAGAGGTTGCCGGCGAAGACGAAGAACGCGGCGAACGTGCCGAGCAGCCCCCAGTCGAGCCGCGCGAGCGCCCGGCGATCCGTCACCAGCAGGACGAGTGGCACCGCGAGGCCCGCCCAGAGCGGCAGGGCCCGGAACACGATCGCGATGACCAGAGCGAACAGCAGCAGATAGACGAAGATCCGCCGCGAGGTGAAGGCGATGTCGACCTCCGGCCGGGCGATCGGTGCGCGCGGCACCAGCAGGCAGAGCACCAGGATCAGCACGATCGACACGAGGAACGGCCAGAGCATGATCTCGACGAAGCGCAGCGTCGGGATCTCGTAGAACGCGTGGAGGTAGAGGTTGTGCGGGCTGCCGAAGGGCGTGATCATCCCGCCGAGGTTCGCCGCGACAGTCATCATCACGAAGGTGAACGCCAGACTGCCGCGATGACCGGTCGAATCGAGGGCGCGGTACGCGAGCGGCAGGAACCCGAGGAGCGCGACGTCGTTCGTGAACAGGGCGGAGGCCGCGGCGGTCGCCAGCACGAGCGCCAGCACCAGGCCGCGCAACGTGCGGAACGGGCGGACCACGCGGGTGGCGATGGCGGCGAAGAAGCGGACCCGCTGCAGCGCGGTGATCGTCGCCAGCATGCAGAAGAGCAGGGTGAGCGTGCGCAGGTCGACGTACGCGAGGTACGCCGGATCGGGCGGCACGAGCACCGCCGAACCCGCCGCGAGTGCGACGGCGATCAGGAGCACGGCATGGCGGCGCGCCCAGGCGCCTGGCCGCCTCCGCCGGTTCGCACTCCGCTCGGTCACTCCGCGAGTCTACGGTCCCGGCACAGCGTCAGAAACCTGCAGAGCGTCAGCCGAATTCTCGAAAAACAGCTGACGCTCTGCAGTTTTCCGACCAAGCGCCGGTCGATCCGCCGTGAACAGCACGAGGGCACCGGGATCCGCAGAAGGATCCCGGCGCCCGCGACACCCGCGACGAGCGCGGTCCGCCCCGCTACGTGCGCGGCAGCAGCGTGTACTTCGTCGAGAGGAACTCGTGGATCCCCTCGAAGCCGCCCTCACGGCCGATGCCCGACTGCTTCACGCCGCCGAACGGCGCCGCGGCGTTCGAGACGAGACCCGTGTTGAGGCCCATCATGCCGGTCTCGAGCTTCTCGATCATGCGGTGACCGCGGTGGATGTTCTCGGTGAACACGTAGCTGATCAGGCCGTACTCGGTGCTGTTCGCGATCTGCACCGCCTCGTCCTCGGTCGAGAAGCGGATGATGCCGAGCACCGGTCCGAAGATCTCCTCGCGCATGATCGCCGACTGCGGGCTCAGGTTGTCGACCACGGTGGGCTGGAAGAAGTTGCCCGGCCCGTCGACGACCTGGCCGCCGGTGACGATGTTCGCGCCGGTCTCGACGGCGTCGGCGACGAGGCGCGCGGTGTTCGCCACGGCCTTGTCGTCGACGAGGGCGCCGATGTCGTTGCCCTCGTCGGCACCACGGCCGATGCTCATGGCCGCGACGCGCTCGCCGACGCGGCGAGCGAACTCGTCGGCGACCGACTCGTGCACGATGATGCGGTTCGCCGCGGTGCAGGCCTGGCCGATGTTGCGGAACTTCGCGAGCAGCGCGCCCTCGACCGCGCGGTCGAGATCCGCGTCCTCGAACACGACGAACGGCGCGTTACCGCCGAGCTCCATCGAGGTGCGGAGCACGTTCTGCGCGGCCGCCTCGAGCAGCTTCACGCCGACCGGGGTCGAGCCGGTGAACGAGAGCTTGCGCAGGCGGGTGTCGCTGAGCAGCGCGCTCGACTGGGCGCTCGACTTCGAGGTCGGCACGACGTTGACCACACCAGCGGGAAGGCCAGCCTCCTCGAGCAGTTGCGCGAAGAAGATCGTGGTCAGCGGGGTGAGGGCCGCCGGCTTGATCACGACCGTGCAGCCCGCGGCGAGCGCCGGAGCGATCTTGCGGGTCGCCATGGCGAGCGGGAAGTTCCAGGGGGTGATGAAGTAGCACGGGCCCACGGGAAGGTGCGAGACCACCATATGGCCGGTGCCCTCCGGGTTCTCCCGGTAGTCGCCCGCCACGCGCACGGCCTCCTCGGAGAACCAACGCAGGAACTCGCCGCCGTAGACGACTTCGCCTCGGGCCTCCGCGATGGGCTTGCCCATCTCCATGCTCATGAGCAGCGCGAACTCCTCCTTGCGCTCCATCAGCAGGTCGAAGGCGCGGCGGAGGATGTTCGAGCGCTCGCGGGTAGACGTTGCCGCCCACGAATCCTGCGCCTCGACGGCCGAGTCGAGCGCACGGACGGCGTCTTCCACGGTCGCGTCGGCGATGGTCTTGATGACTTCGCCGGTTGCGGGATCGCTCACGTCGAAGGTTGCGCCGGAGCCCGAGGGCTGCCAGTTGCCGCCGATGGCGAGGCCGGACTGGACGCGGTCGAGCAGTTCCTGCTCGTTGGGCTTGAGTGCCATGATGTACTCCTGGGTTCTTCGGATCGTCAGTTGGCGGCGAGGGCGTCGGCGACGACCTGCAGGCCGTCGCGGAGCAGCTCGTCGCTGATGGAGAGCGGCGGGAGGAAGCGGATCACGTTGCCGTAGGTGCCGCAGGTGAGCAGGATCACGCCCTGGTCGCCGGCCTGCTTCGCGACCGCGCCGGTGAGCGCGGCGGCGGGGGTCTTCGAACCGGTCTCGACCAGCTCGATGGCCTGCATGGCGCCGCGTCCGCGAATGTCGCCGATGCGCGAGTCCGTCTTCTGGAGCTCGGTGAAGAACTCCTCGATGATGGCCCCGATCTCGCGGGCGCGCTGGGTGAGGTTCTCGGTCTCGTAGGTCTCGATCGTCGCGAGCGCGGCGGCGCACGAGATCGGGCTGCCGGCATAGGTGCCGCCGAGGCCGCCCGCGTGGGCGGAGTCCATGATCTCGGCGCGGCCGGTGACCGCCGAGAGCGGCAGTCCGCCGGCGATGCCCTTCGCCGTGGTCACGAGGTCGGGTACGACGCCCTCGTGGTTCGCGGCGAAGAGGTCGCCGGTGCGGGCGAAGCCGGTCTGGACCTCGTCGAGCACGAAGACGACCTTGTTCTCGGTCGCCCACTTCTGGATGGCGGGCAGGAACCCTTCGGCGGGAGCGATGAAGCCGCCCTCGCCCTGGATCGGCTCGATGATGACGGCGGCGAGGTTGGCCGCGCCGACCTGCTTCTCGATCTGCGTGATCGCGACCTCTGCCGCCTCGGCGCCGGTCAGGCCGTCGCGGAAGGGGTACGAGGTGGGCACGCGGTAGACCTCGGGGGCGAAGGGGCCGAAGCCGTCCTTGTAGGGCATGTTCTTCGCGGTCATGCCCATGGTGAGGTTCGTGCGGCCGTGGTAGGCGTGGTCGAAGACGACGATCGCATTCCGCTTGGTGTAGTGGCGGGCGATCTTGACGGCGTTCTCGAGGGCCTCCGCACCGGAGTTGAAGAGGGCGGAGCGCTTCTCGAAGTCGCCCGGGGTGAGTTCGTTGAGCTTCTCGGCGACCTTGACGTAGCCGTCGTACGGGGTGACGGTGAAGCAGGTGTGGGTGAACTGCTGCACCTGGTTGGTGACGGCCTCGACGACCTTGGGCGCCGCGTTGCCGACACCGGTGACGGCGATGCCCGAACCCAGGTCGATGAACGAGTTGCCGTCGACGTCGACCATCACGCCGCCGCCCGCGGCGACGATCGAGACGGGCAGCGCCACGCCGACGCCCGCGGCGACCGCGGCGTTCTTCCGTGCGAGCATCTCCTGCGACTTCGGGCCGGGGATCGCGGTGACGACCTTGCGCTCCTGCGGCAGTGCGGGGCCGCCGAGAGGGGTTTCAGACATGGAGTTGCTCCTTATGCTCACGGATTGATGGAAACGACGCGGCGGATGCCGTGCGGTCACGAGTCAGCTTAGGATCATCGCGCGCGGCAGGGATCTGCCAGAATGGTGGTTGTCACTGCACTCTTTCGCCAGAGTGTCGAAAGTCGGCATACCGCATCCGCGCGGGAGGCCGGGAAGGTCGGGAGGCCCCATGCCCGTGCACGCATCGGCCGCCATCGCACCCGTCGCGATCGGCCTCGGCGAACTGCTCCGGCAGTACCACCTGGGCCTCGTCCTCATCACCGGAGGGACCCATGGCGGCGCCGCCGCCGAGCTTCCGGTGCAGTGGGTGCACAGCAGCAACATGGTCGACCCGACCCCGTTCCTCACTCCGCGCACGGTGCTGCTGACCACCGGCACCCAGTTCGCCGGGGGGCCCGACAGCGCCGAGGCCGAAGCCTACGTCCGCCGACTCCTCGGCGTCGGGGTGACGGCGCTCGGCTTCGGCGTCGGCGTCGATTGGCGCCGGATCCCGACCGCGCTCGTCGACGCCTGCGAGCGCCTCGATCTCCCGCTCTTCCGCGTGCCCTACGCCACTCCGTTCATCGCCATCGCCCAGACGGCGGTCCAACTGCTCGGCGCCCAGGCCAGAGCCCGCGACTCGTGGGCGCTCGAGGCCCAGCGCGCCGTCGCGAACGCCGCCGCCCAGCGCGATGGACTGGCAGGGGTCGTGCGCGAGGCCGCCTCCCGCCTGGGGCGCTGGATCGCCGTCGCCGACCGAACCGGCCGCATCATCGAGGCGGCGCCGCGCGGAGCGCGGGAGGCCGCCGGCGACGAGGCGATCCGACGCGAGGTGCGCCGACTGGTGGAGCGCGGCACACGGGCCAGCCGGGTGAGCGGCGTCGGCGGCGGTGTCGGCAGCGGCAGCAGCGGCAGGCGCGGCCAGAGCTACGGCGAAGGCAGCACCGAGGTCACCGGCGAGGTTACCGGCGAGGCGGCCTCCGGTGCACCGGGCGGCGCACCCCGCGACACGGTGACCGGAGGCACTGCCCGCCCGGCGACCGACGAGGCCGTCGAGATGCAGACGCTCGGCCGCAGCGGTCGCCTGCTCGGCGCCCTGATCACTCCCGCCGGGGTGCAGGATCACGCCGAGCGCACCCTGCTCGGCCTGGTCGCCGCGCTCGTGACCGTGCAGCTCGAGCATCGCGCCGGTCAGGGCGAGGCGGAGACGAGCCTCCGATCCGCCGTCCTGCGGCTGCTGCTCGCGGGCGAGACCGAGCTGGCCGAGGGCGTCGCGACGGGTGTGCTGCCGAGGCTGCCTCGCGGGCGCATCAGCGTCGTGCGCCTCGAGGACGTCGATACCCTCGGGCAAGGCCTGATCGACGACCTCCGCTCGCTCGCGACCCGACCCGGGCTCCTCACCGCGCCGCTCGGAGTCGGTCTCGAGCCCGGAGTCGAAGCCGGGGCCGGCGCGGTGCTGATCTGCGAAGCCTCCCAGGCCGACGCGGTGCGGCGCACGCTCACGGAGCATCGGACGCCTGCGGGTGTGAGCGAGCGGGGATTGCTCGGCGACCTCGGATCTCTGCTCGAACAGGCGGAGATCGCGCTGGCGCGTGCGCGGAGCACCGGAACGGACGGTCCCGTGACCTACCGGCCGGCGTTGCACGGCGGCATGCTGCGGCTGCTCGACAGCCCCGAGGCGCGCAAACAGGCGGAGAGCCTGCTGGCACCGGTGCGGCAGCACGACCGGCGGAACGATGACACGGTGGAGCGCGCCCTCGCCGTGTGGTTGGCGCACCACGGCCAGACCAGCCCGGCGGCCGTGGAGCTCGGCGTGCACCGGCACACGCTGCGCTCGCGCGTGCAGACCGCCGCGACGCTGCTGCAGCGCGATCTCGACGACCCCGACACGCGGGCGGAGCTGTGGGCTGCGCTGCGGGTGCTGGGCGCCACCGCCTGATCCGGGAACGCCGGATCCGCGAGTGCCGGATCCGCGACCTGTCTCGCACCCGGCGAGCCGACGAAGCCGTCGACTCATTCAGTCGGCTCAGTCGGGCCGGCTCAGACGGCCGCGAAGGTGCCCTCGATCTGCACGCGCACCTCGATCTCGCGGATCGTCACCTCGGGGGCGGCGCCATCCGCCATGGCCATCGCGCGCATGACGGGCGCCGTCCCGTCGGATCCTCCCCGAGCGTCCCGCACCGACACGATCTCGACGTCTGCGGCGGCGATGGCCGCGGCGTAGTCCTCGGCCGCCGCACGGGCGGCCTCCACGGCCTCGAGCCGCAACTCCCGCAGCACCGATCGCCGCCGCTCCGGGCTCAGCTCCCACGAGACCCGGGCATCCGCGCCGGCCTCCGCCAGATCGAGCATGAGCTCACCGACCGTCTCGAGCGCGGTGACCTCGATCGAGAGTCCCGCGCTCGCGTGGTACTCGACCACGCGCTCACCGCGCTCGTCGCGCCAGCTGGTGCTGTAGGTATCGATCGGATCCGCGACGTACCGCGCTGCCGCTCCGCCCGCGACCAGCTCCTTCGCCCGCGCCACGAGCCGGGCGTGCTCCTCGGTCGCCGTGCGCACGGCGTCCTCCCGCCGGGCCTCGACGATCGACACGCTCGCGTTCACGATGGCGCGGTCGGCCGGCAGCCGACGCTCGGCCGCTCCGGTGACGATGATCTCGGTCATGCGGTCCTCGCTCTCATCCGGCCGGGCGGCCGCCCTCCCCCATTCAACACCGGAACGCTGCGCGCCCGCGAGCGGTACCGGCGCGCGGGCCCCGGGGAGCCTGCGCGCGAGCC
>NZ_CAJVAP010000041.1 GCF_910593785.1 Leucobacter soli | reverse complement strand
CTCGCGACCCGGTATGACAAACTCGCGATCGTGTACCGGGCCGCGGTCGTCCTGAACGGAGTGATCGCCTGGCTCAACTATTTAACAGACACACCCTAGCAGCTAGGCGGCGGAGGCGCTCCGACGGCGCGCGCGACGCCTCGGCCGCCGCGCATACCCTTCGCATCCGCTTCGCACGCGCCGCATCATAGACTGGCCGTCATGTCTTCTCAGCTCAGCGGATCGCGGACGGGCGGCACGGATCCGCTCGCCGGCATCGACCTCCTCATCGTCGGCAGCGGCTTCTTCGGGCTCACGATCGCCGAGCGCGCGGCCGCGGAGCTCGGCAAGCGCGTCGTGGTGATCGACCGCCGCGCGCACATCGGCGGGAACGCCTACAGCGAGGCCGATCCCGAGACCGGGATCGAGGTGCACCGCTACGGCGCTCACCTCTTCCACACCTCGAACGAGCGAGTGTGGGAGTACGTGAACCGCTTCACGAGCTTCACCGGCTACCAGCACAAGGTGTACTCGAACTTCGAGGGCGAGGTCTACCCGCTTCCGATCAACCTGGGCACGATCAACCAGTTCTTCCGCGCTGCCTACGGCCCCGACGAGGCGCGCGCGCTCATCGCCGAGCAGGCGGGGGAGTTCGACGCGAAGAGCGCCCGCAACCTCGAGGAGAAGGGGATCTCGCTCATCGGCCGCCCGCTCTACGAGGCGTTCATCCGCGACTACACGGCCAAGCAGTGGCAGACGCCGACCACCGAGCTGCCCGCCGAGGTGATCAGCCGGCTGCCCGTCCGGTACACGTACGACAACCGCTATTTCAACGACGCCCACGAGGGGCTGCCGGTCGACGGCTACACGGCCTGGCTGGAGCGGATGGCGGATCATCCGAACATCGAGGTGCGGCTCGAGACCGACTTCTTCGACGAGACGCAGCCGCTGCACAAGTCCGCCGTCGCGGGCCGGATCCCGGTCGTCTACACGGGCCCGGTGGATCGCTACTTCGACTACGCGGAGGGCGAGCTCGGCTGGCGCACGCTCGACTTCGAGGCGGAGGTGCTGCCGACGGGCGACTTCCAGGGAACGAGCGTCATGAACTACGCCGGAGCGGATGTGCCGTACACGCGGATCCACGAGTTCCGCCACTTCCACCCCGAGCGCGACTACCCGGCGGACAAGACGGTGATCATGCGCGAGTACTCGCGCGTCGCGAGCCGCGAGGACGAGCCCTATTACCCGGTGAACACGCCCGAGGACCGCGAGCGGCTGCTCGCCTACCGCGCCCTGGCCGACGCCGAGGATCGGGTGCTCTTCGGCGGTCGCCTCGGCACCTACCAGTACCTCGACATGCACATGGCGATCGGGTCCGCGCTCTCGATGTTCGAGAACCGCCTCGCCGCGATCCTCTGAGCGGCGCCGAGCTGCGGACGGAAGCCTCAGACGGCGAGTTCCCCGGCCGTCTCCCAGACCGCCTCGGCGAGCTCGGGGTAGGCCTCGGCGATCTCGCGGAGCAGCTCGAACTCGACGCGATCCGCGTTGCCGCGATGCACCGGAGCGTCGGGCGTCGACGCGCGCCCCGCCAACCTGGCGAGCAGGAACTCGGCCTGCTGGCCCCGCGCGTCGAGCAGCTCGTCGCGGAGCTCGCGCACCACCAACTGATCGACGCTCGGCATGTCCGCGAGGCTGACCGCGGGATCCTCCCCGGCGCGACCGCGCTGCTCCAGCATGACGTCCCGCTCGATCCGGGCGATCTCGCGCAGCCGTGCGAGCTGCGCGTCGATGCCCCTCATCCGCGGTCCGTCCGAGGGATCGGCACCTGGCGCCACGGCCGTTTGGTCGGCTCGGTGTCGAGCGCGGGCAGTTCGAAGTCGTAGCGCGTCTTGACGGCGAGGATCACGAGCAGCAGCCAGCCGCTCTCGATGAGGATCCGGCTCTCGGTGATCGACTGGACGAGGAGCGCCACGATCACCAGCCACGGCCAGAGCGCCGAGGTCGCGTAGGGGAGTGCGGGCCCGGGCCCGCGTCGCGGCTGGTCGACCGCGCGGAACCAGACCCGCCACAGCGTGAGGACGACGAGCGGGGCGAAGACCAGGATCCCGATGATGCCCAGCTGGAACCAGACGTCGAGCCAGGCGTTGTGCGCGCTGGGGACCGGCAGCCCCGCTTTCGTGTCGAGCCCCTCGAACGGCGCTACCCAGGTGGGCCAGTAGCTCACCCATCCCCAGCCGACGACGGGGTGCTGCTGCACCAGCTCCCAGACCTTCTCCCAGGTCTCCGCGCGCCCGGTCATGTCGCTGCTCTTGCCCAGCAGGCCGAAGAGGGCGTCGCGTGCGAAGATCGCGAGTGCCACCGCCACGGCGATCATGGCTCCCGCGGTGAGGTAGAGGGGCGCTCGGCGATCCGCGCGCAGGCGGCGCGCCCACAGCGCGAGCCCGAGCGCGAGCATCACCGCGACCAGCGCGACCCACACGGTAGCACTGCGGGTCAGCGCGAGCGTGAGCACGGCCATGCCGACCCAGAACCAGCCGACCGCGGGCCGCACGAGCGTCGCGCGCAACTGGATGCCGAAGACGATGAGCCCGAGCAGCCCGAGGAAGCCGAAGAGCACGGAGCTGGCGACGAGGCCCTGGATCGGGCCGCCCGAGAAGAGCAGATCGCGGCTCCAGAAGAGGATCTTCAGGGTCTGCCCCTCGGGCTGCTCGAGCCACCAGGGCATGAGCGGCTCGCGGACGAAGAGGGAGACCCAGAGTTCGAAGAGCAGGGAGAGGCCGATCAGATAGCGCAGGGCGGTGGCGAGGGTGCGGAGCAGCTCGTGCCAGGTCAGCACGAAGGCCAGTGAGATCGCGACCGCGGTCGTGGCGAGCTGCGCGAAGACGCCGAGCACGCTCTCGAAGCGGTACGCCGACCAGATGATCGAGAGCGCCGCCCAGCCGAGGAACCAGTAGAGCGGGGCCGGGATCCGGTACCAGCGGTAGCGTTCGGGCCGCACCACGAGGAACACCCAGACGCTCGAGACCACCACGATTCCGGCGAGGACGAAGTACGTCGGGAGGCCCACGAGGTTCCGCACGCCGTTCGCGCCGAGCAGGAAGACGAAGACCATGATCGCCCAGGCGCTGATGCCGAGTCGGGTTTTCGACGAGGGTGCAAGACCCGGCGGACTCTTATCGGCCATAGTGGGTATGGTAGCGGTGATCGTCATGCTGATATTCATCGAGAACACGCCGCGGGCGTACGCCTGGGGCTCTCGTGACGCCCTCGCGGAGCTGCTCGGCACGCACCCGACTGGCGAGCCGCAGGCGGAGCTCTGGCTCGGGGCGCACCCCGGGGATCCGGCGACCGTGGCCAAGGGAGTGCCGCGCGGGAGGACGCTGATCGACCTGATCGAGAGCGATCCCGAGCGCTACGGCGTCGACGGCGGTCAGCTGCCCTTCCTGCTGAAGGTGCTCGCCATCGGGGCGCCGCTGTCGCTGCAGGTGCACCCCGACCGGGAGCAGGCGGCAGCCGGGTTCGCGGCCGAGGAGGCGGTCGGTGTGCCGCTCGGGGCGCGCGAGCGGAACTACGGCGACCCCAACCACAAGCCCGAGCTGCTGGTCGCGCTCAGCGAGGTGTCGGCGTTCTGCGGGTTCCGGCCGCTCGCGGAGGCGCGGCACGACCTGAGGGCCCTGGCCGAGCTCACCGGCGGGCCCGGGGGACTGGCGCTGGAGCGCGCGGCCGACCTGTGCGGGACGGGGAGCGCCGGATCCGCCGCCGCCGAAGCGCGCCGGGCGTTCCTGGCGTGGGCGCTGGGCGGCGATCCCGAACCGGTAGCCGCCGTGCGCGCGATCGGCGCCGCGGTGCAGGCCCCCGCGGTGAGCGCCGAGGGCCGGATCGACCGGCACCGGCTCGCGGTGCTGCGGCAGCTGACGGTCTCGTACCCGGAGGATCCCGGCGTGCTGGTCTCGCTGCTGCTGCACCTGCTGCGACTGGAGCCCGGGCAGGCCGTGTACCTGGGCGCCCAGCAGCTGCACGCGTACCTGAGCGGCATCGCCGTCGAGGTGATGGCCGCCTCCGACAACGTGCTGCGCGCGGGGTTCACGGAAAAGCACGTCGACCCCGAGGAGCTCGTGCGCGTCGTCGACTTCTCCGAGCTCGCCGAGCCGAGATTCGCGGGCAGCGAGATCGCTCCGGGTCTGGTGGAGTGGGCGCCCGGCGTTCCGGACTTCCGGCTGATGCGCACGCGGCTTCGCCCGAGCGATGACGAGTCCGGGGCGGGCGAGGCGGAGGATTCCGGTCGTGCGGAGTCCGTGGAGATCGGTGCGCGCTACCCGCTGGTGCTGATCGTGACCTCGGGCCGCGTCCGGGTCGAACGCCCGGCGGCCGAGTTCGACGAGGTCGCGAGCGTCGGCCGCGGGCAGTCGCTCTACGTCTCGGCGGGTGCGCCGATCGAGCTGAGCGGTTGCGGCGAGGCCTTCATCGCGACGGTCGGGGAGAACGCGCCCGCGGCGGATCGATCCGCCTGATCCGCATACCCGGGGCGTGTCGCAAACCCTCAAGCTCTCATTGAGCCTTTAGAATCTCCGGCTTGACTTGATCGAATCACACCGGTGTAATTGTCTGCAGGCGCTTCAGCGCCGCAGTCGTCGGAGAAACCGTTGACCGATCGGCAATCTGAGAGGAGGGCTCGCCCGAATGTCGCAGCAGCTCCCCAACCCGCAGGTTCCGAGCAACTGGTTCGTCGACCCCGTCTTCCTCGGGGTTCCCGGCGTCCGCCGCGATGAGGAGGACAACCCCCTCGCCTGGCAGGCCGACGCGCTCTGCGCCCAGACCGACCCCGAGGCGTTCTTCCCCGAGAAGGGCGGCAGCACTCGCGAGGCGAAGCGCATCTGCGACGGCTGCGAGGTGCGCAGCGAATGCCTCGACTACGCGCTCGAGAACGACGAGCGCTTCGGCATCTGGGGCGGCCTCTCCGAGCGCGAACGCCGCAAGCTGCGCCGCGAAGCCATCTGACGCGACCTTCTTGCGCGTTCCGATCGATGCTGTGAAGCGTCCGAGCCCGGCAAGTCGCAGCAAGGATCCCCGCGCCCGCTCCTAGGCTGGGTGCGTTATGCAGACCATCGTCACCACCGTGCTCGTCGCCCGCCAGGGCGGGGACTGGCTCGATCAGACACTCGCGGCCCTGCGAGGTCAGACCCGCCGCCCCGATCGGCTCGTCGCCGTCGCCGCCGGTGGGGGAGACCGCTTGGCGCGCCAGCTCGCCGACGGCGGCGCCGAGCGGATCGTGACCGCACCCGGTGCGCTCCCGTTCGGCGAGGCGGTGAAGCGAGCGGCCGCCGCCATGCCCGCACTCGCCTCGCAGCAGGCCGGGGGATCGGCGAGCGGCACCGCCGATGATGCGGCGGTCGGCTCGTCGGTTCCCGCGGCAGTCGATACCGCGGTCGATGCGGCCCCGGCCGTCCAGGAGTGGCTCTGGCTGCTCACCGAGGACTCGGCGCCCGAGCCCGACGCGCTCGAGCGGATCCTCGAGACCGTGCAGCGCGCGCCCTCGGTCGTGCTCGCGGGCCCCAAGCTCGTCGACTGGGATCGACCGGAACGCATCATCGAGCTCGGCCAGAGCCTCACGACTCGCGGTGACCGCTGGCTGCTGCGCAGGCAGGAGCTCGACCAGCAGCAGTACGACCACCTGCAGGACGTACTGGGCGTCGGCCCGGTCGGCCTGCTCGTCCGCCGCGACATCTGGGAGCGGCTGAACGGCTTCGATCCGGCGCTCCCCGTGTTCGACGACGGCCTCGACCTCAGCGTTCGGGCCCGGCTCGCCGGGTACCGTGTCGTCGTGGCGCCCGCCTCGCGGATCCGCTTCGCCCGCTCGGGCGTGGCCGGCCCCCGCATCGATCGCTCGCGCGCGGTCATGCGCACCGCGCACCGTCAGGGCCGCACCGCTCACCTGCACCGGCGGATCGCCTACGCGCCGGCCTTCTTCGCGTTCTTCATGTGGCTCGGGCTCCCGCTCGTCGCCGTCGCGCGCGTGCTCTGGGCACTGATCCGCGAGCAGCCCGGCCAGATGCTCGGCGAGTTCGCGGCGGCGCTCCGCGTCTTCTTCACCCCGGGGTCGATCGTCTCCTCGCGGAGACGGATCGCCGCGGCCGACACCGCGGGCTGGAGCGCCGTACGACCGTTGCGCGTCGACCCCAAGACCGTCCGCACGACGCGGATGATCGACCGGGAAGCCCTGCTCGCGGCGCAGGGCCGGCAGACGCGGGAGCTGCATTTCGTGTCGACCGGCGGCCTCGCCACCCTCGTCGCCGCCATCGTCGTCGCCGTCGCGCTGACCTGGTGGGCGATCCCGCGCACCGGCCTCAGCGGCGGAGCGCTCGCACCGCTCAGCCCCCTCGGCGAGCTGTGGCGGAACACTCTCACTCAGAGCGGGGTGCCGGCCGACCCGTTCGCCTGGGTGCTCGCGCTGCTCGGCACGCTGACCTTCTGGAATCCGTCGCACGCGGTCGTGCTGCTGCTCATCGTCGCGATCCCGCTCGCGACGCTCGGCGGATGGATCTGGGGCGCGCAGCTCACCGAGTCGAAGGCCGGGCGCGCACTGATCGGTCTCGGCTGGGCGCTCAGCCCCGTGCTCCTCGGCTCGCTCGGCGCCGGCCGCCTGCCGACCGTGATCCTCGCCGTCGTGCTGCCCTGGCTGCTGCTCGCCGCCTCCCGCTGCCGGGAATCCTGGAGCTGGGCGGGATCGGCTTCCCTGCTGGCCGCCGTCGCGCTCGCCTGCGCGCCCGTCCTCATCCCCGCCGCGGCCGTCGTCTTCGTCGTCGGCCTCGTGAGCTCTCTGCGCGGCATCACCCGCGTGCTCACGACCGCGATCGCCCCGCTCGCGCTCTTCGCGCCGAAACTCGTCGCCCTGATCGGCGGCCGTGCGCTCGACCTCGTGATCGATCCCGGCCTCACCCCCGTCTTCCGCCCCGGCACCGTCTGGCACTCGATGCTCGGCTTCCCGGAGTTCGGCCTTGCTGGCTGGGCGCCCATCCTCGATGCGATCGGCCTCGGCGATGCGCCGGCCACCCTGCTCGTCGGCGTGCTCCTGCTGCCGATCGTTCTGCTCGCCGCCCTCGGACTGTTCACCGGCCGAGTCTTCGTCACGGTCACGAGCGCGCTGATCGGCGGGCTCGGGCTGCTCACGGCATTGGCCTCCGCGCAACTGCGGCTCGTCGGCGAAGGACCCGAGGCCGTCGCCGTCTGGACCGGATCCGGTCTCTCCCTCTACTGGATCGGCGTGCTGAGCCTCGCCGCCGTCGGCTGCACCGTGCTCGCGCGGGCTGCCGCCCCGATCGTCGCGGTCGCCCTCGTCGCGGCCCTCATCGCCGTCGCCCCGCTGGCCGTCCGTCTCGCGACCGCCCAGACCGAGCTGCGACCCGGCGACGACCAGATGCCCGCGATCGTGCAGGCGGCCGGTTCGATCGACCCGGAGACGCGGACCCTCTCCCTCACGACTCTCGGGGAGGACCGGGTCCGGGCGGAGCTGATCATCGGCCCGGGCGTGCGACTCGACCGGTTGCGCACGGCCGACCGCGTCCCCGAGGCCACGGAGCAGGACCGTTGGATCGCGGACCTCGTGGGCAAGCTCGCCTCGACGGGAAACGACGTCGGGCTGCAGACGGCGCTCGCCGAACGCGGAGTCGGGTTCGTCGTGCTGCGCGAGGCCGGCGACTCGGCGGAGCGCGCGGAGCTGCAGGCGGCGCTCGACCAGAGCACCGCGCTGACCAGCGCCGGGCAGACCGACCACGGCCTCCTGTGGCGGCTGCAGGGCGATGTCGCCGATGAAAGCGAGACGCCGGCGAATACGACGGAGGCACTCGAGGGCACGAGCTTCAGCGGGGTCACCGTGTGGTGGATCCAGGTGATCGTGCTGCTCGGCATGGTGCTGCTCGCACTGCCGACAGGCGAGGTCGTCGAACGTCCGGAGAGGCGCGCGCGCGGGCATCGTCGCGGTGCCGGTGCTGCGGGCGCTGCTGCGGGCGCCGCTGCCGGTGCTGCGGCCGGGAGCGAGATCGGCGGCGAGGCCGGCGAGGCCGGGACTGCCGAGGCCGACGGTATCGGTGCTGCCGGTGTCGATGCTGCTGGTATCGATGCCGCCGGGCCAGAGCCTGCGAGCGTCGAGGTCGAAGACCCGGACGCCCGCGACGCGGATCCCGGTGCCGACGCCGGCGACGCGGACCCCGAACCTGCGGCCGCGGATGCTGCGGAGCCGCTCGTCGCGAACGCTCCCGGCGCCGAGGCTCCGGCCTCCGAGACTCCCGCGGGCGGGGCGGCTGCGGCTGCGGCGGCGGCGGCCGGCGAGGACGATGAGGACGATGACATGCCCGGGGACACGGACGGAGGGGACCGATGAGCGAGCGTTCCAACCGCGCCCTGCGCGGCGGGATCCGCGCCGTGACGGGCGTGCTGATCGTCGGCGTCGCCGCCACCGGCGCCGTGCTCGTCGGCGCCGCGCCCCTGCCCTCGGTGACGCGCGACCCGGTCGCCGTGCGGGTCGACGCCGTTCAGGGAGGCGAGCGCTGGTTCGTCTGCGCGGGGTCGTTCGCGGAGCTGGGCGCGGACTCGAAGAACCCGAGCGTCGCAGTGCCGTCCGGTGCTGCGCGCGTCGTCGTCGCCGGCACCGCGAGCAGCCAGGGCGACCTGGAGCGCGAGCGATCCGGAGGCAGCGCACCGGTGGTGCTGCAGGCGCCCGCGAACCAGCCCTTCGCAGCAGCGCAGACCCAGTCCGTCGAGACGGAAGAGCTGCGCGGGCTCGCCTCCCAGAGCTGCGCGGAGCCGGCGAACGAGCAGTGGCTCGTCGGCGGGTCGACCGCGGTCGGCGCCTCGACCACCGTGAACCTCGGGAACCCGGCGGGCAAGCCGGCCACCGTGCAGCTGACCGTCTTCGACGAGGAGGGCCAGGTCGACTCCGCCCAGACCAGCGGCGTGCTGGTGCCCGCGGGCAGCGAACGGATCGTCTCCCTCAACGGCTACGCGCCGGGCCGCGACCGGCTCGCGGTGCGAGTGGTCAGCACGGGCGCGGCGGTGACGGCGTCGCTCGGCATCGGCCAGGTCGACGGGCTGCAGTCCTTCGCGGTGGACGCCGTGACCAGGCAGCTGACGGCGGAGACCACCCTCGTGGTGCCCGGCGTCGCCCACCCCGGAGACGCGGACGACGCGGGTCCGACCGACGTGGGGCACCTCGACGAGTTCCCGATGGTGGTGCGCGCGCTCTCGGCCGAGGCGCGGAACGGCACCGCCGTCGTCACCGCCCTGCACGGCGACGGCACGCGGACCGAGCTCGGCGAGATCGAGCTCTCGGGTGCAGCCGTCGGCGAGCTCTCGGTGGAGAGCTGGCCCGAGCAGGCGAACGCCGTGGTCATCGAGGCCGACGTGCCGATCGTCGGCGGCGTGCTGGGCACGACGGCCGGCACTCTTCGCGACACGGCCTGGTTCACGCCGGCGCCGGAGCTGCCCGTCGACACCGAGGTCGCGGTCCCGGTGGTGAGCCGCGGCCAGCTGGTCCTCGCGAACACCGGTGAGCAGGAGGCCGAGGTGCGCGTGACCGGATCCGGCACCGCGGAGCAGACCTACCGGGTGCCGGCGGGCGCCGCGATCGTGGTGCAGGCGGCGGCCGACAGCCGGATCTTCAGCGACGCCCCGGTGCATGCGGGCGTGCGCATCGCCTCGGGCGGGGACCTCGCGGGCTACCCCGTACTCGCGGAGAACGAGCGGACGGCGGCCCTCACGGTCTACCCGCGTTGAGCAGCGGCCCGACTCGGGACACTAGAGTTGGGGGCATGACGAGGCAGGCGGGGAGCACCCGGGCGGCGCGCCGGCACGGGCGGCGGCCGATCCGCTCCTCGCTCACCGGGCACGCGCTGCCGGATCCCGACGGCCGCGTCCTCCGCTTCGAGACCGACGCGCGCGGCGCGCTCGAGCTGATCCAGAGCCGTCTCGGGGATCAGCTGCTCGGCGTGCGTGTCGGCTTCGCGACCGCGCCGCCGGCCCCGACCGGGCGCTCCACGGGCACCGGCGAGAGCGAGCACCCCCTCTTCTACGCGATCGACCGCCGCGCGCGCACCATCACCCTCTACCGGATGCCGATCCAGCGCGCCGGCGGACTGCACATCCCCGACGCCGAGCATCGCACGCTCTTCGTCGGGCGCTGCGTCTACCTCGCGGTCTGCGAGTACCTGGGGCGCGACCCCTGGGATCTTTTACCTGGTTACTTCGAGCACTACTGAGCCCCGCTCCGGCGGTCGCGGTTCAGCGGCGATCCCGGCGCGACAGGCTACTATCAGAGCATGAGCGCGCGGATTCTCGTCGTCGATGACGACAAGGCACTGGCCGAGATGCTCGGCATCGTGCTGCAGGGCGAAGGGTTCCTCACCGAGCATGCGGCGGACGGCGCGGAGGCCGTCGAGCAGTTCCGCGACATGCGACCCGACCTGGTGCTGCTCGATCTGATGCTCCCCGGTCTCGACGGCATCGAGGTGTGCACCCGGATCCGTGCCGAGTCGGGCGTGCCGATCATCATGCTCACGGCCCGCACCGACACGACCGATGTGGTGGCCGGGCTCGAGGCCGGCGCCGACGACTACGTGATGAAGCCCTTCAACCCGGCCGAGCTCATCGCCCGGGTGCGCGCGCGTCTGCGCGAGCCGCAGCAGGAGAGCAACGAAGAGCTGCGCATCGGCGACCTGTACATCGACGTGTCGGCGCACGAGGTGCGGCGCGGCACTCAGGTGATCCCGCTCACCCCCCTCGAGTTCGACCTGCTCGTGATCCTCGCCCGGAAGCCGCAGCAGGTGTTCACCCGCGAAGTCCTGCTCGAGCGGGTCTGGGGCTACCAGTACAAGGCCGACACCCGGCTCGTCAACGTGCATGTGCAGCGCCTGCGGGCCAAGATCGAGCTCGATCCCGACCACCCGGTCATCGTGACGACGGTGCGCGGCGTCGGTTATCGGGCAGGTGCCGCGCAACGACCCGGCGGCGCTCCGAGCACCGACTAGCCCGTGGTCGCCAGGAACGGACGCTCGGCGTTCCGGCAGCGGCTCCGGCGGCTCCGGCTCAGGTGGATCCGCTTCAGCCAACCGCTGCTCGGCCCGCTCCGCCGGCGCTGGAAGCGCTCCCTCAAGCTCCGCACCATGACGATCACGGGGATCGTGACGGGTGTGATGATCCTGATCGCGGGCACTTTCATCCTGACGAACGTCGGCGACGACCTGTATTCCGCGCGCCGCGATCAGGTGCTGCAGGACTCCGCCCGGGCGACGCTCGCCGCGCAGGGGCGGATCGACGCCTCCGACGCGAGCAACCGGGCGTCGATGCTGGCGCTCGCCGCCTCGGTCCGACGGACCGTGCAGGACACGTCGGCGAGCCAGCTGATCTACGTGCGGCGGCAGCCGGGGCAGGCGCCCGCCCCCGATGCGCCCGACGACTCGACGACGCTGCCGCAGCTGGTCGACGCCGTGACGCCGGAGCTCTCCGAAGCGGTGAAGCAGGGCGAGGCGCCGCAGTTCTGGCAGGCGGTGCGGCTGATGGACGACTCGGGCGTGGAGAACCCTGGGATCGTCGTCGCCTCGACGCTGAGCTTCCCCGCCGGGGCGGGCACCTACGACCTCTTCATCGGCTACGACCTCTCGGACACGGAGCGCGCGCTCGGCTTCATCAGCCGCACGCTCGCGCTCACCGCGCTGTTCCTCATGCTGCTGATCGGCGGGCTCGTGCTGGTCATCTCGAACATCGTGTTCCGGCCGATCCGGGTGGCGGCGAACACGAGTCGGCGCCTGGCCGCCGGCGATCGCGAGGCGCGCATGCCGCTGCAGAACGACGAGCACTTCGACCAGCTGTCGAAGGGCTTCAACGACATGGCCGACACCCTGCAGCGACGGATCGACGAGCTCGATCGGCTCTCCGAGATGCAGCAGCGCTTCGTCTCCGACGTCTCGCACGAGCTGCGCACGCCGCTGACGACGGTGCGGCTCGCGAGCGAGGTGCTGAAGGCGCAGGAGCACGACCCGGAGTCGAGCCAGGCGCGCGCGATCGAGGTGCTCGGTGACCAGATCGACCGCTTCGAGTCGCTCCTCACCGATCTGCTGGAGATCTCCCGGTACGACGCGGGGCGCGTGGTGATCGAGACCGAGCCCACGAACCTCGTCGCACTCACGAACGACGTCGTCGAGGGGCTGCGCCCGCTCTCCGGGAGCCCGATCGAGATCTGCACCGACGGCGGCTTCAGCCCGCTGGAGGTCGACGCGCGCCGGATCCGCCGCATCGTGTCGAACCTGGTCGGCAACGCGATCGAGCACGGGGAGGGCCGTCCGATCGTGGTCTCGGTGGACTCGAACGCGGGGGCGGTCGCGATCGGCGTCCGGGATTGGGGGGTGGGCTTGAGCAGCGAGCACATCGCGCACGTCTTCGACCGCTTCTGGCGGGCGGATCCGTCGCGCAAGCGCACGCTCGGGGGCACGGGCCTGGGGCTCGCCATCGCCCAGGAGGATGCCGCGGTGCACGGCGGAACGCTCGAGGCCTGGTCGCGGCTGGGCGAGGGGTCGCACTTCCTGCTGACCCTGCCGCGGGCCGCGTACCCAGGATCCTTCGTGTCGCCGATCCCGCTGGTGCCGGAGGACGTGACGTCGGATCGCGACGCCGTGGAGACGGCCGGGGGATGGCTGCGGCGCGCGAGCCGCCGATTGAGTCGGGAGGCGAGGCGATGAGGGCACGGCGAGGGATCGGGATCGACGCGCTCGCCGCCGTGCTCGCCGCAGTGGGCGGGGTCCGCGGCAGAGGCCGCCGCGGTGTCGGGGCGTTGCTCGCGCTGGCGCTCGCCGCCGGACTCGCGGCGTGCCAGGCCGTTCCGAGCGAGGGGCCCGTCCACGAGGGGCTCGCGAGCCTCAACCAGGGCGAGCAGCCGGTGCAGTTCAACCCCGAGGGTCCGGCGGCCGGCGCCGACCAGGAGGACATCGTGCGCGGCTTTATCCGCGCGGCGACCTCGAGCGTCGACGACTACGCGATCGCCCGCGAGTTCCTCGCCCCGGCGTACGCGGCGCAGTGGCAGCCGGAGGACGGCGTGTTCATCGACGAGGGGATCCAGCCCTACGCGTCGCCGAGCGAGAACGTGGGCGAGCTCTCCCTCTCGGGCCTCGCAACGGTCGACTCGGCCGGCACGCTCTCGCCGCTGCCGACCGGCCCCGAGACGGTGATGCGGTTCGAGTTCACGCAGGTCGGCGGGGAATGGCGGATCTCCTCCGCGCCGAACGGGGTGATCCTCGACCGGATCAGCTTCTCCGCGGTGTGGACGAACCGCCAGCTCTACTTCCTGACGCCCGACAACCGACTCGTGGCCGAGACCCGATGGTTCCTCAACCGCGCGACGCTCAGCACCCAGATCATCAGCGGGCTGCTCGACGGGCCGAACGAGGCGGACGCGCAGGCGCTGCGCACCGGGTTCCCGAGCGGGACGACGCTCGCGTCCGACTCGGTGCCGGTGAACGGGGGTATCGCGCGGATCGAGTTCTCCCCCGAGCTGCTGACGTCGGAGCCGGCCAACATGGAGCAGGTGAAGCAGCAGATCGCGGCCAGCCTGCAGTCGGTGCCCGGCGTCACCGGTTTCGAGATCTCGGTGAACGGGGCCATCGTCGACTCCGCGTCGGTGACGGTGCCCGACAACCAGACGCGCAATGTCGAGAACCTGGTCACCACGGTGATCCGCGGCGACGGGATCGGCACCCTCAGCGGGGGCGAGATCGTCCCGCTGCCGCGGATCGGAGATCGGATCGCGGAGCTGAATCCCGACGCGGTGACGCTGTCGGCCGACCGGTCGAGCGCGGCCGTGCGGCATCGGGGCGAGAGCGGCTCCGCGGTGACCTGGGTGTCGCAGAACGACACGGTCACGATCGACCTGCGCCGCGGTCTCTTCGAGCCGGCCCTCGATCGCTTCGGGTACGTGTGGAGCTATGCGGAGTCGGATCCGGATCGGATCCTGGTGCAGCTGCCGGGCAGCTCGCCGGAACTGCTCCGGTTGCCGGGCCTCGAGGATCGGGAGCCGCTGGCGGTGCGCGTGTCGCCCGGCGGGAACCGACTGGCAGTCCTCGTCGAGGGCAACGACGGGATGACGGCGGTGTTCGTGATCGCGATCGTGCGGGATGCGGATCAGCGGCCCGTCGGTCTCGGTGAGATCGCCCGACGCGAACTGGTGACGTCGGGCTCCCCGGTCGACCTCGACTGGGTCGACGAGACGCGGATCGTCACCTTGAGCCGGGCCGGCGCCGGGGTGAAGGTCACCCTCGCCCCGCTCGGCCAGCTGCCGAGCGATATCGGCACCGTCGCGGATGCGGCGGCGGTGAGCGGCGGGGGCAGCCGTTCGCTGATCCGGGTGCTCGACGGCGACGGGCGGCTGTTCGGGCCGCAGGGCAGCGGCTGGCAGCTGCAGAGCGAGGACGTGCGTCTGATCGTGCGCTCGGGGTAGTCCGCGCCCCGGGCCGCCGCGCTCTCTTCCTCCTCATCCTTCCCTCATCCTTCCCTCATCCTTCCTTCCTTCCTCCTCCCGTCCTCCTCCTCGTCTCGCGCAGTTGCTCAGTAGTAACGGGTGCGAGAGCCATGCACCCCGCATTACTGAGCAACTGCGCGCAGCAGGGGAGGGTCGGACGGGAGCGTTGTCACCGGGCTGCCGCGCTCGGCTCCGCCGAGCCTGCCCTGAAACGTCATCGGCCACGGCCACGGTCACGGCCGCTCACCGGGGTGAGTCGCGTCTGAACACAGCATGCGGCCGCAGTCACCCGCCGAGATCACCTGCGACCGCACGCCATCAGGCCCACGGCAAGGGCAGGCGACGCCTGCCCGCGGCAGCCCTCTGGGAACCCACTACTGACGAACGGCCCCCTTCCTGACGAGCGGCCCGCGTACACACAGGGGACAACGGGGCCGCTCGTCAGGAAAGGGGCCACTGGTCAGGAACGCAGTGGTGGAGGCGGGGGCAGGGAC
>NZ_CAJVAP010000040.1 GCF_910593785.1 Leucobacter soli | reverse complement strand
GGTCGAGGTCGAGCAGGCATACTACGCTGAGACCGAGACGCTTCTGTCACCGACGAGCTGACAGGAAAACCGGTCGGAACAAGAACCAGGCCAATTCAGTTCAACCGTTGCCTCCCACCTCGCGCCGGCTCAGACAATGCCCAGAGCCGGCGATCTCTCGCGGTTCGCTCGAACGGGCTATCACGCGTCTTGCAGATGCGGTTTCGCAAGCCTTGTTCACGTCAGGAGTCACGCCCGCGTCAATCCGCCGAAGTCTCAGGTCGGTCGACCTAGATATGACGGTGCGAGCCTGCTTCCCGAAGGCGACTGGAATGGGTGAGATACCGACGCACCTTCCCATATGACGGTGGCGATCATGGTGATGACCACTGGTGATGGGTGCCGCTATCTGTTCAACTCGGTCGTGACCTGCGATGGCGACCGCGATGTGGCCGCCGCGTCAACGAGGTGGTGCCGGGAATCTGGAACGCTCCTCTGACCAGATAGCGGGTTGCGCGAGGTTTCCCACCGCAACCCCCGACGCAACCCCCGGTTGAGACGCGAGAGGAGGCGGTCTCGATGCGCGTGACGAGCGCCGACGACGGCTACAGGAATCTACTGCACCCCGTGGGCGTGATGATGTTGACCGGAGCCTTTCGGTGCCGCCGCCCCACTACTTTCCCGAAGCCGGCCGCTTCCGCCCGCTGACTCGGCTCCGGCCCCACCCAACTTGATCGAGGCCGCTCATCGCGGGCGCGGAAAACCGAACGGCCTGTGAACGCTACCTTCACGGTCAGCTGGGTTCAGCGGTCGTCTCCGCTCAGCCAACAGCGACGCCGAAGAGCAGGCCGATGAGGTAAGTCGCAAGCATCGTCGCTGAGCCCATCACCACGTTCCGGAGGATGGCCCGGCCGCGCGGGGCCCCGCCGAGGGCGGCGCTGATCCAGCCGGTGAGGAACAAGCCGATCACCACTGCGACCGCGGCGATCCAGACGCGGTTCTCGCCGAATGGCAAAAGGATCATTACGAGCGGGATGAGCGCTCCCAGCGCGAACGAGACGAATGACGAGACAGCCGCCGCCCAGGGGCTGGTGAACTCTTCGGGGTCGATTCCGAGTTCAACCTCTGCATGGGCTGCAAGGGCGTCCTTCGCGGTGAGCTCGACCGCGACCTGATGCGCGAGGTCGTCCGAGAGCCCACGCTGACGGTAGAGGCCGGCGAGTTCTTCGAGTTCTTCCTGAGGTATGGTCTCGAGTTCCCATTTTTCCTTGGCGACCAGCGCCTTCTCGGTATCGCGCTGGGTACTCACCGAGACGTACTCGCCTCCGGCCATCGAGAATGCGCCAGCGACCACTGCGGCGATTCCTGCCGTGGCGATCGCGAGAACGTTGTTCGGGGTCGCCGCGGCGACACCGATCACGACGCCAGCGGTCGAGACGATGCCGTCGTTCGCTCCCAGTACCCCGGCGCGCAACCAGTTGAGTCGCTGGCCAGTGCCCCGGTCGTGAGGTTCGCCGGGATGGGCTTGGGGTACTGTTTTTCTAGCCATGGCTCGGTGCCTCCATAGTGATTCTCAGTGGGTTCGCTGGCTCTCTCGGCCTGTCAGCGGTGTGCGCTGTGCGCCGCCCGCGTTGGCTCGCGATGCCTTGAGTTTGCGCTCGGCGCGCGGACCGACGGCGCGCAGCGCGCCGAGGATTGCGACCAGGTCGACGACTTCTTGGAGCCAGGCCCCGATCAACGCTGGAAGGAACCCGAACGCTGCGACGAGCATGAGACCCACGCTGATGATGATGCCGAGCCAGATGCTCTGGAGAGCGATCCGCACCGTGTCCTTTCCCACACGTACCGCCAGGGGGAGGGAAGTGAGGGTGTCGTATCGGTTCACGATGTCGGCGGACTCGCTCGCGGCGGTCGCGCCGCGAGCTCCCATCGCGAAGCCGATATCGGCTGCGGCGAGTACGGGGGCGTCGTTGAGGCCGTCGCCGACCATGATGAGCGGTCTGGGCTGCACCGCGCTCACAATGCTCACCTTGTCGGAGGGCCGGCACTCGGCGTGCACCTCGTTGATCCCGAGACCCGCGGCGATCGGTTCGGCTGTGGCTGCCACGTCGCCGGTGACCATGAGCGTGCGCTCGGCCCCGAGTCGCTGCAACTCTCCGAGCGCCTGCGCAGCCTCGTCTCGTGTCTGGTCGCGCATCACGATCGCGCCCGCGAAGCGGTCGTCGAGGGCGACGTAGATTGCGAGTTCACCGGGCTCCAGCGGGGCGAGCGCGAGGGCCGGGGCGAACTCGCGGAGCCAGGAGGGCTTGCCCACCCGCACCGTCGTCGCCGCATCCTCCGCGTTGTCGGATGCGAACTCCGCGGCGACGCCGTTGGTGGCGATCTCCTCGGCTCCGAGCGCGTCCAGCAGCGGGTATCCGTGCTGCTTGGCCGCCACGACGACGGACTCTGCGAGTACGTGGGACGAGTACACCTCGGCCGATGCGGCGAACTGGAGCACGCTCATCTCGTCGAAGCCGGGCTCGGCAAGGATGCGTTCGAGCGCGGGCCGCCCGGTCGTGATGGTGCCGGTCTTGTCGAACGCGGCGGAGCGTACCCGCGAGAGCTGTTCGAGAGTGCCGCCGCCCTTCACGATGAGCCCGAAGCGCGCAGCTCGGCTCATGCCACCGAGGAACGCGACCGGTGCGGCGATCAGCAGCGGGCACGGGGTCGCGACCACCAGCACCTCGGCGAACCTGACCGCCTCTCCGCTGACCCCCCACGCTATGCCTGCGATGATGAGCGAGAGCACCGTGAACGGCACCGCATAACGGTCGGCGAGGCGCACCACCTTCGCCTTGCTCCCCGCAGCCTGCTCGACCAAGCGCACGATCTGCTGATACTCGCTGTCCGAGGCGAGCGCAACAGCCCGCATCGTGACCGCTGTCGCACCGTTCACCACTCCGCTGGAGACGCGCTCGCCCGCGACTCGCTCGACCGGCAGGCTCTCGCCCGTGAGCGAGGACTCGTCGAGCACGGCGTGCTCCGACACGAGCACCGCGTCCACGGGCACGAGCGCACCGGGCCGCACGAGCAGCAGATCGCCGACCTTGACGGCTTCGACCGGCACGTCCTCGGCGACCCTCTCGGCAGTCGGGCCGCCCGCCGGGGCGGCATCGCCCCGCAGCAACCGGGTCGCCTGCTGCGGGGCTTTGCGCAGCAGCGCGGTGAGCTCGCGCTTCGAGCGGTTCGCGGCGTAGTCTTCGAGCGCCGCGCCGCCGGTGAGCATCAGCACGACCACGAGCGCAGCCCACGGCTCGCCGACGGTCACCGCCGCCGCAATCGCGGTGACCGCGAGGATGTCGAGCCCGGCGTGGCCCTTGAGGAGCTGGCGGATCATGCCGACCGCCTCCCAGCCCGCGATTGCCAGCGCGTACGCGCCGACGAGCCATGGGGCGGTTTCGCGTGCAGGGGTCGCGAGCAGGATCAGGCCAATCGCCGCAACCAACAGGGTCACGAACACCAGCGGATACGCCCCGGTCGCGGCAGAAACTCGTCTCACGCTGCAAGCTTCCCAGATCGCGGGCGTCGGCGCATCGGGGGCGAGCCTTGCCTCAGCATGCTTCGGACTCGACCGCGGGCGTGGTTCAGAGCAGCAACGCCCCCAGTCCGGCAGCCCCCAGCACCACCGCCCACGCGGGCGCCCTCCACGCGGTCAGCGCGACGAACGCTATTACGGCGATCACGAGAGAGTGCAGTCCGGTGACGCCCTCGGTGAAGACCGGATCGTACAGGGCCGCCGCGAGTAAGCCAACGACACCCGCATTCACCCCCATCTAGGCTCGTTGCACGCGGGGGGCTCGGCGCAGCCGCTCCCAGAACGGCAACACACCGATGACGAGAAGCGCGGAGGGGAGGAACACCGCAATTAGAGCGATCGATGCTCCGAGCGCCCCCGAGGGGCCGCTCATCGTGACCGCGCCAAGGAAAGCGGAGAACGTGAACAAAGTGATAAATATGACTGTGAAATGTGGCGATGATCCGGATCGAGTAGCAAAGCGGTTGGGGTAACATTCGCTCATTCCGTTTCAATGGCAAGGAGACGGAGGAACTCGTCCGCCATCTCGAGTTGCTTTACGAGCTTTTCGCGTCGCTCCATCGCGTCTTGCCGGAAATCTTCTAGCGTGCGGCGTGCGTCCTCTTGGTCAGCGCCAGACGGCGAAGCGCTATCGATAGCGTGCAGTAGATCGCCCATCTGGTCGAGAGAGTAGCCGAGGGGCTTCATCCGGCGGATGAGCATCAGCCGGTCGTAGTCGCCCTCGGTATACAGCCGGAAGCCTCCCTCAGAACGTCCCGACGGTGCGAGGAGGCCGATCTCGTCATAGTGACGAATGGTGCGCAGGGACAGTTCTGTGCGTTGGGCGAGCTCGCCAATATGCATCATTCCCACATCGCTCATCCCGAAGTTATCCTCTTCTCGCTTCGCACCAAATCTCCCGTTACGTTAGGGTTGATGGGTGTGACCACTAGCACCACTGTAGAAGACCGCAAGCGGTATCGCCCTGAACCTTCCGTACGCACGGCGCTTAAGACCCCGCGCCTCCTCACCCGAGAAGCGCTTGCGGGGCTGGTGGTCGCGCTCGCGCTGATCCCGGAGGCGATCTCGTTCTCGATCATTGCGGGCGTTGACCCGAAGGTCGGGTTGTTCTCGTCGTTCATCATGGCGATCACGATCGCATTCGTGGGCGGTCGCCCCGCGATGATCACCGCAGCCACCGGTGCGATCGCACTGGTCATCGCACCGGTCGCCCGTGACCACGGGATGGACTACTTCATTGCAACCGTGCTCCTCGCCGGCCTCTTGCAGATCGTGCTGGCGGTGTTCGGTGTGGCGAAGCTGATGCGCTTCATCCCGCGCAGCGTCATGGTCGGGTTCGTCAACGCACTCGCGATCCTCATCTTCATGGCGCAGGTGCCCGAACTCCTCGGCGTGCCGTGGATGGTCTACCCGCTGATCGCTATCGGCTTGCTGATCATGGTCTTCATGCCGAAGATCACCAAGGTGGTCCCGGCCCCACTCGTGTCGATTATCGTCGTCACCGCGGCCGTGGTTGTTTTCGCGATTAACGTGCCAGCCGTCGGCGACAAGGGCGAACTGCCCCGCAGCCTGCCCGAACTATTCATCCCGAATGTGCCGCTCACCTTCGAGACGCTCACAATCATCGCCCCCTACGCCCTCGCCATGGCGCTGGTCGGGCTGATGGAGTCGCTCATGACGGCGAAGCTCGTCGATGATGTCACCGATACGCACTCGAACAAGACGCGCGAGTCCTGGGGGCAGGGCGTCGCGAACATCGCCTCAGGCATCTTTGGCGGGATGGGCGGGTGCGCGATGATCGGACAGACGATGATCAACGTGAAAGCGTCGGGTGCGCGCACGCGAATCTCCACTTTCCTCGCGGGCGTGTTCCTCCTCATCCTGATCGTTGCCCTCGGCGACATAGTGGCGATCATCCCGATGGCAGCTCTCGTGGCGGTGATGATCATGGTGTCCGTGGGCACCTTTGATTGGCATTCCATCAGGCCGTCTACGCTGAAGCGGATGCCGAAGAGCGAGACCACGGTCATGGTCGTGACGGTCGCGGTCGTCGTCGCGACCCATAACCTCGCGATCGGTGTGGTGGTCGGGGTGTTCGTCGCGTCGGTGATGTTCGTGCGCCGTGTCGCGCACTTCGTGACTGTCAAGCGTGAAGTGATGGAGCACTTCGGTGAGGAGCGCGCCTATTACACGGTCGTCGGTGAGTTGTTCTTCGCTTCGAGCAACGATCTGACCACCCAGTTCGAGTACGCTCAGGATCCCGGACAAGTGGTGGTCGATATGACGCAGTCGCATATCTGGGATGCGTCGACCGTGGCCGCGCTCGATGCGATCGTGACGAAGTACGAGCAGCATGGCAAGGCGGTCGAGCTGATCGGGATGAACGAGTATACGACTGCGTTCCACACGAGGCTTACCGGCGGGCTTGGCGCCGGGCACTGACCTCTGTCTGGTTATCCGATGATAGGTCGTTCGTCAGGAAGCCGGAAGAGCTCCTTGCGCTGTCGTACGGCGAGGGCGGACGCGAGTGCGATCGGGCCGACGCGTCCGACGAGCATGAGCGCAGAGAGCACATATTTCCCGAATGGGCCGACTTCCGCGGAGATCCCGACAGATAGACCGCAGGTCGCGAATGCGGAGATCGTCTCGAACAGGAGGCGATCGAGGGTGGCGTCGCTCACGGTAGTGAGCAGGGCGGTGGCGGTGAGCACGAGCGTGGCACCGAGGAACACGACGCTAATCGCGAGTCTGAGGGTGCTGTTCGGGATCCTGCGGCCTGCGGCGTTGGTGTGCTGAGTGCCTTTCGCTTCGGCCCAGATCGCGAGAAACAGTACGGCGAGGGTGGTGACCTTGATGCCGCCGGCGGTGGAGCCGGATCCGCCGCCGACGAACATGAGCGCGTCGCTGAGAAGCATCGTCGTCGCCGTCATCGATTCCGTGTCGACGACGGCGAAACCGCCCGAGCGCAGCATCGCTGACGCGAAGAGCGCGTTTCCGATCTTCGCCCACCAGGTCTCACCGCCGATCGTGGCCGGGTTCGCCCACTCGAATCCCGCCCAGGCGACCGTGCCGAGCACGAACAGCACGATGGTAGTGATGATGGTGAGCTTCGTGTGGAGCGTCCAACGCTTCCGCGTCCATTTCGCGCGGATGAGGTTCAGGATCACGGGAAATCCGAAGCTCCCGACGAACACGCCGATCGCGAGTGGGGATAAGATCCACGGGTTGTCGGCGAACTGGCCAATGCCTCCGACATGCGGCGTGAAGCCCGCGTTCGCGAACGCCGAGATCGCATAGAACACCCCATACCAGAGTCCCCACCCAAACGACCCTTCGGCGACGATGAAGGCGGGGACGAGGAATTGCATCAGCACGAACTCGATCGTGAACGTCGTGACCACCACCACCCGGAGGAGGCGCTTCACGTCCCCGAGCCCGGTGGTGCCGATGCTCGACTGCGCGAACACCCGCCCGCTGACTCCGAGTCTGCGGGTCACCATCCGTGCGAGGAGCAGCGCGATCGTGACGACCCCAAGCGCACCGGTCTGGATCGCGGCCAAGATCACGACCTGCCCGAACATCGACCAGTGCTCGCCCGTGTCCACGGTCGTGAGCCCCGTAACGGTCACCGCCGACACCGCCGTGAACAATGCATCGGGGAGCGCGGTGACCGTGCCGGTGCGCGATGCGATCGGCAGCATGAGCAGCGCCGTGAACAGCAGCACCGCGGCGGCGAACACGAGGATCGCGATGCGCGCCGGCGAGTGCCCGGCGAGATAGCGGGTGCGGGCAGTGGCGCGGTGGGCAAGGTCGCGCACGCGCGCTATCGCGATGTTCCCGGTGCGCGTATCCATAGGGCTGTCCTCAGTATTCATGAACACCACCCGGACGGGCGGTGTGCCGACCAGACTTCCCGGCGCACCGCACTCGACTTTACTCCGCACGACAAAATCCGTCGAAGATTCCTTCTACGGCAGTGCTTGCGCACGGAGCGCGGAGAGGGCGTAGAGTGGGAGACCGCTGCGCGGCACTGCTGCATCCAGCGGATGGTGTGCCGGGAAGTCTGGTCGGCGAAACAATCCCGACCCTCTGAGGAGACTTCCGTGCCCATCTCATTCCTGGTTCATGGCGACCCGTTGCCGCAAGCGTCGTACGCCGATGAAGATCTGGATTGCACGCAGCCGCGAGGGATGCTCTGGGGCGTAGACCTGCGGGGCTGTGCGACGCGCAAAGCTGGACGTGCCCGCTGGCACGACGCCATCCAGGATCTGAAACACGAACTCGATACGCATCCTGCGATCCGGCGGGTCTGCATCGCCTGCCTTCGACCGACCGGGTTCCCGCAATCACTGCTCGTGACAATGCCCACGGGCCTCGCCTCGCGGCTGCATAACGATGTGGAACGTGACCGTGCCCGATACCTGCAAGTGCTCGTGCTCGACCTCACCGACTGCGCTGACCCGGCGCTGCTGCATGATCGTCTCGATGAGGCCCTTGGTTCGGGACACGGCTCCTGGACTGACGTCACGCTCACCTGGCGCGATATCGAAGAGTGCGGATTCACCGAAGCCTGGGCAAGGGGGGCACTGTGACCCGTCTAAGGGCGCTGATACCCTTGAAAGTGATGACGCATCACCGGTTCCACGCGGCTTTCATGCCGGCGGGCTGGGTGCTGCCTCATCCCGGTACGAACGGGTACATCTCCTCCTGGGGTGCGATGCTTTCCGGCACCACACCCACGACGCCTGCAGCCTGATCCAGAATCGTTCCCCTCGTCCCCACGCGGCGCAGGGGCCTGATTCGAGCCGATTCCTCTCAGCCTGCACGCCCACCCCAGGAGATGACTTGAACGCCGCCCAAACACCACCCGATCGGACCTTCCCTCGCTATGGGACGTTCGACGAGGCGACGCGCATCGGCGCGCTGCTGCGCAAAGAAGCTGTCGGCGGCATGCTGCTCGTCGGCGCCGCCCTCATCGCGATCATCTGGGCGAACACGCCCGCCGCAGACGCGTACTTCACTCTGCGGGATTTCAAGGTCGGCTACGAGCCATGGCACCTGAACCTCAGCCTCGGGGCGTGGGCTGCCGACGGGCTCCTCGCGATCTTCTTCTTCCTGGTCGGCCTCGAACTGAAACGCGAGTTCGTCGCCGGCGATCTCAGGAAGTTCCGCACCGCGATCGTCCCGATCGCGGCCGCCGCAGGCGGCGTGGCCGTCCCCGCGCTCATCTACGCGGCGATCGTCTTGCCGCAGCCAGGGCTCCGTGCAGGATGGGCGATCCCGACTGCCACGGATATCGCGTTCGCTGTTGCCGTCCTTGCGATCATCGGCTCCCACCTGCCCCCAGCGTTGCGGATCTTCCTCCTCACCCTCGCCGTCGTCGACGACCTGATCGCGATCAGCATCATCGCCGTGTTCTACACCGACCACATCGAGTTGTCCCCGCTGCTGTTGGCGTTCGCAGTCATCGCGGTCTACGGGTTCATCGCGCAACGCTACCGGGCCTTCTTCGGACTGCACCCGTTCGCGGCCTGGCTGATCCTGCTCCCCATCGGAGTCGTCGCGTGGGTGCTGATGCACGCCTCCGGGGTCCACGCCACCATCGCGGGCGTGCTGCTCGGATTCACGATCCCCGTGCTCCACCGCCGCGCAGACCGTGAAACTGCCAGCGGCCGTCCAGGGCTCGCGGAGGAGTTCGAGCACCGCTTCCGCCCGCTCTCGGCGGGGATCGCGGTGCCCGTTTTCGCGTTCTTCGCCGCCGGCGTCTCCGTCGGCGGGCCCGAGGGAATCCGTGACGCGCTGACGAACCCCCTGACCTTCGCAATCGTGGCCGCCCTCGTCCTTGGGAAGCCGCTCGGCATCGTGACGACGACGTGGCTCACCACGAGGGCGCTTCGCACGAAACTCGACCCGGAACTTCGGTGGATCGACATGATCGGAGTCGGGCTCCTCGCAGGCATCGGGTTCACCGTGTCACTGCTCGTCGCCGAACTCAGCTTCCCGCCCGGATCCGCCGAGCAGGATACTGCCAAAGTTGCGATCCTTGCCGCATCCGTGATTGCCGCGGGAGTCGCGGCAATCCTGCTTGGCACCCGTAACCGCCGGTACCGGCGCATCGCGCTGCGCGATGCGGTCGACGAGGATGCAGACGGCATCCCCGACGTCTACCAGCAGAGACAAGATCCCGACTGGTTCAAGCCCAGGCCAGGCTCACGCCCGTAGCGGCGACGACCACCCCCGCTACTGCGCCCAAGAGGACTGCGACCCACGCGGGGAGCTTCCACACGGTGAGGAGCAGGAAGCATGCTGCGGCGATACCGAGGGACGCGACCCCGGTGACCCCGGAAGTGATCACCGGGGTCCACAGCGCCGCGGCGAGGATCCCGACGACGGCCGCGTTCGCGCCCGCGAGCGCCGATCGGACGCTCGGGTTCTGGCACACACGATCCCAGAACGGCAGGGCCGCGACCAGCAGGAGAAGACCTGGCACGAAGACGGCGACCAGCGCGAGCAACGCCGCGACGGGGGCGAGCGGGCCGGAAACCATGTCAAAGCCGAGGTAGGCGGCGAAGGTGAAGAGCGGGCCGGGAACGGCTTGGGCTGCCCCGTAGCCGGCGAGGAACTGTTCGAGAACAATCGAACTGGCAATGGCGGGTTCGGCCTGCAGCAACGGCAGCACGACGTGCCCGCCACCGAACACGAACGCCCCGGCACGGGTGAATGCGTCCGCGATCCCGACCCAGGCGTTCTGGGTGAGGGCAGCGAGCACCGGCAGACATGCCAGCAGGCAGCCGAAGACGGCCAGCGCCGTGATCCCGGTTTTGCGGGAGACGCCCACCGCCAGAGGCTCCGCCCGAGACACGGCCGCACCGCGGCACCAAAGCACCCCGGCGACGAGACCGGTGAGGATCGCCGCGATCTGCCCGAGGCTGCCAGGGAGCAGCAACGCCAAGCCTGCGGCGGCAAGACCGATCAGGATGCGCCGCAGATCCGGCGTCAGCGTGCGCGCCATTCCGATGACTGCGTGTGCGACAACCGCGACCGCCACGGCTTTGAGCCCCAGGATCAGGCCGTGCCCGATGACGCCTTCGAGCCCGACGGCGCCGATAGCGAAGAGCACGAGCAGCAGCGCCGAGGGCAGCGTGAACGCTACCCATGCCGCTACCGCGCCGCGGAAGCCGGCGCGGATCAGGCCGAGCGCGAACCCGACCTGGCTCGACGCCGGGCCGGGGAGGAACTGGCACAGCGCGACGAGCTCGGCGTACTGTGGCTCGCTTACCCATTTGCGGCGGACGACGAGCTCCTCGCGGAAGTAGCCGAGGTGCGCGATTGGCCCACCGAACGACGTGACGCCGAGCTTCAGAAACGCACGGAACACCTCCGCGACGCTCCCGGGCGGCCTCGTAGGCGCCGCGGACGCATCTCGGGTCACGGTTCGAGGAGTTCTGCGATCAGCGTCTCGACCCGCGACCTGATTTCGTCGCGGATCGGCCGCACCGCTTCGATACCCTGGCCGGCGGGGTCGTCGAGTTTCCAGTCCTCGTATCGTTTGCCGGGAAAGAACGGGCAGGCGTCGCCGCAGCCCATCGTGATCACCACGTCCGAAGCTTGCACCGCCTCGGTGCTCAGCACCTTGGGGCGCTCGGCGGTGATATCGATGCCCATCTCTTTCATGGCTGCGACAGCGATGGGGTTGATCTTGTCGGCGGGCATCGACCCGGCAGAACGCACCTCGATGCGGCCTGCCGCGAGGTGGCGGAGGAAGCCGGCGGCCATCTGTGAGCGTCCGGCATTGTGGACGCACACGAACAGCACGGAGGGTTTCTGATCGGTCATATTCAGTTCGCTGCTTTCAGTCAGGTGAGAGTGGTGAGCAGGGTGTGCACGCGGCGCTCGATGTCGTCGCGGATCGCGTCGATGCCCTCCGGGGAGGCGAGTGCGGGGTCTCCGACGGCCCAGTCCTCGTAGCGGACGCCAGGAATGATCGGGCAGACGTCGCCGCATCCCATCGTCACGACGACGTCGGCGGCACGCACGGCGTCGTCGGTGAGCGGCTTCGGGAACGCAGCTACCGCGTCGTGTTCGCCCTCGATCTGAGTGAGCAGCGAACGGACGCGCGGGTGCACATCCGTTGCGGGTGCAGAGCCCGCGGAGCGGGCGACCACGCGACCGTGCGCGAGCTGATTCACGATCGCGGCGGCGAGCTGCGACCGCCCCGCGTTCTGCACGCACACGAACAGCACCTGCGGCACCCCGGACGACCTGTCGCGGGCGAGATCGGTGAGGCGCTGTCGGGCGAAGCGCTCGGTCAGCGGGATCAGGTGACGGGTAACCTTCGCGGATCGCACGAGGCCCGCATAGGACTCGCGGACGATCGCGACCACCAGATCCCGGCTCAGCCCGGTCAGTTCGTCCGCGAGCTCCTCACCTAGGCGCGTTACTCGCCCATCCATGTCGCGCAGGGCTTCCGCACGAACCAGAGCATCCTCTGTGCCGTCGGCGCTCCCGTGGTCGCCTGTGATCGCGACGGGGGCGAAAGCGTCGAGGAGCGCCGCGACGGCCTGCTGCCTGCCGGCCGCGATCCGGTACCACACCCAGGTCCCGCGCCGATCGGACTGCAGCATCCCCGTGTCCTTGAGCACTTTCAAGTGGTGGGAGACGGTTGGCTGGGACACCTCGGCGAGTTCTGCGAGGTCGCAGACGCAGGACTCGCCTCGCGGGTCGGTCGTGATCGCCGACAGCATCCGCAGGCGCAGCGGATCCGCGAGCGCCTTCAGCGCACCAGCCACGGTGACGGCCGCATCTGCACCGATCGCGTACGTCACCGACGGCGCGCAGGAGTCGGCTACCGGAAGGGAAGTTGTGTCAGTCATGAGGCCCTCGATTCAAGTGCGCGTGTGGTGTAGGGGTCGATACGGAACCAGGCTCGAGCGGCCCACAGCGAGACGTAGACGAGGGCGACGAGCACGGGCACCTCGATGAGCGGCCCAACCACACCGGCGAGCGCTTGCCCGGAGGTGGCGCCGAAGGTGCCGATGGCCACCGCGATCGCCAGCTCGAAGTTATTGCCGGCGGCGGTGAACGCCAGGGTCGTCGACCTGGCATAGCTCAGGCTGAGCACCTTGCCCAGGAGGAGCCCTGCGAACCACATGAGGGCGAAGTAGACCAGCAGCGGCACAGCGATGCGGGCTACCGCGAGCGGGTTCGACGTGACCGCTTCTCCTTGCAGCGCGAACAGCAGCACGATCGTGAACAGCAGCCCATACAGCGCCCACGGCCCAACAGTCGGGAGGAACTTCTCCTCGTACCAGGCCCGACCGTGGCGCTGCTCGCCGATCCAGCGGGACGCGAAACCCGCGAGGAGTGGGATCCCGAGGAACACCAGCACATTCACCGCGATCTGCCACACCGAGATATCGAGGCCCTGGGCGTCGAGGCCAAGCCAAGCCGGGAGCATGGTGAGGTAGAACCATCCGAGCACGGAGAACATTACGACCTGGAACACGGAGTTGATCGCGACGAGCACCGCGGTGGCCTCACGATCCCCGCAGGCGAGATCATTCCAGATCACCACCATCGCGATACACCGCGCCAGCCCCACGATGATCAGACCGGTCCGGTACTCGGGAAGATCCGGCAGGAAGATCCAAGCGAGCGCGAACATCACCGCCGGCCCGACGACCCAGTTCAGCACCAGGGAGGAAACGAGGAGCTTCTTGTCTCCAGTGACGGCGGCGACCTTGTCGTAGCGCACTTTGGCGAGCACCGGGTACATCATCACCAGCAACCCGATCCCGATCGGCACGGAGATGCCGCCTACCTCCAGCCGAGCCAGCAGGCCCGAGAGCGCAGGTACGAAACGGCCCAGCGCCAGCCCCGCGACCATCGCGAGCCCGATCCACACCGGCAACCACTTGTCGAGAGTGGAAAGCCGCTTCGGAGTGACGCGCGGCGTCACGGCGGTCACGCGGGCACCTCGAGGATCGAGCCTGCGACTTCGACTACAGGTGCAACCGGGACGAGGCTCGAGAGGTAGTGCTGCGCATCCTGGGCAGCGGCGCAACCTGTGCCTGCAGCGGTGATCGCTTGCCGATAGGTGTGATCGACCAGATCACCGGCGGCAAACACGCCCGGAAGATTCGTTCGAGTCGAGGGATGGGCGACGGCCACATACCCAGTGCTGTCAGTCGTGACCTGTCCGATCACCAGCTCCGACCGCGGGTCATGACCGATCGCCACGAACACTCCCGCCACGTCCAAGACCCGCTCCGCACCCGTCACCGTGTTGCGCAGACGTAGCCCGGTCACCTGATCGTCGCCGAGAATCTCGGCGACTTCGCTATTCCATTCGACCTCGATCTTGGGGTGGTCGAGCACCCGCTGCGCCATGATCTTCGAGGCACGGAACTCGTCCCTCCGGTGTACGATCGTCACGTTCGACGCGAACCTCGTCAAGAACAACGCCTCCTCCATGGCGGAGTCCCCGCCTCCAACCACCGCGATCTCGCGGTCCCGGAAGAAGAACCCGTCGCACGTCGCACACCACGACACCCCATGCCCAGACAAGCGAGCCTCCTCGGGGAGGCCGAGCTTCCGGTACGCCGAACCCATCGCGATGATCACCGCCTTGGCCCGATACGTGCTACCGCCTCCGGTTGCGACGGTCTTCCACTCGTTCGCGAGATCGACCCTGGTCGCGTCGTCGTACACAATCCGCGCTCCGAACCGTTCGGCTTGCGCACGCATCGTCGCCATCAACTCCGGGCCCTGCACTACGTTGATGAAGCCCGGAAAGTTCTCCACTTCCGTGGTCGTCATGAGAGCACCTCCCGCCGACACCGATCCCGCAATCACCACCGGGGCGAGCCCCGCACGAGCGGCGTACAGCGCCGCAGTGTATCCGGCAGGGCCTGAACCGACGATGAGCAGCTCAACTTCTTGAATCGACATATTTCTATATTGATGGTTATCGAAACATCTGGCAAGGTGCGGGCCCTCACTTCACCAAGAGTTCATCTCTCGACCACCTAGTTTCTCCGACGGCCGCCAGCGGCGGGCTATCTCCTCGGGGAGACGGAACCCTACCTAATAGAGATGACGGTCTCGATGCGGGTGATGAGCGCCGGCGACGGCTACAAGTACCTCTTGCGCTCCGTCGTCACCGGCGACGGCGACCGCTCCTTGTCCACGCCGCTCACGCGCTACTACGCCGAGGCCGGGAACCCGCCTGGCAGGTGGCTCGGCACCGGAATCGCGCAGTTCGCCGGCGGTCAGATCACGACCGGCGATGAAGTGTCGGAGGAGCAACTGCAGCTGCTCATCGGCATGGGCCGCGATCCTGTAACCGGTGACCCGCTCGGGCACGCCTACCCGGTCTATTCGACCCCGGCAGAGCGCATCGAAGCCCGTGTCGAAGCACTCGACCCCGAGCTCGGCCCAGCCTCCCGTGCGGAGGCCGTCGCGCAGATCGAGGACGAGGAGCGCAAGCGCGGTACCCGGAAGGCAGTAGCGGGGTACGACTACACGTTCTCGCTGCCGAAGTCGGCGTCGGTGCTGTGGTCGGTCGCCGACGCGGGCACGCAGGCGCTGATCGCCGACGCGCACCATGCGGCGATCGCTGAAGTGATCGACTTCATGGAACGAGAGGTCGCAGCCACCCGTGTCGGCATGACCGGCGCGGACGGTGGAGCGGTCGCCCAGGTCGATACCTTCGGGCTCGCCGCGACGACCTACGACCACTACGACTCCCGCAGCTCCGACCCGCACCTGCACACCCACGTCGTGGTCTCGAACAAAGTGAAGACCGTGCTCGACGGGCGGTGGCGGTCGCTCGACGGCCGCCCTATGCACGCCGCGACGGTCGCGCTCTCCGAACTGCACGAGGCGATCATCGCCGACCACCTCACCCGGCTCCTCGGCATCTCATGGGAAGCGCGGGAGCGTGGCCGTGACCGGAACCCCGCATGGGCGATCACGACTGTCAAGTGTCGAGTTTCGTAGAGAGTGCTTTAGTTGGTTTTGGACAGGGCAAGTGAGGGCTGACGGGTCGCCCAGTACGCACCCTCGATCTCGGCCGG
>NZ_CAJVAP010000039.1 GCF_910593785.1 Leucobacter soli | reverse complement strand
GGGGCGGGCACGGGCCCGCCCCCGGCGGGGATCAGCCGACGGACGAGGCGAGCTGCGCCGCCGCATCCTCCGGGCTGGTCTGGCCGCCGATCACCTCGGCGAGCGCCCGGTAGAAGGCGTCTGCCGTGCCCAGGTCGTACCCGGTGTCCGGCGGACTGATGACCGCGCCCGCTTCCGAGAGCAGCGCCATCAGGCGGGCCGTGCGCGCGTCGATAGAGGTGCTCTCCTGCGCCGAGAGCGTGATCGGCACGGCCTCAGCGGCGATGAACTGCTCCACGAACTCGGGGCTGTTCAGCAGTGCCAGGAACTCGACGGCCTGATCGACGTGCGAGCCCTTGGCGTTGACCGCGTAGCCGGTGACGACGCCGATCGCCGAGCTCTGATCGCCGGCGCCCGGCATCTCGGGCAGGTTCACGAAGTCGAAGTCGAGATCCGGCGCCTCGTCGATCGCCCAGCTCACGAGCCATGAGCCGATCGGGTGCATGGCGGCCTTGCCCTGGAAGAACAGCTGCGCGCCCTCGTTGTCGTCGATCGCGTTGATCGACTCGTTGATGCACTTGCGGTCGGCGAGCTGCTGCACGTAGCCGAACGCCTCGACCCACTTCGGATCATCGAACGACGCGGTACCGGTGAGCGCCGCGTCGTACGCCTCTTCGCCGACGACGCGCGAGGTGACGTGGGCGAGCCAGTTGCCGGCCGCCCAGAGATCCTTGTTGCCCGAGGCGATCGGCGTGACCCCCGCCGCGTCGAGCACCTCGCAGGCCGCCAGCAGCTCATCCCAGGTCTGCGGCGGCGAGACGTTGTTCTCCGCCAGGATCTCGGTGTTGTACCAGAGCACGTTCGTCACGTCTGCGATGTGCGGCACGAGCGAGATCTGCCCGTCGATCGTCGCGGACGCGAAGGCGTCCTCGTCGAAGATGCCGGCCAGCGGCCCGTTCGCGACGGCATCGTTGAGGTCGGCGGTGAAGCCGTCCTGCTTGCGCGTCTCGAGGCGGTTGCCGACCCACTCGAAGTAGACGTCCGGCGGCGTGCGGCTGGACAGGAGGTTCGGCAGCCCGATGGTCTGGTACTGGTCGTCCTCCATGAAGTTGAACTCCACCGTCCAGCCCTCGTTCGCCTCCTCGAAGGCCGCGCCGGCCGCCTCCCAGACGCGGATCTGGGCCTCGCCGGGGGAGCCCATCGCGACGCGGATGATCTGCTCGTCGCCGGATGACGAGGAGCAGGATGCGAGCATGGTCGCGGCGAGTGCGACCGCTGCCGCGGCCCCTAGTGCACGTGGGATCGATCTTGATGACATGGGCGCTCTCCTTCGAACGTCGTGGTGGTGTGGATCCGGCTCAGGTCGGTCAGGGTCATGTCGAGGACATCGCCGAACACGCGCAGACCCGTTGCGCGCAGGCGGTCGCGGTGGGCGAGCCATTCCGCCCGCCGGGCGGGCTCGTCGGCGCTGCCGTCCAGATGCGCTAGGCCGATCCGCTCGATGACGTCCGCGCCGAGGGCGAAGGCGTCGACCCAGGGACGGATCTCCCCGGCGAGGTGAGGGGCCGAGAAATGGGGGGAGCGCAGCCGCCCGGCGGCCGTGCGATAGCGCGAGGCCAGCTCGAGGAGTCCGGCGGCGCCCTCCTCAGGGCGTCCCAGGTGGGTGAGGAACGCGAGGCGGTCCAATGCCGCGGTCAGCCGCAGCGCGTCGTCCTCGGCCAGGCAGGAGCTCAGCGAGTTCTCTGCGAAGTCGACGAAGGCGGCGCGATCCGCCGGCTCCGGGATGAGACGTTCGATCGCCGCGGCCCAGCTCCGATCCGGGTCGTAGCCCGCCGGATCCCGCAGATAGTCGGCGATGGTGGCGAGCGCGATCTTCGAGGCCTCGGCGAGTTCCATGACGTTCGCGATGAGGCCGGTCGCCGCACTATCGAGGTCGGCGGAACGGCCGCGGAACGGGCCGATATGGAGCTCGCCGGCCATCGCCACGTCGTTGACCGGGTAGTTGTCCCAGAAGATCGGCCGGCGGCCCGACGCCAGTTCGACGCGACGGGCGTCGTCGCGATCGATCGTGGCCGAGCAGATCTGGCGTCCGGTCCACAGCAGCTCGACGCCGGCGGGGAGCCCCGAGCCGAATCGCGAGATGCCGGGTTCATCCCCGCGTCCCCAGTACCGGGTGGGGCAGACGATCAGACGCGCCCCGGGTACCCGCGCGCCGAGTGCGCGGTGCGTCCTGGCGAGGAAGTCGAGCTGCGCCTCGACGAGGTCGCCGTAGGCGCCGCGATCCTCGGTGTGCTGCAGCCGCGTCGGAATGTCGTCGAGGAAGACCCCGAAGCTGCGCACCCCGTGCTCCGCGATCTCTGAGAAGCGGGAGACCAGCGCGTCGACCTCGCTGTCGGAGCCGTACTCCACCGTCAGCCCGGGCGAGACGCAGTACCAGAGATCGATATCGCGCTCGCCGCAGGCGGTGATGAGCTCCTGCGTCGCGCGCCGGCTCCGGTCGTCCAGCGGATCCCGCCATCGGGACCGGAGGAACGGGTCGTCCTTGGGCGAGTACGCGTAGACGTTCATGCCGAGCTCCGCGATGAAGTCGATCATGTCGAGTCGGGCGCCGTGAGACCAGGGCCTCCCGTAGAAGCCCTCGATGATGCCGCGGATCGCGAAGGTCATGCCGCGGCCCCCGGGGCGAAGCCCGCATTGATGGCATCGCCTTCGCGAGTGTTGCTGCTGGCGTAGATCTCGGGCACCACGCCTCGGTCCGCCAGCAGCCCCGCCGTCTGCACGACGACGGCGTTCAGGATCGCCGCACCGGCGACCGTGGAGGTCGGACCGACCCGGCGGGGCACGCCCGGGATGTCCACGGCCGCGTCGCCGACGGCGCCCCCGTTGTCGATCACGATGTCGGCCGCCTCGTGCAGGCGCGGCAGACCGGAGTCGCGCGCCGCCTCCGAGGTCGCGTGGGCGATGCTCGTCACCGCGATGACGACGGCGCCGCGCTCGTGCACGGACCGCACCAGCTCGGTCGTGACGGCGTTGCCGCCCGAGTTCGACGCGACGATCACGACGTCGCCGGCGTGCACGCCGTGGTCGGCGACGAGGGCATCGGCGAGGCCGGGCAGCCGCTCGAGCGCGGTCGAGAGCGGGGCGCTCGCGTGCAGCATCAGTCCTTCGAAGAGCAGCGGGCGCACGCGCACGAGCCCGCCGGCGCGGTAGAACAGCTCCTCGGCGAGCATGTGCGAGTGGCCGGTGCCGAAGGCGTGCACCTCGTGGCCGCCGGCGATCGCCTCGGCCACGAGCGCGGCCGCCTGCCGGATCCTCGGCCACTGCGTCCGTCGCACGTCATCGAGGATCTCCTCGACCCGATCGAGGTAGAGGATGCCGGCGTCGGTCATCGATGCAGCCTGCGTCATGATGCAGTTCCTTCCCAGCGGTGGAGAGAGGTGAGGATGGGCGCCGGCCGGGTGCCCGATCCGATGAGCAGTGCGCCGCGCAGCGGGTCGCCGAGCGCGGGGCGCAGGTGGAAGCCGTCGTCGACGAGGCCGGCCGCGATCCGGTCGCGCAAGCCGGTGTGCCGGAGGACCCGGCCGCCCAGCGCGAGCGGGAGCGGGTGCGTGCCGTCGTCGGGCGCAAGGCGGCGCCGTGCCGCACGGACGGTGCGGCAGAGTTCGTCCGCGGCGTCGTCGAGGATGCCAGTCGCAGCCTCGTCCTCGCCGTCGAACTCCATCATTGCCCGGGCGAAGTCCGCGATCTCGCGGATCGGCTCCGGCGCGTCGTGCACGGCGAGCGGGAGCCGGTCGAGCGGCCCGAACGCGGCGACTGCGGCTCCGACGAGACCGGTCGCCGGTCCGCGCCCGTCGGTGGCGCGCAGCGCGGCGCGCAGTCCGCGGCGCCCGATCCAGAACGCGCCACCGGCGTCGTCGAGCAGCGCCCCGTGCCCGTCGACGCGCACGAGCCGCGGAGGTGCGGAACCGGTGGCGATGGATGCGATGCCGGTCCCCACGGTCAGCGAGATCCCGTCCTCAGCGCCCAGCGCCCCGACGTGGGCCGCGATCGCGTCATCGCAGACGATCACCTCGCGGCACCCGCAGGCCTGTGCGATACCGGCGGCTATCGCATCGAGGGCGGCGGCACTCCCCGGGGCCGTCGTCAGGCCGAGCGCGGCGGTCCCGACGGCGGGGGAGCCCAGGCGGCGCCAGAGCTCCGCGACGAGTCCTACGACCGCGCTGTCGGCGTCGCCGTCGATCCGCGCCGCTCCCCGGCTCTCGACGATCTCGCCGGCTCCGTCGATCGCGGCGCGCAGACCGGTCTGCCCGCCGTCGACGGCCAGCACGCCGTTCACGGGCGGACTCCCGTCGTCGCCCCGGCGGCGTCGGCGACATCGGCCAGCAGGTGGTACTTGTCTCCCCGGTAGACGCAGTTCGCGACCATCACGACCCGCCCGTCGGCGTCCGAGTCGACCATGCGCAGGCGCAGGCAGGCCTGGCCACCGTCGATGCCGAGCAGCGTCTGCACGCGCTCATCGGGCAGTATCGGCTCGATCGCGATGCGTGCGGTGGTGGTGATGATGCCGTAGCGCTTCGCGAGCACCTCGTACAGGGAGCCGGAGAGATCCGCTTCGCTCAGGCCCGGTGCCGACGCGACCGGCAGCCAGGTCGTCTCCACCGCGAGGGGTTCGCCGTCGCCCAGCCGGACGCGGGTGAACTGGAAGAGCGGTTCATCGAGCACCACCTGCAGCGCTCCCGCGAGCGCCGTGTCGGCGGGCAGCGTCCGGAACGAGACGAGCAGGCTGCCGGGGCGCAGGCCGCGGCTGCGCATGTCCTGCGAGAACGAGGTCAACCCGAGCGCCCGGATCACGGGCCTGCCGGCGACGAACGTTCCCGTGCCCTGGCGCCGCACCAGGAGGCCTTCTGCCACCAGCATGTCGGTGGCGTGGCGCAGCGTCATCCGCGAGACGTTCCACCGCACGGCGAGCTCGCGTTCGCTGGGCAGGCGCTGGCCGGTGCTCAGCGTCGCCACGAGTTCGCGCATCCGACCGCGAACGACGTCGCGGATCGGTGCCGGTCGATAGATCGTCATGCCCAGAGTCAACCCGACGGATGCCGACCGCGCAATGGGTGCACCATACCAATACTGCACCGTTTCGACGGCTTGTCAGAGGATCTCATCGCCGGTGGACTAGACCACCGTCCGCCTCGCCGTACCCGAAGGGTAGGGTGCGGTCATGGATGTCCGCCCCGCACAGCTCCAGGATCTGCCCGGCGTCTACCGGGTGTGCCTGCTCGCCGACGACCCCGGATGGCCCGGCCGTGATCCCGAACGGAACCCGGAGCTGCTCGGCCACGTCTACGCCGGCCCCTACGTGGCGCACGATCGCGGGCTGTGCCGCGTCGTGGTCGACGCCGGCGGCGTCGCCGGCTATCTGCTGGCGACGGCGGACACCGACGGGTTCTTCGCCTGGCTCGAGGCCGAGTGGCTGCCGGTACTCCGCGCGCAGTACCCGGAGGGATCCGGCGCGCCCGATGACGCGTGGATCGTGCGGGCGATTCACCGGCCGCAGCGCCCTCCCGCAGAACTGGTGGACCCCTTCCCCGCGCACCTGCACATCGACCTGCTGCCGCGCGCACGCGGCCGGGGACTCGGCCGCGTGCTGATCGACGGACTCCGCACCGACCTCGCGACGGCCGGCGTCCCCGGGGTCCACCTCGGCGTCGGCAGCGACAACGCGAACGCGATCGAGTTCTACCGGCATCTCGGCTTCGAGACGTTCGCGGACGACGGCGACACGCGCTGGATGATGACGAACTGCGACCCCGCCGGTCCGGCGCTCGCCGGCTGAGGCTCTGCCGGCGGCCACTGGATCGCAGCGCCCGAGCAGGAGAGAATGGGGGTATGGACGATATCAAGGATCCGGTGATCGTACTCGAGGCAGCGGAGTGCTGGCAGCGTCTCGGCAGTCGGACCGTCGGGCGGATCGTGACCCGTGTCGGCGACGTCGTCGACATCTTCCCAGTGAACTACGCGGTCGACGGCGAGTCGCTCGTCCTGCGCACCGCGGAGGGGAACAAGCTCGCGGAGCTGATGGTCAGCAACCAGGTGCTGTTCGAGGTCGACGACCACGACGACGCGATCGCCTGGAGCGTCGTGGTGCGAGGCACGGCGCGCAGGCTCGAGACCGAGGCCGAGATCGCGGCGGCCGATGCCCTGCCGCTCAAGCCGATGGTGCCCACGGTGAAGCGCAACTACGTGCGCATCACCTCGGAGTCGATCTCGGGGCGCCTGTTCGCGCTGGGCGAGGAACCGCCGCGCGACGGGGTGCAGGCCTACTGAGCCGCGACCGTCTCAGGCGACCGTCGTCGAAGGCGCCGGTTTCAGATCGACGACGGCGTCAGCTCGAAGACGGCGTCAACTCGAAGACCGTGTAGCCCCAGGGGAGCGCGAGTCGCTCGGCGACCGCCAGACCCGCGTCCGCGAAGAGCGCGAGGTGGCCGTCGAGGGTGCGCCCGCCACCGCCCGAGAGCGCGAACTCGATGAGCTGGTGCTCGAGGTCGTGATCGTAGGCCTCATCGGGCTCGATGAGGTCGCAGAGGACGAGCAGCCGGCCGCCCTGAGCGAGGCTCTCCGCCGCCCGGCGCAGCGCGTGGACGGCGTCGGCATCCGGCAGCCCGACGAGCACGTCGGCGAGCAGGACTGCATCGACCGCGTCGGCCGCCTCGCACCAGGGGCCCAGGACGCTCCCGGGCCGGTGCGAGACGCGGGCCTGCGGGCCGTGCGCGGCCCGGATCGCCTCGAGCTCCGACGGGGGAGCGAAGACCGTCACCGCGGCCGACTCCCGCGCGCGGGCGATCGCTGCGGCGAACACCGCGGCCCCGCGGCCGGCGACGATGAGCGAGGCGACCTCGCGGAGCGGTGCGATGCCGGCGACTGCGGCGGCGAGGTACTCGGCGTCCTCGTCCTCCTCGTCCAGCCGCTCGCGCAGCAGCGCCGGGCGATCCCGCGGGTACGGTCCGACCCAAGGACTGCCTCGCCGGGTAGGGTGTGGGGGTGAGCGAGCAGGCCGACTACATCATCGTGGGCGCCGGTGCCGCGGGCAGCGTGCTCGCCGACCGGCTCAGCGCAGACGGCCGCAGCACCGTGCTCGTGCTCGAGAGCGGCGGCAGCGACCTCGACCCGATGATCGCCATCCCGAAGGGATTCTTCTTCCTCTCGAGCGGGAACCGGCACTCCTTCATGTACGACACCGAGCCGACCGGACCGGAGCACGTGCGCGAGAGATGGCAGCGCGGGCGCGTCGACGGCGGATCCACGTCGATCAACGGGCTGCAGTACGAGCGCGGCAACCGGCCGTACTGGGACGCGCTCGAACGGTCGGGGCTGGAGGGCTGGGGCTGGAACACGATCCTGCCGCTCTTCCTGAGCCTCGAGAACCACGAGCTCGGGGCGTCGCCGGAGCGCGGGGCCGGCGGACCGCTCGACATCCGCGTGACGCGCGAACCGGACGAGCTGACCGAGGCGATGTTCGCGGCGCTCGAGGACTACGGCCTGCCGCGGGTGCCCGACATCAACGCCGCCGAGGGTCCGCGTGCCGGTTACCTGCCGAACACCGTCCGGCGGGGGAGGCGCCGCAGCGCCGCGACCGCGTTCCTCGACCCGGCCCGGCGCCGGCCGAACGTCGCCTACCTGCGGCACGCGCACGTCTCGACGGTGCGCTTCGACGGGCGGCGCGCCGTCGGCGTCCAGGCGCGGACGCGCGGCGTGCTGCGCGACTACCGCGCGGCGCGCGAGGTGATCATCTGCGCCGGCGGGATAGAGACCCCGCAGCTCCTCGAACGCTCCGGGATCGGCGCCGGCGAAGTGCTCGCGCGGATCGGCGTGGCTCCGATCGTGGAGAACCCGCACGTCGGCGAGCACCTCATCGAGCAGCGGCACATCGTCTATCAGGCGCACATCGACCGACGGCTGGGGGTCAACCACCGGCTCTCATCGCGATTCCGGCAGCTGCTCGCCGGGGCCGGCTACCTCCTCACCCGGCGGGGCGTCATCGCCGGCGGCGTGTACGACATCGGCGGCTTCGCGAGACTCGGCCCCGGGTACCTCGGCCCCTCCCGTCTTGATCCCGCCGGCCTCGATCCGGCGAGCACCGATCCCGCGAGCACCGATCCCGACACCTTCGTCATGATGAATCCGCTCTCCATGGATCTCGCCTCGCCCACCCCCGCCGTCTCGAAGCGGCCCGGCTTCCGGCTGGGCGCGTTCCTCCTCTCGCCGGAGACCGAGGGCTCCCTGCACTCCGGCGGTGCGCAGCCGGACGCGGCACCCGTGATCGAGCCGCGCTACCTCGAAGCGGAATGGGAGCGGGAGACCACTCGGCGCATGATCGAGGCCGCGCGGGACATCGCGTCGCGGCACCCGCTGGCCGAGCTCTTCGTCGAGGAGGACGCGCCGGGCGCCGACGTCGTCACGACGGAGCAGGCCGTCGCGCACGCCTGGGCGAACCGCGCGCTCTCGCACGCCGTCGGCACGGCGCGCATGGCGGCCGACGGCGCGGGCGTCGTGGACGCGACGCTGCGCGTCACGGGCATCGAGGGGCTCCGGATCGCCGACACCTCGGTCCTCCCGAAGCAGCCCGGCAACACGATGGCGCCGACCTACGGGCTGGCCGCGCGGGCGGCTGAACTGATCCTTGCCGATCGGTGATGCCGATCGGTGACGGCGATCGGTGACGGCGAAGCGCGGTCGCGCCTGTGCGAGGTGAGGAGTCGAGCGGCGTGAGCGGTCGGGCGGTGCGGGCGGTCAGCCGCCCTGCCGGTCCCGGACTGCGCGCAGGTGCTCTCCGCGCACCGCGACGACGTGGTCGGCGAACTCGGGGTGCTTCGGCAGCCAGGCCTTCACATAGGGGCAGACGGGAACGATCCTGATCCCGGCCGCGACGAGGTCGGCGACGACGGCGCCGACCAGCACCGAGGCGAGCCCTTGCCCGGCATAGGCCTCGGAGACGGCCGTGTGGAAGAGTACGCGCTCGACGGTGCCGTCCGCGGCGACGACATCGACGTAGGACTCCTCGCCGATGACAGGATCCCCGCCTGCGGCGGCGGTCGGCTCACTGTCGAGGAGAACGTAGCGGCCCTCCTCGGGGCGATGCTCGATGGTGAAACGCTGCTCGGGCATGCGGGCTCCTCGTGCGGGTCGTGGTCGGGTGAGGGGTCGTCTTCGGGTGGGGCGCATCGGCTCGTCGGGGGTCCGGCGGTTGCCCTAGCCTCGCGGCTTCAGCCGGGTCAACGGGAGCACGGGCGCGGGCAATGGTGCGCGCTGACCGTCGGGGAAGGGACCGAAGAGGGCGGGCTCGCCCGCATCCTGCACGTCCGTCGGCTCGAGCCCGATCTCGGCCTGATAGCGGCGCCGATACTCGACGATCTCGTCGTGGGTGCGCCCGACGAAGTTCCACCACATGATGATCTGCTCGCCGAGCGGAGTGCCGCCGAGGAGCAGCGCGCGTGTACCCTCCGCGCCGGCCTCGATCCGCAGCGTGTCCGATCCGGTGGGCACGTAGGCCAGCGAACGGTGGGGCGTCGTGGATCCGTTGACGCTGATGTCCGCGCTCTCGGCGAGGACGCCGTACTCGAAGTCGGGGCGCACCGGGAGCGATACCGACGCGCCCGGCTCGAGGAGGAGCTCGGCGCCCAGAAGCTCCGGCGTGCGGGTGTCCACCGGGGAGGCGGAGCCGAGCAGCTCGCCGATGAAGACCTGGGCCGTCAGCCCCGGGGCCGCGACGGGTTCGGGGGCGTAATGAGCGAAATGATGTTCGCTGAAGCGGGTCGCCTCCGGGAGGGCGTACCAGAGCTGGACCCCGTGCAGGACGCGTGTCCCGGGAGTGCTGATCTCCTGATGCGTGATCCCGCGCCCCGCGATCATCAGGTTCAGTTCACCCGGCCGCACCTCGGCCGCGTTGCCGCCGGAGTCCAGGTGGTCGATCCGTCCGGTGAACAGCCACGAGACGGTCGCGAGGCCCGTGTGCGGGTGGCGGGGGACCACCATGCCGCCGGTCTCGGCGACGTCGTCCGGGCCGTAGTGGTCGAGGAAGCACCAGGCTCCGACCAGGGATCGCTTCCGCTGCGGCAGGGTGCGGTGCACGGTCATCGCGCGCGGGCCGCCCAGCGGGACGAGGCGCGGTTCGAGCACCTCTACCGCCGTGCAGGGCAGCCCCGAGTCGAGCACCGTCATCACGGGATGCTGATCCAGGTCGCTCATCGGAGCAGCCCCCCACCGGCGTCGCGCGGCCGCACCGGATGCCCGCTGAGTATCGAAATCCGGTTGAAGAGGTTGATCGTCGCGGCCACCCACTCGGCGGCGGCGAAGGCCTCGTCGCCGAGGACGCCGCGCGCGGCGACGAGATCGGCGCGCGCATCCTCGCCGAGCGGCAGCTGGGTGGCGGCCTCCGCCACAGCGAGGACGGCGGTCTCGCGATCCTCGTAGATCCGGGCCTCGCGCCAGGCGGGGAGAATGTCGAGCTTCTGCTGCGTGACCCCGGCCTGCCGGGCCTGCCGGCAGTGCAGATCGAGGCAGAAGACGCAGCCGTTGAGCTGCGACGCCCGGACCTTGATCAGCTCGGTCTCCTGGACCGTGAGCCCGTGGCGCAGGGCGTTCTCGCGCACGGTGGCCGAGAGCCGTTCGGCGTCGTTCCAGGCCTCCGGCTCGGCCTTATCCATGAACAGGTCCACTGCGGCTCCTCACTCCGTCTGCGCTTGCGTCGGTGTCGGTGTTGTCGTCGGGATCGGGTTGGGCTGCAGCGTCACCGTGACCGTGCGGCTCTCGGCTTCACGGATGAACTCGACCTCGACGCTGTCTCCGGGGGCGGCCCGGACGGTGAAGCCGGCGAGATGCACGGGGGTCGGAGTGGTCTGCTCGCCGATGCGCGTGATGAGGTCGCCGGGCTGCAGGCCCGCCCGATGCGCCGACCCTCCCGCGACGACGGAGGTCACGACCAGCCCGGGCGGTACACCGAACTGCTCGGCCGCCGACGGCGGGAGCGGGCTGACCTCGATGCCGAAGGACGGGTGGTCGACGCGACCGTCGGCGACGAGCTCGTCGGTGATCGCCCGCACGGTGTCTGCGGGGACCGCGAAGCCGATCCCGATGCTGCCGCCCGAAGCGCCCCCGTTGCCGTCGGGCACCGTCGAGATGGCGGTGTTGACGCCGACCAGCCGGCCACGGCAGTCGACGAGCGCACCGCCGGAGTTGCCGGGGTTGATGGAGGCGTCGGTCTGGAGAGCGCCGGTGATCATCGTCAGGCCCCCGTCGCCGGTGGGCAGCGCGACCGAGCGGTCGAGCGCGCTGATGATTCCTGCGGTGACCGTGTTCGACTGGCCGAGCGGGGCGCCGAGTGCGACGACCGGCTGGCCCGTGCGCACATCGGCGGAGGATCCGAACCGGATCACCGGGAGTCGGCCCTCCCGCTCCACGCGGAGGACCGCGAGATCCGTCTGCGGGTCGCGACCGACCAGCTCGGCGTCCAAGCGCTCGCCGTCGGCGAGCGTCACCGCGAGCGCGCCCGAGACGGCTCCGTCGGTGAGGGCGGGGGCGATCACGTGATCGTTGGTCACGACGAGGCCGTCGGCGTCGATGATGGCGCCGCTGCCGTTGCCACCGCTGTTGCCGCCGCCGTTGCTGCCGCCGTTCGAGCTGGTCGCCCAGACGGTGACGACCGACGGCAGGACCGTCTCGGAGACGGCGATCGCGTTGCAGGCTCCGGGTGCGCCGGGCAGGATCGTCGCGCCGATCATCCCGCCGCCGATTCCGAGCGCGAGCGCCGCGATCGCCGTGCCTCCGATCGCGGCCTTCGGTCGGCGCCACCAGGCCGGCCTCGCGTCTGCCGGTTCGGACTTGGTCGGGTTCGCGCTCTCCGACTCAGGCTTGGTCGGTTCCGGCTCGGTCGAGCTCGTGCCCGCCGGGTTCGCGTCGGTCGTCTCTGCATCCGCCATGTCTCGATTATGGCAAGCGGGGCGCGGACGGGGGAGGGGTGCAACGGTACCGGCCGCGCATTCGCACCGAACCCTGTCATATGGGGCCGGTAGTCGCTACGGTCGACAGCAAGGAATCTCGATCGTCAGCACCCGAGGGAGGCCGGCATGGAACGGCACGACGTGATCGTTCTCGGCGCCGGGCTCGCCGGGCTCAGCGCGGCCAGGGATCTCGACCTCGCAGGCACCGATGTCCTCGTGCTCGAAGCACGCGCCCGTGCGGGCGGGCGCGTGGAGCAGACCACCGCGCCCGACGGGCGGCTGGTGCAGCTCGGCGGAGAGATCGTCGGTACCTTTCACACCGCGTACCGTCAGCTCGTGCAGGAGCTCGGCCTCACGTTGGGATCCACGTTCACCTCGACTACCGGCGAGACGCTGTGGAGCCTGGGCGAAGGCGCGTTCGTCGGCGATGCGCCCGGCTGGATGACCGATGCCGACCGCGCCGCATACGATCGCATCGAGCGGGAGTTCGCGAAGCTCTCCGCCACCGTCGATCCGGACGATCCGTGGGCGCACCCCGACGCGGAGAAGCTCGACCGGCTCTCCGCCGCCGACTGGGTCCGCGCCCAGGGCGGCACCCCGGCGGTGCTGCGCGCGCTGAATCTCGCGAATCGCGCGCTGGCGACGGAGCCCATCGAGCGGCTCTCGCTCCTCGCGGACCTCCGGAAGGAGTCGGCTGCGGGGGCAGGGGGCTTCTACGATTTCGAGGTCTGGGAGAACGAGCGCGTGCTCGAAGGATCGGCCACGGTGGCCCTGCGCATGGCAGAGGCGCTGGGGAGTAGGATCCGCTACAGCAGCCCTGCGGCCGCGGTGCACGTCTCCGATTCCGGGTGCCACGTGCAGCTCGCCACGGGCGAGATCATCGGCGCGTCCGCGATCGTCTCGGCGATCCCGGTGGGGCCGCTCCGCGACATCCGGATCACCGGGGTGAGCGACGCCCGCCTCGCGTCGCTCCACTGGCAGCGTCATGCACGCGCCGCCAAGATCGCGGTCGTCTACGAGGAGAGCTTCTGGGAGGCGGATGGGTGCAACGGCACCACCCTGCAAGAGGAGACGATCATCGGCGGCCTGTGGGCGCAGAACACCGGCATTCTCTCCGGCCTGATCCCGCCGGTCAGCCTCGGGGAGTACTTCGCGACGCCTGCGCACCTCGTCCAGCGCGAGCTCACGGCGGAGCTCGTCGGATTGTTCGGAGCGCAGGCGGGCGACTACTCGTGCTTCTACATGCGGAACTGGGCGACGGACCCGTGGACGCGAGGCTACGTCACCGGCTGGCGCCCGGGAGACGTGACGGCGGTCGGGCCGCTCCACGGGACGCACGAACCGCCGTTCTACGTCTGCGGATCCGATCAGTGGGTCTGCGGCTACATGGAGGGGGCGGTGCGCACCGGACGCGCGGCGGCCGCGGCCGTGCTCGGTTCCGCGTAGGCCTGAGCGGTCAGGAGGCGCGGGCATGCCGCGCCCCTCGGTCAGCTCATGCGCTCCTGCTTGAGCACGGCGCCGGTGCCGGCATCGATGTAGATCTCCGTGCCGCCGCTGGTACCGACCACCTCGACCTCCCAGACCACCGTGCCGCGCTCCGTGTCGAGATCCATGGCGATCACCTGGCCGTCGGCCGTGTCGAGCGCGACTTCGATCGCTTCGGCGGCAGTGACCTGAGGAGCCGTGCTCTGCACGCGGCTCAGGCGAAGTCGCTCCTGCTTGAGCACGTTTCCGTTCTGCGAATCGATCGTCACCTCGGTGCCCGATCCGTCGTCGCCGAGCACGCCCACCTCCCACACGGTCGTACCACGTTCGCGGTCGAGTTCGGCCTCCACGACGGCGCCTGGCACGGCCCGGAGGGCGATGTCCACCGCTGCCGCCGCCTCGACGTTACCCGTGGTGGGTGCCTCCTCGGTCTCAGAGGCGTCCGGATCATCCGTGGGGCTCGGCGCCTCTGACGTGCTGGGCGCCTCGGAAATGTCGGGCGCCTGACTCGTCGGCGTCTCGGAGGCGCAGGCGGTCAGCAAGAAGGCCGCCATCCCGAGCGCCAGCGCTGCTGGGAGGAGCTTCGCAGTATTGAGTTGACGTGTCATGGTGCCTGCGCTCCCCGCCTGGTGATTCGTGCGACGCTGAAACTGATTCGCAGTGTACGCCTCGTCGCTGGGAGGCGCCGTCGGTGGCTCGGAGCCCAGCGCACGACCGGACGAACGCGAGGCGCTGGCGATCTCCGAACTCGCTGGGGCATAATCAAGCCAGCCGAACCCGCATCGGGCCGAGACGCACGGCCGCTCGGCAGGGGGCCGCCGCGGTTCCCCTCATGCAACAGGTTCGCGTTCCCCTGGATCGATGACGAAAGACACCCGGATGACGTGGCGCAGACTGCTCGCAGTCCCGGTCACCGCGCTCGTCACCGTGCTGGTTATCGCGCTCGCCGGGTGCTCCTTCCCTGCGCCTGCACCTTCCCCCGGGCCTTCCGTGGCGCCTGCTCCGGAGTTCGTCGATCCTTCGCCGCCGGTCGTCGAGGAGTCGGAGCGAGCACCGACGCCCGCGGCGGTGATCACCATCCATCCGGAAGCGACGGCGGCCGCGTTGGATGCGCTCTCCGAGGGCGGATCGGCGGCGGACGCCGCCTTCGCCGCTGCGGCGGTGCTCAGCGTGGTCGAACCGCACTACTCGAACCTCATCGGAGGGGAGACGTCGGCCCTGTATTTCAACTCGACGGCCGAGGATATCCAAGCGCTCGAAGCCGTCGGCCCGGTCGGCTCGAGGTTCGATATCGACCGGTACCGATCCCAGGGCCCCGCAAGCTATGGGCTGCATCAGGCGCTGGTTCCGGGGGCGTGGGACGGTTGGATGGTGCTGCTCGAGGCCGAGGGAAGGATGGATCTCGACCGCCTCCTCGAACCCGCCATCGCATTGGCGCGCGACGGGCATGAGGTCACCGATCTGACTGCTTCGCAGCTGCGAGACGCGCTGGGTCGAGGCGCGGTCAACGACGCGGCCCAAGCCGTCTATGTTCCGGGCGGCACGCCCGTGGCTGCGGGCAGCACCCTCGTGCAGGCCGATTTCGCCAAGACCCTGCAGGGCATCGCCGATGCGTATGCCGCGGAACCCGAGCGGGATGGCGGCATCGTTGCGGCTCGGGAGCACGTGTACAGCGGGAAGCTCGGAAAGCGGCTCCTCTCGGCCGCTCGTGAGGGCGGGGCGACGTTCACCGCGAAGGATCTCGCGGGCTACTCCGCCGAGTTCAAGGAGCCGTTGAGCATCGACTACCGTGGGCACACGATCTACCAGTCCCCGCCCACGACGCAGGGGCTCACGATGCTGATCGCCTTGAACATCCTTCGCAATGCGAAGCTCAGCCCCAAGGTCGCGGATTCCGCGGGCACCGCCCATACGCTCATCGAGGCGATGAAGCTCGCGATGGCCGATCGCGAGGCCTATATCGGAGACCCGGCCTTCACCGACGTGCCGATCCGCGACCTGTTGGATCCCGACTACGGTGAGCGGCAGTTCGCCCGCATCGACCCGGAGAGGTCCCATCAGTGGCCGATCGAGCCAGGCCTTGAGGACAACACCACGACCTTCCAGATCGTGGATCACGACGGGAATGCCATCGCGGTGACGACGAGCACCGGGTACCAGTTCGTCGCGGCCGGCGACACCGGGATCATGATGAACAACCGCATGCGATTCATGACCGCCGGCGACCCGAGCAGCCCGAACTTCCTCGAGCCCGGCAAGCGGGTGCGGTACACGGGGAACCCGTACATCGTGACCGACGGCTCCGGGGTGCGGCTCCTCGGTGGGAACATCGGCGCCGACACGCAATCGCAGGCCCAGACGCAGCAGGTCGTGGCGGTGCTCGACTTCGGGCTGAGCGCTAAGAAGGCCATCGCGCGGCACCGATTCGTCGCCTATGCCACGCCGGGCAGCATCGTGCCGCACGGCGCCAACAACAATGTGGCCATCGAAGATACGACGCCGCAGCGGATCATCACCGGGCTCCAGCGGCGGGGTCAGAACATCTATCTCACCTCCGGGCCGAGCGGCGCTTTCGGCTACGGCACGATGATCGAGGTGCGCGACGGGGGAGCGAAGTTCTCCTTGGGCACCGATCCGCGCTTCCCGACTTCGACTGGGAAGGTCAGGAAACCGAGCGGCGAGTGATTTTCTCCGCCACTGCCTTATTATTGGTCTACGTTACCGCCCTTGACCCGGCCGAAGGTCTGTGGCTTCGATCAGGATGGGGCTGCAGTGGATGACACGCGCGGTTTTTCCGCCGATACCGCCCTAAACACGCGTCATGACGACCGTCACCGATGACGCGACTCGCCCGCCCTGGTCCACCTGCAAACAGTGTGAACCCACGAAAGAGTGAATCGCCCTGGGTTTCGTTCCGTTCTTCAAGCAAGGATGGAACACGATGAATCAGAAGTACTCGCCCGAGATGCGGGAACGCGCGCTCCGGATGCTC
>NZ_CAJVAP010000038.1 GCF_910593785.1 Leucobacter soli | reverse complement strand
GCGCACGAGTGGCCCGGAAACTCACCGCGAAGTTCCGGGCCGCTCGCGCGCAAGGGGGCCGTTCGTCGACCCTGGCCTCGTGCGCGGAGGCGTCCCGACGCACGGGCGAGTCCCGAGCCTCGACGTCCGGGACGCAGTACCGTGGGAGCGGGGGCGGTCTGACGAAAGAGGAAAGAGATGCAGAAGAAGCTCCTCGGGATGGCGGTGGCCGCGCTTCTGGTCACCACCGGGGTGGTCGCAACTCCGCAGGCGGCGATCGCAGACACGGCAGAGGAACTCGAGCAGAGAGCCGAGGATCCCCTCGAACCGATCGACCCCCTCCCCGCGCCGAAACCCGTGATCAGCGGGAAGGCCGGCGTCGGCGGAAAACTCTCCGTGAGCGCGTCGACCCGCTGGGAGCACCCGACGGTGACCTATCGCTGGTATGTCGGGACAAAGTCGGCGAACATGAAGCTCGTCGGCAAGTCGGCGACGCTCAAGATCAAGGACGCCTGGCTCGGCCGGAAGGCCCGGGTGCAGGTGACCGGCACGGAGCCCGGTCAGCCGGCGGTCACGAAGCAATCGTCCACAGTCGAGATCGGGGTGCAGAAGCGGAAGGGCCAAGCGGCGCCGAAGTATTCGAAGGGGTGGTACAACTTCAGGATCCCGTGGAAGGGGCAGCAGAAGCGGTACTGGTGCGGGCCCGCCTCGGCAGCGATCGTGCTGAAGAAGCTCGGCTATACGCGCTCGGCGAGCGGAGAGAAACTGACCCAGCGGCGGCTGGCCAGCAGCAAGTACTTCAAGACCGAGAAGAACGGTCGCTCCCTGCCGCGCTACGTGTCGAGCGGCCTGAAGAAGTGGATCGGGAAGACGCAGTACCGGCGCATCAACAGCCCGACGACCGGCGAGTTGAAGCGGCGCATCTCCGACAGCTTCACCAAGACCGGCCGCCCGGTCCTCGTGCACATCACCGGCAAGGCGGGCCGCCCCTCCGTGAACCACCACGGTAGCTACAGCTACACGCACTTCATGATCATCGAGCGGTGGAACCCCAAGACCCAGAAGGTGGTGATCCTCGACACCGGCGCGAAGGGGCACGTCTGGGCGAAGGCCAAGCCCCGCTTCACGATGAAGATCACGGATCTCAAGCGCTACCTGAAGGAGTACGGGATCTACGCGTGACGGTGACAGTGGCGGTGGTGGGTGGCGGCGCACAGGCGGCGGCGCGGGGATGCACGGGTGGTGGCGCAGGGACGACCGAGGGGGGCGAATGGCCCCCTTCCCGACGAGCGCGCTAGAACGTCGCAGCGACTGAGGGGGCCTCTCGTCGGAAAGGTACGCGCTCGTCGGGAAGGATACGCGGGCGCTACGGTACAGGACGCTGTGTTACGCGGGCGCTGCGGTTGCGCTGCAGGTGCTGCAGGATCAGCGGGCGCTGACCCGCCCGGTCACGCCGGCGATCGGGGCGAGCAGCAGCGGCCGCGCCGCGATCCACGCCAGGACCGTCGCCACGAGCCCGCCGGCGAACCACCAGAAGCCGGCCCACGAGACCTCGTCGCTGCCGGCGAACATGTGGTTCAGGTTCCGCAGCGCCCCCGTCGAGAAGACCAGGAACACGTGGATCACGATGAACATCACGAAGAACAGCATCGTCGGGAAGTGGATCGCCCGTGCCAGCGGTGCCGGGTAGATCCGATTCAGGCGCTCGGCCTTCTCGGGCCACCAGGAACTCATCCGCACACCGGTGATCGCCGCGAGCGGTGCGGCGACGAACACCACCGTGAAGTACATCAGCTGCTGCAGCGCGTTGTAGTTCACCCAGCCGTGCTCGGCCGGCCACTCGAGGGTGAGGTACTGCAGCAGCGCTGATGCCGCGTTCGGGAACACCTCCCAGCTCGTCGGCACGATCCGCGCCCAGTGCCCCGACACGAAGAGCAGCACGACGAACACCGCGCCGTTGACGAGCCAGAGCACGTCGAGACCCGTGTGCAGCCACAGGTAGATGCTGACCTTCTGTCCGCCGCGCTTGGGCGTGTAGAACGCCGGAGGCCGCTGCTGATGACGCACCAGGAGCCCGGAGCGGATGATCAGCGCCATCAGGAAGAAGTTGAAGAAATGGTTCCAGCGGGCCCAGGCGGGGAAGCCGGGGTCGACGGCGACCGCCGGGGCATACTCGCCCGGGTAGCGCTCCAGGAAGTCGGGGACGCCCGGTAGCGTCGTCACACCGCGGGCCGCGAGCACGATGATGCCGGCGGCTGCCACCACGCCGAGCAGGCCCAGGACTCCGAGTCGCACCCACTGCGCGAGCGTCCGCGTGCCGATCATGACGGGCTCGCGCGTCGGCTTCGCGGCCGGCTTCGCGGGTGCGGTGGCGGGCGGAGTCGCAGTCGGCTTTCCTGCCGGAGTGGTCGGCCTCTCGGGCGGAGTCGTCGGCCTCGGAGCGAGCTCCGGGGCGGGAGCCGGTGACGGATCGGGGGCCGGCGCGGGCGCGGGAGCCGTCGTGGGAGCGGGAGCTGGTGACGGATCGGAGGCCGGCGCGGGCGCGGGATCGGCCACGACCGGTTCGACCGCGACTGGCGCCGCAAGTACCGGATCAGCATGGACCGGCGAGGCCACGACCGGTTCGGGCCCCGCTGTCGGCGCCGGCCCGGGTTCGGCTGTCCGCGCCGCGACGGCGGGCTCGGCGGAGGGCACGGGCCGCACGGTTGCAGCCGCAGCCGCAGATGCTGCTGGAGCGGCAGATGCAGCTGGAGCGGCTACCACTGCCGGCGGCCAGGGCTCCCCACCGACGAGACGGGGCAGGCCGCGACGCAGGGGAACCGCCTCAGCGGTCCCGTCGGCCGTCAGCGGTTCAGCGGTCAGCGGCTCGGTCGTCAGCGGCTCGGTCGTCAGCGGCTCGGTCGTCAGCTGTTCGGCGGTGGCGATCGCGTCGACCTGCTCGACCTGCTCCGCCGCTACGGCCGCGTCGATCGCGGCGGCGGATGCCTCCGTTGCCGGATCCGTCTCGACGCGCGTGTGCGCGGTCCCGGCCGCGGTCCCGGCCGCAGCGCCAGCCGCAGCGCCGGCGGGTTCCGCTGACACCGGCCCGGCAGCGGTCGCGACAGCAGGGGCCGACATGTTCGCCACCATTGCAGCAGGCGGCCAGGGATCCCCTCCCACGACCCGGGGCAGGCCGCGACGCAGAGGCACCGCGGCTGCCGACGCGGGAGCGGGCGCATCCACCGATGCGCCCGCGATTGCGCCTGCCGACGCGGACGGCTGAGCCCGAGAATCGTGCTCGGACGACACTGGAGCCTGCGCCTGGGCAGCGACGAGAGCCGAAGGAGTCGCAACCTCGATCGGCGCCGAACCGATCGCGACGTCAGCCGCTTCGCTCCCGGCCACCGCGACGTCAGCCACTTCGCTCCTGGCCGCCCCGGCCCCCTCGATACCGGCGACCTCGATACCGGCAGCGCCACCGACGCCCGCAGGCGGCCAGGCGTCGCCGCCCGGTACCCGGGGCAATCCACGCCGCATCGCTCGCACGCCACCGGCCATCGGTTACTGCTTCCGCGCCTCGAGCGCAGCGATCAGCTGCGGCACCACGGTGAAGATGTCGCCGACCACGCCGAAGTCGGCGACGTCGAAGATCGGCGCGTCCGCATCCTTGTTGATCGCGACGATGGTCTTCGCGGTCTGCATGCCGGCGCGGTGCTGGATCGCGCCCGATATGCCGAGCGCGACATACAACTGCGGCGACACCGAGACGCCGGTCTGGCCGACCTGATGCGATTGCGGAATATATCCGGCATCCACTGCGGCGCGGGAGGCCCCGACTGCGGCGCCCAGCGCGTCGGCCAGCTGCTCGACCAGCGCGAACTGCTCCTTGGAGCCGAGGCCCCGACCGCCGGAGACGACCTTCGCGGCGCCGCGCAGCTCGGGGCGGGAGGAGACCTCCGTCACCGGTTCGAACGATTCGATCGTGGCCGCGGGCTTGCCGGAGGCCACGACGTCGAGCATCTGGGCCTGCAGCGGTTGCGGTCCGGCCGCGGCGTCGATGGCGCCCTGCCGCACCGTGACGACGAGCGCGCCGATGGTCGCCGCGGAGGTGGCCGTGTACCCGCCGCCGTAGACGGAGTGGTGCGCCACCACGCCCGCTTCGTCGCGGGAGAGGCCGACCGCGTCGACCGCGAGCGTCGACCGCGAGCGCGCGGCGAAACGGGCGGCGGCGTCCCGGCCGTTCGGCGAGTTCGACACGAGGATCGCGTCGGGCTGCACCGACCCGGCCGCGGCGGCGATCGCGTCCGTCGCCGGCACGCCGAGCGCGGAATCGCCGATGCCCGCGGTCAGCACGCGGACCGCGCCCAGCTCGGCGGCCGCGGCGGCGAGCGCCTGATCCTCGGAGAGCACCAGCGCGATCGGCGGTCCGAGCTGCGCAGCGGCGCCGATCAGCCCGGCCGCAGCGGATTCGAGCCCGCCACCGGGTGCGGCCTCGAGGACCACCAGGATCGCGTCATTCGGGAAGTCGCTCATCGTCACTCCTCACACCAGTCGGTTCTCGGCGAGGAACCCGGTGATCTGCTCGCCGGCATCGCCGTCGTCGACGATCTTGACGCCCGCGGCCCGCGGCGGGCGCTCGGCCACCGAGAGCATGATCGAGAGGCCGGACGACCAGTCCTCCGAATCGACCTGCAGGTCGCTCAGCGAGAGCACCTCCACCGGCTTCTTCTTCGCCGCCATGATGCCCTTGAAGTTCGGGAAGCGGCCGTCGGGCAGCGCCTCGGTGATCGACACCACCGCGGGCAGCGGCGACGAGACCCGCTGCACGCCGCCGTCGACCGGTCGCTGGCCGGCCACGGATCCGTCGCCGATCTCTACGACGGAGAGCCCGGTGAGGTGCGGCACAGCAAGAAGCTCGGCCACCATCGCAGGGATGGCTCCGCCCGAGCCGTCGGTCGAGGCGTTCCCGGCGATCACGAGGTCGAAGCCGGTGCGCGAGATCGCGGCGGCGAGCGTCCGTGCGGTCAGACCGAGGTCGGCGCCGAGCAAGGCCTCGTCGACGATGTGCACGGCGGATCCCGCTCCCATCGCGAGCGCCTTCCGGATGGTCGTGGCCGCACCCTCGGGAGCCATCCCGACCGCGACGACCTCGGTTCCCTCGTGCGCGTCGGCGTGGGCCAGCGCCACCTCGACCGCACGCTCTCCGATCTCGTCGAGCACGGGATCCGACGCCCCACGATCCGCGAGTCCGGTCTCCAGGTTCAGCTTCCGATCGCCGTAGGTATCGGGCACCTCTTTGACCAGCACCAGGATCTTCATCGATCAACTCCTCGCTCTACGATGTCGAGTCTCGCCTCGCCCTTTGACAGCACTCGCGTCAATCCTCCCATCGACGGAGCAGTGCGGCCAACGCCTGCCCCCCGCCGATGCACATCGATACGACGCCGTGCTCGAGCTCGCGGCGCTGCAGGTCCATCGCGACGCGCAGGGTGAGGATCGCGCCGGTCGCCCCGACGGGATGCCCGAGCGCGATCGCGCCGCCGTAGGGGTTCGTCCGCTCCGGATCGAGCCCGGCATCCCGGATGACGGCGAGCGCCTGCGCGGCGAAGGCCTCGTTCATCTCGGCGGTCCCGATGTCGGCCGGGGAGAGTCCGGTCTGCGCGAACAGCCGCTCGAGCGCGATCCGCGGCGCATAGCCCATGATCTCCGGCTCGATGCCGGCGGTGGTGACGGCTTCGAGCGTCGCGAGCGCGGTGAGTCCCCGATCCCGCACGTCGGATTCGCGCATCAGCACCATGGCCGCGGCACCGTCGTTGATGCCCGATGCGTTGCCCGCGGTGACCGTTCCTCCCTGGCGGAACACCGGCCGCAGCTCGGCGAGCCCCTCGAGCGTAGTCTCCGCCCGCGGATGCTCGTCGGCCTCGACGCGCACCGGGCGTCGGCCTGCGGTCTCGACCGGCACGATCTCCTCGGCGAAGACCGCGCGAGCCTCGGGGGCCGCCGCGCGCCGCTGGCTCTCGAGGGCGAAGCGATCCTGCTCCTCCCGGCTGATGCCGTAGCGCTCGGCCACGTTCTCCGCTGTCTCGCCCATGTGGACGCCGGTGAACGGGTCGGTCAGCAAACGGACGAGGCCGTCCACCAGTGTGCGGTCGCCGAGGCGATCGTTGAAGCGCGCATCGTAGTCGTAGAAGGGCAGCCGGGTCATGTTCTCGTCGCCGCCGGCGACGACGACGTCGACTCCGCCCCAGAGCAGTTGCTGCGCGCCGGACCAGACCGCCTGCAGGCCCGAGCCGCAGAGCCGGTTCACCGTCAGAGCGGGCACGCTCGTGCTCATCCCCGCGGCGAGCGCTACGCGCCGCGCGTTGTAGGCGTCGTGACCCACTTGGCCGACGTTGCCCATGACGACCTCGTCGACCTCGTCGCCCGACACTCCGGACCGGCTCAGCGCTTCGCGCACGGCCGCCGCTCCGAGCTCGTGCGCCGGCGTCTCGCGGAAGGCCTTGCCGAAGCTCCCGACCGGCGTCCGCGCGCCCGCGACGATCGCGATCCGTTCGACGCTCGTCATGCGTTCTCCGTCCTTCCGACTGCTCAGCCGCCGCCCGCGCTAAGCGTTCGGGGTGGCCCGTGCGAGGCCGCTCGACGAACGGATCGCCGTCGCGAGCTCCACGAGTCCGAGGCCGAGGGTCTCGGCGCGCTTCTGCACCGGCGCCTGCAGCGCCGGCCCGTCGAAACCGGCGGGCGACACGAACAATCCGGGCGAAACAAGGTGCGCGGCGAAGAAATCCACCAGGATGTCGCGCATACCCGACATGCCGAGCATGTGGTGGTCGCTTCCCGCGGTCGCGACCGTGGTCACTGCCCGCCCGGCGAGCGGCGCGTCGTCGGGAGTCCGCGGGATCGCCTCGGTCAGCGCCTTGAACTGCTGAGTGTACGTCGCCCGATACATCGGCGACCCGAAGGCGATCCCGTCGGCCGCGCGGATCGCCTCGACCGCCGCCTCGTAATCGGGCGGGCTGCCCGGATCCTCGCCGAGCTCGATGAGAGTGGTCCTCGCTCCGGCCGCAGCGGCTCCGGAGAGGACCGCCTCGATGGCCGTGCGCGTCTTGCCGCCGCCGAACGGCGAGCAGCTGATCGCGACGATGTTGATCTGATCGCGGCTGGTCTGGTCGCTCAACTCGGGTCTCCTCTCCACGGCCGCCGGATCGGCAGTCCGTCCACTCCTCAGTGTAGGACGTGCGAAGCGGGCGCTCTCAAGAGTTCACCCGCTCCGTCGCGCAGTGCCCGGCACCCCTCAGCGCGCGGTACCCGGCGGGCGCGTCGGGATCGACGTCGTGACCACCGGCACCTCGGGCAGCAGCTCGGGCACCACGCCCGTGTCGCCCTCGCGCGGCAGCGTGCCGGCAGAGAGGCCGGTGAAGGGGCCGAGGTCGGGGCCCTGGTCCGCGAGCGGCACCACGCAGGGCTCGCCGGGAAGGATCCGGTGCACCTCGCCGCGCACGCTGACCGTAACGGGTGCGGGCGGCGGGCCCCAGACCTCGCCGTCACCCGGGTCGTCACTCGCACCGGCGCCGGGCGCTGCGCCCGCATCAGCCGCGGCACCGCCGGCACCTGCGCCAGTGCCGGTCTCGACGAGTTCGAAGCGGATCGCATCCTGCCGCAGCTCCACCGCGATGCGGTTCCCACGCCAGGCGAGGGTGAACGAGAGCGCACCCCAGTGATCGGGCAGGCGCGGGTCGAACCTCAGCCGCCGCCCCGCGTCGCGCATCCCGGCGAAACCCTGCACGAGCATCATCCAGACGCCCCCGGCCGACGCGATGTGCACGCCGTCCGACGAATTCTGGTGCAGGTCGTCGAGGTCGACCCGCAGGGCGTGGTCGAAGTAGCGGTAGGCGAGCTCGGGATAGCCGACCTCGGCCGCGATGATCGACTGCACGATGGCCGAGAGCGTCGAGTCGCCGGTGGTGAGGGCGTCGTAGTACTCGAAGTCGCGCCGCTTCTCCTCGGCGCCGAACTCGTCGCTCGCGAGCAGCAGCGCCAGTACGACGTCCGCCTGTTTGAGCACCTGGAAGCGGTAGATCACGAGCGGATGGAAGTGCAGCAGGAGCGGCTTCTGCTCGGGCGGCGTGGCGGCGAGGTCCCAGACCTCCTGATCGAGGAAGTGGGCGTCCTGCGGATGGACGCCGCGCTCCTCCGAGTAGGGGATCGTCATGCCCTCCGCCGCCGCCGCCCACGCGTCGACCTCCTCCGGTTCGAGATCGAGGCGGTCGATCAGTTCCGCGTAGACCGCGGGCGCCTCATCGGCGAGTCGGCGCACCACCTCGACGGCGAAGCGCAGGTTGAATCGCGCCATCACGTTCGTGAAGAGGTTGTCGTTGACCACGGTCGTGTACTCGTCGGGGCCGGTCACGCCGTGGATGTGGAACCGCCTCGCACCGCCGGGCTCGGCGCGCCAGAAGCCCAGGCTGGTCCACAGCCGGGCCGTCTCCACCGCGATGTCGCACGCGCCGCCGAGCAGGAGCTCGAGGTCGCCAGTGGCCGCCACATAGCGGGCGAGTGCATACGTGATGTCGGCGTTGATGTGGTACTGCGCCGTGCCCGCCGCATAGTAGGCGCTCGCCTCCTCGCCGTTGATCGTGCGCCAGGGGAAGAGCGCCCCCTCCTCGTTCAACATCACGGCCCGTTGCCGTGCCTGCGGCAGCATCCGCTCCCTGGCGCGCAGGGCGTTCCGCGCCCAGATCGGGTTCGTGTAGCTGAGGAACGGCATCACGTAGACCTCGGAGTCCCAGAAGTAGTGCCCGCCGTACCCGGAGCCGGTGAGCCCCTTCGCGGGGATCCCGCGCCCGTCCGCGCGAGCAGCCGCCTGCGCCACCTGGAACAGGTTCCAGCGGATCGCCTGCTGCACACCGGGCTCGGCCTCCACCCGCACATCGCTGCGCCGCCAGAAATCGTCGAGGTAGCGCCGCTGCTGCTCCCAGCGCGCCTCGCCGGGCTCCACGGCCGCGCTCTCGAGGGTGTGCTGGCAGCGATCCACCATCTCCGAGAGGGCCGCCGTGGTCGACGCATGGTAGGCCGCGGTCTTCACCAGTCGGACCGTGCGCCCGCGGCGCGCCGTGCCCTGGAACAGGTGGCGGACGCGATCCTCCCCCGTCTCGATCCGGGTGCGCCAATCGCCGCCGCCGCCCTCGAACTCGTGGTCGATCCCCACGCCGAGCGCCATCCGCGAATGCTGCACCCGATAGCTCAGGATGCTGCGGCTGCGGCGCCGGTCCGTCGGCGACGGGTCTCCGTCGCGAGCGGCCGCGGTGCCGGATCCCCCGGATCCGTCGTCGTGAGTCGACGGACCGGCCACGAGGATCCGCTCCGTCAGCTGCTCGCCCTTGCGCGGGTCGAGGAACCCCTCCGGGGTCGCCGAGGCCTGCTCCGTGTGCACGCGGCCGAGATCCTGCCGGTTGAGCAGCAGGCTGCTGACCGTCAGGTCGGCATCGGCGTCGAGCACGGTGATCCGCATCTCGAGGGTCGCGAGGTGCCGCGAAACGAACGACACCATCCGGCGGGTCTCGACGCGCACGCGCTTGCCCGTCGGCGTCAGCCACAGCAGCGAGCGGGTGAGCGTGCCCGCGCGGAGGTCGAGGATGCGCTGGACGTCGAGGACCTCGGACGACCCGAGGTTCAGGCGCTCGTCGTCGACGTAGATGCGGATCGTCTTCGCGTCGGGGGCGTTGACGATCGTCTGGCCGTGCTCGGCGAAGCCGTAGGCCATCTCGGCATGCCGGATCGGCCAGGTCTCGTGCAGGCCGTTGAGGAAGGTGCCGTGGCTTCCGAGCGGCAGACCCTCCTCGTGGTTCCCGCGCAGGCCCAGGTAGCCGTTGCCGAGCGAGAAGAGCGTCTCGTCCTTGGCGGCGAGCGCGGGGTCGATCCCGCGGACCACCAGCCGCCAGGGGTCGTCCCCGAAGTCCCGGCGGAGCTCCTCCACCGGCCCGGCCGGCACCTCCGGCATGCCGAATGCGGCGCTCGCTGCCGCGCTGTTCACGGCAGCAGCTCCTCGAGGTCGCGCACCACGAGGTGCGCCCCGGCCTCGGTGAGCGCCTCTCCGCCGGCCCCGCGATCCACACCGACCACCAGCCCGAAGCCGCCGTCCCGAGCCGCGGCGACCCCCGAGCCGGCGTCCTCGAACACGACGGCCCGGCCGGGCGGCACGCCCAGCAGCTCGGCGGCCCGCACGAAGGTGTCGGGAGCCGGCTTGCCGGGGAGACCCTCGCGTGCGGCGACCTCGCCGTCGACGACCGCGACGAACCGTTCGCTCAGCCCGGCCGCCCGCAGCACCGCCCCGGCATTGCGCGAACTCGACACGACCGCGAGCGGCCTCCCGAGGCCGCGCAGGTGGTCGAGCAGCCGGAGCGACCCGGGATACGCGGCGATGCCGTCGCGCGCGAGCACCTCCCCGAAGGCGCGGTTCTTGAGGTTGCCGATCCCGCGCACCGAGCCGAGCCCCTCCTCGCCCTCGGCGCCTTCGGGCAGCGCGATGCCGCGCGCGGCGAGCACGGCCGCCACCCCCTCGAAGCGCGGCCGGCCGTCGAGCGAGTCGAAGTACTCGCGCTCGGCGTAGGGCGGGGCGCCGAGGCTCGCGAAGAGCTCGTCGAAGGTCTCCTGCCACGCGCGCCGGTGCAGCAGCACCGTCGGCGTGAGCACCCCGTCGAGGTCGAAGAGGTACGCGTCGTACTGATCGATCACGCGATCGCCTTCCGGTCGTCGCGCGCCCCGTTCACGACCCGTCGCCCGGGCCGGCTCGGAGCAGCGCTGCAGTGCGGGAAACATCTGCAACGCTACCCGACCGGCCTCGCGCGCGGGGGGCTCCGGCCGCGCGCCGACCGGACCGGGCGGAGATCTGCGCCCCGCCCGGCTCCGGCTATGCCGCGACGAAGACCCCGCCGAGGAAGTCCGCGAGCTCCGACGCCCCCGCCGCGCTCAGCGGGAAGATCCCGGCGACGTAGTGGTCCGGCCGCACGAGCACGACCGCACCGTCGCGGCTCACGCCGCGCTCCGCGAAGATGTCGTGGCCGTCTCCGCGCCGCAGGTCGATCTCGCCGGCCGCGGCCGCGTAGATCTTCTCGTAGTCGGTCAGGCCGAACGGGCCGGATGCCGGCAGGAACAGGCGATCCGCGTCCTCGATGCGCACGTCGTGGTGCTGCTGCTGGTAGACGGCCTTGACGTCGAAGAACGCGTCGAGGTCGGCGCCCGCGGGGGTGAAGCGGCTGACCGGCGAAGCCGGGTTCGCGCGCATCCATTCCGCCCATTCGCCGAGCGCGGTGGCGTCGGCATCCGCGAAGGCGTAGATCCGGTACCGGCCGTCGGCGCGGTGGTGGTGGCCGAGATGCACGGGCACGCCGTCGGCGACGCGGGTCGTGATGACCGATTTGAAGCGCTTGCCGAGCGGGAATCCGGTCGCGAGATCCTGATGGGCGCCGGCGCCCTCCGCGCTCGCGGTCAGCATCGGGTGCTCGTACTGCGTCATGAAGCCCGCGGGGAACTCGGCGGTGCGCACGTAGAAGTCCTCGAGCTCGCCCGGGGTTTCGAACTCCTCGGGCTTCTTCGCCATGAGCGTCGACCACTCGCGGTCGAAGTCGATCAGGTTCTTCGAGGTGACCCAGCGCTCGTCGGAGTAGGTCTCGAGCAGCGACTCGGGGCTGCGGCCTTCGAGCACGTAGCCGAGCTTCCAGGCCAGGTTCCAGCCGTCCTGCATCGACACGTTCATGCCCTGGCCGGCCTTGGCGCTGTGGGTGTGGCAGGCGTCGCCCAGCAGGAAGACGCGAGGCTTGCCGTCGGGCGAGGTCGCCGCGTCGTCGAAGCGGTCGGTGAGGCGGTGCGCGACCTCGTACACGCTGTGCCACGGGGTGTCGCGCACATCGAGGGTGTAGGGGTGCAGGATCTCGTTCGCCTGCCGGATGATCTCCTCGAGCGGGGTGTCGCGCACCTTGCGGCCGTGCCGGTCGAAGCCGTGCTCGTCGGTCTCTCCGAGGTCGACGTAGATGCGGGCGAGGTGATTGCCCTCGCGGGGGATGTGCAGGATGCTGCCCGCCTCGGAGTGGATGATGCACTTCTTGCGGTAGTCCGGGAAGTCGGTGACGGCGAGCACGTCCATGACCCCCCAGGCGTGCAGGGAGCTGGATCCTGCGAGCGATCCGCCGATGGCGCGGCGCACGCTCGACCGCGCACCGTCGGCGCCGACCACGTACTTCGCGCGCACGACGCGGGTCTCGCCTCCGTCGGCGCCTTCGACGGTGTTGATCCCGGCGCCGCTGAAGCCGGAGACGCGGCGCAGCGTCACCGCGACCGGGTAGTCGCCCTCGCCCACCTCGAGCCCCAGGAACTCCCAGCCGTAGTCGACGTCGCCGCGGGCCGGACCGCGTCGGGCGTACTCGGCGAAGTAGTCGATGACGCGGGCCTGGTTGACGATCAGATGCGGGAACTCGCTGATGCCGCTCGGGTCGTCGTGAGTGATGGAGCTGCGGACGATGCCGGCGGGGTTCTCGGGGTCGGGCGTCCAGAAGTCGGTCTCGGCGATCTGGTAGGCCTCGTGAATGATCTCCTGGGCGAACCCGAAGGCCTGGAAGGTCTCGACGCTGCGCGCCTGGATGCCGTCCGCCTGGCCGAGCACGAGGCGGCCGTCGCGGCGCTCGACGATGCGGGTGGTGACGTTCGGGAAGTGCGACAGCTGCGCGTGAGCGGCGATGCCGGCGGGGCCGGAGCCGACGATGAGCACGTCGATCTCGTCGGGCAGCTCTTCCGGGCGGTCGAGCCCCACGCCGGCGGCCGGGAAGACCCGCGGATCGGTCGAGACGTACCCGTGGTGGTGGAACTGCACGGCTTCTCCTTCACTACGCTGTGTGTCGGGGCGTCATCCGGTGCGGGATCGCCCGATCCAGTCATGCGTGTTCAATAGTTGAACTTTAAGTTTGAATACTGCACAATGATTGTACGCTCGCGACGCGCGAGTGACAAGACCGACCAGCCGTACGGCCTGCCGGCGGCATCGCGCGACGGGCATCGACCACACCCCACGAAGGAGCGCAGGATCATGACCGGCCCGATCTCACCATCCGGCACCGCGGGCTCGCAGACGCTGGCGCGAGGCCTGCGCGCCCTCGACATCCTCGCCGAGGCCGACGGTCCGCTCTCGATCGCCGACCTCGCCGAGCGCCTCGGCGTGCATCGCTCCAACGCCTACCGGCTGCTCCGCACCCTCGAGGAGCACCGCTACGTCGTCCGCGACGAGCTCGGCCTGATCCGGCTCGGCCCGCGGCTCGCGGCGCTGGCCCGCGGCGTCTCCCCCGCGCTCCAGTCGGCGGCGCTTCCCGTGCTCACCGAGTTCGCGAACGAGGTCGGCATGACCGCCTTCATCGCCGTGCTCGATCTCGACGACGTCGTGACCCTGATCAGCGTCGAGCCGACACGCGCGCACCCCGCGGTCGCGCAGCGCCCGGGCGCCCGGCACCCCGTCACCCGCGGAGCGCCGGGTCACGCGATCGAGGCGGCGCTGCCCGCGAGCGAGCACCACCGCCTCTTCGACGGCGCCCCGCGCAGCGCGAGCGCCGTGGAGGCGCACCGGCTCGGCTACGCCCTCAGTCAGGACGAGGTCGTGCACGGCCTCACCTCGATCGCCGTTCCCCTCGAGATCGCCGGCGAACCGCACGCGGCCCTCGCGGCCGTGAGCATCGGGCTGCCCGCGGACCTCGAGGGGCTCGCCGCCCGCATGCGCGCGGCGGCGGCGAGCATCGCCCGAGACTTCCACTGACCTCCGGCGCGAGCCCGGGACGGAGCCGAGCGCGCCTCCGGCGCCGCGTCCCGCAGGGCCTAGGCCGCCTTCTCCCAGACGAAGTGGCCCTTCTCCTGCTCCTCCTGGTGGTCGGGGTGCAACGGGATCCCGGTGCGGTCGCGCAGCAGCAGGGTCGCGGCGAACGCGACCACCATGACCCCGGCGATGTAGAACGCCACCGAGGTCGCGGTGCCCGTCGAGGCGACGAGCCACGCGGCGATCATCGGAGCGAACGCGCCGCCCAGGATCGCGCCGATCGCGTAGGTGATCGAAACGCCCGAGTAGCGGATCGAAGCGGGGAACAGTTCCGCGAAATACGCGGCCTGCTGACCGTAGGTGAAGCCGTTGCCGATGGCGAAGAGGGACAGCCCGATGAACAGCAGCCACACGTTGCCGGTGTTCACGAGCGGGAAGAGGATGAAGATGACGGCGAGGAACGCGATCCACCCGATGATGTAGGTCTTCTTGCGACCGATGTGATCGGAGGCCACGCCCGCGGCGAAGGTCATGATGAGCCATACGACCGACGCTCCTGCGACCGCGAGCAGCACCGGGGTGCGCTCCATCCCGACGAGGCCGCCGTCCTCGATGGGCATTGTCGCGTAGTTCTGGATGTACCCGCCGGTGGTCATGTACCCGGCCGCGTTGTTGCCGGCGAAGGTGAGCGCCGCGAGCACCACGAGCAGCCAATGCCTGCGGAACAGCTCGACGACGGGGATCTTCGTCTGCTCCTTGCGCTCGGAGATCTCGGTGAACACCGGGCTCTCCTCGACGGCGCGGCGCACGACGATGCCGACCACGATCAGCACGACGCTGAGCAGGAACGGCACGCGCCAGCCCCATTCGAGGAACTGATCGCCGGGAGAGATGACGCCCGTCATGAGCGCGAGCACGCCCGAAGCGAGGAGCAGGCCGATCGGCACGCCGATCTGCGGGAACGCGCCCATGCGGCCGCGCTGGTCATCGGGCGCGTGCTCGACGGCCATCAGCACCGCGCCGCCCCACTCGCCGCCGGTCGAGAGCCCCTGCAGGATGCGCAGCAGCATGAGCAGGACCGGCGCGAGCATCCCGACCTGCTCGTAGGTCGGCAGGACGCCGATGAGCGTCGTCGCGATGCCCATCATGATGAGCGTGATGACCAGCATCGCCTTGCGGCCGAGCTTGTCGCCGAAGTGGCCGGCGAGGAATGCGCCGAGCGGACGGAAGAGGAAGCTCACGCCGACCGTGGCGAAGGAGATGATCGTCGCGGCCTGCGGGCCGGCCGGCTCGAAGAAGAGCCTGCCGAAGACGAGGCCTGCGGCGCTGGCGTAGAGGAAGAAGTCGTACCACTCGATGGTGGTGCCGATGACCGTCGCGGCGGCGACACGGCGCAGTTCGCGCGGCGAGGTGGTCGGTGCGGATGTGCTCATGATCGAGGACTCCTTTGTCGGAACAGAGGTGATTAATTCACATACTGAACACATGTATCGATATGCAAACAGGATGAGGATAGTCCACGAAACGACGGAACGCCACTCCCGGAGCTCGGGAGCGGCGTTCCGCAGGGCTGTTCCGGCCTCGGAAGACCGGCGCAGGATCAGCGCGCAGGCAGCGACTTGTAGAAGACGAGCCCGTTGCCCTGGCTGTCGTAGACCACGGCGCGGCGCTCGTGCGCATCGTCGTACGGCGCGCGGGCGATCCCGCCGCCGTTCTCATCGACGGCCGCGGCGTCGCCGTCGACGTCATCGGTCTTGATGCCGACCACGACCTGACCAGGGATCGGGTGATCCAGGGGCGTGGCGAGTGCGAGCGTGATCGTGCCGCCGTCGAGCGCGGCGAAATGATCGCCGTCGCGGAACTTCAACGGAAACCCGAGAGTCTCCGTGTAGAACTTGATCGACTCCTCGAGATCATCGGTCGCGAGGACGACCATCTTCACCTGATGCTCGCTCATGGCGGCTCCTTACTGTTCGGTGGCAGGTGTGCACCAGGCTACACTCACGGCGCCGCGGCACGTCGGTGCCTCAGCGCCTCGGTGCCTCAGCGCCTCGGCCTGTAGAATGATCCGGTCCAGCTCGGCCGGCGACGGTCTGGCCGGGGAAGGCACCCGAAAAAGGGGCGCTGCTGCCGAGGCTCGGCGAGACATACACGGATCCTCACCCGTTGACGCCTGTTCAGGAGGCCGCCTTGTCTTCGCCCGCCATTGCATCCGCACCCGCCCCCCTCTCGCTCCCGGCGGTGCTCGCCCGAGCACTCGCCCGCCACAGCACCCGCGCCTTCGGGCTCATGGGCAACGGCAACGCCCACTTCATCGAGCATCTGGCCGACGCCGGCATCGCCTACACCGCAGTGCGGCACGAGGCCGCCACCGTGGCCTCGGCCGACGCCTACCACCGCGTCTCCGGCGAACTCGCGATCGCGACGACGACGTACGGTGCAGGATTCACCAATGCCCTGACCGCGCTCGCCGAATCGGCGCAGGCGCGCATCCCGATGATCCTCGTGGCCGGGGATGCGCCGACGAGCGGCACGCGCCCCTGGGATGTCGACCAGGAGATGATGGCCGCGGCCATGAGCGTGCGCACGATCACGCTCACGCCCGACGATCTCGAGGCGACGGTCGACCGCGCCGTCGCCTCGGCTTGGCGCATCCGGCGCCCGATCGTCCTGGCGATCCCCTACGACCTCTCGACCGCGCCGGTGCTCGATCCGGAGCCCGACACCGATACGGACACCGTGGCCGCGGGCATCGACCTGAACGACCCGGAGGTGATGCGCGCCCTCGCGGCCGCCACCTTGCCGGCCTCGGCGCCCGCCGCGACCCCGACGCCCACCCGCCAGGCCGAACGGCCGCGCACCGTCGCGAGCCCCGACGATCTCGCCGCGGCCCTCCGCGCGCTCCGCGAGGCGGAGCGGCCCCTCGTGCTCGCCGGCCGCGGTGCCTGGATCGCGCAGTCGCAGGGCGAGCTGCGCGAACTCGCCGAGCGGCTCGGCGCGCCGACCGCGACGACGGCGCTCGCCCGCGGCATCTTCGCCGACGAGCGCTACGACCTCGGCGTCACCGGCGGCTTCGGTCAGGAGGCCGCGATGGCCGTCATCGCCGAGGCCGACGTCGTCGTCGCCGTCGGCGCGGGGCTGAACCAGTTCACGATGCGCTTCGGCGAACTGCTCGGCGCCGGTGCGACGTTGATCCGCATCGACGCCGACCAGGTGGCGCCTCCGCGCACCGTGCACCCGATCACGCAGGTGCTGCTCCGGGGCGACGCCAAGGAGGTGCTGCGGCTGCTGCTCTCCGAACTGCCCGGCGCGGGCCCGGCCGGCGGCTGGCGGGAGACGATCCCCGGGCTCGAACCCGGGGGCTCCCTGCGCATGCGGGACGACGGCCGGACCGAGCACCCCGACGGCGTCTGCCCCGACGGACTGCTCGATCCCCGCGCCGTCGCCGCGGGACTCGCCGCACTGCTGCCCGAGGATCGCCACGTCACGAGCGACGGCGGGCACTTCATCGGCTGGGCGAACATGTTCTGGCCCGTCGCCTCGCCGGAGCGCATGCTCATGGTGGGCACCGCGTACCAGACCATCGGGCTCGGGCTCTCCACCGTCGCCGGCGTCGCCGCTGCGGCGCCCGCATCGACCGTCGTCGTCACGACCGGCGACGGCGGCGCGCTGATGGGTCTTGCCGAACTGCAGTCCGCGATCCTCGCCGCCGAGAGCTGCGTCATCGTCGTGTGGAACGACGCGGCCTACGGAGCCGAGGTGCACCTCTACGGGGCGATGGGACTCGACGAGGCGGCGATGCGGATCCCCCGCGCCGACTTCGCCGGACTCGCGACGGCACTCGGCGCCACCGGCGTGCGCGTCGATACTCTGGACGACCTCGACGCTCTGGGCGACTGGACGCGGGCGGGCGG
>NZ_CAJVAP010000037.1 GCF_910593785.1 Leucobacter soli | reverse complement strand
ACTGCGCGTTCGCGGATCTCTGCGGGGTATGGGACGGGCATGATGCCGGGGGTTCCTTTCGGTACAGGATTACCCTCCATCAAACACGACACGATTCAGGCTCCGCTTCGGAGGCTCCGACTCCAATAGAGTGATCGGGTGACGCACCGACCTGCTCTCCCCATCTGGGCTGCACTGCTCGCCAGCGGCCTGGCCGGGGCGCTCATCGCCGTGCAGTCGCGGTTGAACGGCGGGCTCGGGAAGGCGCTCGGTGACGCCTACCTGGCCGCCCTCATCTCGTTCGGTACCGGCACGCTGCTGCTGATCGTCGCACTGCTCGTCTCTCCCGCCGGCCGGCGCGGGCTGGGGCGCGTGCGGGACGACCTCCGATCGGGGCGCCTCCCCTGGTGGTCTCTGACCGGCGGAGCGTGCGGTGCGGTCTTCGTTTTCGGGCAGGGGGCCGCCGCTCCGGTGGTCGGCGTGGCGCTGTTCACGGTCGGCGTGGTCGCCGGGCAGGTGCTCGGCGGGCTCGTCGTCGACAGGATCGGCGTAGGCCCGGGCGGCAGGATGGACCCGTCGAGGCAGCGGCTGACCGGCGGCGTGCTCGCCGTCTTCGCTGTCGGTGTCTCGGTGGCCGCGGATCTGAGCGGCGCGACCAGTGGACTGGCGCTCGTCGTGATCCCCTTCGTCGCCGGTGTGCTCATGTCGTGGCAGACCGCGGTGAACGGGCTGCTGCGGGTCTCGGCGCACAGTGCATTGACCGCCACGTTCATCAGCTTCGCCGTGGGCACGGTGTTCCTGATGGTCGCGGCCGGAGTCTCGACGGCGGTGCGCGGATGGCCCGAGCACTGGCCGACGGAGCCCTGGCTCTACACCGGCGGCGCGCTGGGCATCGTCTTCGTCGCCCTCTCGGCGGCGCTCGTCCGAACGGCGGGCGTGCTGCTGCTCGGCATGTCGAGCGTCGCCGGGCAACTGGTCTCCGCGGTGGCGATCGAGGCCGGCCTGCCGCTCGCCGGCGGCGTCACCACGTGGATGCTCGTGGGCGCGACGATCGCGCTGATCGCGGTCGGGATCGCGGCGCTCCCGAGCCGCGCCAGGGGATAGGGATCCGCGGGTTCGCTCGCGGCAGCGGGGTCAGAGCGCGCTGAGGTGGCGGGAGACGTCGAGCGGCTTCCTGGGCTTGTGCTTTCGGCGGCGATCCTCCACCCCGCCGACGTAGAGCCAGCCGAGCAGGTACTCGTGCTTCTCGAGTTCGTGCGTCTTGCGCGCGGCCTGGGAACGTACGGCTTCGCCGGTGCGCCAGATGACACCCCAGCCGGCCTCGTGCAGCAGCAGGCCGAGGTAGTGCGCCACGCCGGAGGCGACTGCCTCCTGCTCCCAGAGCGGAACCTTCTTGCTCTTCCGCGGGCTGACGACGACGGCCAGGACGAGCGGCGCTCGCATGGCCTTCGAGAGGCCCTTCTCCAGGCTCATGCCGCCGCCCTTCGCGAGTGCCTTGCCGAGCTTCTTCCGGGCATCGCCCCGCAGCTCGATGATGCGCCAGGGGCGGAGCGCGCTATGATCCGCGACGCTCGACATCGCAGCGAGCAGGCCTTCGATCTCTTCGCGGCTCGGGGCGCTCTCGGTCACGCTCGAATAGGATCGGCGCGCGCGCACCGCATCGAGCGCGGGAGCGCTGTGGTGCGTCTCCTGTGGTGTCGACATGAGCGATCTCCCTCGTTTCCCAGTGCGTGCATCGTCGCCGGATCGTCCGCGCATCGTCGCGGTCGACGGAAGGGTGAAGAATCCGGCTTGCAACATCAGATGATATTCGTCAGACTAGATGATGGTGCCCGCCTTAGGCGTGCCTAACTTCGATCCGATGAGAAGCGATCTGCTCGCGGGGGCCGATCGAAACGAGACAAATGAAGGAGTGCGGTCACAGCATGATTGCGCAGAAGAAGATGCGGAGCCTCCTGGCCACCGCCACGGCGGCACTGCTGGTCGCCAGCGGGGCGGCGCTCGCGCCCACAGCGGCGCTGGCAGCCGAGCCGGCGACGCCGACGATCGAGCTGTCGAAGACGCAGCTGAAGCCCGAAGGCGACACGCTGACCGTCACCGGCAGCGGATTCGACACCAGCTTCGTCGGGATCCCCGGCTATTACGGCTGCCCGAGCTTCGCGACGGCGCCGAAGGGCTTCTACGTGCAGGTCGGCTGGATCAAGGACACTTGGAAGCCCTCCGAGGGCGGCGTCTCTACCGGCGCGACCCCCGACCGCAAGGGCGGGCCCAACACCTGGTTCGCCGACGGAGATCTGAACTGCCGGGCGCCGAGCACCTGGACGATCGAAGCCGATGGCACGGCATCGTTCGAGTACACGGTCGAGGTCACCAAGGCGGCCCTCGGCGTGCTTCCGGAGGGCGCTCGCTACGCGGTGTTCACCCACGGCGGCGCAGGCACCTCGGACCAGCCCCTCACCCAGCAGCCGGTGAACGAGCTCTCGACGGACATCAGCTTCTACCCGGCGACGGTGACGGGCTCCGTCGCCGACTCCAGCCCCGCCGGTCTCACGGTCAGCGGTGCCGCCACGGGGATCCCCGCGGGGATCACCGGCGCCTACGCCGCTGTCATCGAGGAAGGCGACGAAGCCTCGCTGACCGACCCCGACAGCGAGTACATCGCCTTCGCCTTCCCGCCCTTCCCGGCGGTGACCGACGGCGCGACCTCGTTCACAATGACCGCCGATGCCGCGAAGCTCGATCGCAACAAGCGCTACGAGATCCTCGTATGGAAGCAGCACGCCGCGGCGACGCCGGAGAACATCTACGGCCGCATCGCTCTCGACGTCAGCGAAGAGCAGTGGGACGACGTCTTCGGCATGCCGACCACCACGACGGTGAAGTTCTCGCCGAGCACCTTCTCCTACAACGTGAAGAAGACCGCGACGGTCACCGTCAAGGCTGAGCGCTCGGACGAGCACCCGACCGGTGCCGTGCGGGTCAAGATCAACGGCAAGAACTACGATGCTACGCTCGCGAACGGCAAGGCGGCGATCCAGCTGTCCACTCCCGTGAACAAGGGAACCCGGGCCGTCAACGCGACGTTCACGAGCGACTCGGCCGAGTTCGCCGGCTCGAAGGGGTCGACCACGGTCGTCGTGACCAAGGCCACCCCGAAGGTCTCGGCGAAGCTCGCCAAGTCCAAGGTGACCACCAAGCAGAACGGCAAGATCAAGGTCGCCGTCACCATCCCGGGTTCGCTCAAGGCCAAGGCCGCGAACTTCAAGGTCAAGCTCTACGACGGCAAGAAGGTGCTGCGCACCGTGACCCTGAGCAAGAGCGGCACGGGCAACGTGACGATTCCCAAGCTGAAGAAGGGCACGCACAAGATCAAGGTGACCGTGCTCTCGACCACCAACACCAACTCGAAGAGCAGCGTCACCCGCACGCTGAAGGTGGTCAGCTAGATCGAATGCCTCCGAGCCGTGAGCCCAGCCGTCTGTTCTCCCTTTCGGAACGGTCGGACTCACGGCTCGGAGGCATTTTCTGCTCATAGGATGTGGGGGTGCCGCACCCCCGGCGGACGCCGAGACGGACCGTCGAACATCGCGGCACGGAGAGATTGAGAGGTGATCGCATGAGCCGGCACGCCGGGCTGCGCGCGATCATGGCCGCCGCGGTCACCGCATTCGTCGTCGCCGGATCCGCGCTCGCGGCACCATCGGCATTCGCCGAAGACGCCGTCCCTCAATCCACGGTGCAGAGCGACGCCGGCGCGCAGTCGGAAGGCGCCGAATCGGATGCGCCGGCCGAGGGCGACGCCCTCCCCGCTGCCGAAGAGGATCCTGGCGCAGAACCCGCAGCGCCGGCCGAGACCACCGCGCCCGACGAAGACGGTGCAGCGGACGACTCGGACTCCTCGTCCGACGTCGGCACCGGTGCCGACGCGCAGTCTTCGACGCAGGCTCAGCGGGCGCGAAGCCTCGATGAGCCGGAAGCGATCCAGACGTCGATCGCGCTGACCCCTGCCAAGGCGACGATCGACCACGGCGGTTCAGTGACACTCACCGCGACGGTCACTCCGGTCGAGGTGACCGGCACCGTCACGCTTCTGGACGATCAGCATGCGATCGGGGATCCGGAAACCGTCGTCGACGGTGCGGCCGTGTTCACGCTCGACGACCTCACGGTCGGGACGCACCGGCTTTCGGCGGGGTTCCTCCCCGACGATGCTGACGCCTACTCCGGCGCCGCCTCCGACACGATCGAGATACGGGTCATCGGTGAGGCGGAGGTCGAGGGGGCGAAGCTCACCTGGGGCGTCAAGGCGAGCTTCCGCAACTACATCTACAATTTCACGAGTTTCAAAGGTCGTGCCGCGCTCCTGGGCGACGCGAGACAGCCGGCGGCGAAGGGCGTATACGTCTGGCCGAACGGGTCCGGCACGGTAAAGACGGACGGCAGCGCGGCCGACGTGACCTTCGGCGCCGCAGACGGGGTGCACTTCCAGTCGCACCCGATGACGATCGGTGGGAAGAGCGTCTACGCGCTCGATATGACCTTCACCAAGCCGCGCATCGTCATCACCTCGCCGACGACCGGTGAACTGCGCATGGACGCGGCCGGGTACGAGTTCAAGAGCATGACCGAGGTGGGCGCGCCCTACCTCCTGGAGAACGCCCTGATCGCGACCCTGCGTCTTCCCACCCCGACGAAGAAGGGGACGACGTTCACCTGGACCGACGCCGCTGCGACGCTGACCTCCGAGGGCGCGATCGCGTTCGGCGAGTTCTACGAACCCGGTGAGACCCTCGACCCGGTGACCTTCTCCCTCCCCGCCGACGGCGAGATCGTCGTCAAGGAGCAGACGAAGACGAAGCTCAGCGCGACGCCCAAGAAGGCGACGAAGGGGAAGAAAGTGACCTTCACGGCGAGCGTCTCGCCGAAGCTCGCCGGCACGGTCACGTTCACGTACGCCGGCAAGCAGCTCGGCAAGCCCGTCTCCGTGAAGAAGGGCAAGGCATCGCTCGCCACCACGAGCCTGCCGGTCGGGATCCACTCCGTACGCGCGAGCTTCTCGCCGAAGGACGACAGCACCTACGGCCACTCCGTCTCGAACGCGGTCGACATCACGGTCCTGGCGAAGCAGGCGAAGACGAAGAAGCGGACGACGCCTTCGTCGGGTTCCGCCGAGGGCTCCCTTCTCTGGAGCGTGTCCGACAAGTTCACGGCCTATACGACCTGCGACGGCAAGGAAGCCTACGGCATGTCGCACTGCGCCAAGGGCTCGGTCTCGACGAGCGGCGTCGGATCCGGTTACCTGTTCCCGCAGGCCTCGGCGACGAAGTGGAACGCGCGCACGCAGACCGGCACGGTCGCCTACTCCGGGCGGGTGACCTTCACCGGATACGGGCAGACCATGTTCCAGGTGCTGAACCCATCGATCACCGTCACCGGCCCGAACTCCGCCACGCTGCACACCGGCAACACCACCGCCTACGGCGCGGCCTCGTACCGCCTCGACCTCGGCAACGCCAGCAAGACGGTCGGCGCGGGCGGCGAGGTGACCTGGAGCGGAGTCGCCGTGATCGGCAGCATGAGCAGCGGCGGCGCAGGCGGCAGCGGGAGCCAGAGCATCGGCTTCGATTCGCTCAGCTTCACCGTCGGCGCTACGAGTTCCAAGAGCTTCGGCAGCAGTTCCGCCGGCACGGACGAGACGCAGCGGACGCCCGCCGAGACGGCGCCCGCCTCGACCGGCATCACTGTGCTCACCGACGCGGATCGGCTGCGCCCGGGCGGCCGCATCGAGATCGAGGCCTCCGGCTTCGAGGCGAACGAGACGGGCATCCTGGTCGTGCTCTACTCCGAACCGATCCTGCTCGACGACGCGGCCACGGCCGACGCGAACGGTGTGGTCCGCTGGTCGGGCACCCTCCCGAAGGGCCTCTCGGGCGAGCACACCATCACCCTGCAGGGCAGCGTCGACGCCGGTGCCGTCATCGATCTCGCCGAGACCGACGACGGCTCGGACGGAGCGGGGGCCGCGAACGGAACTCCGACCGCCGTCGAAGCGCAGAGCGTTCAGGCTGCCGGCCTGGCCGCCGCTCCTGCCCCGGGCATGGGGCTCTGGGAGTGGTGGGCCAGTGCCGCCGGCCTCGTCCTCATCGCCGCCTGCACCACGACCCTCGCCGTCCGCCAGCGCCGCCGCGCGGCGGCCTGATCCGGCACCGAACCCGGCGCGCCCCCGACCCGGCCCTCGCAACAAGGAGAACCACCCGTGACATCCCGCACCTTCCGTCGTTCCGCAGCCGCCCTCGGCGGTGTTGCGCTAACGGGCGCTGCGCTCACTAGTGCCGTACTCGCCGGATCGCTGCTCGCCGCACCTGCCGCCGCGCTCGCGACGCCGATGGGAGCCGCACCGGCAGCCGCACCCATCGTGGCAGCGGAGGACACCGCGGGATCCTGCACCATCACCGATGGCACGCTCACCTGGGGGGTCAAGGAGAGCTTCCGCTCATACATCTCGGGCAGCATCGCGAACGGCAGCTGGGAGACGAGCGAAGGCGCCGACTACGAGACGCCGAGCTTCCGGTGGAGCGACGCGACCGGCGAGATCGACCCGGTCACCGGCACCGGACGGGTCTCGTTCACCGGCTCCGTGCACTTCACGGGCCACGACGGCGTGCTCGACCTGACCCTCGCGAACCCCACCATCGAGTTCGAGGGCGACGGCACCGCCGCGCTCATGCTCGACGCCCGCAGCACCGACATGGAGGGCGAGGTGACGGTCGACACCGAGCAGGAGTGGGTCGGCGATGTCACCGTCGCGGATCCGGTGAACCCCCAGGGCGACGCGCTCGAGCTCAACTCCATGCCGACGGTCCTCACGAACTCGGGGGCGAAGGCCTTCGCCGGGTTCTACGAGGCCGGCGAGAGTCTCGACCCCCTCACGCTCTCCCTGCGCTTCGACGGCTGCGAGTCCGCGGCGCCGGTATCCGAGGCGCCGACGACCGAGGATCCCGACGGGTCCGAGACCGATGCGCCCGCGGAGATCCTGCCCATCTCGGCGGAGGCGAGCGTTCCCTGGCTGCCGATCGGGATCGGCGCCGTCGCGCTGCTGGTGATCGGCGTCACCGTCGGCATGCTCGTCGGCGGGCGGAAGCGGTCCGCGGCCGGAGCTGATGGCGCTGAGGCCGGAGCCGATGCCGACCAGGCGGGATCCGAGTAAGCCGGATCGGCGCGGGCCGGATTCGGTGACGCAGGATCCTGCGTTCCTCGATCCGGGGTGCCCGACTCAGCGAGGGTCGCGCAGCGGCAGCACGATCCCGTGCCCGGATGACGGATGCGGGATCACCTCGACCGGGGTCTGGTAGACCTCGCTGACGATGCCGGCGGTGAGCACGCGCTCCGGGGTATCGCAGGCCACGATCCGCCCCTCGCGCAGGAGGGCGATGCGGTCGGCGTAGGCGGCGGCCAGATTCAGGTCGTGCAGCACGATCAGCACCGCGTCCCCCGCCTGGGCGCGCTGCCGCGCGAGCCCGAGAACCGCCTCCTGGTGGCCGAGATCCAGCGCCGCCGTCGGCTCGTCAAGCATCAGCACGCCGGTGCGCCCCGCCATCACCCGGGCGAACGCCACTCGGGCGCGCTCGCCGCCCGAGAGCGACGGCACCCGCCGGTTGCCCAGGTGAGCGATGTCCGCGGCCGAGATGGCCTCGGAGATGGCCGCGTTGTCGTCGTCCTCGAGGGGCGTGCGCCGCCACGGGGCGCGCCCCATCTCGACCACCTGATGCACGGTGAACGGGAACATGATCTGGTTGTCCTGCAGCAGCACGCTGCGGTGGCGGGCCAGCTCGATCAGCGACCAGTCCTGGATCGGTCGGCCGTGGAAGTCGATCCGGCCCGAATCCGGCGGTACGTCGCCGGAGAGCAGCCCGAGCAGTGTCGACTTGCCCGCTCCGTTCGGGCCGAGCAGTGCGAGGACCTCTCCGGCGTGCAGGTCGAGCGACACCGCGTCGAGCAGCGCGCGGCCACCGCGCACGACGCTGACGCCGTGCGCGGAGACCACGGCCTCGCCCACGGCCGGGCGGGTCTGCGCCGTCGCGTGCCCGGCCATCAGGCCCAGCCTCCGGCGCGTCGGCGCGTGCGGCGCAGCAGCCAGAAGAAGAACGGACCTCCGACGAGTGCCGTGAGCATGCCGATCGGCATGTCGGCGTTCGGCACGATGGTGCGCGCGCCCAGATCGGCGAGCGTGAGCAGCAGCGCGCCGCCGAGGGCGGATGCGGTCACGAGCGGCAGGTGGGCGGGGCCCAGGATCATGCGCATCAGGTGCGGGATCACGAGGCCGACGAACGAGATGATGCCGGCGAAGGCCACGGCCGCACCCGTCAGCAGCGCGACCATGATGATCACCGTGACCCGCAGCACCTCGACGTTGACCCCGAGGTGCCGGGCGTTCCGCTCGCCCAGCGAGAGCAGATCGAGCTTGCGGGCCGAGAAGTAGGCGGCGAGCAGGCCGAAGGCGATCACCGGGGCGATGATCATGACCTGCGACCAGCGGCTGCCCGCCAGGCTGCCGAGCTGCCAGAACACGATCTGCTCGCGCGACTGGGTGTCGCCGAGGAATGTGAGCAGCGCGATGGCCGCGCCCGCGATCGCGTTCACGGCGATGCCGGTGAGCACGAGGGTCACGACCTCGGTCTTGCCTCCCGCCCGGCTCATCGTGTAGACGATGAAGATCGCGATGAGGCCGGCGAGGCCGGCGAACACCGCGGTGGTCCACTCGCCGAAGAGCGTGAGGCCGAACACGATCGCGAGGCTCGCGCCCACCGCCGCGCCCGAGGAGATGCCGATGATGCCCGGCTCGGCCAGCGGGTTGCCGAACACCGCCTGCATGAGGAGGCCGGCGACCGCGAGCCCGGCGCCCACGAGCGCCGCCATGGCGATGCGCGGGAAGCGGATCACCCAGAGCGTCTCGTCGCCGTAGTCGTGGGAGGGGAGCGGCAGCCAGTCGATGCCCACGCGGTGCAGGATCGAGCCGAGCACCTCGTGCGGCGGGATCCCGAGCTGCCCGATGCCGGCGGACACGAGGACGGAGATCAGCAGGGCGAGCGCGAGGAGAACGAAGATCGCAGTGGTCAGCGCCGTGCGACCGGGCTGAGGCGAGCTGCTGCGTGCGTTCATGCGCGAGAGGGTGCTGCTTTCTCGACGGTCGGCCCGTGTCGCGGCGATCCGCGCTCGCGGCCGGCGCTCGGGTGCCGGGTTCGTGTGCTGGAATCCTGAATGCGTTCCAGCCATTCATCATACCTGCTTCGGCTAGGCTGAAAGCTGTTCGTCTGACGAAGGGAAGCCATGCCTCGGATGCGGAGTTCTCGCGCCCGCCGCGCACTCGCCCTCCTCGCGGCGACCGCTCTCGGCCTCGCGCTCAGCGGCTGCCAGAGCGGATCGCACGGCGTCGAGACCGGGCCGACCGCGCAGGTCGACCTGCCGCCGCTCACCGAGCTGACGCCCGTCGAGGATCCGCGCGCTGTCGAAGGCCCCACGACCGCCGTGATCGGCGGCCCGAGCATCCCGCCCCTCGAGCAGACCCCGGAGGCGGATCTGCCGGTCACCGTGACCTCGCACGACGGCGCGATCGAGACCGAGGTGACCGTGACCGACACCTCCCGTATCGTGCCGCTCTCGCTCAGCGGCTCGGTCGGCGAGCTCGTCTACTCCTTCGGCCTCGGCGAGAACGTGGTCGGCCGAGACGTCTCGACGAACTTCCCCGGGACAGAGGACATCCCGATCGTCACCCATGACGGTCACTCCGTCAGCGACGAGAAGCTGCTCATGCTGAGCCCGACGCTCATCATCACCGACGGCAGCATCGGCCCGACGGACGTGGTGCTCAAGCTGCGCGACGCGGGCATCCCGGTCGTGACCGTGGAGCGCGCGGTCGACCCCGAATCCACGTACCTCGCCGCCCAGCAGATCGCGGACGCCCTCGGCATCGGCGACGCCGCGGCCGAGCTGAACGCCGCGATCGAGCGCGGGATCGCCGAGAAGGAGGCGGAGATCCGGAGCCTGCTCCCGGCCGACGAGTCGAAGCTGCCCCGGATCGCCTTCCTCTACGTGCGCGGCACCGCCGGAGTGTTCTACCTGTTCGGCGAAGGCAGCGGCGTGGACAGCCTCATCCGCTCGCTCGGCGCGATCGACGTCGCCGAGGAGATCGGGTGGAGCGGCGAGAAGCCGATGACCGAGGAAGCGCTCGTCGCGATGAACCCCGACATCATCCTGGTGATGACGCAGGGCCTCGAGAGCGCCGGCGGCGTCGACGGCCTCCTCGCCGCGCAGCCGAGCATCTCGCTCACCGCCGCCGGGAAGCATCGCCGGATCATCGACGTCGACGACACGCTGCTCTTCGCCGGCGGCACGCGGATCCCGGACGTGATCGACGGCCTCGCCCGCGCGGTGTACGCGCCGGACTCGTTGTAGGGGGTGGATCGCGCCGTGCGCGGTCGCCGCTCGAGAGGAAATGCATCCCATCTCTGCGTGACGGCCATCGCGTCCACAGGCGGGGCGCCGACAGCGCGGCGAGGATCCCTGACCCGGCAGCAGGAGACCCTCGGGGATCGTCCTCAACCTCTTTCCCTCGGCGGTTCGGGAGGAGATCGCAGTTCTGGCTGAGGCCAGAGGTGCGAAAGGTCAGCCGGAACTGCAGGCCCAGCCAGAACTGCGGCGGGGCAGGTGGGAGCGTTGCCGGAAAGGTGCACAGCATCGCGCGGCGACTGCTCGGGACCGGCGGGTGCTGGACTCGCCCGCACCCCGCATGCGAAGAGCCGGATTCCTGTCAGGAGATCCCCATCTGGCGGCGGGATGTCGCGGTAGTCTTGCTCTGATCCGAATCGAGGGGAGGGCGCGTGACCGATCAGCACGTCGATGAGACGCATGACGTCGCGAACGATACGCGCACCCGACCGGTGAGGGACCGCTTCGACTCGCCCCCTCGCGGGCGCAGGGTGGGTGCGCACCGCCTGGTCATACGACCCCGGCGATTCTGGCAGTACCTGGTCGCAGCGCTCGTCGGTGTCGCCGTGCTGACCGCGGCGGGCATCTTCGCCGTGCAGAACATCGGCTCGAGCGTCACCGAGATCTTCGACGGCGAGTCTCCCGCGGCGCCGGTTGAGCAGGTCCAGGCCGAGGTCGATCCGGAGGCCACGGTCGCCGTGCTGAACGGGACGACGGAAGAGGGGCTGCAGGATGCGGTCGCCGAGGCCATCGCCGAGGGCGAGTGGGGCACGATCGGCTTCACCGACATCGCCGCCACGGACGACGTCGCGATCTCCGCCGTCTTCTTCGCGACCGAAGCGGACGAGCCGGCCGCGCTGGGGCTCGCGAAGCAGCTCGGCGGCGTCTCCACGTACCAGAGCGACGACTATGCGAAGTACGGCGTGCAGCTCGTCGTGCTGCTCGGCGCGGACTACGCCGGTCCCGGAGCCGAATAGCGGAGCCGAGCAGCTGATCCGAGCCGAGGGTCCGAGCTGCGGATCCGAGCGATGGCGCGATCGGGTACCGGCGCGCTGTTCGCCGACCGCGAGCGCTTGCCCCTCCGCTTGCACTCTCTGGTGGCGAGTGCCAAGATTGTGTTAGCAGTCGGTAACCCTGAGTGCTAAGAACTCATGCTTCGGCGCCGTTGCCCGGCGCCACCGCGGACACGTCCAGGAGGACACACATGGCAAAGATCATTGCGTTCGATGAAGAAGCCCGTCGCGGCCTCGAGCGGGGCCTGAACACCCTCGCCGACGCCGTCAAGGTGACCCTCGGCCCGCGCGGCCGCAACGTCGTGCTCGAGAAGAAGTGGGGCGCCCCCACGATCACCAACGACGGCGTTTCGATCGCCAAGGAGATCGAGCTCGAGGATCCCTTCGAGAAGATCGGCGCGGAGCTCGTCAAGGAGGTCGCCAAGAAGACCGACGACGTCGCGGGCGACGGCACCACCACCGCGACCGTGCTCGCACAGGCACTGGTCCGCGAGGGTCTCCGCAACGTGGCCGCCGGCAGCGACCCGATCGCCATCAAGAAGGGCATCGAGAAGGCCGTCGAGGCCGTCACCGCCAAGCTGCTCGAGAACGCCAAGGAGATCGAGACCACCGACGAGATCGCCGCCACCGCGTCGATCTCCGCCGCCGACGAGCAGATCGGCAAGCTGATCGCCGAGGCGATCGACAAGGTCGGCAAGGAGGGCGTGGTCACCGTCGAGGAGTCCAACACCTTCGGCACCGAGCTCGAGCTGACCGAGGGCATGCGCTTCGACAAGGGCTACCTCTCCGCCTACTTCGTGACCGACGCGGATCGCCAGGAGGCGGTCTTCGAGGATCCCTACATCCTGCTCGTCAACAGCAAGGTCTCGAACATCAAGGATCTCCTCCCGGTCGTCGACCCGGTGATCCAGTCGGGCAAGCAGCTGCTGATCATCGCCGAGGAGGTCGAGGGCGAGGCGCTCGCAACGCTCGTGCTCAACAAGATCCGCGGCATCTTCAAGTCGGTCGCCGTCAAGGCCCCCGGCTTCGGTGATCGTCGCAAGGCCATGCTGCAGGACATCGCGATCCTCACCGGTGGCACCGTCATCTCCGAGGAGGTCGGTCTCAAGCTCGAGAACGCCACCCTCGACATGCTCGGCACCGCTCGCAAGGTCATCATCACCAAGGACGAGACCACCATCGTCCAGGGCGGTGGCGAAGAGGAGCAGATCCAGGGCCGCGTGACCCAGATCCGCCGCGAGATCGAGAACACCGACAGCGACTACGACCGCGAGAAGTTGCAGGAGCGCCTCGCCAAGCTCGCCGGCGGCGTGGCCGTCATCAAGGCGGGTGCGGCCACCGAGGTCGAGCTCAAGGAGCGCAAGCACCGCATCGAGGACGCCGTGCGCAACGCCAAGGCCGCCGTCGACGAGGGCGTGCTGCCCGGCGGCGGTGTCGCCCTGATCCAGGCCGGCAAGGACGCCTTCAGCTCGCTGTCGCTCTCGGGCGACGAGGCCGTCGGCGCCAAGATCGTCGAGACCGCCATCGAGGCGCCGCTGCGCCAGATCGCCCTCAACGCCGGCCTCGAGCCGGGCGTCGTGGCCGATCGCGTTGCGAACCTGCCCACCGGGCACGGCCTGAACGCCGCGACCGGCGAGTACGGCGATCTCGTGGCCCAGGGCATCCTGGACCCGGCCAAGGTGACCCGCTCGGCGCTGCAGAACGCCGCATCGATCGCCGGCCTCTTCCTCACCACCGAGGCCGTCGTGGCCGACAAGCCCGAGCCCGCCGCGGCCCCGGCGATCGACCCGGGCCAGATGGACTTCTAAGTCCCAGCCGCAACAGCGAAGCGGGGCCGTTCCTTCGGGGGCGGCCCCGCTTTCTCGTGGAGCCCTCTCCTCTTGACTCTTCCTCTCTTCTCCTCTTCTCTCCTCTCCTCTTCTCTTCTCTTCTTCCGCTTTTTCCCCTTTCCCCTCCTGCACTCTCTCCCTCTCGCGTTCCCGCCGCGAATATCTGCACAGCGTCAGAAATCTGCACTGCGTCAGTGAAATTTCGAGAATTCAGCTGACGCTGTGCAGATTTCTTACTGAATGCCGGAGACCCGAGCGAGAACACCGGGGATCGCGAACACTGAGGAGCGCGAGCGCCGGGGAACGCGAGGACCGAGGACTGAGAAACGCGAGGACCGAAGGCCGAAGGCCGAAGAGCGCGGACACCGAGGAATGCGAAGGCCGAAGAGCGCGAACACCGAGGAACGCGAACACCGAGGAACTCAGAGAAGAGCGGGGTGGCTGCCGGAGACCCGAGCGCGCGGATCGCCGCCGCGTCAGGCCTCGACGCGCAGCGGCAGCTCGACGCGAAACGTCGCGCCGCCGCCGGGGGTCTCCGTCGCGCGGACCGAGCCCCCGTGGGCGGCGATGATCGACTGCACGATCGAGAGGCCGAGGCCGGAGCCGCCGGTCTCGCGGTTGCGGGAGTTGTCGGCGCGCCAGAAGCGGTCGAAGATCTTCTCTCGGAACTGCTCCGGGACGCCCTCGCCGTGATCGATGATGTCGAAGCTGGCGGTATTGCGCGCCGGATCGGATGAGACGGCGATCTCGAGCGGGCTGCCTTCTGGGCTGTATCGCAGGGCGTTGCCGATCAGGTTCGTCATGACCTGGCGGACCTTGTGCTCGTCGCCCGTCACGACCGGGTCCGCGGAATCTTCGATGACCCGCACCTCGCGGTCGGGGTCCTGCGCCATCGTGTCCATCGCGGTGTCGGCGGCCAGGCGATTCAGCTGCAACTCGGTGAGCTCGAGCGGCCGCCGCTCGTCGAGCCGGGCGAGCGCGAGCAGATCCTCCACGAGCGAGGTCATGCGGATCGCCTCTTTCTCGATCCGCTCCATGGCCTGGCCCACATGCTCCTCGTCCTGCAGCGCTCCCATGCGGTAGAGCTCGGCGTAGCCGCGTACCGAGACCAGCGGCGTGCGGAGCTCGTGCCCGGCGTCGCCGATGAAGCGGCGCATCTGCTCGATGGTGCGCGCCCGCTCGTCGAAGGAGGAGTCGATCCGGTCGAGCATGTAGTTCAGCGACTGGCCCAGGTGGCCGACCTCGGTGTGCGGGCTCGCGATCAGGATGCGCTTGGAGAAGTCTCCCCGGGAGATCTCCAGCGCCGTGCGCTCGACCTCGAAGAGCGGAGCGAAGGTGTTGGTGACCAGGATCCTGGTCAGCGCCGCGCCGAGCAGGAGCACGGCGAGGCTGAATCCGGTGAACACGAGCGTGAACTTGTTCATCAGCTGGTTCGTGTTCGCGGTGGACGAGGCGATGAGCAGAGTGCCGCCGAGGCCGTCTCCCTGGCTGGACATCATGGGGATGACGATCGTGCGCCACTCGATCCCGTCGGAGGCGGTGATCCCGAACGGCTTCCCGGAGTGGCTCTGCGCCCAATCCGGCGTGATCTCCGGGACGTTCGGCAGCACGGTGCTGCTGCCCTCGCGAGAGTTGTCGGTCGAGATCGTGCCGGTCAGATCCAGCACGGCCACATAGAACCGCCCCACGGCGTTCTTCACGTCCGCGCCGGTCAGTGCGCCCGTGTCGGCGCCAGGACCGAGCACGTCGGCCGGGCTGTTCGCCACCTGCCGGAGCTCCGCGTCCTGCACCGCGATGAGCTGCGGGCGCAGGAACGACTGCGTTCCGATGCCGGCGACGATCAGGCCGAGCGAGAGGATGAACACCGTGACGCCGGTGATCTTCGTGCGCAGCGAGACGTCCGCCCATCGCGACTCGGCGGTCGGCCGCGACTTCGTTTCAGGGGGAGCGGCCTGGTCCACCGGTACTACTTCGCGTCGACCTTGAGCATGTACCCGAAGCCGCGCTTGGTCTGGATCAGCGACTCCTCGGTCAGCGGATCGAGCTTGCGGCGCAGGTACGAGATGTACGACTCGACGATGCCGGCATCGCCGTTGAAGTCGTACTCCCAGACGTGGTCGAGGATCTGCGCCTTCGACAGCACGCGGTTCGCGTTCTGCATGAGGTAGCGCAGCAGCTTGAACTCGGTCGGGCTGAGTTCGATCGGCGTGCCGTCCACGCTCACCTCGTGGGTGTCCTGATCCAGCACGATCGGGCCGGTCTCGATGACGGCCTCCTCGTTCTCCTGGATCGTGCGGCGCAGGATCGCCTTGATGCGGGCGATGATCTCGTCGAGGCTGAACGGCTTGGTCACGTAGTCGTCACCGCCGACCGTGAGCCCCTGCACCTTGTCCTCGACCTCGTCCTTCGCCGTGAGGAACAGGATCGGTGCGGTGTAGCCCGCGCTGCGGAGGCGCTTAGTCACGCTGAAGCCGTTCATGTCGGGCAGCATGACGTCGAGGATGATGAGATCGGGCTCTTCCTCGAGCACGGCCGAGATCGTCTGCGCGCCGTTGGCGACCGCCCGTACGCCGAAGCCGGCGAAGCGGAGGCTGGTGCTGAGCAGCTCGCGGATGCTCGGCTCGTCGTCGACGATGAGGATGCGGGGACCCTTGTTCTGCGCGTTCATACTGACAGTATCTGACCGTTCGCTATGAGGTCGCTGAAAGGATTCGGGACGCGTCGTGCGCCGCTAGTCGTCCTCGTCACCCTCCTCGGCGGCGTCGGCGTCGTCATCATCGTCGCCGTCCGACTCGGCCGCGGACTCGTCTCCGAGCAGATCGTCGTCGTCCCCGTGGTCGTGCAGGTCGTGCTCGTCGAGATCGGCGAAGCCGTCCTCGTCCACCTCGTCGGCGTCGTCCTCATCATCCGAGTCGTCGTCGGAATCGTCGTCGAGGTCGTCGTCCTCGTCTGATTCGTCATCCTCATCAGCGTCGTCGTCATCCTCGAGATCGTCGTCCTCGAGGTCGTCGTCGTCATCCGAATCGTCGTCGTCATCGTCAGGGTCGCCGTCCGAATCCTCAGCTGAGTCGTCGTCCGATCCCTCGTCGCCGGCGCGGGCTCCCGCTTCGAGATCGACGCCGTCGATCTCGTCCTCGTAGTCGCTGAAATCGTTGTCGAGCAGATCCTCGGCCGGATCCACCTCGTCCTCGTCCGCCAGTTCCGCTGCCGCGGCCTCGGCTGCAGCGGCCTCATCGGCCGCCTGCCGTGCCTGGGACTCGCGGTACTGCGCCAGTCGCTCCGACCAGGGCACCCATTCCGGGGCGACGACGGCACCCTCGCCGGGCAGCAGCTCCACCTCCAGCACGGTCGGTGCCGCGGTCTCGTCGATGCGGGCGAGCGTCGCCGCCCAGCGCCAGCCGGGGTACCCCGGGAGTCGGCATTCGAAGAACAGCGTGAGCACGTGCGCTTCGTGCGCTTCGTGACCGTCGTCCGCACCGATCGTCTGCGCGTCCGTGATGTCGGCGAGCGCTTCGCGGGCGAGCTCGCGCGCGCCGAGCAGCACCGCGTCGGCCACGATCTCTGCCGCGTCGGCGGTGTCGCGCTCGACGTCGGCGGTGTCGCGCTCGATGTCGTCGGGCTGCTCGAGCAACTCAGACATCGAAGTCGTCCGCCACTCTGCGCAGCATGGTCGCGACCTGGCGCGACTGCGCGCGTTCGGGGTACTGGCCCTGCTTCAACCGCTCGCCCATACCGTCGAGCAGCTTGACCAGATCCTCGATGATCAGGGCCATCTCGTCAGCGGACTTCCGGTCGCGCTTCGACAGGCGCGGCGTCTCGAGCAGGCGCACGGAGAGCGCCTGCGGGCCGCGCTTCCCCTCGGCCACACCGTACTCGAGGCGCGTCCCCTGACGCACCTCCGCATCCTGCGGCAGCACCGAGGCATGCAGGAACACCTCCTGACCATCATCCCCTTGGATGAAGCCGAAGCCCTTTTCCTCGTTGTAGAACCTGACCTTGCCGCTCGGCATGCCGCACGCCCTTCCGTCTCAATGGCTTCAGTCTATCGACAGCGGGTACGGTTCTCGCCCGGACGATCAGGCGTACCGACCTCGGTTCCGGCCCGGACGGGGCGACCCAGCCAGGACGACTAGAATCGGAAAGATGCCCACCGACGAATCCCCGAAGTTCACCCTGGTCGAGCGGCTGCTGGCCTACACCTCGATCTCGATCATCGGGGTCGCCGTGCTCTCCTACCTCGTGACGCTGATCGTCGGACTGAGCGGCGGCAGGGAGCTGCTCGCCGACGGGCTCTGGCAGGTCGTCACCTGGATCGCGTTCTACGGGCTCCCCATCGGCTTCGTGCTGCTGATCGCCCTCCTCGTCATCAGCTTCACCCGTCGCGGCCGCACCGCACGCGGGGCGGCTCGGGAGTAGCGGGTCGACCCGGTGAGCGGCACGCTTCGCCTGGCCGCCTCGATCGCGGCGATGGACCGCGACGAGCTGCGCGGTCTGCTCGCCGCGCGCCCGGTCGCCGCGCTGCGCTCGGTCGACAATCCGCTGGCACTCGCCCTCGAACTGCTCCGCCCGGACTCGATCACGGCCGTGCTCCGGGGGCTCGACCGGACCTCGCTCGCCGTCCTGCGCGGCGAAGCCGAAGGCGACGACGACGAGCTGCGCCGGCTGGGTCTGCGCGGGCTCGAAGACGGGCGAGCGGTACTGCTGCCAGAGGTCGGGGAGACGCTGCGGAAGCTCTCCGAGGCGCCCGGGTCGGCGGACGCGCCGCGCCAGTCGGGAGTTCCGGGCCCGGTGGATGCCGACCCGGGAGCGGTGGGCCCGGGGATCCTGCGCGATCCCGCCTCCGCCGACATCGCGCACTGGTACGGGGCGGCGCTCGCCTCCACCGTGCGCGCGGCGGCGCTGCTCCGCGCGCTCTCGCACCGCCCGGTGCGGCTCAGCCGCAAGGGCACGGTCACCGTCGTCGCGCTCCGGGAACTCGCCCTCGTCGCGCACGACACCCCCGAGGCGATCGGCCGTCTGGCCGGCCTGCTGCGGATCGCCGGTCTCGCCGTGCCGATCCAGCGGCCCGGCGGCCAGACCCTGCTCTGCCCGTCGACCGAGGCCGACAGCTGGTTGGAGCTGACCCAGCCTCATCGATGGGCGGTGCTGGCCGAGGCGCTCGCCGAACGACTGCCCGCACCGCTCGCTCGCGCGATCGAGCTCGCCGATGGGGATCTGCATCTCGCCGTGGACTCCGTGCTCGGTGCGGAGTTCCCTCTGCTCCCGCACAGCCTCCGCGCGGAGGCGACCGAGTGGGCCGGCGCGGCCGAGCAGCTCGGGCTCGCGGTGGACGGACGGCTCACACCTGCGGCGCTCGAGCTGTTCGCCGGAACCCCGGGCGCTGCCGCTTCGGCGGCCGAACGCGATTTTCCGCCACCCGCAGCGGGCGTCTACCTGCAGCCCGATCTGAGCCTCATCGTTCCCGGGCCGTTGGCGCCCGCCGACGAGCGCGCGCTGCTCGAGATCGTCGAGACGGAGCAGCTCGGCGTCGCCAGCACCATGCGGCTCAGCCAGATGTCGCTCAGCCGGGCGCTCCGCGCAGGGCACGAGGTGGGCGCGATCCGCGAGCTGCTCGAGCGGCTCTCGCTGACGGGGATCCCTCAGCCCCTCGACTTCCTCCTCGGCGATCTGGAGCGCCGGCGCCCGGGGCCCGATCCGGAGGAGGCGCTCGCCGCGGCGTGGGCGGGCCGGCGTGCAGGGCCGGCGGATCCTCCCGGGGGCACATCGAGTGCCGAGCCGGCGCGCGGCGGATCCACCGCGCCCGCTGCGTCCGCCGGATCCGACGAGCCGGACGAGCTGGCCGCAGCCGTCGAGCGCATCCACTCCGCCGCTCGGGCGAGCCGCGGCTCGGGCGAACTGACGCATCGGCTCGAACTGGCGATCCGCGATCGGAGCCCCGTGCGCGTCACGGCCGTCGGGCCCGACGAGCGCACGTTCTTGCTGCTGCCGATCTCGCTCGCGGGCGGGCGACTGCGCGCGACCGACGAGGCGGCGGGCGTCGAGCGCACGCTCCCGGTGAGCGCCATCACCGCCGTCGAAGCGGCGTAACGCCCGCGCCCCGGCCCCCGTACCCTCCGGCCC
>NZ_CAJVAP010000036.1 GCF_910593785.1 Leucobacter soli | reverse complement strand
GGGTAGGGGGGTACCGGTTGGGGGTAAACATGCGCTCCTCGGGGTTGCAACAGCGATTGCGACCCCGGCCTCCCATAGCGGGGTCGCGACTGTTTCTCGATTTCAGAGGCGTTTCGAGACGCCCCAAGGAGGGTAAGCACAGTTGTTGGTTACAGCAAAGTCACGATTCAGATTCTCTCAGCCAATTTTCAGCAAGCCTTTTTCGTTCAGAAGCCCGATCACGGCCTCCGTGCACGCCTCGACGCTCAGCTCCGAGGTGTCGAGCGCGAGGTCCGCGTCCTCGGGCGCTTCGTAGGGCGAATCGATCCCCGTGAAGTCCCGGATGAGGCCCGCCCGAGCCCGGGCGTAGAGCCCCTTCCGGTCGCGCTGCTCGGCGACCGAGATCGGCGTGGAGACATGGATCACCACGAATTCGGCGGCCGGTTCGACCTTCGCACGCATGGCCGCCCGCGACGCGGAGAACGGGGCGATCGGCGCGCAGACCGCGATGCCTCCGGCTTCGGCCACTCTGGCAGCCACCCATGCCTGGCGTTCCAGGTTCCGATGCCGGTCCTCGGCGCTGAACGTGAGCTCCGAGGCGAGCTCCCTGCGAAGATCGTCTCCGTCGAGCAGCACGGCACGATGAGACGACTCTCCGGCTATCCGGTCGACGAGCGCGCGGGCGAGCGTCGACTTCCCCGCCCCCGAGAGGCCGGTGAACAGGATCACCGCGCCGCCGGAGCCCCCTGCCGACGGCGTACGAAAATCGAGCACGGACTGCGCGCCGAGCCCGGCCAGGACGAGACCCGTGACATCGACCGCGCCGGCACCGGCTCCCGCCCCGAGTTCGACTCGCGGCACGAAGCGCACCTCGGCCCCCGGCACCAACTCGGCGACGCGCCGCAACTCGTCGACCAGCCGCGCGGACGCCGCCGGATCCGCCGTGCCCTCCGCGATCAGCACGAGCGTCGATCCTTCGGCCGCCATGACCGCTCGAAGGACGTCGGCGGGACTCGCCCCGGGCGAGAAGACGGCCACCGTGCGCCCAGCCAGGTCGAAGCCGCGCCGCAACCGCGCCGCCCGCGCCGGCCCATGCTCGGGGTCCCGCAGCCGCTCCAGCGCCCCGGTCAGCACGACCTCCCCGTCCATCGCGGCCGCGTCGTCGATCCGCAGCCTCGCGAGGGGCGTGCCGTCGGGATCGCGGATGGTCACCTCATCACCCGGCGAGAGCCGCTCGCCGCTGTCGGGGATCACGAGCCGCGGCGACAGCCCCCGCGCCGCGCCGCCGTCCGCAGCTGGTCGGTATCCCTCGATCCCGGGCAGCAGACCCGCGACGATGAGCTCGAGCCCCTCCAGCGGGGGCCCGCGCAGCACGATGTCGCGCGGATCGCTCATGTCCGCCCGTCCTCCTCTTCCACCGCATCCCGCGCCTGTTCCGCGCTCACCGCCGCATCCTCATGGTCCACCGCATCCGCCGCAGTGGTCTGGTCCACCTGCTCCGCCGCTCGCGCCGCCTTCGCCGCCCGCCGCTGACGGGCCTCGGTGCTCGCGAGCGCCGGGAACCCATGGCGGCGGCGCAGGTGCATCCACATGAGTGGGCCCCCGACCAGTGCGAGGAGCAGGATGATCCCGGTCGCCGTGTTCGAAACCTCGAGCAGCTTGAGGCCGGAGGCGAGCAGCACGAAAGCGAGCGCTCGGCGCACGAAGCCGCCGGGCAGCCGCGACGACAGCTGGGCGCCGAGGTACGCGCCGGGCACGCTGCCGAGGATGAGCGGCAGCGAGATGGTGAGGTCGAGGTCGCCGAAGATGGCGTGGCCGATCGCCGCCGAGGCGACGAGCGGCACGGCCTGCACGAGATCCGTGCCGACGAGTTGGCCCGCCTTGAGCCCGGGATAGAGGAACATCAGGCCGATGATGATGAGCGAGCCCGAGCCGACGGAGGTCATGCCGACGATGAGTCCGCCGACGATGCCGAGCAGCACGGTCGGGACCACGCGGACAGTGATATCGGGTCGCTCCTCAGTCTGCGGCAACCCCTTGCCGTCACGGGTCCTGGCCCGCTCGACGAGCCGCATGTGCGCCCGGACCAGCAGCATGGCGGCGGTGAAGAGGATGGCGATCCCGAGCGCGGTCTTCACGCCGTGCTGCATCTGCGCGCTCTCGCCCATCGACTTGAGCACGAGCACGCCGGCGAACGCCGCCGGCACCGATCCGACGCAGAGGTAGCCGACGAGTTTGAGGTTCACCGTGCCGCGCCGCAGATGCACGACGGAGCCGACCGGCTTCATGACGGCGCTCGCGACCAGGTCGCTCGAGACCGCGGTGAGCGGAGAGACGCCGAAGAAGAGGACCAGCATGGGGGTCATGAGGGCGCCACCGCCCATACCAGTCAGCCCGACGACGATGCCGACTGCGAATGCTCCGAGAAGAAGCCCCACGTCCATAGCGACATCTTTACCATACGACCCCGCGTATCGGTGCGGGCTTCGGAACCCGAAAGGTTCACACGGCCGCGTGGATCGGGTATGGTTCGGAGCACGAGACGTCGAACGTCGGGCGGATCGTTCGGAGGCATCGACGCCGCACGCCTCCCTTCGCATCCTCCGCGCTCGATCGAACCGGGGGGGGTGACGATGGTGCACGATACGGCGTTCGCCGCGAGACTCGCGTCCGACGCGGGCCGGCTGCTGCGCCGGATCCAGCGCGACGCGCCCCCGGACGAGCTCGGCACGCGCGAGCTGAAGGATCGCGGGGATCGCGAGAGCCAGCGCTTCCTCGCCCGCGAACTGGCAGAGCACCGCCCCGATGACGCCATCCTCTCCGAGGAGGCCGAGGACGGGACCGCCCGCCTGCGGGCCGAGCGCGTCTGGATCGTCGACCCGCTCGACGGCACCCGCGAGTTCTCCGAGGGCCGGGACGATTGGGCCGTGCACGTCGCGCTCTGGGAGCGGGGTGCGCTCGCCTCGGGCGCCGTCGCCCTGCCGGGGCTCGACGCCGTGCTCACGAGCGACGGGGACCCCCGGCTCTGGCAGCGACCCGAGCGCCTGCGCCTGGCGGTCTCGCGCACCCGGGCGACACCCCTCGTCCAACGGCTCGCGGCCGAGCTCGACGCCGAACTCGTGCCCATGGGCTCGGCCGGGTTCAAGGCCGCCGCCGTGGTGCGCGGCGAGGCCGACGCCTACGTGCACACCGGCGGTCAGTACGAGTGGGACTCGGCGGCTCCGGTCGCGGTCGCCCGCGCCGCGGGTCTCTTCGCCTCGCGCGTCGACGGTAGACCACTGGAGTACAACAACGCGAACCCCTATCTGCCCGATCTCGTGGTCTGCAACCCGCTGATCGCCGACGAGCTGCTCGGGCGGGTGGCATCGATCCTGGAGGAGGATGCACGATGACCGAGATCACCGATACGCGGCGCTACGGGCTCACCCACTTGGACTACCTCGAGTCCGAGGCCATCTTCATCATCCGCGAGATCGTGGCCGAGAACGAGAACCCCGGCATGCTCTTCTCCGGCGGCAAGGACTCCATCGTCATGCTGCACCTGGCGGCGAAGGCGTTCGCCCCCGGGCCGATCCCCTTCCCCGTCGTGCACATCGACACGGGCCACAACTTCGACGAGGTGCTCGAGTTCCGCGACCGCCGCGTCTCCGAGCTCGGTGTGCGCCTGATCGTGGGCTCGGTGCCCGAGGCGATCGAAGCCGGGCTGGTGCGGGAGGATCCGAGCGGATCGCGCAACCGGATCCAGACCCCGGTGCTGCTGAAGACGGCCGAGGATCACGGTCTCAGCGCGCTGATGGGCGGCGCCCGGCGCGACGAGGAGAAGGCCCGAGCGAAGGAGCGCGTCTTCTCGTTCCGCGACGACTTCGGCCAGTGGGATCCGAAGAACCAGCGGCCCGAGCTCTGGGCGCTCTACAACGGCCGCATCCATCCGGGCGAGAGCATCCGCTGCTTCCCGCTCTCGAACTGGACCGAGCTCGACATCTGGCACTACATCGCCCGCGAGGGGATCGAGGTGCCGGCCATCTACTACGCCGCGGAGCGCGAGGTCTTCCTGCGGAACGGCATGTACTTCGCGGTGAACCAGCACTGCCGCCCGAAGGAGGGCGAGGAGGTGTTCACCAAGACCGTGCGCTACCGCACGGTGGGCGACGCCACGCTCACGGCGGCGGTGCCCTCTGACGCGCGCACGGTCGAGGCCGTGATCGACGAGATCGCGGCGACGCGCATCACCGAGCGCGGGGCGACCCGAGGCGACGACAAGGTGAGCGAGGCCGCCATGGAAGACCGCAAGAAGGAAGGGTACTTCTGATGGACATCCTCCGCATCGCGACCGCCGGATCCGTCGACGACGGCAAGAGCACCCTGATCGGGCGGCTGCTCTACGACTCGAAGTCGATCTTCACCGACCAGCTCGAAGCGGTCGAGCGCACGAGCGTGCAGCGCGGAGACGACTACACCGACCTGGCGCTGCTCACCGACGGACTGCGCGCCGAGCGCGAGCAGGGCATCACCATCGACGTCGCCTACCGCTACTTCTCCACCCCGCGGCGGAAGTTCATCATCGCCGACACCCCCGGTCACATCCAGTACACGAGGAACATGGTCACCGGCGCGTCGACCGCAGACCTCGCCATCATCCTCGTCGACGCCCGCAAGGGACTGCTCGAGCAGAGTCGGCGGCACGCCACCATCGTGTCGATGCTGCGGGTGCCGCACGTCGTGCTGGCGATCAACAAGATGGATCTCGTCGACTGGTCCGAGGAGGTGTACGAGGAGATCCGCCGCGAGTTCGTCGACTTCGCGGCACGGCTCGACTTCACCGACGTCACGGTGATCCCGCTCTCGGCGCTCAAGGGCGACAACGTCGTGGCCCGCTCCGAGCATATGGACTGGTACCAGGGCGCCTCGCTCATGCACCACCTCGAGAACGTCTACATCGCCAGCGACCGGAACCTGATCGACATCCGTTTCCCGGTGCAGTACGTGATCCGGCCCCAGAACGGCCGGGGCGACTACCGCGGGCTCGCCGGCCAGATCATCGGCGGCGTGCTGCGCCCCGGCGACGACGTGATCGTCCTGCCCAGCGGGATGCCGTCGACGGTGAAGGCCATCGACACGGCCGACGGCGAGGTCGAGGCCGCCTACCCGCCGATGTCGGTGGTCGTGCGATTGGACGACGAGATCGACATCTCCCGCGGCGACATGATCAGTCGGCCGAACAACCAGCCCGAGGCGATGCAGGACATCGACGCGATGATCTGCTGGATGGACAGCGCCCCCCTCACCGTCGGGGCCAAGTACGCCATCAAGCACACGACCCGCACGGCGCGCGCGATGGTCAAGGAGATCAAGTACGAGCTCGACATCAACACGCTGAGCCGCACGCTCGCGCCGACGTCGCTCGAGCTGAACGGCATCGGGCGACTGACCCTGCGGACCACGCAGCCGCTGCTCGTCGACCCCTATCGCCGCAACCGGCAGACCGGCTCGTTCATCCTGATCGACGAGGCGACGAACCGCACGGTCGGGGCGGGCTTCATCACCGAGAACTGATCGCGGCCGGGAGTGCCGCCGCCGGGGATCGCAGCGAAGGTCGCCGAGGATCGCTGCCGGTGGCGGTGCCGGTGGGGTGGTGCCGGTGGCGGTGCAGATGCCGGCGCCGATGGCGATGCCGGTGGCCCTGCCGGTGGTACTGCCGACCATCCAGGAGGATTGCGTATCTTTCCCTCAATTCCTACTAAACCCCTGGTATTCAGATACTTGTCCGACGACGACGTCGGGGTTCAGGGGAATTCACATGCGTACTCGACCATCTCTCGCGACCGCACTGCTCGCGACGGCTCTGCTCACTGGCGGGGCGCTCGCCCTCACCGCCTGCTCGGGAACCGCGGCTCCGGCCGCCGACTCCCCATCGGGCGAACCGGAGGCGCCCGAGAGCTTGACCATCGGCTTCTTCCCGAATCTGACCCACGCGCCCGCGATCGTCGGGCTGGCCGGCGGAGAGTTCCAGGCGGCGCTGGGCGACGGGATCGAGATCGAGACCGCCACCTTCAACTCGGGCACCGAGGAGATCGAGGCGCTCTTCGCCGGCGGCATCGACATCGGCTTCATCGGGCCGAGCCCGACCGTCACCGGATGGCAGAAGAGCCGCGGCGAGGCGCTCCACGTGATCGCCGGCGCGGCTGCGAACGGCGCCGCACTGGTGGTGCGCGACGGGATAGACACGGTCGAGGATCTCGACGGGGCCACGATCGCGACCCCGTCGCTCGGCAACACCCAGGACATCGCGGCGCGCCACTGGCTGCAGGAGCAGGGCTACGCGACCGATACGTCGGGCGGCGGCGACGTGAAGCTCCAGCCGCAGGACAACGCGACCGCGCTCACCGCGCTGCAGGTCGGATCGATCGACGGCGCCTGGGTGCCCGAGCCCTGGGCCACCCGCATGGTCCTCGAAGCCGGGGCGCACGTGCTGGTCGACGAGCCGGAGCTGTGGGAGGGCGGCCGCTTCGTCACCACCAACGTCATCGTGAGCACCGAGTTCCTGGAGCGCTACCCGAGCACGGTCCGCGCCTTCCTGGACGGACTCCTCGACACGCTCGAGTCGATGGAGAGCGACCCGGCCGCCGCGCAGGCCCTCCTCGCCGAGGAGATCGGCCGGATCTCGGGGTCGACGCCGAAGGTCGACCAGCTGGCCGCCGCCTGGGAGAACGTCGTCTTCACCGCCGACCCGCTGGCTGCGACGCTCGAGATCCAGGCGCAGCACGCGGTCGACCTCGAACTGCTCGACCCGGTCGACCTCGACGGTCTCTACGAGCTCGACCTGCTGAACGAGGCGCTCGCCGCACGCGGCGAGCCGGCGGTGAGCGCACGATGAGCACCGCGGCGGTCGTCATCGACCGGATCTCGATGCGCTACCCGCGCTCGCACACCCACGCGCTCGTGGATGTCGACCTGACGGTTGCGGAGGGCGAGTTCCTCTGCCTGCTCGGCCGATCGGGATGCGGGAAGAGCACCCTGCTCTCCCTCATCGCCGGGCTCGAGCAGCCGACCGCCGGTTCCGTCAACCTCGGCGGCCGCCGGGTCGGCATGATGTTCCAGGATTCGGGGCTGTTCCCGTGGCTCACCGTCCAGGGCAACATCGAACTCGCCCTCCGTCTCTCGGGCGTGCCACGACGCGACTGGGCGGACCGCATCGACGAGCTGCTCGAGATCGTCAGGCTCCCCGGGGCGCAGCAGCAGCGACCGCACGAACTCTCGGGCGGCATGCGCCAGCGCATCGCGCTCGCCAGATCGCTCGCTCAGGACTGCCAGGTGCTCCTCATGGACGAGCCCTTCGGCGCACTCGACGCGATCACCCGCGATGCGATGCACGACGAGATCGAGCGCATCGCGGCCGAGCGCCGCCTCACGGTGCTGTTCGTCACCCACAACGTGCGGGAGGCCGTGCGCCTGGGCGACCGGGTCGTGGTCATGCAGCCCGGCCCGGGTCGGGTGGCGAGCCAGCTCGATGTCGATCTGCCGAGGCCCCGGCGCATGGACGACCCCGAGATCGCCCTGCGCGCGGGCCACCTGCACGATCTGCTGAACGGGCAGGTCGATCGAGGCTTCGGGAGGGCCGCCGCATGAGCACCATCACGAGACTCTCCGGACTCGACCTCCCGGGGACGCCGGGGACGCTGAGCCCGCGTGCGGCACGACCGGCCCTGCCTCGAGCGAATCGCATTTGGGCGGCGATCTGGCCGGGCCTGCTCGCCGTGCTCATCGTGCTCGGGGCCTGGCAGCTCCTCTACCTCTCGGGGATCAAGCCGAGCTACGTCCTCCCCGATCCGCTCACGGTCCTGACCCGGCTCGGCGAACTGGCCGTCACTGCGGAGTTCTGGGTCGGGGCCGCCACCACGATGACCCGTGCGGTCGTGGGGTTCGCGATCGCCCTTACGATCGGCACGGTGCTCGGAGCGGCCGTCGCGCGGTCCCGGGTGCTCCGCGCCGCGATCGGCTCGCTGCTCTCCGGGCTGCAGACGATGCCGTCGATCGCCTGGTTCCCGCTTGCGATCCTCTTCTTCGGCCTCACCGAGCAGGCGATCATGTTCGTGATCGTGCTGGGCGCCGCTCCGTCCATCGCAAACGGCCTCATCTCGGGCATCGACGACGTGCCCCCGCCCCTCCTTCGCGCGGGCCACGCGCTCGGCGCCCGCGGCTTCGCCCTGCTCCGCTTCGTGATCCTGCCCGCCGCCCTGCCCACCTACGTCGCCGGGCTGAAGCAGGGATGGGCGTTCGCCTGGCGTTCGCTGCTCGCCGGCGAGCTGCTGGTCACCATCTCGCAGGCGACCGCGCTCGGCGTCCTGCTCTCGAACGCGCGGAACTTCGCCGACGCGCCGACGCTCCTGGCGGTCATGATCGTGATCCTGATCATCGGGATGCTCATCGACGGCGCCTTCTCCTGGGCGGCGAGCCGGATCCGCCGTCGCCGCGGGCTCGGGGCGGTACGGCTATGAGACGTCCGGACGGCACCCGTGGCGCGAGCGGAGCGGTCCGAGCTCGCTCGGAGGTTCGGGCTGATCCTGCAGTTCGGGAGGACCGTGCAGTTCGGGAGGACCGTTCCCGCGGATTCGATCAGCCGGAACTGCAGGATCAGCCGGAACTGCTGCCCCACGCCGCTCGGGGCGGTACGGCTATGAGACGTCCGGACGGCGGGGGCCGCACGGACGACGCGGGTGAAGCAGGCGGCACGGGCGACGCCGCTTCGCCCGCGCCCCTCCGATTGCTACAGTGAAGGTCTTCGGAGACATGGGCGGGTGGTATACGGTGCAGGTCACGGCACGCGTCGACTATGCGGTGCGGGCGCTCGCCGAGCTGGCGGCTCGGCAGGGCGGGAGCGCGACGCGCACGCAGCTCGCCGAGGCGCAGGGCATACCGTCGAAGTTCCTCGAGGCGATCCTCCGCGACCTGCGGAAGGCCGGGCTCGTCGTCGCGCACCGCGGCGCGACCGGCGGATACGCCCTCGCGGGTTCACCAGACGAGATCACGATCGCCGATGTGGTCCGGGCCGTGGACGGGCCGCTGGCCGCGGTGCGCGGTGCCGCGCCGGAATCCGTCGAGTACCAGGGTGCAGCCGCACCGCTGCGCGAGGTCTGGATCGCGGTGCGCGCCTCGCTGCGGCTCGTCCTCGAGGCCACGACGCTCGCCGACCTCGTCGACGGCCGGCTCCCGACCAACGTGCGCTCGCTGCTCGACGGCGACGACGTCTACGAGCGGCGCTAGGGCATCGGGCTCCGGGCATCGAATCGGTTCCTCGCAGCCGCGGGTCGGTCTGCCGATTCGGGTGGGCTCGGGGAGATGCCTGTCAGGGTGCGTCAGTGTGCGTCAGGATCCGTCGTCGGCGGCGAGACCCGCGGCCGCGCGCAGGCCCTCTTCCACCGCGGCTCGCACCAGTCCGCCGACGATGCGGTCGGGGTGGGCGATGCCCAGATCCCGGAGCGCCTCCGTCGCCTGCCGCACCACGGCGCGTGAGAGCTCGCCCGCAGCGCTGAGCGCGTCGGCGTAGGCCGGGCGATCGTCCTCGGCGACGACGACCGGCTCCGCCCCCATCTCGACGGCGAGCGCCTGCCCGATCGGCAGCACGGGGGCGGGGCCCGTGACGGCGATCGTGCTGCCCGCGAGCCTGGCGAGGTCCAGGCTCGTGCCCGTGAAGGGGATCGCCGGATGCAGCGCGAGCGGGATCACTCCCGCGGCGAGCGCCGGCGCGAACACGCCGTGCCCGTGTTCCGGGGCCGTGTGGATCACGAGCTGCCCCAGCTGCCAGGCGCCGGTCTCGGTGAGCCCGTGGATCAGCCCCGGCAGCTCGGAGCCCGGGACGGCGAAGAGCACGAGTTCGCTGCGCCGCACCACCTCGGGAACGTCGAGGACGGGGACCCCGGGCAGCAACGACTCCGCCCGCTCGCGGCTCTCCGCACCGACCGCGTGCACGCCGGTCAGCGCGTGGCCAGCACCGGCGAGGGCGAGGGCGAGGATCGGGCCGACCCGGCCCGCGCCGACCACGCCGATGCCGAGCCGGCCCGCGCGCTCGGCGGCGCTCACGTCCGCTCCTCGGATACGGGGGCGGTGCCGGTGGCGGGGGTCCCGGCGTCCGCGCCGGGGGTGTTGCCGGTACCAGGGACGTTGCCGACCGATGCGCCGACCGCAGAGCTTCCAGAGCCGCCACCCGCTCGGCGGGAGGCATCCTCGCCCTGCACCCGCACCACCGCGGCGGCGAACGCGTCGAAGACATCCTGAGCGGCGCCCCGCTCGAGCCCGCGCATCTCCATCCGCACCGGCCCGAGCACCGTGTGCGCCTGCACCGATGCCAGGCCGAGCGCACGATGCACGAGCGGACGGCGCAGCTGCAACGACTGAGTCCGGATCAACGGCATGATGCTGAGCGAGCGGGTGAGAGCGCCCCGGCGGATCCGCAGGCTCGCCCAGGCGGCGACGTCGGTGTCGGTGAGCGTTCCGGATCCCGACCCGGTCTCGGTCTCGGTCTCGGTCTCGACTGCGATTCCGCCTCCGACGAGCTGCAGGCCGGCCCGACGACGGCCCAGCCAGAGCACCCAGCCCGCCCGCGCCCCGGCGCCGACGAAGCCCGATCCCGCACCGACGAGTGCATCGCGCAGCGCTTCCCGCTCGGCGAGGTCGGCGGCGCCGCCGGCAGCACCGCCGTCGCCGAATCCCGGGAGCACCGTCATGAGGACGTCCAGGGTCTCCGCTTCGCGACCGACCGGCAGCACGAGATTCTGCAGTCGATTCTGGCCGCCCTGCGCCACCGAGTGGCCCGCGGTCGTGATCCGCACCTTCCACCAGCCGAACGGCCGCCAGAGCAGGGGCTGCTGCGCTTCGACGGCGTGGATCCGCGACAGCGGCACCGTCTCGGTGTTCGTCGCGGTGAGGCCGGCGCCGACGCGGATGGCGTCGGCGGAGCGGGAGAGCGTGAACCCCCACCCGCGGTTGAACTGGTTGAACGCGATGCCGCCGAGCACGAGGACCAGCGGGACCGCGACCCCGAGCGCGTACGGCTGCCACACGATGCCCGCCACCAGGCTGACGAGCAGCATGACGATCGGCACGAGCAGGTCCCAGCTCAGGGCGATACTGCCGATGAGCCGGCCGACCGGCACCCGTACCAGGCTGCCCGAGTGCAGCGCCTCGGCGTCGATGTCGAAGTCGACGAAGTCTTGCGCCCTCCGGTCGAGATCGTGGACGATCCCGCCCGGCGTCTCCGTCGCGGCGGCCGCGGGTGCAGCCGCCGCCGGATCCTGTCCGGCCGGCGACGGCGCGCGATCCGCAGGCGTTCCGGTGCCGACGAATGCGGGCGAGGCGGCGATCCCGCTGCCGCTGCGATCGGTTCGGTCGGTGCTCCGGGCGCGGGCGCGGAGGATCTGCTCGCGCACCTCCTTCGCCTGGGCGTGCGCGAGATAGCGCAGCCCCACCTTGCCGCCTTGACCGGCGGTCTGCACGTCGACCTGGGTGAGCCCGAGGGCTCGCGCCAGCAGCGGCCGCTGCAGGTTGACGCTCTGGATGCGCTCGAGCGGTGCGCGGCGATGCTGCCGGAACAGGATCCCGCTGCGCTCTTCGACGGCCTCGCCGCTGATGCGGAAGGTGTGGAACCGCCAGCTCAGCCACGAGAAGAAGACGATGCACGCGATCACGAGGAGCACGCCGAGCAGCGCGAGGAGGATCAGCCCCTCCTCGGCGAGGTAGTCGATCAGGTCGAGCACGTCGCCGCTCTCGCCGACGAAGTCGTCGGCGACGAAGAGCTCGATCAGTCGATCGCGCAGGTTCGCGATGACGATGCCCGCGATGACGATCAGGGCGATGCCTCCGCGCAGCAGCGGCGAGAGCGGATGGAGGCGGCGCCAGTCGGCCTCCACGCTCGCCGGCTCGGCGGTACCGGGCGTCGTACCCGGCTGTGCGGACTCGGGATCCAGCGTCACAGGCCCGACCGCCGGGTCTCGGCCAGCTCCACCAGACGGTCGCGCAGCGACTCGGCCTCCGCGACGGGCAGCCCCGGCAGGTTGACGCCGGTCGCCGCCGACGCGGTCACGAACTTGAGCGTCGCGAGGCCGAGCGACCGCAGCAGGGGGCCGCGGGTGACGTCGACCATCTGCAGGCGCCCGTACGGCACGGCGATGACGCGCTCGAACAGGATGCCGCGACGGAAGAGCAGGTCGTCCTCGCGAAGGATGTACCCGATGGCCCGCACCCGCCGGAAGGCCAGAACCGCGTTGAGCAGCATCAGCAGGACCACGGCTCCGGCCCCGACGTAGAGCGGGACCGGGGGCCGTTCGTCCGCGAACACCGTTATCAGCGCGAAGACGACGACCACGCCGACGACCAGCAGCAGGTTCAGCGCCAGATCCGCCCAGACGTACTTCGGCGACACCCGCTGCCACGACGCGTCGCCGTTCGGCCAGGTTCCGCCGTTCTCGGGGGCGCGCCCCGGCTCATCGAAGTGCCGTTCGATCATCTGCTCGCTCACGCCCCAAGTCTAGGGCGGGTCCTCCGGCTGCCGGCACTCCCGCCGGACCGGCCCCGCGGAGCGACCGCTCCGCGGGGCTTCGTCGCCTATTCCGCGGCGGTCTCCTCGGGCACGGTCTTGTTGAAGCCGGTCACGGGCTGGCCTTCGTCGAAGCCGACGGTCCGCTTGCGGAAGCCCTTGGTGAGGAACAGCAGGTAGATGAATCCGAGCGCCGTCCAGACGAGGCCGCCGATCAGCGCGTCGGCGTGCAGGTTCGCCCAGAGGATGCCGGTGAGCACCACGCCGATGCCGGGCATCACGATGTAGTTGAAGATGTCCTTCGGCGTGCGTCGGCGGCCCTGCCGGATCGCGAACCAGGCGATCACGGAGATGTTGACGAACGAGAAGGCGATGAGAGCGCCGAAGTTGATGAACGCGGCGATCATCTCGAGGGTGAAGGCGATCGCGAGCATGCAGACCAGGCCGGTCAGCACGATGTTGAACGTCGGCGTGTGGGTCTTCGCGTTGATGAAGCCGAAGAACTTCTTCGGCAGCACGTTGTTGCGGCCCATCACGAGCAGCATGCGCGAGACCGAGGCGTGCGAGGCGAGGCCCGAGGCGAGGGTGGCGCAGAAACCGGCTGCCGTGAGCACGGCCTGCAGCACATTCCCGCCGACCGCGTGGCCGATGAGGGGCAGCGTGCTGTCCTCGATGAACTGCATGTCGCCGCCGGGGGCGAACTCGTTCCAGTCGGGGAATCGGAGCTGCGTGAAGTAGCCGGCCACGAGGAAGATCGCGCCGCCGAGGACGACGGTGAGCAGGATCGCGCGGGGCACGATCTTGGGGCTGCGCGCCTCTTCCACGTACATCGTCACCGCGTCGAAGCCGATGAAGGAGAAGCAGACGATCGTGGCGCCCATGAGCACCGCGCCCATCGTGACGCCGTCGTGGATGAAGGGCTGCACGAGGTTGATGGAGCCGGTGGCCTCGGCCTGCGCGAGCTGCGCCCACACCATGACGACGAAGACCGCCATCACGATGATCGAGAAGACGAGCAGGATCATGTTCACGCTCGAGGTGCCGCGCATGGTCATGTAGATGATGGCGGTGGTCAGGATGCAGTAGGGGATGACCCAGAACCATCCGGGGATGCCGGTCGTCTCGGGCGGGAAGACGGCCTCGAGATAGCTCCGTATGATGAGGCAGTTCACCATGGGGAGCAGCATGTAGTCGATCAGCGAGGTCCAGCCGACCATGAAGCCGACATTCGGGTGGATCGACTGCCGCACGTAGGTGTAGGCGGACCCCGCGCTCGGGATGGCGCCGGACATCTTGCCGTAGCTGACGGCCGTGAACATCATCACGATCAGGGCGACCAGGTATGCGAGCGGCACCACGTTGTTCGTGTCGCGGGCGACCATGCCGAAGGTGTCGAACACGACGGTCGGCGTCATGTACCCGAGACCGAGGCCGACGATGGCCCAGAGCCCGAGGTTGCGTGTCAGCGACGCGCGCTTCTCGACGGCGGGAGCGGATGCTGCCATGTGTATTCTCCGTTCACGATTCCGGCGCAGGATCCGGGTCCGGGTCGGGCACCGCACGGCCACCGTCGCGCAGACGCGCGCGGTGCAAACATCCAATTATGGCGCGAATCCCCCGTCTTCGATGACATCGCCTTGGTGGTTCTCAGGATTTTCCTCTGAATCTCCTGGAGGGACCCTGCAGAGCAGTTCGGCGATGACACCGCAGACCACCAGGACGACGCCCGAGGTCAGCACGAGCAGCATCGGCGCCCAGGTCGAGGCGGGCGGCAGGATGCTGCGGGTGAGCAGTTGCAGGCCCGAGCCGGCGGCGAGCCCGGCGAAGAGCGCCCCGGCGAATTGCCCGGCGCGCGCGCCGGCCAGCAGGCGCACCGCGTGGAAGGGGTTGACGGCTCGGCCCGAGGTGCGGAGCACCGCCCGCCGCAGCAGGATCGCGAGCACGACCAGGACGGCGGCGATCACGAGCAGGGTCGCCGCGAGCGACAGCGGCGGCACGAGGGGCGGCGAACCCTGCGCCGACCGCACGAGCTGCACCAGCAGGCCGATCGCCAGCCCGGCGACCGCGAACGTGACGACGGAGAGGAAAGGCGTCCGCTGCATGCGGTTCATCCGTCGCCTCCGTAGGGGAGCGTACTGTCGCCGATACGGCGCAGGATCGCGTCGACCCGGCCATGGCCCATGAGCACGGCGTCGGGATCGAGGTCCAGCCAGGGCGCAAGGACGAAATCGCGCTCGTGCGCACGCGGGTGCGGCACCATCAGCCGCTCGTCCGCCACGACGCGGCCTCCGTAGAGGATCAGGTCGACGTCGAGCGTGCGGTCGCCCCAGCGCACCTCGCGCACGCGGCCGTGGCGCGCTTCGACGGCCTGCAGCAGATCGAGCAGACTGTGGGGGCTGAGGGTCGTCTCCGCGAGCGCGACACCGTTGAGGTAGCGCGGCGCCTCGGGGTCGGGGCCGTCGGGGGTGAGCGCGACGGTCTCGCGCAGGGGCGAGGCCCGGAACCTCTCGATGCCCGCCGCCTCCGCGATCTCGCGCTGCGCGGCTGCGATCGTATCGCTCCGACTCCCGTCGGCGCGGTCGAGATTGGCGCCGAAGGCGAGCAGGATGGGGACCACCTGTGCGATCATGGGCGGTCTCCCGCGGTCCGCACCACGGTGACCGAGACGTCGGCGAAGCTCGCCTCGATCGGGGCGTCGGGCTTGTGCACGGTGACGCGCGCCTCAGCCGTCTCGGCGAAGCCGAGCGCGGCGGGGTTCATGGCTCGCTCCGCGAAGCCGAGCGCGACGTCTGCAACGCGTTCGGCGACCGTCTCGATCAGGTCGACGGGGTCGCGTTCGACGGCGGCGACGATCGCCTCGGCGAGCTCGCCGTAGTGCACGGTGCGAGCGAGGTCGTCGCCTCCGGCCGCGGCGCGCAGGTCGACCGACAGCTCCACGTCGATCAGGAATCGCTGACCCCGCTCGCGCTCGAAGTCGAACACGCCGTGGTGCGCGAAGACCTCGAGCCCGGTGAGGGTGATCCGATCCGCCGCGCCGCCGCGCGCGCGTCGCGCCGACCGCTCGGCGCCTGCCTGCTCGGCGCCCGTCCGCCAGGCCTCGGCGATCGAGAGGGCCCGCACGGTCGGCGCGACCGCGTGCACGCGCACGCCCCAGGCGGAGACGCCCGCGCTCAACGCGCTGACCACCGCGGTCGCGAGATCCCGATCCGCCATCGTCACCTCGCCGCGCGCGGCGAGCGGCTCCGCCGTCGAGACGCTCGACGAGGCGAGCGTCTCGAGCACCATGCGCTTGCGCGAGACGCCGACGAGGACGGGATATCCGAGTTCCTGGAGCCGTGGCAGGCCGGCCAGCAGCTGCCAGCCCTGGGCGGTCGTCTTGTCGAAGCCGAGCCCCGGATCGAGCACGAGGCGCTCGTGCGAGATCCCCGCCGCACGGGCCGTCTCGGCGAGCCGGGCCAGGTCGTCGCGCACCTCGGCGACGACGTCGGCGTACTCCGAACGGCGATGCGCGGGATCGGGTACCCCCCGCCAGTGCATGGCGATGTAGGTGGCGTCCGAGTCCGCGGCGACGCGCAGGATGTCGGGATCGTGCAGTCCGCCGGAGACGTCGTTGACGATGGTGGCGCCGGCGGCGATCGCAGCCCGGGCGGTGGCCGCGTGGATGGTGTCGATCGAGACGACTGCGCCGGCGGCGGCGAGGGCCTCGATGACGGGCAGGACGCGGCGCTGCTCCTCCTCGACGGGCACGGGCGAGGCGCCCGGTCGCGTCGACTCTCCGCCGACATCGACGATGTCGGCGCCCTGCGCGATGAGCTCCAGCCCGTGGGCGATCGCCGCGTCCGGGCCGAGGAACCGCCCGCCGTCGCTGAAGGAGTCGGGGGTCGTATTCACGATCCCCATCACCAGGGGAATTGTCCGAGTCACTGCCGGCCCCGGCCCGGTTCGCTCGCGGTGAGGAGCGTGAGCACTTCCGCCCGCTCGACGGGCCGGGTGAACACCCCCCGGGAGGCCATCGAGACGACGCGCGCCTCGGCCTGCTGGGCCCCGCGATCGGAGACGCAGCCGTGTGAGGCCTCGAGCACGACGAGAACGCCCGCGGCATCGAGGCCGGTCTCGAGCGCTTCGGCTATCTGCTCGCCGAGCCTCTCCTGCAGCTGCGGTCGCGCGGCCAACGTGGCGACCACGCGCGGAATCGCCCCGAGCCCGGCGACCCGATCGCCGGGCCGGTAGGCCACATGCGCGCGCCCGCGGAAGGGCAGCAGGTGGTGTTCGCAGACCGACCGCAGGGTGATGTCGCGCAGCAGCACGAGCTCGCCGCTGTTTTCACCGATGGGCATCGTGTCGCGCAGGTGGATCAGCGGATCGACCCCGACGCCGGCGAAGAACTCCGCGTAGGCCTCGGCGACCCGCCCCGGGGTCTCGGCGTAGGTCTCGTCGAGCGGATCCTCACCGATGGCGCTGAGCAGTTCGCGCACCGCGGCGGCGATGCGCTCCCGGTCGACGCCCGCGCTCACGGGACGGCCGCCCCGTCGTCGGGCGCCCCGCCCGCCGGCTTCGCCGCGTCGTCTCCCGTGGGCTTCGCCGGATCGGCGAGCGCATCATCCGTGCGCACGCTCTCGGGGATCTCGATGGGAGGCAGGTCGCTGACGGGCCGCTGATCGCTCGAGAGCCACAGGTTCCGCTCTGGCAGCTTCTCGACATCGGCGAAGATCTCGGCGACCTGGATGTGATCCAGCGTCTCCTTCTCCATCAGCTCGCCCGCCAGCCGATCGAGCACGGCGCGGTTCTTCACGAGCGCCTCGTAAGCCTCGTCGTGCGCCTGCTCGATGAGCGCGCGGACCTCGCTGTCGACCGAGACCGCGACGCCTTCGCTGTAGTCCCTGGTGCTGCCGAACTCCCCGAGGTAGGGCGACGCCTGCGCCTGCCCGAGACGCACCGGGCCGAGCGTCGCGGACATGCCGTACTCGGTGACCATCTTGCGCGCGGTCGCCGTCGCCTTCTCGATGTCGTTGCCCGCCCCAGTGGTCGGGTCGTGGAACACGAGCTCTTCGGCGACGCGCCCGCCCAGCGCATAGGCGAGCTGATCCTGCAGCTCGTTGCGCGTGACCGAGTACTTGTCCTCGAGCGGGATCACCATGGTGTAGCCGAGGGCGCGGCCGCGGGGCAGGATCGTGATCTTCGTGACGGGATCGGTGTGGTTCAGTGCCGCCGCGACCAGGGCGTGGCCGCCCTCGTGGTAGGCGGTCATCAGCTTCTCATGATCCTTCATCACACGGGTGCGGCGCTGCGGGCCGGCGATGACACGATCGATCGCCTCGTCGAGCGCGCGGTTGTCGATCAGTTGTGCATTGGAACGGGCGGTGAGGAGCGCCGCCTCGTTGAGCACGTTGGCGAGATCGGCGCCCGAGAAGCCCGGCGTCTTGCGCGCGACCACGTCGAGGTCGACGTTCTGCGAGAGCGGCTTGCCCTTCGCGTGCACCTCGAGGATCGCCTTGCGCCCCTTCATGTCGGGAGCGTCGACGCCGATCTGGCGGTCGAAGCGGCCGGGGCGCAGCAGCGCCGGATCGAGCATGTCGGGGCGGTTGGTGGCCGCGATCATGATCACGTTCGTCTTCGGGTCGAAGCCGTCCATCTCGACGAGCAGCTGGTTCAGCGTCTGCTCGCGCTCGTCATGGCCTCCGCCCATGCCCTGGCCGCGCCGCTGTCCGACCGCGTCGATCTCGTCGACGAAGATGATCGCGGGTGCGTTCGCCTTCGCCTCCTTGAAGAGATCCCGCACGCGGCTGGCGCCGACGCCGACGAACATCTCCACGAAGTCCGACCCCGAGATCGAGTAGAAGGGCACGCCGGCCTCGCCGGCGACCGCGCGCGCGAGCAGCGTCTTGCCGGTGCCGGGCGGACCGTACAGCAGCACGCCCTTCGGAATGCGGGCGCCGACCGCCTGGAAGCGCGAGGCATCCTGCAGGAAGTCCTTGATCTCGTACAGTTCCTCGACCGCCTCGTCGGCACCGGCGACGTCGGCGAAGGTCACCTGCGGCATCTCCTTGGTGTTCAGCTTGGCCCGCGACTTGCCGAACTGCATCACCTTGTTGCCGCCGCCCTGCATCGAGGAGAGCATCCACCAGAAGAAGAGTCCGATGAGCGCGAGCGGGAGGATGAACCCCATGATCGACCAGAACGGATTCGGCTGCGGCACCTGATCCGTGAAGCCGTCCTTCGGCTTGGCGTCGCCGACGGCCGCGACCACGTCCTCGCCGCGCTGGTTGACGTAGTAGAAGAAGACCTCGGTCGATCCGGTCTTCTCGTCCGCCTTCGCGAGCACGAGGTTGACCCGCTGGTCGCCGTCGATGATCTCGGCCTGCGTCACCTGCCCGGCGCTCAGCATCTCGAGCCCGCGCTGCGTCGTGACCTCGCGCGCACCGCCGCCGCCGAGCAGCGACCAGCCGAGGAGCACGATCAATGGCGCCAGGATCAGATAGAGGAGCGGCCCGCGGAAGAGCCGCCGCGCTCGCGATCCATTGGGTGCTGTTTCAGCCAAGTTGCGGCCTTTCTCGCGCGGGAAGGAACTTCCACAAGCGTAGTCGTCGCCCCCGACATTTTTTCTGCGAGATCCAGTCGACTTCCCGCTGATCTGGGGAAATCATCGCGGGTTTCTCTCAGAGCGGAGCCACGGCGCCGTATCGCAGCCGCCGCGAGGCGATCGCGCGGGTCAGCCGCCGGGCATCGACGCCGGTCCGGCCTTCAAATCCGCACGGCCGGTCCGCGCTTCCGGTCCGCGCCGTCAGTCCTCGCCGGCGTACACGTGCGGCGCGAGGACGCCGACGTCGCGGAGGTTCCGGTAGCGCTCGGCGTAGTCCAGCCCGTAGCCCACGACGAAATCCGTGGGGATGTCGAAGCCCACGTACGCCACGTCCACCTCGACCTTCGCGGCGTCCGGCTTGCGCAGCATCGTGCAGATGCGCACCGACTTCGCTCCGCGCGACTCCAAGTTCTCCTTCAGCCAGGCGAGGGTCAGGCCGGAGTCGATGATGTCCTCGACGATCAGCACGTCACGACCCTCCAGCGCCGTGTCGAGATCCTTCAGGATCCGCACCACGCCGCTGGACTTGGTGCTCGCTCCGTACGAAGAGACCGCCATCCAGTCCATCTCGGCGTGGAAGCGCAGTTCGCGGGCCAGATCGGCCATCACCATGACCGCGCCCTTGAGCACGCCGACGAGCAGCGGCGGGCGATCGGCCGGGTAGTCGGCCTCGATCTGGCGCGCCATCTCGGCCAGTCGAGTCCGCAGCTGCTCCTCGGTGACCAGAATCTTCGAGAGTTCGTCGCCCAGATCTTTCGCATCCATGCAGCTACTGTACCGGCGCGCGACCACGACCACCCGGGGGCGCCTCGATCTCAGGTCGTGCGCCGCTCCTCTGACGGCCCTTCAGTCGGCCCCGGCTCCGCCCCGGCGTCCGATCCGGCACCAGGCCCCGCGCCGGCCCTTGCGCCCGGACCTCGGTCCCGGTCCCGGTCTCGGGCGACGAGCATGACGCGGTCGGCGACGCGAACGGCCCAGACGCCGGGGACGTCGATCGGGCCCTGCCCTCTCCAATCGACGACCAGCGCCGCGACGGCGAGCGTGTGCTCGCGGTTCAGCTGCGCGCCGAATCCCTCGGAGGCGGCTCGGCGGATCACCCGGTTCCGCAGGGCTGGCGCTGCGGCGGCGAGCACCGCGACGTCGAGCTCCACACGGCCGTCCCCGGGGCGCACGGCCCGCGCATGCAGCTGGGCGGCGAGCGCATCGAGCGCATCGGCGTCCTCGCGCGCCAGCTCGGCGCTGCGCGCCAGGTTGGCCGCGACCCCCGGCCCGAGCTCCCGCTCGAGGGCGGGCATGATCGACGAGCGCACGCGCACGCGAGCGTAGCTCCGGTCCGCGTTGTGCGGATCGCGCCACGGCTCGAGCGCCTGCGCGGCGCATGCGCGCTCGGTCGTCGCCCGGCTCAGGCCGAGGAAGGGGCGCAGGATCGCGCCGCGCATCGGCGGGATCCCGGAGATCGCACGGCTACCGGAACCGCGCGCGAGGCCGAGCAGCACCTGCTCGGCCTGGTCGTCACGCGTGTGCGCGGTGAGGATCGCGGCTGCGCCGAGTTCGGCGCGCGCCTCCTCCAGCGCAGCGTAGCGCGCGGTGCGCGCCGCGGCCTCGGGCCCGCCGGACCGGCGCGCGGCCACGACGACCCGCCGCACGAGCACGGGGTCGAGCCCGAGCCCGCGCGCCTGTTCGGCCGCCCGCTCGGCGACTCCGGCGGATCCTTCCTGCAACCCGTGGTCCACTACGACGGCTCCGGCCCGCATCCCGGCGCGCGGCGCCTCGAACGCGACCGCGGCGGCGAGCGCGAGCGAATCCGCTCCGCCCGAGAGTGCGACTAGCACGAGCGGCGCTGCGCCTGCACCCGAACGGCCGCCTTGCCCGTGCGACGACCCTTCGCCCTGAGCACCGGCAGCGCTCGATTCCTCATGCCAGGCGTCGAGGGCGGCCGATCCATCTCCGGTCGCGACGGCGACCGTCGCAATGCCGACCAGCGCGCGCCGTGCCGTGGCCCGCGTCTCGGCGACGGCGGGGTCGGGCCGCCCCCAGGGCCGGGCGGCCGGGTCGGGCCGCCC
>NZ_CAJVAP010000035.1 GCF_910593785.1 Leucobacter soli | reverse complement strand
CATCGAGCGCGGCCTCGCACGCGATGACGAATTCGCTCTGGCATACCGAGAATGGCTCGAAACAAGCGCGCCTACAAGTTGACAAATATAGGAGCATCATTGCTGCGTCCGAAAGCCGCACTCTCAACGAATGCGGCGGGCGATGAGACCCCGCAGAACTGGTGACCTCGCGTTCCATTTGCGCCTTGGCCTTACCGTCAGCACTCCTGGGAGAATGATGTCCAAGGAATTCGAACTCGTCAGTATGCGGCCCGATGAGATTCGGCCGTCAACGAAAGCGGGCGTCGGAGGGCCTGCCGTCACGGCAGGTGAATCGTGTAAGGGATCTTGAGTTCGTCGAGCAGGTCGAGAAGCGCCTCGGATGCACCGACCTGGTTGGTCGTGTCGCTGGGGAAGAAGTGCCAGTGCGCGCTCTTGATGCACGCCTTCTCTTTTACGCAATTCTGTTTCATGAGGTGGGCGTCGGATTGGATTTGCCGCCTTATCGACTCCGTGAGATTCGTGTATCCGACCTTGGATTCGTGAGCGACGTTCTTCGAAACCACGTCGAATCGGCGCGAAGTCGCATTGCAGACGTCAACGCAACCCTTGGTCGACATGGATACTTGAGACTTGACTTTGCCCTTCTCGCTCAGAATCTTTGTCAGGTACTTCTCCCCGGCGTAGCCGTCGGACATGAACTTGGCGGGTGCGCCGGGGACGTGGCCCTTGCGTGCGATCTGCTTCGCGATTCGCTCCATATACAAGTGCCCGTTCTCGTTGAGCTTCACCAGGCCTTTCTCGGTCGCGCCGGCTGCGTTCAGATCCTTCCAGCCAGGGAGGCGCTCGAGTACGGCTACTTTGGTCTTGTCCGGAAGCCACTTGATCGCGACAACCGCAGCCGCGACGGCGGCGGCGAGCTCGGGGTGCTTCGCCACGAAGGCTGCCACCTTCTTCGGTATCGAAGCGGCATCGCCGCCATACGGAACGAGCCCTGTTGCGCTGAAGCCTGCTCCGACCCAATCGGAGTGAATCATCGCTCCAACTGTGTCTCGCAGGTCTGCAACCCCGCCGACGATCCATCCGATGCCGGGAATGAAACTGGAACCGCCTGCGGCGATGTTCCCCATGAGCCAGGCGAGGGAGTCCCCTGGGGCGAGTTCGCCGGCGAAGGCGCCCTTGGCGAAATCCAAGGCATAATCCCATTTGTCTACCGCGACGTCTTCGAACAGAGGGTCGAAGCCGAGGTCATCGCGATGTTCGACTTCGTAGCGATCATCGAAACCATCCCCATCGGTGTCCACCGATTGCGGGTCCGTGCCGGAGATGTTGACCTCGTAGTCATCGTCGAGTCCGTCTCCGTCGGTATCCTGGCTGAAGGCGTCGAGCTCGTAGTCGGCCTCTCCCGCGTCATCCAAACCGTCGTCATCGGTATCGATCTGCTTCGGGTCCGAAATACCCCGGTATCTGAGGACTGAGGCTTCATCTTCTACTGAGCTGCCTGCTTCCTCGCCATCCGTGAGCCCATCGCCATCGGTATCCGGGTTCATCGGCTCGGTGAAGTACTCGCCACCGCGGACTGTGGTCCATCCGTGGACTTCTGACTTGTCGTCGAGCCCATCACCGTCGGAATCGACCTCGGTGGGGTCCGAGATGCCTGCGTACAGGACTGGGGACTCAGTGCCCGAGATTAAGGATCCCGCTTCCTCCCCGTCGTTCAGACCGTCTCCATCGGTGTCGGCTGAGGTCGGTGAAGTTCGATAGACGGTTCCGTCTTGTGTTTGCCATCCATCGATCTCCAATACGTCTGGAATTCCATCTCCATCGGTATCGGCATCGATATCGGACTGAGAAGCTCCATCCTTGGTGGGCGCGTCAGCCCCTAGTCGGGGAATGACGGCCGTACTGATGATGATTGCGGCCACAGCAAGCAGAGCGAGCCCGAGTATCCAATGAGAACGGCGAACGCGTGTAAAGACCGATCTCGGATCTGCCGATGCGCGCTCACCTGTCGGACCGAGCGATGCTGTCTGATCATTCTGTCTTTTGTGCTCGCTTGAGCTTGGCTCACCTTCCACGATGCATCTCCGATCCCCCAACGGCTGCAAGACGATGAAAAGCCGTCATGTCCAGGCAAGATCTGAGCGGAAGGCCACTTCGATCCTGCCTTGAGCAGCCACTCTAGCTCAGCGCTCGGTTCGTCGATGCAGAGCCCAGAGTCAGGATCTGGTCAAAATTCAGGAGACCTGAATCTCCGCCCGCAGTGTGATCCTCCTCCAGAATGAGTGCAACGCACTCTATGTCGAACGAGGAAGCAGAAGATGATCGCAATAGGACTCACTCTCACCGGCTTGGCCGCACTCATCCACGTCGGCATCTTTTTCATGGAGTCACTCGCCTGGGAGTCTCCGCGCGTGCGGCGCATCTTCGGCACGAGCGAGGAGAGCGCTCGAGCGACCAAACTGCTGGCCTTCAACCAGGGGTTCTACAACCTGTTCCTGGCGGTCGCCGTGGTGGTCGGCATCGTGCTCTCGATAATCGGCCACCAGGCGGTCGGAGCCACGCTGGTGTTCGTCGGCGCCGGCTCGATGGTGGCCGCGGCGCTCGTGCTGCTCTGCTCGAGCAAAGGCGCCGGAATCGCCGCTCTCGTTCAGGGATTGCTCCCCGCGTTCGGCATCATCGCTCTGGCGATCGGGGTCGGGCAGTAGCAATGTCGGGGGCGACCGATACGGTCAGAACGACACCAGAACGGTGAGAGGAGGAATGCATGGTTCACATCATCTTCCTGCTCGTGTGTCCGCCGGTTGTCGTTGTCAGCATCATCTGGTGGTTCGCGTCACTGGTGAAACGCGCAGCAGAAGCGCAGGCGAAGGATCGAGCTCAGGCGATGGCTCGTGAGGTGAGCGCCCGGACGGCACCGCAGGCGCCGCCTGAACAACGACCGAGAGAGCCCTCACTCGACCCGAACCTCGAGGGTTGCATCAACCAGCGCCATCACTGAGTCCCGAAGCCCGGCGGCGATGTACCCGCGCCTGCTCAACTCCGGGAAGTCGACATCGACGTCGAGCGCGAGTTGATGTAATTCGTAAAGAGCCAGAGCGCGGCGGAGCAGTCCTCCCGGAACGCCGTTAGGCGCTGATCGCCTCCGCGACCGGCGTATCGCCGTCGTTGAACCTGATGGTGCGGCGGATCGTGGACGTATCCGCAAGCGTCGCAGCGATCACCTGCGCGACATTCTCGCGAGAGACCCGACCCGACTCCGTCTCCCCGGTGTCGATCCTGCCGCTGCCGGAGTCGAAGGTGAGCGTGCTCGGTCCGAGGATCGTCCATTCCAGGCTGCTGTCGCGCAGGTGGGCATCCGCAGCGGACTTCGCCTCCGCATAGGCGTAGAAGGAGTTACTCGGGTCGATGCCGTGATCCGGCGATGCGTTGAAGTACGACACCATGACGTACCGGCGCACACCCGCGCGCTCAGCCGCCTCCATCGTGCGGATCGCCGCATCCCGATCGACCGCGAGCGTGCGTGTAGGATCGCCGCCGCCCGCGCCGGCCGACCAGACGACTGCATCGTGCCCGGAGATCAGTCCGGCCAGCGCATCGACATCGAGCGTCTCGATATCGGCGACGAGCGGCTCGGCCCCGGTCTCCCGCACCTCAGCCACGTGCTCCGGATTCCTGATCACGGCGGTGACGGTGTTCCCGCCCTTCACCAGCAGAGGCTCCGCATGCAGCGCCACACGACCATGTCCACCGAACAAGATGATCTTCGCCATGGTGCCACCCTAGCTCCCGAGCCCGTGGACCCTGCCAGCTATCATGAGACCAGTCGGCATCGACGGCGAAGCCGACCCGTCGAGAGGAGCCCGCCATGGTCCCCGAGATCAACTACTGGGCAGTGATCGTCGCAACCGTCTCCACGATGGTGGTCGGATCGCTCTGGTACACGCCGAAGGTGTTCGGCGATAAATGGGCACGGCTCGCGAAGGTCGAGTTGAGCGGCGACGCGCGGTCGGCGATCGGCCCCATCGTCACCACCGTGATCGTCAGCTTCATCACCGTCTGGGTCTTCGCCGGCGCGATCTGGATCGCGTTCGAGTTCTACGGCGGATCTTTCCTCGTTTCCGCGCTGCTGACCGGCGTGGTGCTCTGGGCCGGCTTCACCGCCGCACGCTTTATCACGCACGACGCGTTCGAAGGCCGCCCCTCCGGGCTCACCATCATGAACATCGCGCACGAACTCGTGACGGTCCTCGTGATGGCGCTGATCCTCGGACTCTGGCCGCCGGCCGGCCTGTGAGGGGTCCCAGTTAAGAAGTCCGGTGCGAGAGGCCCCGCGTGAGTGCCATGTAGCCCCGCCGTCCGGTAATTCGGGAGGGCAGACCGACCCGTCTCCGCCCAACCCGCCCCGGCCCGCACCTCACCGTGGCGTCGCGAGCCCCCACGTGTCGGCGGGGCGGGTCACCGCCTCGTCCCAGGCGTCGACCTGCCAGGTGAAGCGGGCGACCGCGCACGTCGGCATGTGCGTGATGCCGCCATCCGAGAGCGTCGAGGCGAGATCCGAGATCCCCGGATCGTGGGCGACGACCATCACGGTCCCGGCATCCGACCCGGCCGCCGCAGTCAGCAGCTTCGCGGCCGAAGCCAGGTACAGCTCCTCGTCGAGCTCGACCTCCACGCCGAGCGCCGCGCCGAACACCGCCGCCGTGGACCGTGCCCGCACCGCCGTGCTCGAGAGGATGCGCTGCACCTCGACGCCGGTCGCCGCGAGCCGATCCGCCATCGCCGGAGCATCGCGCAGGCCGCGCGCATTCAGCGGCCGATCATGGTCGGGAAGCTCCGGATCACCCCAATCCGACTTCGCATGCCGCGTCAGGATGAGTTCTCGCACGTCGCACCCCCGACCGAATTCACTCACGACTTCCAGATACCGGGCGTACCGTGGAAGTGCCCCTACCTAGGAGGTGCATCATGACACGCAAACATGTGGAAAGGCAGAGCGAGGCCCGCAGTCACATCGTGGACGAACCGCACCCCGCCACCCGCTACGAAGCGGGCAACGGGCAAGGCACGACCCGCGCATGGGCCCACGAGGGCAAGACGCAGGATCACCCGATCCTCGACGGCTCCACACAGTCGGCCGAAGCCGAACGCGACGTCGACAACCCGTGGCGCGGGATCGACGACCCGTCGCTCCACCGGCACCCGGAGCACATCCCCGAATCGGCGCGGCACCACCTGCACGACACCGCTTGACCGGGCGGCGCCGCCGCCGGAACGGCCCGCGAAAGGCTTGAGGGCCCGCACGGAGGTGGCGCCGAAAACCTCCGAGCGCTTGTCGTGGACGGTCGGACATCAATAGGCTGCAGTCAGGGTCAAACTGAGGGGGGAGACTGCATGACGGAGACCGCAGCCCGTGTGCTCGTCGTCGACGACGATCCGGACGTCGCATTGCTCGTCGCGACCGTGCTCGAACGCCGGGCGGGCTGCATCGTCGACATCGCCGCAGACGGACCCTCCGCGATCGAGCGGGCGTGCGCCCAGCAGCCCGACCTCGTCGTGACCGACATCGAGATGCCGGGGCTGAACGGCCTCGACCTTGTGAAGGAGCTGCGCCGGCGCATGCCGTGCGTATCGGTCGTCGTCATGACCGCGCACGTCTCCGTCGACTACGCGGTCTCCGCGCTGCGCGTGCAGGCCGACGAGTTCCTCACGAAGCCCATCGACAACGCGCACCTCATCGAGACCGTGCAGCGTCTGGTCGCCGAGAAGCGGCGGCGCGACCGTCAGCGAGCGCCGAAGCGGGTCCTCGCGGTCGGCGCGCACCCCGACGACGTCGAGATCGGCGTCGGCGGGACCCTGGCAGCGCACGCGCACGCCGACGACGAGATCACGATCCTCACCCTCTCGCGCGGGGCGCGCGGCGGCGACGCCGACAGCCGGCAGCACGAGTCGCTGGCCGCGGCCGAGATGCTCGGCGCCCGGCTCTTCCTGAAGGACCTGATCGATACCGAGATCCCGAACGGTGGGCCGAGCGTCCGCCTGATCGAGGAGGTCGTCGCCGAGGTGCGGCCCACGATCGTGTACACGCACTCGTCGCACGACCGTCACCAGGACCACCGCGCGGTCAGCGAGGCGACGATCGCCGCGACGCGCAGGATCGGCACGGTGGCCTGCTACCAGAGCCCCTCCGCCACGATCGAATACCGGCCGACCCGCTTCACGCGCATCGAGCGGTTCCTGGAGCGCAAACTCGAACTGCTCGAGTGCTTCGGCACCCAGACCGCCAGCCGCGACTACCTTGACCCGGAGTTCGTGACCGCGACCGCTCGCTACTGGAGCCGCTTCGGCGGGGGGACCGCGGTCGAGCCGCTCGAGATGGTGCGCGAGAGCGAGGACATCGTGAGTAGCTACGAACACCTGAGGGTCGAGAGTTGATGCCGGCACGGGTGCTGGTGACGGGTGCGGGCGGCCCCGCGGGCGTGGCGGTGATCCGCTCGCTGCTGCGCCGGGACGACCTGACGGTCTTCGCCGCGGACATGGAAGGCTGGGCGAGCGGACTCTACCTGGTGGGCGCGGACCGCCGCCGCCTCGTGCCGCCGGGCGCCGACGAGGGCTTCGTGCCGGCGCTCCGCCGCATGATCGACGAGGATCGGATCGACCTGGTGGTCTCGACCGTCGACGTGGAACTGCTCGCACTGGCGGACCGGCGGGACGAGCTCGCGCCCGCGGTGCTCGCCGCGCCGTCGGCCGAGGCGCTGCGGGTCGCGCTCGACAAGCTGACGCTCGCCGAACGCTGCGCCGCGACCGGCCGCGCCCCGCGCACGGTGCTCGCCGGTCCAGATGCGCTCGGCATCGACTGGGAGTTCCCGGTGTTCGCGAAGCCGCGCTCCGGCGCGGGCAGCCGGGGGATCCGGATCGTGCCGGATCGCGCAGCGCTCGAGGCGCTGCCGGCGGACGCGGGACTCATCGTGCAGGATCTCCTGCCCGGCGAGGAGTACTCCGTCGACGTGATCGCCGACGCGCAGGGGCGCGTGGTGAGCGCGGTGCCGCGGACGCGGGCCCGCGTCGACTCCGGCGTCGCGATCGCGGGCCGCACGGTGCGGGATCCGGAGCTCGAGGGGACGGCCGAAGCCGTCGCACGCGCGATCGGTCTCGTGGGCGTCGCGAACGTGCAGCTGCGGCGCGACCGCGATGGCCGCGCCATGCTGCTCGAGGTCAACCCGCGGTTCCCGGGCGCGCTGCCCCTCACCATCGCGGCGGGCGTCGACATCCCGTCGCTCGTGGTCGACCTGTTCCTGGGACGGGAGCTGCCCGAGCGGCTGCCGTTCCGCGAGATCGCGTCGGTGCGCTTCCTCGAAGACGTGATCGTCGACGTCGACGAGGTGCTCGTCTCCGCGCATGCCGGCCATCAGGAGGAGGGGTGAGCGCCGACCTGCTGCGCGGCGACCACCACGTGCACTCCACCTTCTCCGATGACGCGGTGTCGACGCTCGAGGAGAACGTCGCCGCGGCGGCGGCCGTCGGCCTCGCCGAGCTGCGCCTCGTGGACCACGTGCGGCGCGACACGGGCTGGGTCCCCGAGCTCCTCGCCGCGGTCGCCGGGCTGCGGGTGCCCGACGGGCTGACCGTGCGCACCGGGGTGGAGGCCAAGATCCTCGATACCGCCGGCACCCTCGACATCCCGCGCCTGCCCTCCGGCGTCGACCGGATCCTGATCGCGGATCACCAGTTCCCCGGCACGGAGGGGCCGCTCGGCCCGAGCGCGGTGCGCGAACGGCTCGCCGCGGGCCTGCCTGCGGAGGACGCCGTCGCGGATCTGATGACCGCCTACGAGCGCGTCATGGAACGCCACCCCGGCAACCAGCTGGCCCATCCGTTCTCGATCCTGCCGAAGGTCGGGCTGAGCGAAGAGCTGATCGACGACGAGCGCCTCGAGCAGTGGGCGCGCACCGCCGCAGCGACCGACACGCACGTCGAGGTCAACGAGAAGTGGGGGTGCCCGTCTCCGCGCAGCCTCGCCGCGCTGCGCCGGGCGGGTGCCAGGCTCGTCGCCTCGACCGACAGCCACGACGCGGCCGACGTGGGGCGGTACCGTCGCGTCCGGGAGCTCCTGAGCGCCGCGGAGGCCGCCGGATGAGCCTCCCGGACGGCGTGCAGCTCGCGCTGGTCGTCCTCCTGCTCGTGTGCGTGCTGCTCGGCACGACCCCGGTGTTCAACACCGCGTTCCAGTTCCTCGTGCTGCCGCTGCACGCGTTCAAGAACCACTACCGCCGCGCCGCGCCGTACGCGCCGAACGTCGCCGTCATCGTCCCCGCGTGGAACGAGGGCCTCGTCATCGGCGCCTCGATCGACCGGCTGCTCGCCCTCGAGTACCCGGAGGACCGGCTGCGCATCTACGTGGTCGACGACGCGTCCACCGACGACACCCCCGAGGTGGTGCTGCGGAAGGCGGCCGAGCACCCCGGCCGCGTCGTGCACCTGCGCCGCGATGTCGGCGGCGAGGGCAAGGCGCACACCCTGAACCACGGCATCTCTCGCGTCCTGGGCGAGCCGTGGGCCGAGGCGATCCTCATCATGGACGCCGATGTCATCTTCGAGCACGACTCGCTGCGCAAGATGAGCCGGCACCTCGCCGACGAGCGCGTCGGCGCCGTCACCGCCTACATCGCCGAGGGGAGCGCGGACCGGAACTACCTCACCCGCTTCATCGGCATCGAGTACATCATCGCCCAGCTCGCCTCGCGGCGGGCGCAGAACGTGCTCGGCGCAATCGCCTGCCTCGCCGGCGGCGCGCAGCTGCACTCCCGCGCCAACCTCGAGGCGATCGGCGGGCGCATCCCCACCGGCACGCTCGCCGAGGACACGATGACGACGTTCGAGAGCCAGCTCGCCGGGCGCCGCATGGTGTTCGAACCGCACGCCGTGGTGCTCGCCGAGGAGCCGCGCACCGTGGACGCGCTCTGGAAGCAGCGTCTGCGCTGGGCCCGCGGCAACGTGCAGCTCACCTCCATCTACCGCCGGGTCTGGTTCCGGCCGAGCCGGCACCATCGCCTCGGCAGCCTCTCCTTCGGACTCACCTGGTTCAGCATCCTGCTGCTGCCCGCCTGGATGCTGCTCGCCGCCGTCGCCCTCTTCTCGCTGCTCCTGCTGCACAGCGAGGTCGCCGAGAGCGTGTTCCGCTTCATGTGGATCGCGGCCTCCTGCACCTACCTCTTCTCGATCCTGCTCTCGGTGCAGCTCGACCCGCGCACCGCGGCCGTCTCCTGGCGGGAGGCGCTCCTCTTCCCGGGCGTCGGCGCGATGCTGCTCATGCTGATCGCGCTCTTCCCCTACCAGTCGGATCAGCTGCTCACGCAGTGGTTCGGCACGCTCGGCCCGGCGGATCGCTTCCTCTTCGCCAGCCTGCTCTACCTCTGGGGGCCGATCTCGCTGCTCGGCGCATGGGCGGCCCGGCACGCCGAGCGCCTGCCCGCGGGCCGGTTCCTGGCCGGGCTGATGATCTACCTCTTCGGCTACGGCTCGCTGCTGTGCGCCATCACCGTCGATTCGTACATCAAGGAGTGGCGCCGGGCCGACGCCTCCTGGGTCAAGACCGAGAAGGTCGGAAGGGTGGTCTCGTGAGCTCTCGACGCGAGGAACGCGAGCTGCGGGACGACGCCCGCGCCGAATGGTGGCTGCTGCCGAAGGCGGGCCTCGCCCTCCTCGCCGTCGCCGCCCTCGTCTTCGTCCGCGAGTTCTTCCTGCCGTGAACGCGCAGCCTCCATCACCCGCAACCGCGCCCGAGCCGGGCGTCGCGGCAGCCGAGGATCGGCGTCCGGCGTCCGAGCACCGCTGGTACCGATTCATCGGCCATCCCACCCCGCTGCTCAAGCAGCTGCCGACCGCGATCGCCCTGCTGGCCTCGCTGATACTCGTCGCCCTGCTGCCCGAGATGGGCTTCGACCAGCTCGGTTTCGTCGTCGCCGGATCGCTGCTGGTCGTGGGCGCGACCGTCTACGCGGCCGCGCAGAGCGGGGAGCGGGGGCCGCGCACGCCCGACGGGTTCGCCGTGCTCGTGATCCCGCTGCTCGACATCGTCGGCCTCGGGCTCTTCCGCTTCGGCACCGGCGCCGGGCAATCCCTCTTCGGCGCGCTGGTGCTGCTGCCCATCGTGTGGCTGGCGACCGCCCCCGGCCTGCGCTATCTCGTCACCAGCGTGCTGCTCAGCTCCGCGATGATCATCCTGCCGTATCTCATCGAGACGCCGAGCCGCACGGCCGACTGGTTCCGCGGCATCATCGCGCCGCTCGTGTTCGCCGCCGTGGCGGCGGTGGTCAACGAGCTCTCGCGGCAGCAGCGTGCTCGAGCGGAAGAGGCCGAGGAACTCGCCGAGTCGCGGACCCGCGCGCTCGAACTGAACGAGACCATGATCGCGCAGCTGCAGCAGGGACAGCAGGAGTACCGCGCGCTCCTGGAGTCGTACGAGAGCCTCTGGGGGTCCGTCACGGCGCACGCGGCCTTCGCCACTGACGCTCAGGGGGTCGTCGAGGTGTGGGGCCCCGGCGCGGAGAAGCTGCTCGGCCTCAGCGCCGACGAAGCGCTCGACGGAGTGCGCATCGACCGCTTCTTCCCCGACGGCGTGCTCGCGTCGGTGGGCGGGTCGGATCAGGCACTCCTGGAGCCCGCGCCGCATCCGCATGCGGGATCCTCGGCGCCCGCGGCGGGGGAGTCGGCAGAGGAGAGCGAAGGGGATGCGGCGGCGGAGCCCGGACTCGCGGGCATCCGCGCCCTCTTCGCGCGCGCCGACTCGGGCGTTCCGCTCGACGGCGACCTCGAGGTCGTCGACACCGGCGGTCGCATGGTGCCCGCCCGTGTGACGGTGACTCCGCGCCGGGGCAGCGACGGCCAGCACCTCGGCTACCTGTTCGTGATCACCGACGAGACGCGGGCGGCGGAGATCGCGCGGATGAAGGACGAGTTCGTCGGGATGGTCTCGCACGAGCTGCGCACGCCGCTGAGTTCGATCATGGGGTTCCTCGACCTGCTCGGGAACGATCCGGAGCAGCCGCTGAGCGACGACCAGCGGCAGTTCGTCGACATCATCGAGCGCAATGCGAAGCGGCTGCTCTCGCTGGTCGGAGACCTGCTCTTCACCGCGCAGGTCGAGTCCGGCAACATGCCGCTCGTCCGCGAGACGGTGGATCTCGGCGAGTGCGTCGCATCCGCAGTGCAATCGGCGGTGCCCAGCGCGGATCGCGACGGGGTCGAGCTCGTGGCCCACACGCCCGCCGAGCCCGTCATGGTGAGCGGCGACGCCCGGAGGATCGGCCAGGCGATCGACAACCTGCTCTCGAACGCCATCAAGTTCACTCCGCGCGGCGGGAGCGTCGTCGTCGCGGCGGACGCACGCGGAGCGGAGGCGGAGATCCGGGTCCGCGATACCGGCATGGGGATCCCGAAGGGCGAGCAGGGCATGCTGTTCACGCGCTTCTTCCGCGCCTCGACGGCGACCCGCAACGCTGTGCCCGGCGTCGGTCTCGGCCTCGCCATCACCCGGGCGATCGTGCAGGCGCACGGCGGGGAGATGGAGGTCTCGAGCGACGAAGGCGCCGGCACCGAGTTCCGGATCAGGATCCCGCGCGTCGGATGAGCCGCCCCGACGCGCTACCCTGATGCGATGGCGATCCTCATCGACCCGCCGCTCTGGCCCGCCCACGGCACCCTGTGGAGCCATCTCGTCTCCGACCGCGACTACGACGAACTGCACGAGTTCGCCGCGCGCGTGCCCGTGCCCCGCCGCGGCTTCGACCTCGACCACTACGACCTGCCCGAGTCGCTCTACGAGCGCGCCGTCGCACTCGGCGCCCGGCCGGTCGGATCCCGCGACGTCGTGCACCGGCTGCGCGACTCCGGGCTGCGGGTGCGCGGGGTCGACCGGGACGCGGAGCGGCCGATCCGCCGTCGCCAGTACCTGACCGCCGAATGGGCCGCGCTGGCGGAGCGCGCGGGAGTCGGCCGATCCGCGTCCCCGACTACCGGTGCGGCCACCGACGCAGCGCTCGCCGACAAGTGGCACCGCCTCGGCGGTGAGCTCATCGGCCGCTGGAACGAGCCGCATCGCCGGTACCACGACGAACGGCACCTCGAGGACGTGCTGCTCTCGCTCGACCAGCTCGCCGTGCGCGGAGAGCGGATCGCGCCGGCCGCACTGCTCGCCGCCTGGTTCCACGACGCGGTCTACGCCGGCACCGGAACCGACGAGACGGACTCGGCGCGCCTCGCGGTGGCGGCGCTCGCCGCGTTCGACCTCACTCCCGCCCTCGTGCGGCAGGTCGGCGACTTCATCGTCGCCACGGCCCCGGCTGCGGAACTGCCCTCGGTGGACCCGATGCTGGCCCACCTGCTCGACGCCGATCTCTCGATCTTCGGCGCGGGGGAGGAGCGCTACGAGCGCTACACGACCGCCGTGCGCGCGGAGTACGCGCATGTGCCCGAGGACCGGTTCCGGGCGGGCAGGGCCGAGATCCTGCGCGGGTATCTCGCGCATCCCGCGATCTACCGCACCGCGGCGGCCCGGCAGCTGTGGGAGGATCGCGCCCGAGCGAACCTCGAACGCGAGATCGCCGCGCTCGCGTCGCCGACGGCGCCATTGGGGCCGCTGTCGCCGGACGCGGGGAGTATGCCCGAATCGGCATGAACCGGATCGCGGGGAGATTCCTTCTCCGATCCGCCGTCGAAGTGGCAGACTGGCGGCATGCAGTCCACCCGTGCTCCGTCCGCGATCGTCACCGGCGTCGCGCTCATCGTGCTGCCCCTCGTCGCGTTGGCGCTCAAGGGCGTCTCGACCGGCTGGCTGATGGTCATCATCCTCTTCGGGCCGATCATCGGGCTGTTCCTCGGGTATGCGCTGCAGGTCGTGATCGCCGTTCAGGGGTTCCTCGTCCGGCGGGCCCTGTTCGCGGGGTCGGCCGACGCGAAGGGCGCGGCGGTTCCGGGGGCCGCGGCTGCCAGCCGGCGCGCCGCGCTCGCTGCCTGGACGAGCCTGACGGGGATCCTGCTGCTCGGCGTCTTCATGCCGGACGGCGGCGACAATTACTTCGGATCGACCTTCCAGCTGTGGCTCGGCGCCTACGGGCCGAACGCGGACGCCGTGCACGCCGCGACCGACGCGCTCAACACCGCCGTGGCCGGGATCGCCGCACTGCTCTGGCTCGGCGGGTTCGTCTGGCTGGCCGTCGAGTGGTTCATCGGTCTGCGCCGGCGCGCTACGCGGGTATGAGCGGATTGTGGCCGGCGAGGATCTCCTCGCCCTCGGCCACCGGCCCGGGCGGGGTGCCATCGCCGAAGGGCGAGCCGCCGAGCCGCTCGCGGTCGTGCGGATCGAGCCAGTCTCCGAGCTCCGGCCCTGCGGGTACGATCCGCGTCGGATTGATGTCCTCGTGCGTCACGTAGTAGTGCCGCTTGATCTGGACGAAGTCGATCGTGTCGCCGAAGCCCGGGGTCTGGAACAGATCCCGCGCATAGCCCCACAGATGCTCCATCTCGACGAGCCGGTTGCGGTTGGTCTTGAAATGCCCGTGATAGACGGGATCGAAGCGGGCGAGCGTGGTGAACAGCCGGACGTCGGCCTCGGTGATCGTCGGGCCCATCAGATACCGCCGCGTGGCGAGGCGATCCTCGAGCCAGTCCAGCGCCTCCCACAACCGCGCGTACGCGGCGTCGTAGGCCTCCTGGGATCCGGCGAAGCCGCAGCGGTACACTCCGTTGTTCACCTCGGTGAAGACGCGCCCGATCACCGGCCACATCTCGTCGATGAGCGCCTCGGGCAGCAGATCCGGCGCGCCCTCTCGATGGTACTCGCGCCACTGGGTCGAGAAGTCGAGGGTGATCTGGGGGTAGTCGTTCGTCACGACTCCGCCGCTCGGGATGTCGACGATCGCGGGCACCGTAATGCCGCGCGGGTAGCCGGGGAAGCGCGCGAAGTAGTTCTCCTGCAGGCGCTCGGTGCCGAGCACGGGGTCGCGGTCGCCGACGTTCTGCGGCTGCCCCTCGAGGTCGAAGGTCCAGGATCGCACGTCGTGCACCGGCCCTGGGCGGCCGAGCGAGATCACCGGCTCCAGACCGAGCAGACGCCGCACGATGACGGTGCGATTCGCCCACGGGCAGGCGTTCGCCGCGACGAGGCGGTACCGGCCCGGCTCCACCGGCCAGGCCTCCGCGCCCGTGGTGAGCCCGTAGCCGAGCGAGCCGACCTTCGACGTCGGGGGCGCGGCGAGCGCGCGAATCGCATCGGGATCCGCGACGATCCGATCCTCGATGTAGTTCGTGTCGCGATCGAACTCGGCGCCGCTCGTCACGTACGCGCCCCGGGTGGAGTGGGCGTCGTTCGACTGGTCGTTCCCCATGGTCCGGCCTCCCTCGGAATCGATTCGGATCCTACCCGCTGCGGCTCACGGAACCCGGTGAGCCTCCTCCGCCGCGGGTCCGAGCTACAGGGACGGCCTGCCGCTCCGGGGCCTGCCGCAAGCCTGTGTCTGGAGCAGGGGCGCATGCCGCTGTAGGAGATGGAACAACTTCTGCCCGGTGTCCGAATTCTCCAGTAGGCTGACCGGACTTTGATCTCGATCGAAGCACCGCGGGGTCGCGGGTGACCCTGCAATTCCAATGGAGGGATACCTATGCACGACCACCATCGTCCACGCGCGTTCTGGCGTCGAAGCGCCGCGCTCGCCACCGGAGCCGCCCTCGTGGTCTCCGGCGCGATCCTCGGCCTGCCCGCCGCTGCGGTCGCCGCCGAGGCCGGCGGCCAGAGCTCGGGGGACACCGTCTTCCCGAACGTCGGCAACAGCGGCTACGACGCGCTCCACTACGACGTGTCGATCAAGTACGAGCCCACCACCAATGCGATGGTCTCGACCACGACCCTGCGCGCGACCGCGGCGACCGCGCTCTCGTCGTTCTCGCTCGACTTCAAGGGTCTGAGCGTCGACAGCGTGACGGTGAACGGCGCACCGGCGACCTTCGAGCGGATCGACGACGCCGCTGCGACCAAGTTCAAGCTCGTCGTGACGCCCGCCGAGCCGGTCGTCGGCGAGTTCGTCACCGTCATCGAGTACTCGGGCGTCCCGGCGCACTACGTGGACCCCGACGGCTCCTGGGAGGGCTGGGTGAAGACGGACGACGGCGCCACGGCGGTGAACGAGCCGATCGGCGCGATGACCTGGTACCCGAACAACAACACGCCCAGCGACAAGGCCACCCACAAGTTCACGATCGACATACCGTCGAAGAACGCCGCCGGGGACTCCCTCGCCGCGGCGAGCAACGGCGTGCTCCGCTCCAAGAACTCCTACACGGAGGACGGCGTCAAGCGCACCAAGTGGGTGTGGAACCAGCCCGAGCAGCAGGCCACCTACCTGTCGCTCGTCTCCATCGGCGCCTACGACGTCTACGAGAACGACATCGAGCTGCTCGACGGCCGCACAATCCGCGAGTGGTCGTTCCTCGACTCGCAGCTCACGACCTCGCAGGTCAACACGACCCTCGCGAGCCGCGCGCGGATCCAGGAGGTCATGCAGTGGATGGAGAGCCGTTTCGGCCCCTATCCGGGCGTGAGCGCCGGCGTCGTCGTCGACCGCACGAGCCTCGGGTACGCGCTCGAGACGCAGGATCGCTCGTACTTCGAGCGCTCGGTGAGCTTCGGCACGCTCGTGCACGAGATCGGGCATCAGTGGTTCGGCAACGCCGTGTCGCCCGGTGACTGGAGCGACATCTGGCTGAACGAGGGCCCCGCGACCTACCTGCCGATGGCGTTCTCCTACGACAAGGGCGAGAACGCGAGCACGCCCGTCCAGCGTCTGCGCACGTCCTGGAACAGCCGCGCCGAGAACCACGCCTCGTGGGCCATCCCGCCGAAGATCACGAGCGGGGCGCAGCTCTTCAACAACTGGTCGGTGTACCAGCGACCCGGCCAGATGCTCGGCGCCATGGAGGACATCCTCGGCACGGAGACCTACGACGAGTTCATGAGCGAGTGGGTGAGCCGCAACAACGGCTCGCATGCGAGCCAGGCCGACTTCTACGATCTCGCCTCCGAGATCAGCGGCCTCGACTTCACTCCGTTCGGCACCGCCTGGGTGAACGCGCCGACCAAGCCGGCCTGGCCCGGCGATCCCGACCGTCACGAGCTCGCGCCCGCCTCCGATATCGCGGCCACCATCAGCGGCCCCGGCCGCGTCGGGGGCACGCTCTCCGTCGACCTGAGCGCCTGGCCCAAGGTGCTCGACGACGTCTCGATCAGCTGGCTGGTCGACGGCGAAGAGGCCGAGGGTTCGGACGACGGCACCTTCACGCTGACCGCGGATCATCTCGATGCGATCATCGGCGTGAGCGTCACTGCGCAGAACGACCGGGTGGCCCCCATCACCCGCGTCGCCCAGCGCGCGACCCCTGTCGCCGTCGGCTCGCTCCCCGCGGTCGCGGCGCCCAAGGTCAGCGGCACGGCCCAGGTCGGCAAGTCGCTCACGGCCAAGCCGGTCGACTGGGACGATGCGAACACCGCCACCTACCAGTGGCTGCGCAACGGCACGGCGATCGCGGGTGCGACCGCCAAGAAGTACACGGTCGCCAAGACCGACCTCGGCAAGCGCCTCTCGGTCCGCATCTCCGCGAATCGCGACGGCTACCAGCCGAAGAGCGCCACCAGCGAGAAGACCGACAAGGTCACGCTGCAGAAGCTCAACCGCAAGCCGAAGCCGGTCATCACCGGCAAGGCGGCGGTGGGCAAGACGCTCAAGGTGAAGACCGGCACGTGGAACACCGGCGTCACGCTGAAGTACCGCTGGACGGTCGCCGGCAAGAAGGCGGGCACCTCGGCCACCTACAAGGTGAAGAAGGCCGACGCGGGCAAGCGCGTCCGCGTCGTCGTCACCGGCAGTAAGAAGAACTTCGCCTCGGTCTCGAAGACGAGTTCGCCCGTGCGGGTCGCCAAGAGGTAAGGCAACGACCCGCTGACGCACCGCGGGGGCGCGGTCCCGGTTTCGATCGGGATCGCGCCCCCGCGCCGTGCGCGGCCGGCCGGATCAGGCCCGGCCGGCCGTTTCCGCGTCAGTGCTCAGGATCTGCCGTCGTCCGCCGCCGCGTCCACCGCTGCATTCGGCGCGACATCCGCGCACGCATCGACGCTTTCGGCGAGTTTCGTGGCGAGCCGCCGCAGCTCGCGCAGCTCGTCGTCGCCGAGGGCGCCGCCGACGTCGCGGCCGATGCTCCGCGCGTGCTGGCGGCCGACGGAACGCTGCGCCTCCGCTCCCGCCTCGGTGAGCGAGATCTGGATCGCCCGGCGATCCTCCGCGTCGACCTCGCGGGCCACGAGACCGCGGGCCTCGAGCCGGTCCACCAGCCTCGAGAGCGCGGGCTGGCTGAGCAGGACCCCGTGGTGCACCTCGCTCAGGCGCATCGGCTCGCCGCGCTTCGCGAGCGTGTAGAGCACGTCGTACTCCCGCATGCTCAGCTCCGCCCACATGCGCTCGGCCGCGAAGCGCGAATTGAGCCGCGCGTGGGCGGTCATCACCGCCTCCCAGGCCTCGTTGGCGAGCCGGATGCTCATCGCCCGCCCCTTACAGCCCGAACGCCGCGCCGCTGGGTGCGGGGGTGTCCTGGTAGGGGGAGCCGCCGGTCACGTTGTCGCCGCGGTTCGGGTTGGGGCGCGGCTGCCGCGGCGCCGCGTCGCCGTACTTCGCGGTCACCAGCTGGGCGTGCGTCGGCGCAGTCGCGGGGGTCTCGGGATCGCGCCGGGACTCGAGCTCCTTGCGCAGCACCGGCACCACGTGCTCGCCGAGCAGTTCGATCTGCTCGAGCACCAGGTTCAGCGGCAGGCCGGCGTGATCGATGAGGAACATCTGGCGCTGGTAGTCGCCGAAGTACTCCTGGAACGTCAGCGTCTTGTCGATGACCTCCTGCGGGCTGCCGACCGAGAGCGGGGTCTGATCGACGAAGTCCTCCATGCGGGGGCCGTTGCCGTAGACCGGGGCCTCGTTGAAGTAGGGCCGGAACTGGTTCCACGCGTCCTGCGACTTCTTGGCGATGAACGCCTGGCCGCCGAGGCCGACGATCGCCTGCTTCTCGGTGCCGTGGCCATAGTGGGCGTAGCGCTGACGGTAGAAGTCGATGAGGCGCTTGAAGTGCTCCTTCGGCCAGAACACGTTGTTGGCGAAGAAGCCGTCGCCGTAGAACGCGGCCTGCTCGGCGATCTCCGGGGTGCGGATCGATCCGTGCCACACGAAGGGCGGCACGTCGTCGAGGGGGCGCGGCGTGCTCGTGAAGCCGTCGAGCGGGGTGCGGAAGTTGCCCTCGAAGTCGACGACGTCCTCGCGCCAGAGACGGTGCAGCAGCTTGTAGTTCTCGAGGGCGAGGGGCAGCCCGCTGCGGATGTCCTTGCCGAACCAGGGGTACACCGGCGCGGTGTTGCCGCGGCCGAGCATGAGGTCCATGCGACCCTTCGCGAGATGCTGCAGCATCGCGTACTCCTCGGCGATGCGCACGGGGTCGTTCGTCGTGATCAGGGTCGTCGCGGTGCTGACCTTCAGCGTCGTCGTCTGCGCGGCGATGTAGGCGAGCAGGGTCGTGGGGCTCGAAGAGAAGAAGGGCGGGTTGTGATGCTCGCCGATCGCGAAGACGTCGAGGCCGACCTCCTCGGCCTTCTTGGCGATCTGCACGGCGGCGTCGATGCGCTCGGCCTCGCTCGGGGTGTTCCCGGTCGTGGGGTCGCGCGTGATGTCGCTGACGGAGAAGACGCCGAATTCCATGTGATGCTCCTGACCTCGTGCGCCGTAGTTCGTGACCCGGCGCAATCTATATGCGTTTGCATCTAATGTAACACAGTGGAGCGCGAAGTATTCCCGGGAAACCCGGAACTCGTCCCGCGCTAGTGTGAAGCCATGTCAGTGCAGCCGTCCCGCTCAACATCCGCATCGCGCATCGCCGCATCGCGCACCGCCGTGCTGCGGACAGCTGTGCCGCGAACCGCCGCCTCGAACCGCAGGGCGCCCAGCGCCGTCGTTCCCGGCTCCGTCGTATTGATCACCGGCGCGGCGCGCGGGATGGGGGAGCTCTACGCCCGCCGCGCCGTGCGCGAAGGCGCGGCGGCGGTGGCGCTCTGGGACGTGGACCGGGAGCGGGTCGAGGCGCTCGCCGCCGAACTCGACAGTGCCGAACTCAACACTGCTGAACTCGACACTGCGGAACTCGACGCAACCCCTGCGGAGAACACCGCGGTAGGGCGTGCCCCGGCCGACGCGACGGACTCCGTCCGCGTCCGCGCCTACACCGTCGATATCGCGGACCGCGAGGCGATCTCCCGTGCCGCCCGGCGCACCCGCGAGGAGCTCGGAGACCCCGACATCCTGGTGAACAACGCCGGCATCGTGCGAGGCGCACTCTTCTGGGAGCACGAGCCCGAGCGCGACATCGAGGCGACGATGCGGGTCAACACGCTCGCGCCCATGTGGCTCACCCGCGAGCTCCTGCCGGCCATGTTGGCCGACCGCTCGCGGCCCAAGCGGATCCTGAACATCGCCTCGGCCGCCGGCACGCTGGCGAACCCGCGGATGAGCGTCTACGCCGCCTCGAAATGGGCGATGATCGGCTGGAGCGACTCGCTCAGGCTCGAGCTCGAGCGCGAGGGTCACGGCCACATCGCCGTCACCACCTTCTGCCCCAGCTACATCTCCACGGGCATGTTCTCGGGCGCGCGCGGGCCGTTGCTCACGCCGATCATGCGGCCCAGCACCGCGGTGCGCGCGGCGTGGCGCGGCATGCTCGCGGGGACGCCGATCGTGACGAAGCCCTGGACGGTGAAGCTCGCCATGGCGCTGCGCGGAGTGCTGCCCACGCGCGCCTGGGACGCGATCGGCGGCCGCGTCTTCCACGTCTATTCGTCGATGGATCGCTTCACCGGGCGCGGCTGAGAACCCCGGCCGGCCCGGCGATTCGATGGGGTTCGTTCACCACCGGGGCCCGTTCACAGCCGGGATCCGTTCACTGCCGGGATTCGTTCACTGGCGCGGCAGCGATCCGATCACGTTGCCGTCCGCGTCGCTGATCTCGAGCGCGTCGCCGGCGATCGTGCCCGTCGCGAGGCCGTTCAGCCAGGTGTCCACACCCTCGCAGGCCATCATCGTGCTCGCGACGACGCCGAAGTCGATCGTGTCGCCCGAGATCTTAGCCGTGCCGGTCAGCCGGTTGCAGCCGTCGGTGCCCGAGAACGCGCCGCCCTCCTCGATCGACAGCGAAGGCTGGTCCGAGGCGGCCGCGTCACCCCAATCGCCGGTGAAGTCCTCGCCGCCGCCCGCGCAGCCCGCCGTCGCGAGAACGAGGCCGGCGCCGAGGAGTGCCGCGGCGATCGAGGCGCCGAGGCGTGTCTGTCGTGCGTGTCGTGCGATCCTGAGCATGAGAGGTTCCTTTCGGTGTGCGTATGGGCCGAACTGGTGCTGAGCGCGAGGCGGTGAATCGGGAACGGTGAGCCGGGCGGTGCGGGTCGGGCGGCGAGGGCCGGGCGCCGGGTCAGGCGCCTTCCCGCGATCCGACGGCTTCTTCCGGGATCTCGTCGGGCCGGTAACGGGGCAAGCGCGAGGCCGGCACCGCGGCCAGCGCGCTGATGCCGGCGAGGATCAGGAAGCCGAGCTTGAGCGTCCGGAGACGCTGCTCCTCGTTCAGCGCGACCGCAGCCTCCACCTGGGCGGCGTCCGCGGTCGTGCCCTCGAGCACCTGGCGCAGTTCGTCGTTGCTGATGAAGTTCGCGTTGTCGAGATCGACCTGGGCGACGAGCTCCGGCGGCAGCTCCGGATGATCCGCCGCCGCGCTCGCGAGGCCGATCCCGAGCGTGGTCACCAGCACCGCGCCCATCACGGCCGTGCCGACCGCCGAGGCCAGGTTCTGCGTCGTCCCGCGGATCGAACCGACGTCACCGGCGAGCTCCTTCGGGGCCGCGGTCACGAGCACGTTGAAGACGAGCGTGACGAGCGCCCCCTGGCCGACGCCGAAGACGATCAGGCCGAGGATCGTCGGCAGCGTCTCCCAGTTGTTGTTCACGACGAACGCCAGCCAGACGAGCGCCGCCGTGGTGAGGCCGAACGCGAACAGCGCGATCGTGCGCGGGGTGTGCCGCTTGTAGAAGCGCACGATCAGCGTCGCGGTCACGAACACGGTGAGGTTGAACGGCATCATCGCCAGGGAGGTGTCGAACGGGGTGCGGCCCTGCACGATCTGGATGTACGTCGGCACCGTGAAGTTCACGGCCGCCTCCATCGCGACGATGATGAACATCGCGTAGACCGCCGCCCGCTCCGTGGGCTCCTTCAGCACGCTGAGGTCGACCAGCGGCACCTTGCCCTGCCTCGCCCGGTGATTCGTCCAGACGAAGAAGACCTGCCCGAAGATCACGCCGAGCACGACGAGGATCGGCGCGGGGGAGAGACCGACGACGTCGAAGGGCGCCGCAGGCTCTGCGAAGAGGATCCCCCAGCCGTTCAGGTTGTTGAAACCGAGGGTGACCAGCACGATCGCCAGGCCGATGAAGAGCGAGGCGACCAGATCGATCTTGATGCCGGGGTTGCCACGATCCGAGCGCAGCTTGAAGCTGAACAGGAACACGAGGACCGCGAGCCCGAGCGTGACCATGAACACCGGCCGCCACCCCACGAACGTGCCGAGCGTACCGCCGATGAGGAACGCGCTCAGCCCCGAGAAGGCGCGAGCCGACCCGAGCGAGCCGACCGCGGTGGCCTGCTGATCGCCGCGGTAGTTCTCGGCGATGAGCGCGACGAGCGCCGGCACGATGATCGCGGCGGCGGCTCCGGCGAGCACCTGGCCGAGGATGGCCCAGGTGATGGTGGGGGAGAAGATCATCATGAGCGAGGAGACCGCGAAGATCGCGACGACCACACGGAAGATCAGCACCCAGCCGACGCGCTGGCCGAGCTTCGCGCCCGTCATCACGAGGGCGGCGACCGCGAGGCCGTAGACGACGATGGTGGTGCTCGCGACGGTCGGCGGCACGCCGAAGTCCTGCACCATGCCGCCGAGCGAGATGGGCAGGGCCGCCACGTTGAACGACATCAGCACCTGGGCGAGGAAGAGCCCCACCATCGGCGTCCACGAGCGCTTCTCCCCGGCGGATCCGGTGGAAGCAGCGCCGGCACGGGCCGGGTCGCCGTGTGCGGGGTCGGTAGCGGCGGAAGGATCAGACATCGGGGTGCTCCTCTGCATGCCGGCGCGTGTCCGCACGGCTGGACGACGACGGTTCGGGGGTGGACCAGCGGGCGGAGGCGAAGAGGTTGAGCCCGAGCGCACGCGAAAGATAGGCGCAGGCGCGCTGGCCGCGGACGCTGTTGCCCGCCGGATCGAGCCTGGGGGAGTAGGCGCCGACCGCGCCCTTGCCGGGAGACACGGCGACGATGCCCCCGGCGACGCCCGACTTCGCGGGCAGGCCGATCTCGAACAGCCACTCGCCGGAGCGCTCGTACATGCCGCACGAGGCGAGCACGGTGAGCGTGTCGCGGCACACCGCGGCCGAGACGACCTGCTCGCCGGTGATCGGGTTCACCCCGCCGTCGGCCAGGGTCGCCCCCATCACGGCGAGGTCGTGCGCCGTGACCGAGAGCGCGCACTGGCGCGTGTACACATCGACCGTCTCGAGCGGGTCGGGGTCCAGCCTCCCGTAGCTCTGCAGGAGCTTGCCGATCGCCCGGTTGCGGTGGTTCGTCTCGGCCTCCGAACGGTAGACGACCTCGTCGAGGGCGAGTTTCCGCCCGGCGAAGCGGGACAGCCCCTCGCGCACGCGTCGCCAGCGCTCCTCGCTCGATTCCGCCGGCAGCAATCCCGTCGTGGCGATCGCGCCGGCGTTCACCATCGGGTTCATCGGGCTGCCGCCGTTGAGCTCCATCGCGATCAGAGAGTTGAACGCGAGGCCGGTGTTGTTGACGCCGACGAGTTCGTGCACGGCCTCGTGCCCGATCTCCTCGCAGACGAGCGCGAAGACGAACGCTTTCGAGATCGACTGGATCGAGAACTCGACGCCCACGTCCCCGGCCTCGAACGCGGAGCCGTCGACGCCGACGATCGACAGCCCGAACCGGGCCGGATCCGCCTCGGCGAGGATGGGGATGTAGTCGGCTACGCGGCCCTCGTTGACATCCGCGTACCGCGCGTGCGCCCGTACGACCAGGTCGGCGATGTCGTCGGCCGGCGGTAGCGACCCGGTGGACGACCGCTGAGCGATATCCAGCGCATCGCTCTCGAACATGCGGCCTCCCGGCGATCCTGCGTCGTTATCTCTCCGTTCAGTTTCTCTCATTCTCGACTCGAGCGTGCAGGTATTTCAGTAACCCTTGACGCGCGGAACAGGCGACCCGCGTTCACCGCATGCTTTCGGGTACCCCGGATCGCCGTCCTCTCGACGATGCGCTGGCGATCCGGAGATCCGAAGCCGGATCAACACGGCCGGGCGCGGCGGTCGCGGCGGATCTGCGGATCGGCGGGATGCACCGCAGATCCGCAGACCCGCAGACCTGTGTTTCACGCCTCCTTGCGGCGGCCGACGATGAGCCCGTAGATCAGCAGCACGATGATCGAACCGCCGATCGCGAGCAGCCAGGATTCGAGCGACCAGAAGCCCTCGAGGTCCGCTCCGAAGAGCATGCCGCCAAGCCAGCCGCCGAGCATCGCACCCACGACGCCGAGCAGGAGGGTCGCGATCCAGCCGCCGCCCTGCTTGCCGGGCAGGATCGCCTTCGCGATGGCGCCTGCGATCAGTCCGAGCAGAAGAAATGCCAGGAATCCCATGATCAGCCCCCTTTCGAGGTCACCGCACGCGTCTCGTGCGGTTCTTCTCACAGGGTAGGCCGGACCCATTGGCGACCGATAGGGGCTTGAAAGCTCAGCCTCGTTTCGCTATGACCCGGATTGCAGCAGCACGGGGGCCGAGTCGACGTTGCGGATGGCGGGTATCCGGTGTCGAGCGAGCGCCGATACGCTGATCCCATGGATGTGAGGATGCTGTTCGACGCCACGGTGCTCGTCGTCGAGGTGATCGGCGTGGTCGCGCTGCTGGTCGGGTTCGGGATCGCCGGCGTGCTCTCGGCGCGGGCATTGCTCACGGGCAGGGGCGGCCGAGCCGCGTTCCAAACGCTGCGCACGTCGCTCGGCGGCTCGATCCTGCTCGGTCTCGAGATCTTCGTCGCGGCCGACATCATCCGCACCATCTCGACGCCGACCCTCGAGGACGCGCTGATCCTCGGCCTCATCGTCATCATCCGGACGGTGCTCAGCATGTCGATCCAGATCGAGATCGACGGCGTCGTGCCGTGGCGGCGCGCCCTGCTCACCAGCGGCGGGCAGGTGCTGGCTCAGGAGTTGTCCCGGGCTCATGAAGGTGCGCGCGCCCCGGAAGCCGCTCCCGATCAGGACTGACCGCCTTTCGGCCGGATCCTGCTCTGCCGGATCTCGAGCGGCCGGATCTCGAGCGGATCGATCCCGCCTGCGGAGTTCAGCCTGCGTCGTCCGCCTGCCAGCCCTGGGACACGTCGACCCAGCTCTCGGCGCCGCTGAGCTCGGAGAGCTCGGCGATCGACAGCTCGACCGCCGAGGCAGTCGTGCCTGCGGCGGGGAAGACGGTCTCGAAGCGGCGCAGCGACTCATCGAGGAACACCCGCGTCCCGTCGGGGTTCGCGAACGGGCAGACCCCGCCCACCGGGTGGCCGGTCAGCCGCTCCACGTCGTCGCGCTGCAGCATCCTCGGCTTGCCGCCGAAGCGGCGCTTGAACATCCCGCTGTTCACCTTCGCATCGCCGGCCGCGACCACCAGCACGGCCCGCCCCGCATCCTCCGGGTCGTAGAACCCGAGGGTCTTCGCGATCCGCGCCGGCGCGGTGCCGACCTTCTGGGCCGCGAGCTCCACCGTCGCGCTCGACTCCTCGAACTCGAGGATCTCGCCCGACCACCCCTGATCCGACAGATGCGCGCGTACGCGTGAGGTTCCCATGCCCGTCCTTCCCCGAGTTCGTTCAGCGTCGCTCCTACGCTACCGCCCGCGTCCGCCATCCGCGGCACCGCGGCCCGCCGGTAGGGTGGCGGTGTGAGGCAGGTCGCGGTCGTGGTGCTCGAGGGGGCGAAGCCCCTCGACGTCGGGATTCCGGCGCAGGTGTTCACCACCCGCGCGAGCATGCCCTACGAGGTGCACGTGTGCGGCGTTCGCGCCGGCCGGGTGTCGGGCGCCGACGGGCTCGCCTACCTGGTGGAGCAGGGGCTTGAGGCGCTGGACGACGCCGAACTGATCTTCCTCCCCGGCTACCGCCACCCCGACACCCAGGAACCGCCGGCCGAGCTGGTCGATGCGCTGCTCCGTGCCCATGCGCGCGGGGCGCGGATCGCGGCCATCTCGACGGGCGCCTTCGCGCTCGCCGCGACCGGCCTGCTCGATGGCAGGCGCGCCACGACCCACTGGCACTACACGAGCGCGTTCGCCGCGCAGTTCCCGGCCGTCCGCGTCAACGAGGGGGTGCTGTTCGTCGACGAGGGATCCGTGCTCACCTCGGCGGGCGCGGCCTCGGGGCTCGACCTCTGCCTGCACATCCTGCGCGAAGACCTCGGGATGAGCGCGGCGAATCACGCGGCGCGGCGCCTCGTCGCGGCCCCGTACCGCAGCGGGGGGCAGGCCCAGTTCGTACCGCGCAGCGTGCCGCCGTCGCACGGGGAGCGGTTCGCGGCCACCCGCGAGTGGGCTCTGCGCCATCTGCCGGAGCCGCTGCCGGTGGCGCGCCTGGCCGAGCACGCGAACGTCTCTCCGCGCACGTTCGCCCGGGTGTTCCTGGGCGAGACCGGATACACGCCGATGCGCTGGGTGATGCGCGCTCGGCTCGATCTCGCGCGGGAGATGCTCGAGAACACGACGCGGAGCGTGGACGAGATCGCGGATGCGACGGGCCTCGGCACGGGGGCGAACCTGCGGCTGCACTTCCGCCGCGTGCTGGGCACCTCGCCGACCGAGTACCGGCGCGCGTTCACTCAGGGGGAGTAGGGGAGGATCGCCCGGAACGAGACTTGGCAGTATCCTTTCGAGCATCGTCATTCTTGCCACTGGAGGGATCCTGCCGGCCCGGCCAGAATCGACGTGGAGGAGTGATACTCACATGAATCATCGCATTGCCATCAACGGGTTCGGCCGCATCGGCCGCGGAGTCCTGCGGGCGCTGCTGGAGCAGCGCACCGAACTCGAGATCGTCGCCGTGAACGACCTCACCGACGGGGCCGCACTGGCGCAGTTGTTCAACTTCGACTCGAACTACGGCCGTGCGCCCGAACGCGCCACGGTCGAACGCGTCTCCGCAGACGGCGCCGCGGACGATTCCGCGGACGGAGCCGAGAACGGCGCCGACGCGGAGTTCCTCGTGATCGGGGAACGGCGGATCCGACTGCTCACCGAGCGGGATCCCGGGAATCTGCCGTGGGCCGAGCTGGGCGTCGACGTGGTGCTCGAATCGACGGGACGCTTCAACTCGGCCGAGGACGCCGGGCGGCACCTGACGGCAGGCGCGAAGCGGGTGCTCGTCAGCGCGCCGGCGTCCGGCGCCGAGGTCACCCTGGTCAAGGGCGTCAACTGGGACATGTACGATCCGGCGGCGCATCGCATCGTCTCGAACGCGTCGTGCACCACGAATGCGCTCGCACCGCTCGCGAAGGTGCTGCACGAGCTCGCGGGGATCCGGCAGGGCTTCATGTCGACGGTGCACGCCTACACCGCGGATCAGAACCTCGTCGACGGCCCGCACGGGGATCCGCGCCGCGCGCGCTCCGCGGCCACGAACATCAGCCCGACGTCGACCGGCGCCGCCAAGGCCATCGGGCTCGTGCTGCCCGAGCTCGATGGCAGGCTGGCGGGTGACGCGATCCGCGTGCCCGTTCCCGTGGGCTCGATCGTGGAGCTCACGGCGCAGGTCGAGCGCGCCGTGACGGCGGAGGAGATTCGCGCCGCCTACCGCGCTGCTGCTGCCGGCCCGATGGCGGGAGTGCTCGCCTACTCCGAGGATCCGCTCGTCTCGTCGGACATCGTCGCCGACCCGCACTCCTCGATCTTCGACTCCGGACTCGTGCGCGTGATGGGCGACCACGTCAAGGTGTCGGCCTGGTACGACAACGAGTGGGGGTTCTCGCACCGCGCCGCCGAGACGCTCGAGATGCTCGCCGAGAGCTGAGGCTGGGCGGGCCGGGCTCAGGGCGAACCGGGCTCTGAGCGGACCGGCGTTGGGTGGGCCGGGCTCTGAGTGAGCCGGGGCGACTGCCCCTTCCCGCCTTGCCGCTGCCGCCCGCGTCACCCTCTCACCCCTTCCCTCCTGACCGGTGGCCCCCTTCCTGACGAGCGGCCCGCGTACACACAGGGAGGAAGGGGGCCACTCGTCAGGAAG
>NZ_CAJVAP010000034.1 GCF_910593785.1 Leucobacter soli | reverse complement strand
CGGCGCCCCCGTCCCGCGCCCCCGTCCCGCGCCCCAGTTCGATGACCGGCCCCCTTGCGAACGAGCGGCCCCGTTATGCACCGTGACGAAGGCGGCCTCTCGTCAGGAACGGGGCCTCTCGTCAGGAACAAGGCTGGTCATCGGGCACGGGTCGGCCCCACGAGGAAGCGAACCACTTCTCGGACCCGTCGGAACCGTCGGATCAGTTGGATCAGTCGGAGCGGCCGGAGCGGCCGGAGCGGGCTGTGCGGCCGGGGGCGATGCGGGCTGTACGGCCGGGGCGACTCGGCCCGGAGAGCGGGCGGGTGGTACAGGCCGGGTCCCATTCGGCCCGGTGCCCGCTACAATGGAACCGCCGGGCCGCAGTAACCCCGGGCTCCAATATTCGCCGCCTCGAGCGGCCTTTCGCCGAGAGGCGTTCTGCGGCTCGGCCCAGTACGTTCGGGCCGGATCAGGCTCGGATCGTGCGATCGGATGGCGAGGCGAACGACGCGGTGAAGGAGCGGCGATGACCTTCAACGACGACGCGCGGATCGACACGAGCAAGGTGCAGCGCCGCCGGGGAGGCAAGACCGCCGCGATCGGCGGCGGCAGCCTGCTCGGCATCATCGTGCTGGCGGTGGCCTCGCAGTTGCTGGGCGTGGATCTCACCCCGCTTGCCGGTGTGATCGACGGCAGCGGCGGCAGCACGAGCAGCGAACAGACCGTGTCGATGGAAGAGTGCCGGACAGGTGCCGACGCGAACGCGGACGACAACTGCCGCATGGCGGGAGCCGCGGACTCGCTCGACACCTTCTGGGAGGGCCAGGTCGACGGCTATCGCGCACCCGGAGTCGCCCTCTACAGCGGCACGACGCAGTCCGGGTGCGGCACCGCGTCGGCCTCCATCGGACCGTTCTACTGCCCGTCGGACGAGTCGATCTACGTCGACACGGACTTCTTCTCCACGCTGCGCAGCGACTTCGGCGCCAGCGCCGGGCCGCTCGCCCAGATGTACGTGCTCGCGCACGAGTGGGGGCATCACATCTCGAACCTCACCGGCCAGCTCCGCCAGGTGGGGAACGACAGCGGCGCAGCCTCCGGCTCGGTGCGGCTCGAGCTGCAGGCCGACTGCTACGCCGGCGCCTGGGTCGCGGCAGCCTCGACCACGACCGACGCGAACGGCACCCCGTTCCTGAAGCCGGTGACGGCCGCTGAAATGGCCGATGCGATGGATGCGGCGGCCGCGGTCGGCGACGACAACATCCAGCGCAGCGCCGGCCAGCGGGTCAACCCCGACGGGTTCACGCACGGCTCCTCCGCGCAGCGTCAGCGCTGGTTCCAGACCGGCTACGAGGAGGGTGCGCTCAGCTGCGACACCTTCGGCGTCTCGGCGAGCAAGCTCTAACGCTCAGCGCTTGCCGCGCCGCCTCGCCTTGGCCGCCGCCAGCTGCGCGCCACGGGAGTTCTTGGGCAGTTTCGGCTTCGGGGCGCTCTGCCGTCCGCGCCCGGACGATCCGCTGCCTGCGCCAGCCGCACCGCCGGAACGGCCGCGGTCCCGTGCGGAGCCGCCGTCCCGCGCGTCGGGCCCGGAAGGTTCCGCGTCGCCGCGCCCGCTGCGCGCCGTGCGACCGCGCAGGGTGCCGATGAACCGCTGCACATCGGCGGCGTCGCGCTCGGCGGCCCAGCTCGCCCAGATCGTCGTGCCGGGCAGCGGGGGGTCCAAGCGGAGCGGCAGCACCGCGTGCGCCCGCTTCGACCCCAGGTGGCGGGCCAGCGGCAGGGGGAGCAGGATCGCGCCCAGCCCCGTCGCCACGAGATCGAGCGCGGCGGCGGCGTCGCGCGGTGCCCAGGAGGGGTCCTCCCATGCGGCGGGATCCGGCCAGGCCGTCGCGTGGTCGGGGTGCGCGAGCAGGGTGACCAGCGCGAGCGCGTCGCGATCCGCGGCGCCCTCACCGGCGAGCTCGTGATCGGCGGCGACCACCAGAGCGAGCGACTCCTCGTAGAGGTGCACGGCGAGCCGCGCAGGGTCCAGGCCGGTGGCCGCGCTCGTGTCGCCCGCTCCGCCGGCTGTGCCGGTCGGTCGTTCGCCCGGCGGGACGCGCTCGAGCACGATGTCGAGTCCCGCGGGAGCCCTGCCGCTCACGGGCAGGGGTACGAGCTCCAGGGGGCCGCCGCCGGAATCCGCCCAGCGGCGTGCCCATTTGCCCGGTGCCACGCCGCGGGCGAAACCGACACGGAGCGGGGGAGCGCCCCTGTCTGCAGGGTGGTCTTCGGAAGCGCGCGGGCCTGCAGATCCTGCCCCATCGCTCGACGCGACTTCGTCACCGGGTGTCCGCTCCACGTCATCCGTGCGGCGCGCAGGATCCGCCTCGCCCGCGTTCGTCGACTCGTTCACGGCGCCTCCACATTCGCGTAGATCTCATGGTCGTACGGCAGCCGAGCCGAGGAGAGCGCGATGCGGTAGTCGTCGGGGGAGACGACGTGGCGCAGCGGCGTCCCCTCCTCCCGATAGTGCGGCAGCGCGAGGCGCGCGTGCCCCTGCGGCGGCAGTCCGCTCGCGGGCACGACCCGCCACCAGGTCACCGCATGCCCGAAGTACGCCATCACGCGCCCGACCGCGCGCGGCGCATTCGAGCCGAGCGCCCACGCGATGTCGCCGTACGTCACGACCCGGCCCGCGGGCACCTGCGCGACGACCGCGAGGACGGCCGCCGCGAAGTCGTTGTCGGCGAAGTCCTCCTGGGGCATTCCTCAAGCGTACGCGCTCGTTGCCCTAGCCGAGCCCGGAGACGCCGAGCAGGCTGCCGATCCCGTAGGTCGCCGCGACCGCGATGCCGCCGAACAGCAGCTGGCGCCCCGCGCTCGCGAACGGATTGCGGTCGGTGAACCTGGCCGCGACGAAGCCCGCGGCGAGCAGCCCCGCCCCGCCGAAGAGCAGTCCCCACCAGAGGGTGCCGAAACCCAGGAGGAACGGGAGCACCGGGATGACGGCGCCGACGCTGAACGCGATGAAAGACGAGAACGCCGCGACCAGGGGCGACGGGCGCTCGTCCGGGCTGAGGCCGAGCTCGTGGGCGAGGTGCACCTTGAGAGCCTGCTCGCTGTTCGCATGCACCTGCTCGGCCGCGGTTCGCGCGGTCTCGGCGTCCATGCCGAGGTTGCCGAACATGACGGTGAGCTCGGCCTGCTCGCCGACCGGATTGCGACGCAGCGCATCGCGCTCCGTCTCGACCTCGACGGCCAGCTGCTCGTTCTGGGTGCGCACCGAGGTGTACTCGCCGAGCGCCATCGAGATCGCGCCCGCGATCAGCCCGGAGACGCCCGTGATCGCGACGATGCCCGGGCTCGCGCCGGCCGCGGCGATGCCCGAGATCAGGCCGATGTTCGAGACCAGTCCGTCCATCGCGCCGAAGACGGCGGCGCGCAACCAGCCGGATCCCGCGGAGGAGGAGTGGCTGTGGTCGTACTCGTGGGGGTTGGCGATGTTGTAGTCAGGCACTCGGGTTCCTCGTGTCGTCGCGGCCGCGCGGGCCGGCGGAGTTCCGCCGGCGGCCAGACGCCACCCTAGCCACTGACACGGGTACGTGAGAACCCGTCCGTCGAGTTCGCCGCGCCCCCGCAGCGACTACGTGGTACCGAACTCAGTCGTGCAGATGGATCCCGAAGTCCGTGCGCCCGGGCGCCAGATCCTGCCGAAGCGCGCGGTTCCCGCGGTAGTCCCCGTCGCGGAGCCTCCGGTATGCCAGTGTCGGTTCCGATTCCAGGCCGCGCAGGCGCTCCTGCAGCCGCGTCGCCTCGCGCTCGGCGCCGTCGGGGTCGAGCCCGTCGGCGTCGTGGACCACGTGCAGCGCGTGGCTCGCGATGCCCGCGTACCAGAGGGTGCCGTGCGTCAGGGGGAAGAGCAGCGACTCCAGGTCCCCGCTGATCCCGCGCGCGCCGATCGAGCCGGGATCCTCCCCGGCGGTGACGACGATCAGCGCGCGCCGCCCGGCGAGGGGCCCGTCGCCGTAGCGGCGGGGCACGCCGAGCTCGGGATCCGTGCCACCGAAGGCGAAGCCGTCGGTGAAGACCCGATCGAACCACCCCTTCAGGATCGCCGGGACGCCGAACCACCAGAGCGGGAACTGCAGCACCAGGAGCTCGGCCTCGGTCAGCTTCCGCTGCTCCTCGCGGATGTCGACCGGCAGCGTCCCGCTCGCGTATGCGGCGCCCGCCTGCTCCACGATGCTGCCGGGGGTGTCGGAGGCGTCGCCGAGGTCCGAGATGCGGAGCACGGGATCGAAGCGCTGCGCGTAGAAATCCGATATCGCGACGCTGCGGCTCTCGGCAAGTGCCTCCCGCCCCGCCCGGAACAGCCGGGCGTTGAGGGATGTCGCGCGCGGGTGCGCATACACCCAGAGCGCGGATCCCGACGTCGGTGCGGTGTGCTCGGTCATGATTCCCTTTCGGGTCGGAGGGGAGGGAGGCGATCCGCGGCTGCGGCTGCGGTTGCGGTTCTGGCCGTGGTCGCAGCGGCCGGACGGGCGTGACGGGCCGGAGGAGAATCGCCGGTGCGGCCGGTGCGGCCGGTGCGGCCGGTGCGGCCGGTGCCGGTCTGCTCGGGCGCATCCGGCTCCCCGAGACGCTTGCGCATCCTGAAGTTCACCAGCTCCGCTCCCGACCTGACCTGCCGCTGCTCGCGCTCGACGCGGAAGCCGCGGCGTTCGAAAAACGGCCGGGCGGTGATGCTCGCGTCGGTGTAGAGCTCTGCGACGCCGCTCGTGCGCGCCCGCCGCTCCGCCTCGGCGAGCAGGCGCCCGGCCACGCCGCGCCGCTGATGCTCCGGCGCGACGAACATCATGTCGATGCGGCCGTCGGCGGCGACGTCGGAGAACCCGACGATCTCGTCGTCGACCGTGGCGACGAAGCTGCCCCTGCTGCTCATGCCGAGATGCCAGCCGGCCGGGTCCCGCTGCGCCGGCCCGACCCAGGCCCGTATCTGGGCGGGGTCGTAGTCGGCGGCCGCGGTCCGCGTGACGGCCGCGATGAAGACCGCCAGCGTGGGGGCGGCATCCGGTTGCGCGTAGGGTCGGATCCGCAGGCGTCTCGGAGCATCGTGCATGGGTCTCGACTCTCCCTCGTGCGGTGCGGGCGGGTGCGGCGGTGCGGGTGGATGCGGCAGCGCGGCTCTAGGGCGTGCGGGGCGACTCGCTAGATCGGGTCTCCCGTGACCGGGCCCTCGGTGTTCGGCTTCCAGCCCAGGGCGGGCGCCACGTGCTCGGCGAATGCCTGCAGCACGTGCAGGTTGTACTCCGGGCCGAGCTGGCTCGGGATGGTCAGCATGACGGTGTCGGCCGCCATGACCGCCTCGTCGCGCCGCAGCTGCTCGATCAGTCGATCCGGCGTGTCCGCGTAGGTCTTGCCGAATGTCGAGCGCAGGCCGTCGATGATCCCGATCTGATCCTCGTTCTCGCGCGAGGGCAGGCCGAAGTAGAGCTCGTCCTGCTGCGTGATCAGGGGGAAGATGCTCCGGCTCACGCTCACGCGCGGCGACCCCGAGTGGCCGGCCTCGCGGTAGGCGGTGCGGAACCGGTCGATCTGCTCGCGCTGCAGCTCGTGGAAGGGCTGGCCGGTCGCCTCGGTGAGCAGGGTCGAACTCATGAGGTTCAGGCCCCGACGCCCCGTCTCCTCGGCCGTGCCCCGGCTGCCCGCACCCCACCAGATGTGGTCGCGCAGGGTATCGGATCGCGGCTCGACCGCGAGCCGGCCGGCGGGGCCCATCCGCGGATCCGCCTCGACGACGGTCTCGCCCTCGACGGCGCGCAGGAACAGATCGAACTTGGCTTTCGCCAGCTCATGGCCCTCGGGATCGTCGGTCGACGTGTAGCCGAACGCCTCGTAGCCGCGCAGCGCCGGCTCCGGGGACCCCCGGCTGATGCCGAGCGCGATCCTGCCGTCGGCGAGCAGATCGAGCGCCGCCGCCTCCTCGGCGAGATACAGCGGGTTCTCGTAGCGCATGTCGATGACGCCCGTGCCGACCTCGATCCGCTCCGTGCGCGCGGCCATCGCGGTGAGCAGGGGGATCGGCGAAGCGGCCTGGCGGGCGAAATGGTGCACGCGCAGATAGGCGCCGTTGGCTCCGATCTCCTCGGCGCCCTCGGCGAGCTCGACATGCTGGCGCAGCATGTCGCCCGCCGTGCGCGTGCGCGATCCGGGTACGTTGCCGTAGTGGCCGAAGGAGAGGAATCCGAAAGCGCGCATGGAAGATGGAACGGCGGCGGCGCGCGTCTATTCCCGACGGCTCCGTGACGGCTCCGAGACCGCTCGGCGACCGCTACGCGAGCTGGTTCATGCGGAGCAGATTCCCGGCCGGGTCGCGGAACGCGCAGTCCCGCACGCCGTAGTCCTGGTCCATCGGCTCCTGCACGACCTCGGCTCCCGCCCGTTCGAGGCGTGCGAAGAGGCCGTCGAGGTCGTCGCTCGCCAGGGTGAGCGCGCCGTACGAGCCCTTCGCGATGAGATTCAGGATCACCTCGCGCTCCTCATCGGTGATGCCGGGATTGACTGCCGGCGGATGGAGCACGATGGAGGTCTCGGGCTGCCCGACCGGGCCGACCGTGATCCAGCGCATGTTCTCGTAGCCGACGTCCTTGCGGACCTCGAATCCGAGCAGGTCGCGATAGAAGCCGAGCGCGGCTTCGGCATCGGTGTGGGGGAGGAACGCGTAGTGAATCTTGATGTCCATGCGATCCACGTTACGTCTCGGTCGCGTCCCCGACTTCTCGATTCCTGACCGGTCTCGTCACCTGCTTCGCCATGCACGGCGGGATCCCGGATACCGAGCGCGAGGGATCGTCCCGGTACACACTCGGGGCGACGCCGACGAGCTCTGAGAACCGGGTGCTGAACGTGCCGAGCGACGAGAACCCGACGGTGAAGCAGACCTCGGTGACGCTGAGGTCGCCGCGCCGCAGCAGCGTCATCGCTCGCTCGATGCGACGCGTCATCAGATAGGAGTACGGGGACTCCCCGTAGACGCGGCGGAACTCCCGGCTCAGATGCCCCGCCGACATGTGCACCCCGCGCGCCAGCAGCTCCACGCTGAGCGGCGACGCGTACTCCCGGTCGATCCGATCCCTGACGCGCCGGATCGCGATGAGGTCGTCCCGAGACTCGGGGCGGGATCCGGCTGCAGTCATACGGGCATTGTCGCAGAACCACCGGCCGGGCATGCGGTGACGGGGCGATGGGCGCCGCGCAGCAACCTCGGCGTTCGCGCTCGCGCTCGCGCGAGTGGCGTTCGCGCCCGCGCGAGTAGGGTGGAGCCCATGACTGTTGCGATCGATCCCGACTTCAACCCGGTGCCCTCTCTGAGCCGCGAGGTCACCGTCACCGTCGCGAACTCGGCGGAGCCGGCCGTGCTCGCGGTGTTCGTCCCCGCCGAGGGCGAGCTGCCGGACGGACTGCCCGATGGGATCGACCGGGACGCGCTCGCCGCAGCGGGATTCACGGGGAAGGCGGGCCAGACGCTGCTGCTGCCGGGCGCCCCGCTGCGCGTGCTCGTCGGCACCGCCGCCGGGATCCGCACCGCCGCCGAGCTGCGCGACGCCGTCGCCGCGTTCACCCGGGCGGCGCGCGAGTCGGCCGAGCTCGCCGTCGAACTCGGCGACGCGACGGCGGCGCTCGATCCGGCCCTCGCCGCCCAGGTCGCCACCGAGGGCGCGATCCTCGCCCGCTACCGCTACGACGCACTGCTCGGCGAGCCGAAGACCGTGCCGCTCGAACGCCTGACGCTCGTCGTCGGCGGGGCTGCCGCCGCCGGATCCGACGACGCGGCCGATGCGGCAGAGGCCGATCTCGCGGAGGCCGCCGAGCTCGGCGCCGAGCGCGGCCTGATCCTCGCTCGCACCGCGGCGCTCGCCCGCGACCTCGGCAATACTCCGCCCCGCCACCTCACCGCGGCCAAGTTCGCCGAGATCGCCGAGCGGACCGGCCCGGATTACGGTCTAGAGGTCGAGGTCTTCGGCCGCGAGCAGCTCGCCGAGCTGGATCTCGGCGGCCTGCTCGGGGTGAACGCGGGCAGCACCGACGAGCCCCGCATGATCAAGCTCCGCTACACGCCCGCAGACGCCGGCAGCGCGCCCGGTGACGGCGATGGCGCCGGCGCCGGGACTCCGCACCTGGCGCTCGTCGGCAAGGGCATCACCTTCGACTCGGGCGGCATCAGCCTGAAGCCCGCCGGGTCGATGCAGGGCATGAAGTTCGACATGATGGGCGCCGCCGCCGTGTTCGCCGCCATGACGGCGCTGCGCGAGCTCGGGGCGACGGCCGCCGTGACGGGCTGGCTGATGTGCACCGACAACATGCCCTCCGGCTCGTCGACGAAGGTCGGCGACGTGCTCACGATCCGCGGCGGCACGACCGTCGAGGTGAAGAACACCGACGCCGAGGGCCGCCTGGTGATGGCGGACGGGCTCGTCCTCGCGACCGAGGAGGAGCGGCGCCCTGACGCGATCGTCGACATCGCGACGCTCACGGGCAACGCGATGGCCGCGCTCGGGCTCGGCACCGCCGCCGTGCTCGCGAACCACGATGAGGTCGCGACGCAGCTGCAGCAGGCCGCCGACGCGACGGACGAGCGGATCTGGCGGCTGCCGCTCGACCATCGCTACCGGGAGCAGCTGAAGAGCGACGTCGCGGATCTGTCGAACATCGGCGGCCAGTACGCCGGCGCGATCACGGCAGCCCTGTTCCTCAACGAGTTCGTCGACGGCCTGCCCTGGGGGCACCTCGACATCGCCCCGACCATGCAGAGCGAGCGGGACGAGCTGTGGCGTTCGACCGGGGCCACCGGCTTCGGTGCTCGGCTGCTCGCCGAGTTCGCCCTCGACTTCACTGCGCCCGTCGCCGAGGCGAACGGCGACGCGGACGCCGACGCTGGCGGCTCCGCCGGGGCCGTCGGTGACACCGCTGGCGACACCGCCGACGCGGAGTAGGCGCAGGATCATGACGGAAGCCGGGGTCGTGGCCGTGTCCGCCGAGACGATCGCGTACATCGAGCGCTTCGCCGCGTTCGTGGAGGCGTCGCCGAGCTCGTTCCACGCCGTGCAGGCGGCCGCCGCGGCGCTCGACGCCGCAGGGTTCACCGCGTACGACGAGGCGGACGCCTGGCCGCCGGTGGGGGATGGCGCCCGCGGCTACGTGCGCCGCGATGGCGCACTCATCGCCTGGCGCACGGGGGTGGAGCTCTCGGCGGCGTCCCCGGTCCGGGTGCTCGGCTGCCACACGGACTCGCCCGGCTTCGTGCTGAAGCCGCAGCCCGATTTCACCGCCGAGGGATGGGCGCAAGCCGGTGTCGAAGTGTACGGCGGGCCCCTGCTGAATTCCTGGCTCGATCGGGATCTCGCCTTCGCGGGTCGGATCGTGACGCGCGAAGGATCCACCCATCTCGTCCGCACCGGCCCGGTGGCGCGGATCCCGCAGCTTGCGATCCATCTCGACCGCGAGGCGAACACCGGGCTCACGCTCGATCGGCAGCGGCACACTCAGCCGGTCGTCGGCGTCGGCGCGGTCTCCGTGCCGGGAATGCTCGCGGCGCAGGCCGGTGTCGCGGAGGCGGAAGTCACCGGATGGGACGTGCGGCTCGCCGATACGCAGCCGCCGACCAGGATCGGGGCGGAAGGAGAGTTGCTGGCGTCGCCGCGGCTCGACAATCTGAGTTCGGTCTTCGCCGGCCTGAGCGCATTGCTCGACACCGAACCGGCACCAGGGACGATCGCGATCCTCGCCGCCTTCGACCACGAGGAGCTGGGATCCGAGTCCCGCTCCGGAGCCTCCGGCCCGTTCCTCGCCGACGTGCTCGACAGGATCCGCGCCGGCCTCGGCGCCACGGCTGAGGACGCTGCCAGGGCGCTCGCCGGATCCTGGTGCCTCTCGGCCGATGCCGGGCATGCCGCGCATCCCAACTATCCCGAGAAGCACGACCCGCGCGTGCGGCCCCGACCAGGCGGCGGGCCGATGCTCAAGGTCAACGCGAACCAGCGCTACGCCAGCGACGCGCACGGCGCCGCGCTGTGGGAGCGGGTGTGCCACGCCGCAGGAGTGCCGTCGCAGGCCTTCGTCTCGAACAATGTCGTGCCGTGCGGCTCGACCATCGGGCCGCTCACCGCGACCCGGCTCGGGATCCGCACCGTCGACGTCGGCGTGCCGTTGCTCTCGATGCACTCCGCGCGGGAGCTCGCCCACGTCGAGGACCTGCACGGCCTGGCGCGGGTTACGGCGAGTTTCTTCGCCGGTGCGTGAGCAGGGCGCCGATATCCTCGCGGCGAGGATCGGATCCGGCATATCGGGCGCGAACCTCCGGATTGCGCCACCGAACCTGATGATTTGGTTAGGATCGGAATATGAGCGAGTCGCAGCAGGCTGAATCCGACGAGGTCGTGCTTTCGAGGCAGACCGGCGTCCCGGTCATGGTCCGCATCGGCGGACGCAACATCGAGACGACCTTCATGGGCAACAACGCCTTCGGGCAGCCGACCTGGGTGCTCTGGAACCCGGAGGAGCCGTACCTGCTGGCCGTGCTGCGGCAGGGGCAGATCGGGTACACCTTCGAGCAGCGGACCAGCCACGGCGTGATGCTGCACGAGGACGTCTCGTTCAAGCGGGTGCAGCGGGCACTCATCTCGGGCGGCGCCGAGTAGCGCTCGACCCCGACACGCTCGAGTGGCTCGTTCTCCGCGGAATCTCAACGGTTTCACGGAGGAGAGCACCTCGAATTGCATCGGGCCCGCACTACCCTGTAAGCTTTCTCTTCGGTAGCCAAAGCCGCGAAAGCGACTTCGGCCCCATCGTTTAGCGGCCTAGGACACCGCCCTTTCACGGCGGCAGCACGGGTTCGAATCCCGTTGGGGTCACTGATACCGAATACAACTGAATACACCATGGCCCTGTGGCGCAGTTGGTTAGCGCGCCGCCCTGTCACGGCGGAGGTCGCGGGTTCAAGTCCCGTCAGGGTCGCCAGATGAGGAACCCTTCTTCGGAAGGGTTTTCTCATCTTCGGCGCCTGTCATGGTCGCCGAGGCTCTGTAGCTCAGTTGGTAGAGCGTTCGACTGAAAATCGAAAGGTCACCGGATCGATGCCGGTCGGAGCCACGTAGCGGCTATTACACCGCTACTGAACCCTCAAGAGGCTTCTACTCTTGGGGGTTCGCTTGTTTTCCCTGGTCAGGCGGTGGTTCCGCGCCGGTCCCGCGACTTTCTGCGCGGCCCCGCCGCTATCCTGCGCGTAGTCACAGGATCAATCACGGTGCTCACAGATGCGGCACATCGCGGTGCTGTGCCATATTTGTGCCATATCCGGCGCTGGCGGTGAGGCTGTCGAACACGGCGGCGGCTCTCCTGGCGACGCCCTCGCGTGCGCGTGAGTAGCGTTCGGTGACTTGCAAGCTGGAGTGCCCGAGCACTGCCTGCACATCGGGCGCCGATGCGCCCGCGTCGAAGAGGATCGTAGCGAAGGTGTGGCGCAGGTCGTGTACGCGCAGGTCTGGCCGCTTGACGGCAGTGCGGATCATTGTCCAGTCCACCGCGCGGCGGAAGTTCGCCGCGACGAGCCTGCCGCCGTTCGGCCCGGCAAACAGCAGATCGTCGGGTTCCTTGTTCTTCATGGCCTCTCGCACATGCGGCAGGAACGCCTGCACGATGGGCACCTGTCGTTCCTTGTGGCTCTTCGGGCTCTGTTCGATCAGTTCCCCGTTCAGGCCGGGGGAGAAGCTGCGGCTGACTCGCAAGACACCCTGCGTTAGATCCACGTCGCGCACCCGAATCGCGGTCGCCTCGCCCGCGCGCATCCCGGTGAACACGAGTGCGGCGGCGTAGCGGCGATAGACACCCGCCGGGATGAGATCGAGCATCTTCATTACCTGCGGCATGGTGAGTGCCCGTGAGGTGGGCGAGGTTGAGGTGTCCTGTGTCGGACGCTTGATCTCACGAGCCGGGTTGTAGTCGATGATTCGCGCGCGCCGTGCCGCGTCGAGCAGACGGCTGATGAGCGCGAGCGAATCCACCTTGGTCGAGGTCGAGCAATCCCACTCGACCATCGCTGACTCAATCAGGGGTGAGGTGATCGCTTCGAGCTTCATGTGCCCGAGGGTCGGCTGCACTCGCCTACGCCACGCGACCCCGTACGCGCGCGCCGTGCCAGGTCGCACCGATGCCTCGATTGCCGACCAATGCCGCTCGTGCCACTGCGTGAGGGTCATAGCGCCGTTCGGGTTCTTCCCGGCGACGGCTTTGGCCAGCTCCTTCTTCGCCTCGCTCAGCGTGCGGAAGGTGCGGGTGCGCTCGGCCCAGTTCCCGTAGAGGTCGGGCACAAGCACGCGAATCTGATACCGCTGCCGATCCTCACGCCACCGGATGCCCTCGGGGAGCGGCCTACCGGTGTGCGGATCGAGCCGCAGCGGGGAGTCTTTCGACGGACGCCCGGCCATCAGCGCCTCGTTCCCCCGACTTCGAGGAAGCCCTCGATCGTGTCTGCGCGCCAGAGCTTGTGCTTGCCAACCTCGGCATCCGGCTCGGGGATCAGCCCCTCGCGGCGCAGCTTGTCGAACGTCGGCAACGGCACCCGGCAACGAGCAGCAGCCTCGGCGCGCGTGAGGTAATCCGTCTGAGTCGCCGCTTCAGTCATGCCCTTGCCTCTCAGTCTGGTGCGGTCGAACGCCACCAATAGCTGGCGTTCTTGCGAGTACCTGATATTGAAACACAAATAACGTGTAATCGCAAGTACATGAGATAAGACGTTTGTCCGGTAGACTCGTGCACATGGCATTACCCACGCCCCGACCGGGGGATCAGCGCGCAGACGGCCTGCTCATACAGGCCGATCTGCCTGCGGGCTGGAACCTCGCCGCCCGGTTTCCCGGCGAGCGCACTGACGATGCCAGTGATGAGATAGACCGTGTGCTCGGATACGACGACCAAGAAACGGGCGAGAGTGCCGACTCTGAGCAGAACGAGACCGCCGATGGCCGCTGGCGGTACATCGAACACGAGGCCACCGCGACGCGGGTGATGATCCGTCTGCAACGCCAGCTCTACGCCAGTCCCGAGGAAGTCCGTATCACCGGCGTCGTGTATCTCCCGTGGCGACCCGGCGACCCGATCACGAGCCACCTGCTGCGCGAACTCCCTACCGCGAAGATCGAAGCCGCGATCAACAAGCGCTTGTTCGCTATGAAGCGCGTCGCCACCGTGACCGGGAACAAGATCGTGCTCCCCAGCGGGCGCAAGATCAGCGACCGTGACTTACTGAAGCCGCTCGGCAACCCGAAGCAGGTGCTCGACTTCTACGAACTCGTTGCCTTGCAGCACGGCAAGCTCTCGGGTCAGGGTGACGAGAATCCATCCGCAACAATGGCGGAGATCAACGGCGTCGCCCTCAGTACCGCCCAGGGCTGGGTCGCCAAGGCCCGCAGTCGTGGCCTGCTTCCGCCGGGACGTCGGGGGAGGGCTGGATGATTCAAATCTTGAGTTCTCCCGGCATGCAATAGGTCACTAGCCCATGTATAGTCAGCATATGCTGACTATTGCCTCTCGGGTGGACGCCATGAACCGCCTCGGCCGCGCCATGGCTGATCCGACCCGCTCGCGGATCCTGCTCGTGCTGCTCGAAGCCCCGAGCTACCCGGCCGTGCTGTCGCGTGAGCTTGAGCTCACACGGACGAACGTCTCAAACCACCTGGCCTGCCTCCGCGGATGCGGCATCGTCGTCGCCGATCCGGAAGGTAGGCAGACCCGTTACGAGATCGCCGATCCCCACCTCGCCGCCGCCCTTACTGCGCTTGTCGATGTCACCCTCGCCGTCGACGAGGACGAAGTCTGCCTCGACACCGAATGCACCACCCCTGGCTGCGGCGCGAAGGCCGCAGCGGAGCCGACCATCCAGGGCGCGAGCCGATGAGCGAGGATTGCTGCGGGCCCGACGAGCTCAACACGGTCAAGCCGAAGACGCCGGAGCCCGCCACGCTGCCCACCGTACCCGGCAGCGAAGGCGACGCCTGCTGCGGCCCCGAACTGCCCCCAGTATTCGGGAAGCGGAACGAAGCGGTGAATGTGCATCCAGTGCGGCCTCCCTGGTGGCGCGATCCCGCGCTGCTGCCCTCCGCGCTCTCCGGTGTCGCCCTCGCGTCCGGCTACCTCCTTGAGTGGAGCGGCGCGGAGATCCCGGCCCTCATCCTGCAGTGGATCGCGCTCCTCGCCGGCGCCTACACCTTCATCCCTGGCACCGTGCGGCGCCTGATGCGTGGTCGCGTTGGCGTGGGCCTTCTCATGACCATTGCCGCGATCGGCGCCGTCGCGCTCGGACACGTCGGAGAAGCCGCTGCCCTCGCGTTCCTGTTTTCCCTCGCTGAGGCACTCGAAGACCGCGCGATGGATCGCGCCAAGGAGGGCTTGCGCGCCCTGCTGTCACTGATCCCCGACACCGCGCGCGTGTCCCGACTGAGCGGTGAGGACATGATCTCCGTCGTCGAGGTGCGCGAACTCGATATCCTCATCATCGGTGCGGGGGAGCGCATCGCCACTGACGGCATCGTGGTCGATGGCGCATCCAGCATCGACACCTCCGCCGTCACAGGGGAGTCCATTCCGGTCGCCGTGCGTCCAGGGGATGCGGTGCCGGCCGGCGCCGTGAACGGCTCTGGCACGCTGCGCATCGAGGCCACCGCCGATGGTCGCGACAACTCACTCACGCAGATCGTCGCCCTCGTCGAACAGGCACACGCCCGCAAGGGAGAACGCGCCAGGCTCGCCGACCGGATCGCCAAGCCGCTCGTGCCGACCGTGCTCATCGTGGCGGGCCTCGTCGTCGTGTTCGGCTTCATCGTGGGAGATCCGGCCACCGGGATCGAGCGAGCCCTCGTCGTCCTCGTCGCTGCTTCCCCGTGCGCGCTCGCGATCGCCGTCCCGGTGACCGTGATCAGCGCGATCGGCTCCGCCTCCAAGTACGGCATCGTGATCAAGTCCGGCCAGGCGTTCGAACAGTTGGGCACGATCCGAGCCGTCGCCCTCGACAAGACGGGCACGCTCACCCGCAACGAACCCCAAGTCGTCGAGGTCGTGAGCTTCGGATACACCGAACGCGAGGTGCTCGGCTTCGCCGCCGCACTCGAAACATCCAGCACGCACCCGCTCGCAGCCGCCATCGTCGCGGCCGCTCCGGACGCGGCACCAGGCCGAGACATCGAAGAGGAGGCTGGCCACGGGGTCACCGGAATCGTCGCCGACCGCCGCATCCGGGTCGGAAACACTCGCTGGCTCGACCCCGGCGCGCGCCGAAGCACCGCCGAGCAGCTGGCCGAACGCGGGATGACCGTCGTCGTGGTTGAAGCCGACGGTGAACTCGCTGGCCTTCTCGGGATCCGTGACGAGTTGCGCGCGGAGTCAGCCGAAACCGTCCAGATGCTGCGGGAGATGGGAATCACTCCCATCATGCTCACCGGAGACAACGAGCGAACCGCACGGGCGCTGGCGGCCGAGGCCAGTATCACAGACGTGCGCGCCGAGCAGCTCCCCGCAGACAAGGCCAGCGCCGTCAACACCCTCGTCACCGCTGCTCCCACAGCCATGGTCGGCGACGGGATCAACGACGCTCCTGCGCTCGCAACGGCGACCGTGGGCATCGCGATGGGCGTTAAAGGTTCCGCAGCTGCCATCGAATCTGCCGACGTCGCCTTCACCGGTCACGATCTGCGTTTCATCCCGCAGGCCCTTGCGCATGCTCGTCGGGGCCGGCGCATCATGACCTGGAACATCGGCCTCGCCCTGGCCATTATCATCGTATTGTTTCCCCTAGCGCTCTTCGGGGTACTCGGGCTCGCCGGAGTCGTACTCGTCCACGAACTCGCGGAAGTGCTCGTGATCCTCAACGGCATCCGCGCTGCACGCAGACCCGCTCGTGCGATGCGATCAGCCCTGTTGTCGAGCGCTGCGCCGACACCGGCAACGCGCTGACGGGCACCCTGAAGCAGTAGCATCCCCTGGCTGCCTCCAGGTTCCGATGCTAAATTGTTACATGGCTATGGAGGTGATGGAGTGATGGGGGCACGCTTAGCGTCGCGACGACCGCTGTCGCGGCGTGCGCTCCTGACCTTCGTCTGGGTCGGCGCCTTCGTGATCCTCGGCCTTGTCGGACTGCGCGCGCACAGCGTCGAACTCAGCAGCGTGCCGGTGATCGCCGAGGCCTCGTCGGCGACCAGCACGTCCACCTCGGCAACAGCCGCGACCGCCACGCTCGTCGAGGGGAGCGAGCACGCCACCCACGGCAGCGTGCAGAGCTGGCACCTTGATCTTCTCGCGATCTGCATGCTCACCATGCTCGCCACCCTCCTGCTGGTTGTGCTCTTCACCCGGCGACCCTGGCTGCAGGTGCGCCTCGGCAGGCTCCGCGAATGGGCGGTCGCCCTGCCGCGCGCGCCCGCCCGTCCGCAGCCATTGCTGCTGCTTCACTCGATCTCGCGAACCTGATCTCCACCGGGAACCCCGTGCAGGGGGATAGCCCGCGAAGCTCCGTGCGCCTCGAACCGGTGCCACGTCACCTCTGAGAGCTTCGCCCGCCCTACATAAGCGCTGCCATTTGCATGCCATCCGGCATTGCGCCCTCTCGAACACCATTCGGGCGCACGAACGCCCCCGATCAGGAGCCAGCAGTTTGAACTCCACAGATTCACCGATCAAAGCCCAACACTTCCTCTTCGTCTTCGGCACCTTGCTCCTCAGCATCTGTTTCGCCGTCGTCTCGTTCTTCGTCCTCGGAGTCGTCTTTTGAGGCGGCGTCAGCACGCCGAGCAATCTGCGGGGCCGAGGCGGAGCACCTGGATCGAACCCACCGATACCGACGAGCGCTCGACTGGCGATTCGGTTCGGCCCCGCAGATCCAAGCATGCAGCCGAGGCGCCGTCCACGGCGCGACACACCGACCTCCCGGCACAGCCCGACAGCGACCAGCCCGCCCCCAAGGAGACGCTGACCGGGGGCGGGACAGGACCAGAGACCGGCACGGTACGGCGACGTTCGCGACTGCGCAGCTTCGTCGCTGGGAGTACGGCGCTCGCGAGCGTCGCCGTACTCGTGGCAAGTGCCGTCTTCCCCGCGACCAGTGCCGCGACCGCCGATATCCCCGTCTTCGCGAGTCGTCAGCAGGCATTCGTTACGGGAGGCACCATTGACGCTCCCACGATGCTCGACGAGCTCTCCGTCGCCCCGACTGCTGTCGCTCTTGAGATCGGGCTGAGCGGCGGGGCAGTGACCGTCACCGGCCTTACCGACACCACATTGCAGTACCCCTTCGCACAAGAGGTGCCGCTCACCGATGGCTTCGGATACCGCTCCGCACCAGTCGCAGGCTTCCACGACGCACAAGATATGGCCGCTGCCGGCGGCACTCCGATCCGCATCGTCGGTGACGGCGTGATCACTGAGGCGGGCTGGGCCTCCGACGGCTGCGGTTTCTCTCTGAAAGTCCAGCACCAGGTCGCCGGTCAAAGTGTCATCAGCCGGTACTGCCATATGCAGGAGAACTCCCACTCCTGGCAGGCCGGCCAAACCGTGCAGGGCGGCGACCAAGCCGGACTCGTCGGAAACACCGGGATGTCATTCGGCAACCACTTGCACCTGGTGATGCGCGTCGAAGACGACCCCGTCGACCCGCTGCCGTTCATCGCCGCGAACTCGAAGTAGACCCTCCCCGGCGAGCCCTCGCCAGCGTCAGTAAGGACAACCCCCGACCGTGTACCCCGCGATGGCCAGCCTCGAGCTCGGCGACCTCTTCCAGTTCGATCTGCGCAGCATGTCGCCGCTCGCCTGGCTCGCCATCGTCTGCCTCATCATGTACCTGACGGGGGCGATCTCCCTCTGGGGGCGGGGGAAACGATGGGGCGTCGGCTCGACGCTGCTGTTCACCGTCGGCTGCCTCCTCTGGTTCATGGCCACCGGAATGCGCGCGAATGCCTACGCCGAGGAACTCGTTTCGGTGCTGCTCTTCCAGCAGATCACGCTCATGGTCGTCGTACCCCCGTTCCTGCTGATGGGCTCTCCCGGCCGTCTGCTCTTGCGGGCGATGCCGCGCCGGGGACTCGGGCGGCCCGTGATGCGCGCCGCACTCAGTGCCTACCGCTCGCGCACCGCTCAGGTGCTCCTGCACCCTGCCACCGTGATCGTCATCGCAGTTGTCGCCTTCCCCATCCTGTATTTCACCGACACGCTGAGCTGGTTCCTCGAGCTCCCGTCCGGGCATCTCATCCTGCTCGCCCTGTTCCTCGTCTTCGGCATGATCGGTGGCGCTCCGCTGTGGTCACTCGACCCGCTGCCGCGCGCCCCATCGTTCGTCGTGCGCATCGTCGACGTGCTCCTCGAGATCCAGATCCACGCGATCTTCGGGCTCGTACTGCTCCGCAGCACCGAGCCCATGTTCGGCTGGTACGCCAACGACCCGGAAGCATGGGGGATCACCCGCGCCCTCGACCAAGCCATCGCCGGCGGCCTGATCTGGTCATACGGCGAACTGCCACTGATCATCGTGCTCATCGTCACCATTTCCAAGTGGCGCACGAGCGATCTGCGGCAAGCGAAACGCCGAGAAGCTCAAGAGGACGCGGAACTCGACGCCTACAACGCCTACCTCGCCGCGAAGTTCGGAAAGGAGCAGTGATGGCGACGATCCTGACCTTCGCGCTCACCGCGATGCTCGGCGTGCTCGCCATCTTCCAGATCGCCCTAGCCGTCGGCACACCGCTCGGCAAGTTCGCCTGGGGTGGCGAGCACACCACGCTCCCGCTCAACCTCCGCCTCGGCGCGATCTCCGCCGTGCTCCGCTACGCCTTCATCGCTTTCATCGCCCTCGATCGCAGCGGCACCATCGCTGTGCTGCCCGGGGAGTTCAGCTTCTGGGTGATGTGGCTCATCGTCGCCCACCTCGGGTTCAGCGTGATCCTCAGCATGCTCTCCAAGAGCAAGTACGAGAAGATGACGCTCGCCCCCTACACCTTCGTGATGGGCCTGCTCAGCATGCTCATCGCCCTCCAATAGGGTGCAGCATGTCGAGTACGTCAGTCCACTCCCATGATCGCCTTGAACCCGCTCGGTACAATCGGGGTGTGTCCTCAGTTCCCCGCAGTGCCCGCATCACGCGGCGACGATTCACGATGAGAGCCGCGACGCTGCTCCTCGCCGCAATCGTCACCGTCGTGGGCTTGTGGGGCGTCTCCCACGCCGATGATGTCGGCCTCTCCGCGCCGGCGGCCGCCTCGAACACGGTCGCAGCCCCCTCCTTCGACGCCGCAGTGGGACACTTCGCCGACACCGTGGGGGAGACCGCCGTCAGCGAGAGCATCCTGATCGGTGTTGTCACCTGCCTGCTCGGGATCCTCTGCGGCTTTGCGTTGGCGATCCTGATCGTCTTCGCGCTCCGCTGCAGGCAGATGCGATTCCAACGACAGCGCCCCCAGATCGCTCCGATCGCCGCAGCTGCAGCGTTCGATCATCGCGGCAGGCATCGCTTCGGCCTGCACGACCTCAGCCTCCTGCGCATTTAAGCGCTCCTCACGCTGCCCCCTGGGGCAGGAACGGGCCGGCACGTCCGCCATGCCCGCGACCACGCGTTGAGGATTGAGGAGAACCAGGAACTTGAGGACGTCCAAACCGACGTACCTGCTGATGACCGCACTCGTAGCGACTGCCACGATCAGCCTTGGGCTGATCGGCTGCACAGCCGCAGATCCGTTGTCGGAACAGTACCAGCAGGGCAGTGAACGAAGCGGCACCTCCGACGGCCGCATCGTCGAGATCCCGATCGACGAGCGTGGCGCCGCCGTGAGCTTCAGTGGCACCACCGAATACGGCGACCCGGTCTCCAGCGACGACTACGCCGGAGAGGTGTACGTCGTGAACTTCTGGTATGCCGCCTGCGGCCCCTGCATCATCGAGGCCCCCATGCTCGAGGAGGTCTGGCTGAGTTACCAGGATGAGGGCGTCGGGTTCCTCGGTGTGAACATCTACGACCAGCCCGCAACCGCCGTCGCCTTCGCCGAAGAGAACGGCATCACCTACCCGAGCATCATCGACGTGAACGACGGCCGCGTCAAGCAGGCCTTCGCCGGCGTCACCCCGATCCAAGCCACCCCCACCACGCTGGTACTCGACCGTCAGGGGCGCGTCGCAGCCCGCATCATCGGGCAACTCGAGTCGGCCTCCATCCTCGACACGCTCGTCGCCGACGCACTCGTGGAGACGCCATGAACCCGAGCGATCTCGTCTTCGACGGTGCACTCTGGGCGGGTGTGCTCATCGCCGCACTCGCCGGCTTCGTCTCCTTCGCCTCCCCGTGCGTGCTTCCGCTCGTACCCGGTTACTTCGGCTACCTTGGCTCTGCCGTCGCCCCCGTCGAACAGGGCACTGCAGCCACCGGCGGCACCACCGCGCAGCGCCGCCGCCTGCTCCTCGGTGTTCTCCTGTTCATCGCAGGGTTTTCCATCGTGTTCGTCACTGTCACCGTGCTCGGTGGTGTCTTCGGCCAGGTCTTCCTCGCCTATGCCGACACCGCCACCCGCATCCTCGGCGTCGTCGTGATCGTCATGGGGCTCGCCTTCGTCGGAGTCTTCCGCAAGATGCAGCGCACCGTCCGACCCCGCTTCCGCTCACGCCTGGGCCTCGCCGGGGCCCCACTGCTCGGTCTCGCCCTCGGCATCGGCTGGACACCGTGCATCGGGCCCACCCTCGCCGCGATCATCTCCGTGTCGTGGAACCTCGGCGACCCCGTCCGTGCGGGGCTGCTCGGCGTCGCCTACTCGCTCGGCCTCGGCATCCCGTTCCTGCTGCTCGCCCTCGGGCTCGGCTGGGCTACCCGCTCGATGTCGTTCCTGCGGCGTCACATCCGCGCCATCAACATCGCCGGCGGCGTTGTCCTCGTCGTGCTCGGCCTGCTCATGGTGAGCGGGCTCTGGACGCGCCTCATGTCCTCCCTGCAGGGGGTGATGGCGAATGTCCAGCTCCCGCTCTGACAACGACACCCTCCCCGCACGCCCGAGCGATCACGTCGACTCCACCGAACGCGGCACCGGCGATGTCGGCCTCGGGTGGCAGGGCTGGCTCCGATGGGGGTGGCGGCAGCTCACGAGCATGCGCACCGCGCTGCTCCTGCTCCTGCTCATGGCGATTGCCGCGATCCCCGGCTCCCTCTTCCCACAGCGACAAGCCGACCCTAACGGCGTCGTGAGGTACTTCGACGACAACCCCGAGCTCGCCCCCACGATCGACAAACTGCAGCTGTTCGACGTCTACAGCTCGGCCTGGTTCTCGGCCATCTACCTGCTGCTGTTCATCTCCCTCATCGGCTGCATCATCCCGCGGATCAAGCATCATGCAAAAGCGCTCCGCGCGCCGGCACCGAAGACCCCGGCCCGGCTGCAGCGCATGGCCGGCTATTCCTCGAACGATCTGCAACTCGTCGACGGCCGCACCTCCGAAGCCGATGTCGCCCAGGCCATCGCGATCGCCGAGAGCGAGCTGCGACGCCGCGGATACCGCACCGCCCGCTACGACGGCGCGACTTCCTGGTCGGTATCCGCCGAACGCGGTTACCTGCGCGAAACCGGCAACCTCGTCTTCCACTCGGCACTCGTTGGGATCCTCGTGACCGTGCTGCTGAGCACCGGCCTCAACTACACTGGCGATCGCGTCATCGTCCAAGGCACCACCTTCGTGAACAGCGAGAGCGCCTACTCCTCGTTCTCGCCGGGACGGTACTTCGACCGGAGCTCACTCACCCCCTACGCACTGAGCCTCGACAGCTTCGACGTCGAGTACGTCGACCCTGGGAGGCCCGGTGCGGGGCAGGCGGGCAACTTCGCCGCCCACCTCTCCATCCGAGAGGCCGGCGACGACGACACCCGCGCCGAGACCGTGCGGGTGAACGCACCGATTGAGGTGAACGGCGACCGCATCTACCTTCTCGGCAACGGCTACGCGCCGATGATCACGATCCGCAACGCCGCCGGCGACGTCGTCTACCAGGAACCCCAGCCCTTCCTGCCGCAGGATTCCGCGATGACCTCGCTCGGCGTGATCAAAGTCCCCGACGGTCTGCCTGAGCAGGTTGGGCTCATCGGCTTCCTGTACCCGACGCAGAGCACCTTGGACACCGGCGCCTACTACTCGGTGTTCCCCGATCTCTACAACCCAATGATGACGTTCAACGTGTTCACGGGCGACCTCGGCATTGACGACGGCACCCCGCGCTCGGTGTACCAGCTCGACACCGAGTCGATGACCCAGATCACCGGCGGCGACACCGGTATCGACTCGATCGAGCTCACCCCCGGCGACACCGCCGACCTGCCAAACGGGATGGGCACCATCACCTTCGAGGATCTCACCGTCACCGAGGGCGCCGAAGAGCCGATCAAGCGCTTCGTCTCGCTGCAGATCCAGCGCGACACCGGCGCCACTTGGGTGCTCATCTTCTCCATCCTCGCCACAGTCGGCCTCATCACCGGCCTCCTCGTGCCGCGCCGTCGCCTCTGGGTGAAAGCCACCCTCACCCAGCCGGTCGTCGGCGGCCGCAAGGTCAAGATCGAGTACGCCGGCCTCGCCCGCGGTGAGGATCCCGGCCTCGAGCGCGCCGTCGAACAGTTCCGCACCAGCCACCTCTCGGCCATCGCCGAGCAACTACCGTCACCGCTTTTCAAGAAGGGAACCCAATGAACCGGCCCCCGCACACCGTGCAGAAACCGAACAAGAAGCTGAGCACCTCGCAGAAGGCGGCACTCATCGCCATTCCCGCCGTGCTGCTCATCGCGCTCATCCTGATCCTCATCTCGGTGCTCAACCGACCCGAAGTCCAGGCGCCCGGCGAGGCGTCGAACAGCGGCGGAACGGGCGGCGGAACCCCCACGCAGAGCGAAGTGCCGCTCGTGCAGGAGAACTCGCACGTCCTCGACGACGCCGGCGAGGGCGCACCCGTGCTCGTCGAGTTCCTCGACTTCGAATGCGAGGCCTGCGGCGCCGTCTACCCGGTGATCGAGGAGATCCGCAAACAGTACGACGGGCAGATCACCTACGTCGCCCGCTACTTCATCACCAACCACACGAACTCCATGAACGCCGCCATCGCGGTCGAGGCCGCGTCGCAGCAGGGCAAGTTCGAGGAGATGTACCAGAAGCTCTTCGAGTCACAGCCCGAATGGGCGGAGCAGCAAGACTCCCAGGCCGACAAGATCCGCAGCTACGCCGAGGAGCTCGGGCTCGACATGGACGCCTTCGATGCGGCCGTCGCCGACCCCGCAACCCAAGCGAGGGTCGAAGAGGACCACAACGCCGGCATGTCGCTCGGCGTGCGCGGCACCCCGACGTTTTTCCTGAATGGTGAGCTACTGCAACCCCAAACCGTTACCGACATCACCGACGCCCTCGACGCGGCGATCGCGGAGAGTAAGGAATAGCCATGGATCTACAACTGCAGGCCGCGCTCGACGAGTTTTCCGTGCTCGCCGTCTGGTCGGCGATTACGATCTATGTTCTCGCGTTCCTCGCCTTCGCCTACGACCTCTCGCAGCGCGCCTCGGCCGCACCCATCACACAACGGGAGGCCGTGCTCGTCGGTGCGGCCGGAGGCCCCGCAGCCTCCCCGCAGAACGGGGGAGGGGAGGGGAGCCTCCGCGTGCCCGGTGCCGAACGGTCACGGCGCTACTTCGCGCGCCTCGGCATCGCGTTCACTGCCCTCGGCTTCGCGCTCCATCTCGCCGCCACGGTCACGCGCGGGATCGCGGCCGAACGGGTGCCGTGGGCGAATATGTACGAGTTTGCCCTTATCGGCACTCTGCTGATTGTCGCTGTCTACCTTGCCGCCCTGCGCTGGTACGACCTCCGGTTCCTCGGCGTCTTCATCGTCGGCATGGTGGTGTTCTTCCTCGGCGGATCGACGATCTCCTTCTACGTCGAAGTGACCCCGCTGATGGATCCGCTCAAGAGCATCTGGCTCATCATCCACGTCTTCGTCGCCTCGCTCGCCACCGCGCTGCTCGCGATCGCGGCGGGCCTATCGACGATGCAACTGCTACAGGCACGCCGCGAGCGGATCAAGGCCACCGGGGGCGAGGAGGTCGCCCCGGATCGCGGCTACCTGCGCACGCTCCCGAAGGCCGAGGTACTCGAGACGCTCGCCTACCGCTTCGCGATCCTCGGCTTCATCTTCTGGACGTTCACGCTCATCGCCGGAGCGATCTGGGCGAACGAATCCTGGGGCCGCTACTGGGGCTTCGACGTCAAGGAGGTGTGGACGTTCGTGATCTGGGTGATCTACGCCGGGTACATCCACGCCCGCGCCACCCGCGGCTGGCGCGGCACGAAGTCGGCCTGGTTGTCGCTCATCGGCTTCGCCACGGTGATCTTCAACTTCACCATCGTCAACCTCTACTTCCAGGGCCTGCACGCCTACTCCGGCGTCAGCTGAGCCGCCCACGACCACATCCGCGATTCGAGCACCAGGAAGGAGGCCGCTGTGACGACCACGGACACGCTCGCGCTGCGCGACGACCCTGAGGTGCCCCGCACGGCACTGGGGCGCGGCGCGCGCGAGCAGCGCGCCACCGCCACGGTGCGTCGCCTGCCGTGGGGTGCGGCGATCCCGATCGCCGCCGTCTCGGGCCTGCTGCTCGACGCCGCGTTCCCGAGCATCGGCTGGTGGCCGCTCGCCTTCCTCAGCATCGCCGGCGGGCTCTGGACGCTGATAGGCCGCAGTATCGGGGGAGCGTTTCTCGTGGGTCTCGCCTACGGCGCCGCGTTCTACTTCACGCACCTCATGTGGGTCGTGCAGTTCCTCGGCCCGATCCCGTGGATCGCGCTCGCCGGGGTCGAATCGCTGCTCTTCGCGCTCGGTGCGATCCCGATCGCCCTCGCCTACCGCTGGGGCGCTCTCCTCGAACGCCGCGCCACCCGCAGACTCCTGCTCCCGGTGCTCATCGCGACGCTGTGGGCCGCACGCGAGCTCCTCCTCGGAACCTGGCCCTACAGCGGGTTCCCGTGGGGCAGAATCGGCATGTCCCAGGCCGGCGGCCCCTTCGCCGAAGCCGCTTCCTGGGTCGGCGTCACCGGCCTCACCCTCCTCATCGTCTGGCTCTGCGCGTGCGTCGTCGACTGGGCCACCCGACCCGCACCCCGAAAACTCGCCGGGCTGCTGCCCGCAGCGGTGATCCTCGCCCTGCTGCTCGTGCCGGCGTTCCCCACGACCGAAGCGGGCAGCCTCCGCGTGGGCTGGGTGCAGGGCGACGGGCCCGCCGGCTACTTCGACACGCGCAGCCCCGGCGATGTGCTCGCCGCCCAGCGGCAAGCGAGCGACGCACTCCTCGGCGAACCGATGGATCTGCTCGTGTGGCCCGAGGGCGGGGTCGATTCCGATCCGCTGAACACCCCGGCCACCGCTCGCACTCTCGACGAGCTCGTCGCAGGCGCCGAGGCCCCGCTCCTCATGAATGCGGCCACCGCGCGAGGCGAGGACACCTACAACACGTCGATGCTCTGGGAGGCCGGCAGCGCCGAGCAAATGCACGACAAGGTGAACCCGGTGCCCTTCGGCGAATATGTGCCCCACCGGTGGTTCTACGAACGCATCGTCCCCGACCTGGTCGGCCTCATCCAGCGCGAATACACGCCGGGTACGAACCCGCCGCTCGTCTCCGTCGACGGCGTCCAGGTCGGACTCGCGATCTGTTTCGACGTCATCTACGACTCGGTGATCTGGGACGGGGCGCGAGGCGGTGCGCAGTTCTACGCCTTCCAGACCAACAACGCCGACTTCCGGGGCACCGACGAGAACCTGCAGCAGCTCGAGTTCGCGCGTATGCGCGCTATCGAGACCGGGCGTGCCGTCGTAAACGTATCGACCGTGGGCACCAGCCAGGTCATCGCCCCCGACGGCGCTGTGATTGCCGCGGCCGCCGCGGACGAACCGGCCGCTGCCGTCACCTCTGTACCGTTGCGCACGGGGCTCACCCCGGCCGTCCTCGTGGGGCCGGCCCTCACCCTGCTCATCCCGATCGCCGGGCTCGGCGAGCTCCTTACCTTGGGCCTGTTGCAGCGGCGATGGAACCGCCTGTCCACCCCTACCCCTATCGAGGCCGCAGACGCGACCGAATCCCCTCTGAAAGCATCATGACCCACGAACTCCCGCATGATCCACCCGTCCATAAGGGCACACGGCCCGCAGCGCAGCCCACGGGCCGCCGTCCCTCCCGACGGCTGCTGTTTGCCTACAGCTGCGCGATCGCGGCACTGACGATCGCCGTCGACGTGATCAGCAAGCAGCTCGCCCTCCACTACCTCGACACTGAAACCCGCATCACTCTGTTCGGCGATCTGCTCGGACTGCATCTCGCCTTCAACACCGGTGCCGCATTCTCGATCGGCTCCCAGCTCACACCCTTCATAACTCTGCTCGGGATCGTCGCCACCGTGCTCCTCGTCCGGGCGGCGTTCCGCACGAAGCGCCGGATCCACGCCGCAGCGATCGGACTGATCCTCGGCGGTGCCATCGGCAACCTCGTCGACCGCCTCTTCGCCCCGCCCGGGTTCGGCAGCGGCGCCGTCACCGATTTCCTCGCCTACGGCGAGCTCTTCATCGGTAACCTCGCCGACGTCGCCATCGGTGCCGGCATCGTGCTCTATCTGTTCGGCGCCTGGCGCGTCCGTGCTACTTCCCGCACCTCGCCCGCAACCGCCGGCGGTTCAGCGGCATCCATGGCGCCAGAGGAACCCAGCTCAGGTACCGCGGCAGCCCGGTTGGAGAGGACGCACCGATGACCCAGGAGCAGCAGGCCCCGTCCTATCAGCGCAACGCCCTCCTCCCCAGCTTCATTGCACTCGCCACGCTCATCGTCGCCGTCGCCTTCGTGGGCAGCGACTGGTTCACTGTCTTCCGTTTCGTGGTCGCGATCCTTGCGCTCATCGTCGCCTGGTTCGCCGTGCAGGTACGCCACTGGTGGTGGGTGCCCATATTCGTCGCGATCGCGGTGCTCTGGAACCCCGTGTATCCATTCCCGTTCAGCGGCATCTTCTGGATCCTTGCCCAACCGATCGCCGGCAGCACATTTCTGCTCGCCGGAATCCTCATCAGGAAGCCACGCACCTGATCACAGCCCGGATTGCACCGGGTCTCAGCCGCAGGGAGAGACAACATGAGAGACACGAAGTCCAGCCGTATCAGGCGCATCTCCATGAGCCTTGTCGTCGTAGGCGCCATGGTGGCGCTGATATTTAGCAATCCCGGCGGCAGCAGCACCGCCGCGCATGCGGTGGACTTGCCCACCTGGGACGACGTCCAGGCAGCGAAACAAAACGAGGCGACGGCCGTGGCGAAGGTGCAGGAGATCGAGCAGCTCATCGCGCAGAGCGAAGCGGAGCTGCAACGCCTCCGCACAGCGACCGAGACTGCCAACGCCAAATGGCAGGAAGCCGAAACCGCCGCAGAAGAGGCCGCGCAGCGGGCACAGGAACTTGAAACCGAAGCGAGCGCGAGCCAGGAGGAGGCTAGAGAGGCCTCCGATCAAGCAAGCGACATCATCTCCCAGCTCTATCGCTCCGGGGGTGTCGACTACAGCACGGAAGTGTTCTTCCAAGCCGACGCCGAAACCACCGATGCCCTGTTGAATCGGCTCGCCATGATGGAACGCGCCACGCAACGCAACTCCACAATGGCTGAACGCGCCCAACTCGCGCTGAACACCGCCGCGTCGCTCGGCGAACAAGCCGAGGTCGCGCAGGAAGCCCGCGACCAGCTCGCCAGCGAGGCCGAGGCAATGGCGCAAACCGCAGCGCAGAACCTCGACGATCAGCGGGCGGAGTTCCTCCAACAGGAGGCCCAGCAACAAGAGCTGCAAGCTCAGCTCGCGGCGCTCAAGGATGCGACCACCACTACGGTCACCGGTTACGAGGAGCGCCTACGGATCGAAGAAGAGCAGCGCCGGAACCAGCAGGCCGCGGGCGGTGGTGGAGGCG
>NZ_CAJVAP010000033.1 GCF_910593785.1 Leucobacter soli | reverse complement strand
GGGGCGAACGGCTGCGCCGACCGGGGGAAGCGAACGAGGCCGGGCAGGCCGGCCGAAGGCCTACGCGAGCCGGTCGAGCAGCTTCGCGGCGTCGCCGATGTAGGTCGCCGGGGTGAGCGCGAGGAGGCGATCCTTCGCGTCCTGCCCGATCTCGAGCGCCGACACGAACTCCACGAGCTCCGCCTGACCGATCCGACGCCCACGGGTGAGCTCCTTGAGCGCCGCGTACGGGTCGCTGATGGTCGAACGGCCGGCGGTGACCTCGGCGCGGATCACGGTCTGGATCGCCTCGCCGAGCACCTCCCAATTCGCGTCGAGATCCGCCGCGAGCACGTCGGGCGCGGCGTCGATCTGGCCGAGGCCGCGCCGGATGTTGTCGAGCGCGAGCACCGAGTGCCCGAGGCCGACGCCGATGTTGCGCTGCGCCGACGAATCGGTGAGGTCGCGCTGCCACCGGCTCGTCACGAGGGTCTCGGCGAGCGAGTCGAGGATCGCGTTCGAGAGTTCGAGGTTGGCCTCGGCGTTCTCGAAGCGGATCGGGTTGACCTTGTGCGGCATCGTGGAGGAACCGGTGGCGCCGGCGACCGGGATCTGGCGGAAGTAGCCGATGGAGATGTAGCTCCAGATGTCGGTGGCGAGGTTGTGCAGGATCCGGTTGGCGTGCGCGACGCGCCTGTAGAGCTCGGCCTGCCAGTCGTGGGATTCGATCTGAGTGGTGAGCGGGTTCCAGTCGAGCCCGAGGCCCTCGACGAACTCCTGCGACACGCGCTGCCAGTCGACGGTCGGGTCGGCGGCCAGGTGCGCGGCGAAGGTGCCGGTCGCGCCCGAGAACTTGCCCAGGTACTCGTTGCGGCCGATCGCGGCCACCTGGCGGCTGAGCCGGTAGACGAACACCGCGAGCTCCTTGCCGAGCGTCGTCGGCGTCGCCGGCTGGCCGTGTGTGCGGCTCATCATCGGCAGCTCGCGGTACTGCTCGGCCTGCCGGGCGAGCTCGACGATCACGGCCTCGAGCTTCGGCAGCCACACCTCGTCGATCGCCTGCTTCACGGTGAGCGCGTACGAGAGGTTGTTGATGTCCTCGCTCGTGCAGCACACGTGGGTGAGCTCGGCGATGCGATCCAGCCCCTGGCGCGAGAGCTGCTCGCGCACCAGGTACTCGACCGCCTTTACATCGTGCTGCGTGGTCGCCTCGATCTCGGCCAGCCGGTCGATCTCGGCCTGCCCGAAGTCCGCCGCCCATGCGCGGAGCTCTGCGAGCTCGCCGTCGGCCAGCGGTGCGGACCCGAGCAGCGAGTGCGAGGTGAGGTAGGCGAGCCATTCGACCTCGACATGCACGCGGGCCCGGTTCAGTCCGGCTTCGGAGAGGAAGTCGCCGAGCCCCTCGACCGCGGGGCGATAGCGGCCGTCGAGCGGGCTGATGGGCTGAGGGGGCAGCTGCGTCATGTGGAGGTCTCCGTGGGTTCGGGGGAGGATCGGCCGAGCTCCATTCTCCCATCTCCACGGGAGGGCGGTTGCGTCGAGCGACGCCACCCCCTACCGGGCGAGCTCGGCGAGCAGTGCGCGGCAGGATCGCTCGACCTGCGCGAGGACCTGTTCGAACGCGGTGTCATCCGAGTAGTAGGGGTCGAACACATCGGGATCGCGCGGCGATTCCGGATCGAACGCGGTGAGCAGTGCCAGGCGAGCCGGCTCCGCGCCCAGTTCGAGCATGCGCCGCTCGTGGCCGCGATCCAGCGCGATCAGCAGATCGTTCGACTCGATGTCGGCCGTGCTCAATTGCGCGGCCCGGTGCGCGCTGCCGTCGTAACCGGCGGCGGCGAGTGCTGCGACGGTGCGCGGATCGGCGCCCTTGCCCACGTGGTACCCGTGGGTACCGCGCGAGGTCACCGCGTAGCGCGCGCCGAGCCCCTGTTCCTCGGCCAGCGATTGGAAGATCACGTCGCCCATCGGGGAGCGGCAGATGTTCCCTGTGCAGACGAAGCTGATGCGGAAGAGGGACGCGTTGTTCATGTCAGTAGTCTGCCGCGTTCGTTCCGGTGTAGAGGTGCTTCACCTTCTTGTAGATCTCAGGCCCCGCGGTCTGAGCTCCCTGGGTCAAGCGGATGTGCAGCTCTTGCAGGCTCGTGGCCAGCGCGAGTGAGTTGTAGATGACCGTGTAGTGGGCGGGCTTGAGCTCGAGATCCTTCACCGCCGCACGCACCGCTTTCTTCGTCGTCTCACTGGCTCTCGCAGTCGGAGGCCGTTTCGTCAGCGTGGCCTTCGCTGCAGGAGCCTTCGGCGGCATGGGCGCATGGGCGGATGCCGGACTGGCCGAAGCTGGTGCCTCGACTCGTGCAGCGATAGTAGGTCGAATCTCAATGGTGGTTGTGCGCCTGCGGTTCTCCCAGTAGTCGAGCACTGCTTGGAAGTCCTGATCCTTGCTGACGATGACGAAGTTCTTCTCGTCGATCGTTGGGTTCCCGATCAGGGATCCGAGGTAGGTGGCCAGCTGCATGTCCAGGTAGTTCTTCGCCGTTCGTGTTGACTGTTTCCAGAGCACAGTCGCGCGCTTGCCCAGCCCGGTCATGGTCTTCACCAGTTCGACCGGAATCCCCGCACCCGCACTCTTCGCACCCAGAAACACAACGACGGTGTCGCCGCCATCCAGTTTCTCGTAGCCTTCGAAGCCGTGATAGCTGGTGTTCTCGAAGTCGATGAGATAGGTCGTCATCCCGGCACCTCCCCCTGGCCTAGCCCGAAGCATATACCGGTGTCGAGAGACGATACCCTGAGCGGAGCAATCCGAGGGAGGCGCATGCAGGCACTCAGCGAGGCGCAGTTCCGCGCGGCCACGACCGGGGGAATGCCCGCGCCCGAGCTGGTCGATCGGCGGGCCGATGGCACCGAACTGTGGTCGGTCGCCGTCCCGATGCCCGACTCGCTGCTGGCGTACACGCTGACCGCGGTCCTGGTCGCGGGTGCCGGTGCGGGTGCTTACGCCGGCGCGGTGACGGTCGTCGACCCGGGGTGGGAGACCCCCGAGACTCACGAGCACCTCGCGGCGGCTCTCGAGCTGATCGGCCGTGAGCCGAGCGACATCGCGCACATCGTCGTGACGCACGCCCACGCGGATCACCTGGGCGCCGCCGACGCATTGCGGAGGCTCAGCGGGGCCGAGCTGCTGATGCACGAGCGCGAGCAGACGGCGGTCGACCAGGTGCGCGGCGCCGCGGGCGTCGACGTCGGTGTCGCCGCCGGCCCCGTCATCGCGGCGTGGGGCGCCCCCGACGAGGCGACGGATCGTCTCGCCGCGCAGCTCGCACGCACCCAGGCGCATCTCACTCTCGACGCACCCGCCGACCTGCTGCTGCACGACGGCGACCGCCTACCGATCGCGGGCGCCGACTGGCGGGTGCTGCACACACCTGGACACACCGCCGGCCACATCTGCCTGGTCGACGGCGAGCGTCGCGTCATCCTGACTGGCGACCATCTGCTGCCGACCTTGTTCCCCGGCATCGGTCTCGGCCTCGATCTGCGGCTCGGCGACGCGGGAGAGGACGATCCGATCGCCGATTACCTCCACGCCCTCGAGAGCCTCGCCCCCTACGACGGTTTCGACGTGCTGCCCGGCCACGGGTATCGCTTCCGCGGCCTCGCCGCGCGGCGACGCGCGACGGCCGAGCACGTGCTGAAGCGGGCGCGCGAGGTCGCTGCCGCGCTCGCCGCCGATCCCGACGCCTCGATCTGGCAGGTTGCTCGGCAACTCGGCTGGAGCGCCGGCTGGGAGCGGCTGTCGAGCGGCCCGATGCTCGCCTCGGCGCTGCTTCAGACGGGGCTGCACGTGCGGTTCGTGCGCGGCGGCGGGCTCGAGCGCGACTGATCCGGCGGACTGCTCCGATTCGACCGTGCCGGTAGATCGATCCGCACGGCAGGCGAGGATTTCGCAGACGCGCCTTACGACTCGCGCGGCTTCTTCCGGGTGCCGAGCAGCGCGTTCATGATTCCCGAGAGGATCGAGAGCACGAGGGCGCCCAGCACTCCCCACCAGAAGCCGTCGACGCGGAGCCCGAAGCCCGCGAGCTCAGAGATCCAAGCGACGACCCAGATGAGCAGGCCGTTGACGATGAGGCCGAAGAGGCCGAGCGTGAGGACGTAGAGGGGGAACGAGATGAAGCGCACCACGCGGCCGAGCGTGGCGTTCACGAGTCCGAAGAGGAGCGCCACGAGTACGAATGTGGCGATGCTCCCCCAGTTATCGTCCGCGAGCGGCGCGATCCAGAACCCGTGCTCGCCCGGACCGCCGACGATGAGCGTCGTCAACCACAGCGCGAATGCGCTGACGAGCACGCGGATGAAGGATCGCATGCATCCAGTGTCCCACCCCGGGTGCTGAACGAGAACAGCGGCATCCCGGCCATGGTGTTGGATGGGAGGGAGAAGGAGAGTGCGATGGCCGATGGCACGGTTGTGCTCGATGTCGTCTTCGACGGGCGATGCGGTGTCTGCACGCGTGCCGCGGCCTGGCTCGAGCGTCGGGATCGTCGCGGCCGGCTGCGCCTGCATCCCTCCCAGCGCCCGGGCGTGCTCGAGCGCTTCGGTCTGAGCGAGGCCGCCGCGCAGGAGGCGGCCTGGGTGTTCGAGGGCGAGGGGCCCGCCGCCCGCAGCTATCGCGGTGCCGCCGCCGTGAGCCGCGCACTCGATACCGCGTTCGGGCTGCGGCTTCTGCTGCCGCTCTACCGACTCCCTGGAGTGGGGTGGGCGGAGGATCTCGCCTACCGATGGGTGGCCGAGAACCGCCGCCGTCTGCCCGGCGCGACCCCGTGGTGCGAGACGCACCCCGGGGACTGCGGAAAATAGGTCGTCCGAACCGGGTCGCCTGGCGGGCCGAAGCGCGCGCCGCGATCGGCGCAGGGTGACACACGGCGCTTCCGAGCCGCGAGGAGCCCCGCCAAATATATTCTTCGGTTCGCTTGACGCTGTTAATATGCTAATTCTAGAATCAGAATCGAATTTCATTCACTAGAAGTTCAAGCGAGAAATTCCTCAACTTTGGGAGGCAACAAAGGATGAACATCCGCACTCGAAGCGCGAAGATGCGCATTATCGGCGGGGTCGGCGCAGCCCTCGCTACCGCTCTCATGCTTTCGTCCTGCAGCGCTGCAGCGGACGAGGCGACCAGCGATTCCGGTTCGACCGCGGCGAGCGGAGACCTCACCGCCTTCGAGGCGAAAGTGCAGGAGGCTGTCGACACGGCTGCCGAGATGCAGACGCAGCTGCCACCTTCGGAGGGCCCAGCGGCCGCGAAGGATAAGAAGATTGTGATCATCCCCCCGGCAGGCGCATCTACCGAGGGTGGCTACCGGGTTTCGTTGGCAGCGCAGGACGCTGCCAAGGCGCTCGGCTGGGACGTCACCTTCATCAACCCCGAAGGTGATCCGGCGAAGATGAACGCCGCGGTTCAGCAGGCGATCGCGATCAAGGCCGATGCCATCGCCATCGTTTCCATTGATGCTTCCGTTGTGCAGAGCAGCCTGGAGCAGGCCAAGGCCGCGGGTATCAAGATCGTCGCATCGGTTTCGGCGAACAGCGAGGGTGAGGAAGGCGTGTTCGACTCGCTCGTCCCGTCTCTGCAGTCGGGTCGTGACAACGGGTGGGCGCTGGCCGCTCAGTCATACCTCTACACCGACGGCAAGCTGCGCGATGTGCAGATGATGGACAGCGAGTTCGGCTACGTGGTAGCGCGTCAGGAGGGCTGGCAGCAGTTCATCAAGGATTGTGAGGCAGCCGGCGGTGACTGCAAGACGCTTGCCGTGACGAACTTCCTCGCGGCCGACATCACCACCAAGCTGCCGACACTCACCGCGCAGACGCTGCGATCGAACTCGGAGTTCAACGTGCTGTGGAACGGCTTCGATTCGGGCCTCACTTTCTCGATCCAGGGCGCCAAGCAGGCCGGTCTGGCGAACGAGGGTACCTTCGGTGTCGGCTATGACGGCAACACCCCGAACCTGGACGACATCCGCAACGGTGGGTACCAGAAGGCGACGATCGGCCTTTCGACGATGGCCGTTGGCTACGCCATGATCGATAACGCCAACCGTCTGGTGCAGGGCGAGGCGCCGCTCTCGGGCGAGGAGCAGGGCATTCGCAACAAGCTCCTCACCGCTGACAATGTTCCGGCATCCGGCCCGTGGTGGGGCGACCAGGACATCCGCCCGAACTACTGGAAGCTCTGGGGCGTCGAGCCCGCCGAACCCGCGGCGGCCGAGACACTCTGAGCGGCGCCCCTTCAGGAAAGAGAACGAAATGGCAATGTCGGGGCGTCCGCAGGACGCGTCTCAGGAGAGTGCGGTCGTCGAGCTTCGAGGACTGACGAAGAGCTTCGGCGATCAGCGGGCACTCGATGAGGTCGAGCTGACGCTCCGACATGGCCAGGTCACCGCCCTCATCGGCGAAAACGGGTCTGGCAAGTCTACGCTCATCAAGTGCCTGACCGGCGTCTACCAGCCCGATGGCGGTAGTCAGCTGCAGTGGGGCGAGGGTATCGGGCCTGAGAACGTTGTCGTGGTACACCAGGATCTCGGCATGATCCCCGGCTTGACCATCGCCGAGAACTTCGGCGTCGGTGTCGGCTTCCTCCGCACCGCGCTCGGACGGGTCAAGTGGCGCAAGCACAATGCTCGCGTGCAGGATTTCCTCTACAACGCAGGGCTCGATGTAGATGCGCGCACCCTGATCGAAGATCTCACACTCGCGGAGCAGACGATCATCGCCATCGAGCGAGCTCTGTTCCGGGCCAAGGGCGAAGTCTCGCTCGTGATTCTCGACGAGCCGACAGCTGCTCTTCCCATCAATGAACGAACGCAGGTTCTCGAAACCGTGCGCGGCCTCCGCAAGAGCGGTCTCGCGATCCTGTACGTTTCACACCACCTCGATGAGATCGTCGACATCGGAGATCGGGTTGTTGTGCTCCGAGCGGGGCAGGTGATCCACGACGAGCCAGTGGCGGATAAGAGTGCGATCGACCTGCTGACGCTCATGAGCGGCGAGCAGCACGCCATGAGCCCTGAGAGCACCACGGCGGCCGGAACTGAGGATTTCCTCTCGGTCCGTGGACTGCGCACGGCACAACTCGGAGGCATCGACTTCGATGCGCGCAAGGGCGAGATTCTCGGCATCGTAGGGGCGCTCGATTCCGGCACAGGCGACGTCTGCCAAGCCATCGCTGGGGGTCTCCGATATCGGGGTGAGGTCCGACTCGCAGAAAAGCGGCTGGTTCCGGGTTCGATCCGGGATCGCCTCCGCAACAAGATCTTCCTCGTGCCCAGCGACCGTCGGGGCAAGGGGATCATCGGTGATCTCGACATCGTCGAGAACATCGAGATCGCAGAACAGCGCCGGCACTTCCCGCTCGCGCTCATCTCGCGACGGGGCGAACGCGACCGCGTGGCCGATGCAATGGAGATCTTCGACATCCGGCCGCGCGATCCGCGCCGCAAGGTGGGAATGCTCTCCGGCGGCAACCAGCAGAAGGTCGTGCTCGCGCGGTGCCTGGCCCAGCGCCCGAGTCTGATGGTGCTCGAGAACCCGACGCAGGGCGTCGATCCGGCGGCGAGGATGCAGATCCGCGCTGCAATTCGGGACGCGGCATCGAACGGGGTGACCGTGGTCTTGACCGATGTCGATGAGTCCGAGATCGCGGCGGTCGCGACCAGGATGCTGCGCCTCGACAGCGGCGTCATCATAGACGCCGTCGGCTGAGGCAGTAAGAGAAAAGTACAAGGAACGAGCAGAGTCATGAGCAGCACGAGTACATCGGCGCAGACCGACACGACGGGCGTCGCAGTGATGCGAAGCGCACGCACCAGGCGGCAATACAGCCAGTGGGCATTGCCCGCGATCACGATCGCCGCAATCGTCGTATTCTCCTTCTTGCGCCCGGATACCTTCGCGACACTCGGGAATGCCCGAGCGATCGCACTGACGCAGACGATTCTGGTCATCGTTGCGCTCGCCGAGCTCTTCGTGCTGATCACGGGCGATTTCGACCTGAGCGTCGGCGGAAACCTCGCGCTCGGCGGCATTTTGACCGCTGGGCTTCCCTCCCTGCAGGGGCTGCCCGTGGGTCTGTCGATCCTCCTCGCGATTCTCGCTTGCGGAATCGTCGGATTGATCAACGGCATTCTGGTGAATGTCGTCAGGATCAACGCTTTTATCACGACACTTTCAACCGGTCTCATTCTCGCGGGAATCGCCACCTGGTACACCAACGGCCAGGTCATCTACGAGAACATCCCCAAGGCGCTACCGGAATTCGGTGCCGGCGACTTCCTCGGCATCCCGAATCCTGTCTGGCTCATCGTCGTGCTGATGCTCATCGTCTATTACGTGCTGGACCACACCCCCTTCGGTCGCTTCCTGTACGCGATCGGCGGTTCGCGCGAGGCATCGCGGCTCTCCGGGCTCAATGTGCGGGGGCTCAGCATCTCGGCGTTCACCATTTCGGGAATTTTGTGCGGCATCGCGGGAGTGACAGCGACCTCGGTACTGGGCACGGGAAACCCGACGGTCGGTCCGGCGTACCTCCTTCCCGCATTCGCCGCCGTGTTCCTCGGCGCGACGTCGTTCAAGCCAGGTCGATTCAATGTCTTCGGCACGGTGCTCGCGGTGTTCGCGATCGCGATCGGCGTTACCGGACTTCAGGCAGTGGGGGTTCCCTACTTCGTCGAGCCGGTCTTCAATGGATTGGTGCTACTCACGGCCGTAGCGGCAAGCCGCCGGCTCAGAGCTGATGCGGCGTAGCCGCATCTGAGCGCCAGAAACCGATTCACGAAGGAGTTCGAAAATGGAATCACTGAAGGTTCACGTCCTCGAATGTGGTGCGATGGGCACCGATATCGAGCAGCTCATCGGGTCGCCGAAATACCGTGCACTCGCACACAACCACCATCGGGAACGCGTGTGGGCGAGTTGCCAGTTGCACGCGGTGCTCATCGAGCATCCCGGCGGTTTGATCCTGTGGGATACGGCGAGCTCGCGCGAATGGGAGACCGAGTGGGAAGGCACGGGCCTCAAGGAGGTCATCCCTTACGACCAGGTCGCAGAAGAGCAGTACCTGGACTCTCGGCTGAAGCAGATCGGCTTCGAACTCGAGCAGATCGACACCGTCGTGCTCAGCCACCTCCATATGGATCACGCCGGGAACGCCAAGCTGTTCGATCGTGACGGCACCCGCTTCATCGTCAATCAGGCCGAGTTGGACGGGGCCATGGGCTTCGACGGCTTCTTCCAGGGAGGCCACATCAAGAACGACTATCAGCACATCGACTTCGAGACGGTGACTGGTGATGTCGAATTGATCCCCGGGGTAAAGCTTCTCGAGGTACCAGGCCATAGCTTCGGACAGATGGCGCTGCAGGTCGACCTGCCGAAGGACGGCACCATGATCTTCACCTCGGATGCCGTATACCTGGAGGAGACCATTGAGCAGCGCCATTGGGGATCGGTTGTCTGGGATAACCGTGCGTGGCTCAACTCGCTGGACAAGATTCTGAAGATTCGCGACGAGACCGATGCAACGCTTGTCTTCGGGCACGATTCCGGGCAGATGACGCAGCTACGTACCGGCGCGGGCAACTACTACAGCTGAGCGCCGCCCCATGCCCATCTATACTCACAAGTGCCACGGGTGCGGCGCGCGCTTCGATCGACTGCTGCCGATGGACGCCGACCGCCGACAGCCGTGTGCGTGCGGCGAGCAGGCGGACCGTGTCATCACTGGCGTGCGCTTGCTTGGGATGAAGCTCGCACCGGAGCCGAGCCGCGGGTCGGTTCCGCTCCGCCGTCGACTCCCGAGCTCGCTCGAGGGTGTTGGTGGCGGCCGAGAAGGCGTGGCTTACTTTCAGCGGGTCGAGGAACGACTGAGTCGCTTCGAGGAGAAGAACCCAGAATTCCGCGACGAGAAGATGCCCGTGGTGAGCCACGAGCGTGGTGTCGTGGTGCGTGCAACTGAAAAGACCGCCGCGCCTTCGGCGAAGCCGTCGCAGTCAAGTGCAGGTGAGAAGAATGTCTGACCTCGCGCCGCTCCACGTACGGGTGCACGGCTCGGGCCCGACGCAGGCGGTGCTCGTGCATTCGCTCTTCTTCGATGGCACCATGTTCGACGACTTCGTCGCCGTTGCAGATCTGCCGGTACGGTATCTGATCCCCGACCTCAGAGGGCAGGGCCGCAGTCCGGGTGGCGATCTGTCGCTCGAGGCGCTCGCGGCTGACGTCATCGCGCTCGTCGAGCGGGAGTCATCGGCTCCGGTTCACGTGGTTGGCAGTTCGATGGGCGGCTACGTGGCTACCCTCGCTGCGGCCCGGCGACCGGACCTCTTCCTCGATTGCACCCTACTGGGCGGCACGGCTGACGCCGAACTGGATCCCGATCGCTTCGCGGAACTCGAGCGAGCGATCCGTACCGGTATCGACGATGCTGTGATCGATCGGATCGAGCACACGATGTTCGGGGATGACTTCTTAGCGCGTCCGCGCACGGACGCGATCCGAGATCGTTGGCGATCGCATTTCACGCGCCTGCCCGCAGGTGTGGCCGATGCCGCACACGAGGTCTTCGCTCGTGCGTCGTTACATGATGCGGTCGCTGCACTGACGATGCCCGTGCAATTGATCGCGGGTCAGCAGGACCACGCGAAGGAGCCCGAGCAGATGCGTCGGATGCTCCCGTTGCTCGCCGACGGCCGACTGACCGTGCTGGAAGGGGTCGGACACACCCCCATCGTCGAGGCTCCGGACGCGGTCGCGTCGATAGTCGACGACTTCTGGTTCTCAAACTCTTCACAACAGAAAGGACGAGTAGCGTGACCATATCTCTGAGCGCTTCGGCCGTCGAGGCCACACTTGCACCCGTCGAGGATCTCGTGGACCGCGCGGGCGACATCGCGCTGACCGACGCAGGGCACCGGCTCATCGGCAGTTGCTGCCGGAGCTGCGGAGGCAAGAACTTCCCGAAACGGATGGCTTGCGTCGACTGTGGCGGCATCGAGCTCGAAGACGCTGAGCTCGCGCACGAAGGGCGTCTGTACAGCCACACGACCGTGCATGTGTCGAGCATCCGGGAGACGCCATATCGGCTCGGCTACATCGACCTCACGGACGGCGTGCGCATTCTCGCGCAGCTCGATGTCGCGGCGGTCGAGGGCGGTATCGATGGTCCGGTCGAACTTGTGGTGAATGACGGCAACTGGAGCTTCACAAGGAAGGAACAAGCATGAGCGCATATGTCATCGGAGCGGCCATGCTCCCGATGGGTCGGTACAAGAACGCCTCCTACTCGGGGCTTGCGGTTCCGCCGCTCGCCGCGGCGATCGCGAGCTCGGGCATTACCCGAGAGGAGATCGGAGCTGTCTATTGCGGTCATGCATTCGGCGGCATGCTCACCGGCCAGCGGATCGTCAAGGAACTCGGCATCGGCGGCATTCCGGTCGTCAATGTCGACAACGCGTGCTCCGGCGGCGCGACGGCAGTGCAGGAGGCCTACCGAGCGGTGGAGAGCGGACGCGTCGAGGTCGCGGTTGCGATCGGCGTCGACAAGCTGACTCAATTTGGTGGCGGCACGCTTCCGCTCGTGGAAGAGGATCCCGAGGTGCAGATCGGCATGGTGATGCCTGCGCTCTACGCTATGCGCGCGCATCGCTACCTGCACGATCGTGGCGCTACTCCGGCAGATCTCGCGGCTGTTGCGGTGAAGGCTCGTCGACACGGCAGCCGCAACCCGTACGCGCAGTTCCGCAGCGAGACCACGATCGACGAGGTTCTCGCCTCCCGTCCCATCGCCGATCCGCTGACGCTGTTCCAGTGCTGCCCGACCGGCGATGGTGCGGCCGTCGTGATCATCGTCTCGGATGCCGTTCGGCGCCGACTGGGGGTTCCGGCGATCCGCGTGCGTGCATCTGTGCTCCACTCGGGAAAGGCGACTGCGGGCTTCCGCGACATGCTGCGGCCGGAGATCACTTTCGATTCCGCGCGGGATGCGTATGAGCAGGCGGGAATCGGCGCAGAGGATATCGACGTCGTCGAGTTGCATGACGCGTTCACCATCGCCGAGGTCGTGTACTACGAGGCGCTGGGCTTCGCCCGGCCCGGTGAATCTCTCGACTTTCTTCGGGCGGAAAAGGCGACCTACGGCGGAGAGGTCGTGGTGAACCCGAGCGGCGGCCTGCTCGCGAAGGGGCACCCGGTCGGTGCCAGCGGTGTCGCTCAGGTGGTCGAGATCTTCTGGCAGCTCACTGGCGTGGCCGGGCCTCGTCAGGTCGAGAACGCTCGCTTCGGTCTGACGCACGTGACCGGCGGCGGGATCAGTGGGCTCGATCACGGGTCCTGCGCGGTGCACATCTTCGAGAGCGTGAACTGAGTCATGTCGTCCGCCATCCATCCGACGAGCACTGTCGTGCGTACCGCGAGGCTGATCGAGGCGCTCGCGGACGCCGAGGGTGAAGTCGGCGTGAATCAGCTGGCGGAACGTCTCGGCCTGGCTCCGTCCACCGTGCATCGATCGCTGCAGTTGCTGTGCGACGAGGGGTTCGCCACGTGGAATCCCACCACTCGCGTCTATTCGAGCGGTCCGAGCCTCTACCGGATAGCCGCGCGTGCGTCGCAAGCATTTCCGATGAGTGCGATCATCACGCCCTCGGTAGAGCAGCTGGCGGCGCGCTACAACGAGACCGTGCTCTTCGCCATGTATCTGCCGAAGGATCGCGCGATGTCGTTCCTCGTCCGTTCCGACGGAACGCAAGCTCTCCAGTACCGAATCGACATGCATGCGCCGCTTTCTCTGCTCTGGGGTGCCTCCGGCAAGGCGATCCTCGCCTACCTGGACCACGAGGAGATCACCGGCATCTACGAATCCGAGGGTATGACGTCTCCTGCCGGTGGCGCCGAACTACCGCAGCTCACGACTCTGCTCGAGGAAATGCAACGTATCAGAGACGCAGGCGTCGCGCTTTCCGACAGTGAGAAGCTCCCCGGCGCGCGCGGGATCGCGTCGCCGGTGTTCGGCGCCGGTGGCGTGGTCGGCGCGTTGGTGCTGACTTCGCCGCTGGACCGGCTGCCGCACGGCAGCGTCGAAGAGATCGCCACCACCATACGCTCGACCGCTCAGCGCCTCTCCCATGCATTGGGTCAGAGTGCACGACAGAAAGACCTTTCCTGATGAACGAACAGGCCACCGGCGCGACAGGCGTGTTGCCTCTGGCCGGGTTGAAAGTACTCGACCTCACGAGCTTCCTCTCGGGCCCCTATTGCACGCAGATCCTTGCCGACCTTGGCGCCGAGATCATCAAGCTGGAGCCCCTGACCGGTGATTCGAGCCGCGGGATCCCGCCGTACTTCGTCGGTGAGGACAGCGCGTACTACCTTGCGAACAACCGGAGCAAGCAGAGCATCGCTATCGATCTCAAGTCGCCTGCTGGGCTCGAGATCGCGCTCGGGTTGATCGCGCAGGTCGACGTGGTCATCGAGAACTTCCGGCCGGGCGTCGCTGCGAGACTCGGGCTCGACGTCGAGGAGCAACGAGCGAAGCGACCCGATCTCGTCTGGGCGTCCATCAGCGGCTTCGGTCAGGTCGGTCCTTGGCGGGATCGACTGGCCTACGATTTGATCGTGCAAGCCCTCTCCGGAGTCATGAGCCTCACCGGTCACGAAGACGGTCCCTCCTCGAGGCTCGGCATCCCGGCCGGTGATCTCGCGGCCGGCATGTTCGCCGCTATCGGCATCCTTGCAGCCCTCGTCGCGCGGGGCGTCTCCGGTCGCGGTCGTACGATTGACGTGTCGATGCTCGACGGCCAACTGTCGATGCTCTCCTATCAGGCGGTGTACGCGATGTTCGCCGGAATCACCCCGGGACCGCAGGGTGCGGGCCATGACTCGATCCCCACCTATCGGGCGTTCACTGCTGGCGACGGCCGCGAGTTCGTGGTGACCGCGAACACGGAGCGGATGTGGCGCGCGATGTGCGAGGTGCTCGGTGCCCCTGAACTTCTCGAGGATCCCCGATTCTCCGATGCGTCGAGCAGGCTCGAGCACCGCCACGAACTCTGGGAGCTTTTGGGAGCTGCGCTTGTGGCAGATTCGGCAGCCAACTGGGTAGAACGGCTCACGGTCGCGAGCGTTCCCGCCGCACTCATCAAGACCGTTCCAGAGGCCCTGGATGATGCGGAGCAAGCTGGTCGCGGTATGATCGTCGACCTCGAGAGCGAGGACGGACGCCGTATCCGCACGATCGCCACGCCGATCACCTTCACGGGCGAGGAGCCTCGGGCGCACGACTTTCCGCCGCAGCTCGGCGCAGACACGGATCGCATTCTGCAGGAGATGCTCGGCATGGTGGAGGCTGACATCGAGCGGCTCCGCGATTCGGGGGTTCTTCTGCATGACCCGGCGCTCGTAAATGCTCGGGGCAGGACGGCCGGTGAGTAGCGGGAAGTCACCGGTTGTTCTGCTGCACAGTCTCGGGCTGTGCTCCGAGGACTATCGCCCCTTCATCGAAGCGGCTCGCCCGCGATGCGTGCGGAGCGTCGACCTGCTTGGCCATGGATCCCGGCAGACCGTGACACCTGAAAGCGTTACCGCGATGGCGGATGACGTCTGGAACGAGATCGAGACGTCTGTGCCGGTGCATCTTGTCGGTCATTCGCTCGGAGGTGCGGTCGCCGCGACACTCGCGAGTTCGCATCCCTCGGCCATTGCCTCGCTGGCCATCGTGGCAAGCCCGTTCGCCGGATCACCCGTGTTTCTGGAGCGTGCGCGGTCTGCCGAACAGTCCGGTATGGTTCCACAGATCGAAGTGACGCTTGAGCGGTGGTTCGACGAGAACGCGAATCCCGCGGTTGTTGCGCAGATCGAGTCAAGCTTGGAGGCGAACTCCGTCGCGAACTGGGCCGCAGCCTGGCGAGCGCTGGGGAATTTTGCGGGCTTCGATCGACTGGGGCTCCCCGTAGAGATCTCGCGGCGGACGCTCTGCCTATCGAGCGCGGGAGACCGGAGCACGCCGCCGCAGGTCGGCGCGCAAATCGTCAGTGCGCTTCCTGGATCGTCACAGGTGGTCGTCGCTGGTGGCGGCCACGCAGGCGTGATCGAGTGCGCTCAGGAATACGCTGATCTGCTCCGCACTCACTGGGATCGCTTCGAGGGAATTGAGAACGAGGAAGTGCAATGACAATGGATTTCGCAGGAGTTCGAACCCTGGTTACGGGAGGCAACGCGGGAATCGGGAGAGCGACAGTCGTCGAACTCCTCGCGCGCGGAGCCGATGTCTGCACGATCGACCTGACGATCGACGATGTGCCCTCAGAGGCTCGTGCGCTCACTGCCGATGTGTCGGATGCCGCTTCGGTGCAGCGCGCAGTCGCTGAGCTGGCCGCAGATGGCCTCGACGTGCTGGTGAACAATGTGGGCATCAGCTTTGAGGGCGGCATCGAGCACGGTGACGACGACGACTGGGCTCGGCTCTGGAACGTCAACGTACTCGGTTACGTACGTGTCATTCGCGCCGCGCTCCCGGAATTGCGCAAGTCGCCGTCGGCCTCCATCGTTAACGTCTCGTCGTGCACCGCTGATGTCGGCGTGCGCAATCGGGCGCTCTATTCGGCCACGAAAGGCGCGATCAAATCAATGTCGCTCTCGATGGCCGCTGACTTGATAGACGAGGGCATCCGCGTCAACTGCGTGCTCCCCGGAACAGTCGACACCCCATTCATGTGGGAGCTCGCGGATCGTTCGGAGGATCCAGAGGCGAAACGTGCCGAGTACCATGCGCGTCAGCCGCTCGGTCGAATGGTCAGCCCTGAGGAGGTGGCGTTCGCGATCGCTTCGCTCGCCAGCCCGAGGGCTGCGTCATCGGTGGGGACGATGCTCGCTGTCGATGGTGGCCTCGGCCGAATGCTTGCATGACCGAGACGTCCGGGCTCACCGCACGTCAGCAGAACACACAAGAAAGGTGGCACCGATGAGATTCAAGGATCGTGTGGCAGTCATTACCGGTTCCGGGCAGGGCATCGGCCGGGCCTACGCACTGGAGTTCGCGCGCCAGGGCGCGAAGGTCGTCGTGGTCGACCTCAATGAGGAGAATGCGAAGGCTGTTGCGGCCGAGATTCAGGCAGAAGGCTTCCCGGCCCTTGCGGTGGGGACCGATATTGCCGAAGGCGCGAGCGTCTCGGCGATGGTTGCGCGGACGGTCGAGGAGTTCGGCGGGATCGATATTCTCGTCAACAATGCGGCGATCTTCGCCACGCTGAAGATGAAGCCGTTCGAGGAGATCACTCTGGGCGAATGGAACTTGGTGCAGTCGGTCAACAGCACCGGCACCTTCCTCTGCTGCCAGGCGGTGGCCCCGATCATGAGGGCAGCAGGGTATGGCAGGATCGTGAACGTTTCCTCGAGCGTCGTCATGACGGGGCGTGCCAACTATGCGCACTATGTCGCTTCGAAGGGAGCCGTATGGGCGCTCACACACGCGTTGGCGACGGAGCTCGGTACTGACGGGATCACGGTCAACGCCGTGAGCCCGCACGGTATTGTGACCGAGGTGCCCCGTGAGACGATCACCGAGGATCAGTGGGACAGCATTCTCGCCGACCAGGCACTGAAGCGACGTGGTGAGGTGTCAGACATGGTTGGTGCCGTGCTGTTCCTCGCGAGTGACGACAGCAAGTACATGACTGGGCAAACGCTTGGCCTCGATGCGGGCCTGCGCTACACATAGGAGAGGAATCGGAAATGTCTGAATACACCATCACCCGGACCGGGTCTCAGCGTCACCGCATTGCGGTCATCGACGGCCCCAACATGTCGAATCTCGGCGCGCGCAGCAAGAAGGTCTATGGAGCGATTGGCTCGCTCGATGACCTGAAAGCCTATGTGCGCGACTACGGCGCGTCGCTCGGCGTCGAGGTGGAGAACTTCTCTTCGAACCACCAGGGCGACATCCTCGAGTTCATCCACGAGTCGGCCGATCGCGTCGACGGGTACATCATCAATCCGGCAGGGCTGACCACGGTCGGAGAAGGCGTGCGACATGCCTTGGAAGACACGGGTCGCCCGGTCATGGAGGTGCACTTCGCGAACATCGCGGCCTCTGCCGGCGGGGCCCGTGGCCTCGGCGGCGGGTCGATCCAGTCGAGCTTCACGCACACGGCGACGGGCATGTGCATGGGCATGCGCCAATACAGTTACATCGGCGCACTGACGGCGCTCGTGTTCTCCCTGGATGACGTCGGATTCCTTGGTGGAGCGGCGGAGTAGGGAAAGAGCGGTGACCACCCGCTGACGGGTGGCCACCGCTCACTCCGAAGGCGTGGCGCCGAGCTTCGTGGAGAGTTCTTTCGAAGCCTCGATGAGTGCTGCTCCGATGACCGAGACCTCGCTGTGTGGAAGCCGCGAGCGGGGGGAAGTCAGGGTGATGGATCCAACAACGCCTCTCGCGTCGAAAACGGGAACACCGATACCTCGGGCATCGGGGAGCTTCTCTCCTTCGGAAACGGCAAAACCGTCCGCACGAATTCGACGGACCTGCTCCTGCAATTCCGACAGCTCCGGCAGTGCGCGCTCACTCATTGCGCCCCGCCGGTGCGAGACATCTTCGAGCAATTGTTCGATGACCTCATCGTCGAGCTGAGCGAGCACCGCCTTCCCTGAGGCGCCCCAGATCACTGGATCCGCGCGATTCATCTCGATTCGATACTGCAGCAGCTGGCTTCCGTCGGCGCGGGCGACGAAGCTCAACGCCCCCTCCACGGGATGGAAGCGACCGAAGACCACCGTCTCATTGAATCGGGCTGCGAGTTTCTCGAGCGTCGGGAGTACCAGGCGCGATTCATCGAAACCGGCAAGTACGCGCGCGGCCACCCGGTAGAACTCGGCGCCGGGTCGATACAGGTGTCGAACTTCGTCGAGGACCACGAAGTCCTCCTGACTGAGGATCCTCAGCAGCCGGTGGACAGTTGGCGCCGGAAGCGAGAGACGCTCGGCAATTGCGGTCAGCCCGGAACCCTCCGGGCCGATCTCGGCAACCACGGCCAAGGCTCGCAGGGTCCGCTCGATCGTTCCGGTTCCCGGCTTCTGGGAAGATACCTCGGAAATCGTCATGCCGCCTCGCTCTCGGACGATCGCGAAGCTCTCCCGCGGCCGCCCGTGACCTGCGGGGAGGAGTGAAGAACAGCGTACATATCCACCTGCAAAATCGACGGGTCATTACACTGTATCGGGATGACTGAATTCATGCAGATCGTCGATCCCGAGCCCATCCGGTTCCTCGACGACGAGGGAAACCTCGCCCCCTCCGCGACCGCGTCCGAGTATGCGGCCGAGCTGGAGCATCTCGGCGAAGCCGAGCTGCGCGAGTGGTACCGGGACATGGTCGCCACCCGCGCCTTCGACACCGAATGCACCCATCTGCAGCGTCAGGGGCAGCTCGCCCTCTGGGTGCCGAGCGTCGGCCAGGAGGGCTGCCAGGTCGGTCTCGCCCACGCGCTCGAACCGCAGGATCACGTCTTCCCCGCGTACCGCGAGCACCTCGTCGCCCGGGTGCGGGGCGTCAGCTTCATCGATGTCGCCAAGCAGTTCCGCGGTCTCACGCACGGCGGCTGGGATGTGACCGACCCCGCGAACGGGAATTTCCACCTCTACACGCTGGTGCTCGGGGCTCAGACCCAGCACGCGACCGGCCACGCGCTCGGTCAGCTGCTCGACGCGAAGCGGCGCGCCGGCACGACGACCATGGATGCCGGGGAGCCGGGGACCGAGACCGGAGAGGCCACGATGGTCTTCTACGGAGATGGGACGAGCAGCCAGGGCGATGCGAACGAGGCGATGGTCTTCGCCGCGAGCTACCAGACCCCCGAAGTCTTCGTCGTGCAGAACAACCGGTGGGCCATCTCGGTGCCGGTCGAGCGTCAGAGCCGCACCCCGCTCTACCGCCGCGGCCTCGGCTTCGGCCTGCGCAGCGTGCAGATCGACGGCAACGACCCGCTCGCCGCGTACGCGGTCGGCCGCCGCTTCCTGCGCGAGGCCCGCACCGGCGGCGGCCCGGGCTACATCGAGGCGCTCACGTACCGCATCGGCGCGCACACGACCGCCGACGATCCGACCCGCTACCGTGAGGACGACGAGCTCGCGGCCTGGCAGCGCCGCGACCCGATTGCGCGGCTCGAGGGGTACCTGCGTTCGCTCGGCACGACCGACGACTTCTTCGAGGAGGTCCGCGCCACGGCAGACGTCGAGGCCAAGCAGGTGCGGGATCAGATCCTCACCGCTCCCAAGCCCACGGCCGACTCGATGTTCGCGCACGTCTACGCCGAACCGCACCCGCGCATCGAGGAGCAGAGCGCGTGGCTCGAGCGGTACGAATCGTCATTCGAGGAAGGGGCGGCCGAATGAGCACCCCCGCACCGCTCACCGAGCGCACCACGCTTCCGATGGCGAAGGCCATCAACGAGGGGCTCCGCGCCGCGATGCTCGCCGATGACCGCGTGCTGCTGATGGGCGAGGACATCGGGCCGCTCGGCGGCGTGTTCCGCGTCACGGACGGGCTGCAGCGCGATTTCGGCTCGGCCCGCGTGCTCGACACCCCGCTCGCCGAGGCCGGCATTGTCGGCTCGGCCATCGGCCTCGCCATGCGCGGGTACCGCCCCGTGATCGAGATCCAGTTCGACGGCTTCATCTTCCCCGCCATGAACCAGATCGTCACGCAGCTCTCGAAGATCCGCGCCCGTCACGACGGCAGGATCGACATGCCCGTCGTCATCCGCGTGCCCTACGGCGGGCACATCAACTCGATCGAGCACCACGAGGAGAGCCCGGAGGCCTACTTCGCCCACACCCCCGGCCTGCGGGTCGTGTCGCCCTCGACGCCGAACGACGCCTACTGGATGATGCAGCAGGCCATCGCCTCCCCCGATCCGGTGCTGTTCTTCGAGCCCAAGTCGAAGTACTGGCAGAAGGGCGAGGTGGATCCCGCCGCGCCCTCGGCGGAACTGCATCGCACCCGCATTGCGCGCACCGGCACCGACTGCACGGTCGTCGGCTTCGGTGCGATGACCACCACGCTGCTGCAGGCGGCCGAGATCGCGCAGGCCGAGGGCACGAGCCTCGAGGTCGTCGACCTGCGCACCATCTCGCCGATCGACTACGAGCCGCTGCTCGCCTCCGTGCGCAAGACGGGGCGCCTCGTCGTCGCGCAGGAGGCGCCCGGCAATGCGAGCGTCGGCAGTGAGATCGCCGCGACGGTCGCCGAGCAGGCGTTCTATTCGCTGCAGGCCCCAGTGCTGCGCGTCTCGGGCTACGACGTGCCGTTCCCGGTGGCCGCGATCGAGTCGCTCTATCTGCCCGACGCCGATCGCGTGCTCGAAGCCGTCGACCGCACCATGCACTACTAGGATTCCCCGCTGAAGGAGTTGCCATGAGCGAAATGACCTTCCCCCTCCCCGACGTGGGCGAGGGGCTGACCGAGGCCGAGATCGTGACCTGGCACGTCGCCCCGGGCGACCCCGTCGAGTTGAACCAGGTGATCTGCGAGATCGAGACGGCGAAGTCGCTCGTCGAGCTGCCCTCCCCGTTCATCGGCGTCGTGACGGAGCTGCTGGCCGAGGTCGGGCAGACCGTGCCGGTGGGGAATCCGATCCTGCGCGTGCGGACCGAGGGCTCGTCCCCCGAGCCGGTCGCGGAGGAGGCCGCGCCCGCGGGCGACACGGACGAGACCCGCGACGCCGTGGCCGATGCGGCCGGCAGCGTCGAGCATGAGGGCAACGGCGAGGGCGGCGGCGCCGTGCTCGTCGGCTACGGGACCGCCGGGTCCGCGACGTCGCGCCGCCGCCGGGGCGGCGAGCCGTTGCTCGCAGGCGCAGCCGGACGGCACTCGTCGCTCCCGGTCGCCGACGCGAACCCGGTGATCGCGAAGCCGCCGATCCGCAAGCTCGCCAAGGATCTCGGTGTCGACCTCACCGCGGTGACCGGCACGGGCATCGCCGGTGAGATCCTGCGCGACGACGTGGTGCGCCACGCCTCGCAGGCCAGCCTCTTCCGCAACATCACGACGCCCGAGCCGCAGAGCGTGCGCGAGGAGCGGATCCCGCTCAAGGGTGTGCGCAAGCACATTGCTCAAGCCATGGCGACGAGCTCGAACGAGGCGCCGCACGTCGGCGTCTTTACTGACGTCGACGCGACGCGCACCATGGAGTTCGTGAAGCGTCTCAAAAGCTCGAGCGAGTTCGCCGGCACCAAGGTCTCGCCGCTGCTCATCTTCGCGAAGGCGATGCTGTGGGCGATCCGCCGCAATCCCGAGATCAACTCGACCTTCACCGAGACCGAGATCATCCGCCACAACTTCGTGAACCTCGGTATCGCCGCCGCGACCCCCCGCGGGCTCGTGGTGCCGAACATCAAGGACGCGCAGGAGCTCACCCTGCTGCAGCTCGCCCAGGCGATCGAGCAGCTGACGATCACCGCCCGCGACGGCCGCACGCAGCCCGCCGAGATGGCGAACGGCACGATCACGATCACGAACATCGGCGTCTTCGGCATGGACTTCGGCACGCCGATCCTGAACCCGGGGGAGTGCGCCATCATGGCGATGGGCACGATCAAGGAGAAGCCGTGGGTCGTCGACGGCGAGGTTCGGCCGCGCATGGTGACCACGGTCGGCGGATCCTTCGACCACCGCATCGTCGACGGCGACGTGATCTCGCGCTTCGTCGCCGACGTGGCCTCGGTGCTCGAGGAGCCGGCGCTGCTGCTCGACTGAGCGGTCTGCCCGTCGCCGCTGCCGGCCCCCGCCGGCGCGGCTGCTGCCCTCGCGGGCCGAGCCGCCGCTGCCGGTACGGCCCCCGCCGGTGCAGCCGTTCCCTTGCCGTCCCGGCGACCTCGGCAGTCCTGCCCTGCCCCGCCCGCCTCGGGCTCCGGACTGTACGAGATCGTCGACGCTGCACGACTTCGTGCCGCGAAAACATACAGTGTCGACGATCTCGTACAGCGTCGTCGGCAGGAATGAGCCGGCGACGCCCGGAGAACGAACGGCGACGCCCGGACGACGAACGGGGGCGCCCCGACCATGATGGCCGGGGCGCCCCCGTTCGCGGTGCCGACTCGCTCGGCGCGGCGACCTACTTCTTCAGTTCGAAGCGGTCGAGGTTCGCGACCTTGACCCACGCCTTCACGAAGTCGGCGACGAACTGATCGGCGGCGTCATCGCTGGCGTAGACTTCCGCGACGGCGCGCAGCTCGCTGTTCGAGCCGAACACGAGGTCGGCGCGAGAGCCGGTCCACTTGCGCTCGCCCGTCGCCTCGTCGATCCCCTCGAAGGTGCGGGACTCGGCGTCAACGGCGCGCCACCGGGTGTTCAGGTCGAGCAGGTTCACGAAGAAGTCGTTCGTGAGCTCGCCCGGGCGGTCGGTGAGCACGCCGTGGTCCGAACCGTCCCAGTTCGTGCCGAGCACGCGCATGCCGCCGACGAGCACCGTCAGCTCGGGCGCCGACAGGGTCAGCAGGTTCGCGCGGTCGAGCAGCAGGTGCTCGGCGGGCCGGCCGAGGCCGCGCGCGCTCTCGTAGTTGCGGAAGCCGTCGGCCGCCGGGTTCAGGTAGTCGAACTGCTCGACGTCGGTCTGCTCCTGCGTGGCATCGGTGCGGCCCGGCGAGAACGGGATCTCCACCGCACGGCCCGCGGCACTCGCGGCCTGCTTCACACCGACGTTGCCGGCGAGCACGGTGAGGTCGGCGATCGAGACCTTCTTGCCCGACTCCGTGTTCGCCGCGTCGAACTCGGCCTTGATGCCTTCGAGCACGCCCAGCACCCGGGCGAGCTGCTCGGGCCGGTTGACCTCCCAGCTCCGCTGCGGCTCGAGGCGCAGGCGCCCGCCGTTCGCACCGCCGCGCTTGTCGCTGCCGCGGAACGAGGCCGCCGCCGCCCACCCGGTCGAGACGAGCTCGCTCACGGTCAGGCCGCTATCGGCGATCTTCTGCTCGAGCGCCGCGACGTCGGCCGCGTCGATCAGCTCGTAGTCACGGGCGGGGATCGGATCCTGCCAGATCAGATCCTCTGCCGGCACCTCGGGGCCGAGGTAGCGCGACTTCGGGCCGAGGTCGCGGTGGGTCAGCTTGAACCATGCGCGGCGGTAGGCCTCGGTGAAGGCCTGCTGGTCGTCCTTGAACCGGAGCGCGATCTCGCGGTAGATCGGATCCTCGCGCAGCGCGATGTCCGTCGTGAGCATGCGCGGTTCGCGGCGACCGCTGCCCTGGGCCATCGGCACCATGTCGCTGCCCGCGCCGTCCTTCGGGCGCCAGTGGTCGTGACCGCCCTCGCCCGTCACGCGCTCCCACTCGTAGGCGAAGAGGATGTGGAAGAACTCGTTGTCCCAGCGGGTCGGGTGGTAGGTCCAAGTGACTTCGAGGCCCGAGCCGATGGTGTCGTTGCCGTGGCCGTCGCCGTAGCTGCTCTTCCAGCCGAGGCCCATCTGCTCCATCGGCGCACCCTCGGGGGAGTCGCCGACGTGATCGTCCTCGGGGGCGGCGCCGTGGGTCTTGCCGAAGGTGTGGCCGCCGGCGATGAGTGCGAGGGTCTCTTCGTCGTCCATGGCCATGCGCTTGAAGGTCTCGCGGATCTGCAGCGCCGCGGCGAGGGGATCGCCGCTCGCGCGGGGACCCTCGGGGTTCACGTAGATTAGCCCCATCATGGTCGCGCCCAGGGGCTTCGCGAGCTCCTGCGCGCCGTCCTCGCCCAGGCGGTCCTCATCGCCGAGCCAGCTGTTCTCGCTGCCCCAGTACACGTCGTCGTCCGGCTCCCACGCCTCGGGGCGCCCGCCGCCGAAGCCGAAGGTAGGCATGCCCATCTGCTCGTGGGCGACGTTGCCGGCGAGGATCATGAGGTCGCCCCACGAGAGCGATTTGCCGTACTTCTTCTTGACCGGCCACAGCAGGCGGCGGGCCTTGTCGAGGCCGACGTTGTCGGGCCACGAGTTGAGGGGGGCGAAGCGCTGCTGGCCGGTGCCGCCGCCGCCGCGGCCATCGAACACGCGGTACGTGCCCGCCGAGTGCCAGGCCATGCGGATCATGAGGGGGCCGTAGTTGCCGAAGTCGGCGGGCCACCAGGGCTGCGAGTCGGTGAGGACGTGCGCGATGTCCTGCTTCACCTCGGCGAGGTCGAGCGCCTCGAACGCGGCCGCGTAGTCGAAGTCGGCGCCCTGCGGGTTCGCGACGTCGGGGTTCTTCGCGAGGATCTTGAGGTTGAGGCGGTCCGGCCACCAGTCGCTGTTGCCGGTCGCGCCCTTCGTCGGCGCGGCATGGCCGGAGGTGGGGGTCGGCCCCTTGCCGCTGCCGTGGTCGACCGGGCACTTCATGTCTTCGGACAAGGCCTGTTCCTTTCGTAGAGGGTTGATGAGGTTCGGTGGGTCTTCGGATGCGGGCGCGCGGCTCCTGATGCGCGGGCGTCGGTTCAGGCCGCCGGCGCTCCGCCGGCTGCCGCGGGCTCGAGGCGCGACTCGCAGTCGGCGCACACGCCGCGGAAGGTGATCGCGGCCTCGAGGAGCCGCATGCCGTGCGTGTGCTCGGGGCGGAGGCAGGGGGCCTCGCCCACGATGCAGTCGATGTCCTCGATGCGCTGGCAGACGACGCACTGCACGTGGTGATGGTTGTCGCCGCGCTTCATCTCGTAGCGGGCGCTGCCGGAGTCCGGCAGGTCGATGCGGCGCAGGATGCCGCATTCGGTGAGATCGTTCGCGATGTTGTGCGCCGACTGCTGCGAAAGCGACGGGAGTTCGCCGGCCAGCGCTCCGTGGATGTCGGCGACCGAGCTGTGCGGGTGCATCTGGAGGTAGCCGAGGGCGGCGACTCGGCCCGAGGTCACGCGCATCCCGTGAGCGCGCAGGGTCTCGCCCCAGTGCTCAGGGGTGTGCGCGGTGGCCTGCGCGGCGAGTGCGGTCATGGCTCCATTCTAGCCTTATTTTGAATAATACAAAACAACTGGCGAGGTCGGTTCCCGCGATTCGCGGGGGCGGGGGAGGAGCACACTCCTCACGGATGGCTGTGGGGCTGCAGTCTGCGGTGCCCTTCCGGCTCGAGTTGCAGCGTGGTGTGCTCCACGTCGAAGTGGCCGCGCAGGCAGGCCTTCATCTCGTCGAGGATCGCGTGGTATCCGCGTTCGTTCCAGGTCTCGTCGGCGACGGTCACGTGCGCCGAGAACGTCGGCACTCCCGAGGTCAGCACCCAGGCGTGCACGTCGTGAACCTCGGTCACGCCGGGCACGGCGAGCATGTGCCGCCTGGCCGCGTCGAGGTCGAAGCCTCGCGGCGTCGCCTCGAGCAGCACGTCGACCACCTCGCGCAACAGGCTGAAGGCGCGCGGCGCGATCATCAGCGCGATCAGGATCGAGGCGATCTGGTCGACCCAGTTCCAGCCGGTGAGGAGGATCACGACGCCGGCCACGATCACCGCGATAGAGCCGAGCAGGTCGCCGAGCACTTCGAGGTAGGCGCCGCGCACGTTCAGGCTCTCCTTCTGGCCCGACTGCAGGATGAGCAGCGAGACGAGGTTCGCGATCGCACCGATCACCGCAGCGATGAGCATGACCTCGGACTGGATCTCGACCTCGCTGCCGAAGCGCGCGACGGCCTCGACGAAGATGACCACGGCGATCACGCCGAGCACGATGCCGTTGGCGAGGGCGGCGAGCACCTCGACCCGCAGGTAGCCGTAGGTGCGCCGGCTCGTCGCCGGCAGGCCGGCGATCAGGCTGGCGACGAGGGCGATGCCTACCCCGGTGGCGTCGGTGAGCATGTGGCCGGCATCGGCGAGCAGCGCGAGGGAGCCCGACACCAGCGCGCCGACGAGCTGCACGCCGACCACCGCGAGCGTGATCACGAGGACGAGGAGCAGCCGCCTGCGGTGCCGCCCGGTCGCGGTGCCCGGGCCTCCAGCGGAACCGGCGGTGTCCGAGGCGCCGGAGAGGCCGTGCGCGTGCGCGTGCCCGTGCCCGTCCCCGCTTCCGCGTCCGTGCCCCTCCCCGCGTCCGTCCTTGCCTCCGGGTCGCGACGGATGCCCCGGACTGAACGCGGGGTCGCAGGCCTCGGGGTGCTCTGGGTCGGTCATGGTCGCCTTGTCGTGCGGTGGTCGGTGCGTGCTCGGAGTTCGGATGGGGGCTGGGATGCGGCGGATGGGGCTGGGATGGAGAGGGGCTGGGATGCGGATAGCGCAGCGCGAGCCACGGGCCGACAGGCGGCCGGGCTCAGCGCGGGGCCATGCGGATCGCGCCGTCGAGCCGGATCGTCTCGCCGTTCAGGTAGTCGTTCTCGACGATGCTCGCCACGAGCGCGGCGTACTCGGACGGGCGGCCGAGACGGGCGGGGTAGGGGACCTGCTGACCGAGCGAATCCTGCGCGGCCTGCGGGAGGCCCTGCATCATCGGGGTCTCCATGATGCCGGGCGCGATTGTGCAGACGCGGATCGCGTGCCGTGCGAGCTCACGGGCGAGCGGCAGCGTCATGGCGTGCACGCCGCCCTTCGAAGCCGCATAGGCGGGCTGCCCGATCTGGCCGTCGAAGGCCGCGACGCTGGCGGTGTTCACGATCACACCGCGTCCACCGCTCGCGGTCGGCTCGGTCCTCGCCATCGCCGCGGCCGCATGGGCGACCACGTGGTAGGTGCCGAGCAGGTTGATGTGCAGGACGCGTGCGAACGTCTCGAGGCCGGCTGCGGGGTCGCCCTCGCGATCCAGCACCTTCGCCGGCGTCGCCACCCCGGCGCAGTTGACGACGATGCGCAGCGGCGCGGACGCCGCGCCCTGAACGACGGCCTCGGCCACGTGCGTGGGGTCGGTGACGTCGGCCGGGGCGAACGACCCGCCGATCTCCGCGGCGCGCTCGGTGCCCGGGGAGCTCGGCAGATCCACGATGGTCACATGGGCGCCCGCAGCGGCCAGGGTCCGTGCCGTCTCCCAGCCGAGTCCGCTCGCGCCTCCGGTGACGATGGCGCCCGATCCTGCCATGTCCATGACGTTCCCCTTTCGTGGTGCTCCCTATTGTCGCGCGATCCTCCGACATGCGCTTCGGCGCCGTGCCCCTTCGGGCGGGCCGGTCATCCGGCGTGCGACCGGAACCGGCGCAGCAGCAGGCTGTTGCCGACCACGAACACGCTCGAGAACGCCATCGCCGCCCCCGCGATCATCGGGTTGAGCAGCCCGAGCGCCGCGAGCGGGATCGACGCGACGTTGTAGGCGAAGGCCCAGAAGAGATTCCCCTTGATCGTGCCGAGCGTGCGGCGGGAGAGTCGGAGCGCATCCCCGGCGCTGCGCAGGTCGCCTCGCACCAGCGTGATGTCGGCCGCCTCGATCGCCGCATCCGTGCCCGTGCCCATGGCGAGGCCCAGGTCGGCCTGCGCGAGCGCCGGCGCGTCGTTCACACCGTCGCCGACCATCGCGACGACCCGACCCTCGGCCTGCAGCCCCGTGATCGCATCGACCTTCTCGCCGGGCAGCACCTCCGCCACCACCCGCGCGATGCCCACCTCGGCGGCCACCTGCTCGGCGACGGCGCGGTTGTCGCCGGTGAGCAGCACGGGATCGAGGCCGAGCTCCCTGAACTGCCGGATCGCCTCGGCGCTCGTCGGCTTCACCGAGTCGGCGACGGCGATGACGCCGCGGATCTTCCCGTCCCAGGCGGCGAGCACGGCGGTCCGGCCCTCGGACTCGAGCCGGGCCTGCTCGGCGAGCATGCCGGCGTCCTCGGCGATGCTCCAGTCGTCGAGCAGGGATCGGCGCCCGACCAGCACGGTGACGCCGGCGGCGGAGACGGCAGCGGCTTCAGCGCCGGAACCGACGAGGCCGGCGACGCCCATGCCGGCGGTGCTCCGGAACGACTCGACGCTCGGCAGCTCCGACACCGCGATCCCGAGCTCGGCCGTCATGCCGGCAGCGATGGCCTGCGCGATCGGGTGCTCGGAGGCGTGCTCGAGGGCGCCGACGAGGCGCAGCAGCTCGGTGCGATCCTGGCCTTCGGCCACGACGACATCGGTGAGCGCCATCTTCCCGGTGGTCACGGTGCCGGTCTTGTCGAGCACGACGGTGTCGACGCGCCGGGCGGACTCGAGGATCTCGGGTCCCTTGATCAGGATCCCGAGCTGGGCGCCGCGGCCCGTGCCGACGAGCAGCGCGGTCGGTGTGGCGAGCCCGAGCGCGCAGGGGCAGGCGATGATCAGCACGGCGACGGCCGCGGTGAAGGCGCTCGCCGCCGGGTTGCCGAGCAGCAGCCAGGCCGCGAGCGTCGCCAGCGCGATCACGATGACGATCGGTACGAACACGCCCGAGATGCGATCCGCGAGGCGCTGCACCTCGGCCTTGCCCGACTGCGCCTCCTCAACCATCCGCGCCATCTGCGCGAGCTGCGTGTCGGCTCCGACGCGGGTCGCGCGCACGATCAGCCGACCGCTCGTCGAGACCGTGCCTCCGACGACGGCGTCACCGGGACCCGCCTCGACGGGTACGGACTCGCCCGTGATCATCGAGGCGTCGATCGCGCTCATCCCTTCGACGACCGTGCCGTCGGTCGCGACCTTCTCTCCCGGACGCACGACGAAGAGATCGCCGACGACGAGGTCCTCGACGGGGACGCGCTCCCCCGCCGGCGGCAAACCGGTGACGGGGGCCGACGTCTCCGCCGACGCGCGCTGCACGATCTCCACGTCCTTCGCCCCGACATCGAGAAGCGCGCGCAGCGCTGCCCCGGCCCGCCGCTTCGAGCGCTTCTCGAAGTAGCGCCCGGCGAGCAGGAACATGGTGACGCCGGCTGCGGTCTCGAGGTAGATGTTCCCCGCGCCGTCGCTCGGCCGCACCGCGAACTCGAAGCCGTGGGTCATGCCCGGCATGCCGGCGTGGCCGAAGAAGAGGGCGTAGAGCGACCACAGGAACGCGGCGATCGTGCCGACCGAGACGAGGGTGTCCATCGTGGCGGCGCCGTGCTTCAGGTTGAGCCAGGCGGCCCGGTGGAAGGGCCAGCCGGCCCAGACGACGACGGGCGCGGTGAGCGTCAGCGAGAGCCACTGCCAGTAGTCGAACTGCAGCACCGGGATCATCGCCATCGCGATGACAGGCACCGAGAGCCAGATCGAGCCGACCAGGCGCTGGCGGAGCGCGTGCAGCTCGGGATCGGCCGGCGCGGCATCGGTGTCTGCGCCCGAGGCCTGCCCGGGCGCCGCGGCGCCTGAGGATCCTGCGCTATCCCGGGCCGGGCCCGGATCCGGATGCCGGGGCGCCGGCAGCGCGGCCGTGTAGCCCGTCTGCTCGACCTCCTCGATCAGCGTCTGCGGGTCGAAGCCCGCCGGCACGGTGACCCGCGCCTTCTCGGTGGCGTAGTTGACGGACGCCTCGACGCCGTCGAGGCGGTTCAGCCGTTTCTCGACGCGGTTCGCGCACGAGGCGCAGGTCATCCCGCCGATCTCGAGTTCGATGCTGGACGTGTTCGACATGGTTCGCTGTTCCCTTGGCTTCAGTGGGAGGTGAGGGCGGGGCGGCCGTGCCG
>NZ_CAJVAP010000032.1 GCF_910593785.1 Leucobacter soli | reverse complement strand
CCGGCCTCGAGGTCAGCGAAGGGCTCTGGCTCCGAAGCGGCTGGGCAGGCAGAGGATGACACGCCCAACGCCATCCACACGTTTTGGCCGGTAACCCCCAACTCGGGCCGCCGTAATGGCCCAAATATGGCCCAAGGTCACCGCGGGCTCGGTCTCTAACCCCCGAAATGGATCCTGCGACTGCGCGCAGGATGACGATAGGAGCCGGGCAGAGTGGCGACTGAGCCCCTCAGAAACCCAGTCTGACCAGGGAAAAACAAGCGAACCCCCAAGAGTAGAAGCCTCTTGAGGGTTCAGTAGCGGTGTAATCTCCGCTACGTGGCTCCGACCGGCATCGATCCGGTGACCTTTCGATTTTCAGATTGATCAGGGGTTTTTCCACACCTTATATATAGGTGGATCGGCAGAAAAACGCGGTTCCCGTCGGTGAGTGTCAGTGAGTTTCAGTTGCTTCTCACGGGATTTATGGCACAAATATGGCACGATCCATCGGCATCTCAACATCAACCGAGCAGAGCCCTTAAAGTCTGCGTTTCCCTAACTCCAACGCACAACTGCTACTGGTCAGCTAACGACCAGTCGTCCGATGCGAACATCGGCCCGTCAGCCGAAGAGATAACCAAGTCCGCGAGCACGCGCAAATGCCAACCCATCTCCGGAGGGTTCACCCGCTTCACAAAGAGCTTTACCTGCCCTTGATCGATGAGAGTATCAACTTCCTCAGCAATCCATTCCGGCAGGTAACCAATTGGCCGACGTGAGGACTGAAGAGTGAGTCGGGCGACATTGCTAGTCGCATTGTCATGTTCACGAACGATCTCAAGCTCCTCCCCAGACAAAAGGCCCGACAGGAGTTCTTCAAGTTCCTCAGGTGTGTACTTGCCGTCCTCTTGCTCTAAGTAAGACACCTTTTTGGACATTAAGTGACGTGTGCCTGCAATGAGTAGCGGAAGCCTCAACTCATCTCCGTGCTGCCGCGGAACAGGAAAGAGTTGGACCGTGTCGCCCTTGGTCTTGCCTGTACTCTTAACCAGCAACTCCCACGGAGTCGCGTGGTCAATATCGAGATCCAACTTCGTCACATACTCTGCGAAGTCCGGACGCTTTGCAGACAGCACTCGCGACTCAAAGAAATCAAAGAGACGATCCGACCTATAGATCTTTTGCATGTTGTCGAACCCCGCAAAGGGCCTGAACCCCTGCGCATCGGAAGCCTTCCGTAGATAGGCGAAGGAAAACTGCCCTTCATCCTTCGCAAGGACCCCCACAGGATAGATCGCACGCAGTTCCGGGTTCTGCCACGTCACAATCAGCTGCTGAGCTGTGGATGCGGCTGGGAGTATGGATACGCTATCGAATACCATCTAGCACCCTCCTGACGTTCTCTGCGATGACTTCAATGGCGAACTTAGTCGATACCTCCGACATTCCCGCCACAGGAGGCAGGAGCCTCTCAAGCTCGTCTGCCGTTAGTTCTGATCGTACGTTGTCAATCCAGTGGCCCACCGTCGCATGATCGGCAAGTCGCGAAGCCTGAACGAAGTAGTCTACCAGGGTCAGTGTGTTACCCCCTACCGTCTTTGCGAAACGCATTGCTTTCCCTCGATCACACCAGGCGGAGAGGTCCTCACGGATCTCCAACAATTCCTGCTTCTTCGAGTCAAGTAACTGATAACCGAGCCCCGCACCATGGTCAAAAGTTGGAGCGAGTAGATCCCTCCGATCGCTTCCCGTCGGCGCTCGCATCACGCCCCAATTGGCTTCATGCCGATCAGTATTCGCGACCAACGCATCAAGCAGCAAGTACCCACAGAAGAGGGTGTACCCATCTGGCACAGTCTCGAACCCAGGCGGGGACTTCAGCCCGGTCAAACATGCTCGCAGGTTCTCGTAGCTATAGCCGGACGGCTGTCGTACCGGAGGATCATCTGTCCCTCGCACCACAGAAGGAATCAGCGAAGCATGGTGACTTCTGATCCACTTCCATCCCTCATCAAGTTCATATCCAGGCAGCCCGATATCGCGAGAGATACAACCTTCCTCGCCGTCCCGCACCGCAAGCGCGTACTCGGCGGCTGGAATACCGATAACATTTGCCACTCGGTACGCGGCCACCTCGGAAAGATCTGAAGTGGTGCGGTGCCCATTTTTATGGATCCGAACAGATTTAAAGAGCCACTTACTTCCATCGTTCGGGTCTTCAATCCAGTGTTTCTTGGAAGCACCGCCCGGCTCATCTAGGTAGTAGTAGTACCTGGAGACATCCCGTCGTTCCATCTGAGCCATCACATGAAATACTACTTCCTTCGGAACGCATCAAAGACAACTCATCACTGCATGTCAGGCAGAGGTGTCTCTGTACGATCTAGATTGCTCAGTCGCTTAGCACCTCGTCCAAAAGACCCCGGAACATCTCGGTATCGGCGAAGTAGTTTGGGTATGCCTTTTCAAGGCTTTCCATATCATCAGCGGAAACTAGAACAACATCCACAGATTGATCTTTCTCGGCCTCTGCATATGCAGCTTCAGCCTTCTCCAATGACAAGAAGCGGGTTATGCGGAGAGTATCGCCCTCAATCGCAAGAAGCGCGTAGGCGGCACCTGCCATATATCTTTCGCGGCCCGCATTAATGACCGCATAGACAGATAGTCGACTCTCCACAGAATGCTTCGACTCAAGCTCACGAATTCTCGCGATGCGTTCTTCTCGGTTTGGAATGGTTCCTGGCACCAAGGGGCTGTCCTCGAAAAGTGCGAACTCGCTAGACAGTTCCCTGAAGAACTCAAGAATCTCCGGATCTCCCATGTCAGACTTGAGCGGCTGTCGAGTTACATATCCCATCGTCTCCACGGCGGTTGCCCAGGCGTGTTGTATCTCCGTCCGAATCTGAGCTTCAACAGCCAATCCTGAGTGGTGAGGGTAATTGCTCGATTCAAACGCAAAGATCAAGTGAATACCCCGGTATCCATCTGTGTCAGGGGTCTCAATGTAATTAGTTTCACGGACGAGCGCATGCCGTTGCCGAGACGTTCTCAATCGTTTCGCAACCTCATTTACTTCCGAAACGCTGGACATAATCGCCCGAACGCCTCCGTAGTCCTGAATTCTGGCCGCGTTCATCTTTGGATAGCGTTCAAGCTTATGCAGCACCGACCTCATGCGCTTAAGCCGACGAGCAACAATACTTTTCTGATTGACCTTATGCGCCGCATTTCGGACATTCTGAGCAATCCAACGTAACGGAACCGCGTGAGCCGCGCGCCAATTATTCAAAACTTGGATCGCCTCTGCCTGCTCTGTGAACGAAGCAGTTCTATCGAGTGCCGTCAGCCCCGCTTTTTGAACACGTTTCTTCGAGTACTCCGGCTTAGTGCTCTTAAAGGCCATCCATTTAGTATCGCAGGCGACTCCGCTGGCCTGCTAACTAATGACCCGCCCGCTCCCCGACGAAACCTGTGCCTCCGCACGAGCATCTAACGCGCCTGGTGCTCCGCAACTGCTGTGGGCAGGTCAGTAACGGTCAAGTTTGGCGCCACTCTCTGAACGCCCATGCTGTCTATTCTCACAGCAGGGCACGCGACCACTCGGACCGTGCTCGGATCAGCTAGAACCCCAGGCTTGGACCGCCTCTTCTCGGCTCCGGCTGGGTGCTCGTGCGCTCGAGGTGCTCACGCAGTCGTCGCGCGCGCTCGGAGGCGCTCTGCTCGGCTGCTGCCTGCTTTGCTTCGATTAGTGTGGCGGCTTCCTCGGGCGGCAGGGCACCCAGTTCCTGAGCTTCGCGGCGAGCCTCCGTCGCCCGTGAGTGAGCGTCGCGGGCTTCGCGCTCGGGGCGGATGAACCGTACTCGTATCGGGTCACGGCGCACTCGGTCGGCTCCCAACTCTTGCGCGAGTAGCGCGATGCGTTCACGGTCATGCCGGTCTTTGAGTCCCGCGTGTTTCGCCTGTGCAGCAGCGAGGCCACGGGCGGCGTCGAGCACGCGCGGGTCGTCCTCAGCTCGACGCTCGGCGGCCGTCACCGCCCACTCACTAAGCGCATCGGCCTGGAGCGGGAGACTGCCCCAGGCGTCACGCGCCCGCTTGCGTGCCGTTCGGGTGTGCTCGGTCGCGGCATGGTGCTCTTGCCGTGCCTTGCGTCGCCCGAACCTGCCAACCGTTACGCGCCGATCTGATGCGGCGCTCTCGTTGGTATTTGCGGTGAGGTAGGTCACGCCGTCCTCGACCGCCTGCGGCACCAACTCCGCGACGACCTCGGCGCGGGCCTTGGCCGCGCGAATCTCGACGGCGCGGATCGTCTCGGTGCTTTGCACATCCTCCGCTCGATGCGTGGCACGCTGCTGGTCGAGCCGTTCCGCGATCTGCTCCCACATCACTGCTGTTCGTTCGCTGCGCTCGGCCTCGTGCACGAGACGGGCAACCTCGTCATTGACTAGCTTCACGGGGCCGTCGCTCACGAGGCCGCGCACCGCCTCTATTGCGCGCTCGGTCGCGTCGTTGAGGCCGTGGTCGGCGCGGTCGCGTTCCATAGCGGCGACGAACTGCGCCCTGGCCTCGGCATGGTTTTCAGCCACGACGTGCAGCAGGTTCTCGTTCCGGCCCCTGGTCATGCCGACGTAGACACTCGCGGCACTGGTCGATTCGGTGAGGAGCGTGTGCGACCCCTCGACGGTTGCGCCCTGCACGCCGTAGGAGGTTGCTACATACGACAAGTGGGCGTGTTCAGCCACATAGCCGGCGGGGAGGTGGACGGTACGCTGTCGCTTCCGACCGCTCGCAGCTTCGAGGACGCTCAGTGTGCCGTCATCTGCAACGTGCTGCACGATCCAGTGCTGCCGATTCGCCACGCCAAGTTCAGTGCGGTTCTTGCGGGTTTGGATGAGGTCGCCTGCGCCGATGGGGAGGCCATCGCTGCCGTACACGGTGCGGTGGTCGTCGACCTCGCCGCGTCTCACGCGCTCATCGCGGATACTCGAGTTCACGGCGCGCGCTTCCTCGTTCGAGGTGACGGTGACGGCATCGCCGTCTTGCCGCGCCTTGGCGATGTGGTCGCGTAGCTCGTCGCTGCTCGCGTGGATGCGCACCAGTCCAAGAGATGCGAGTCGGTCGAACACTTGACCGGGGTTCCTGCCGTCGCGCATCTGCAAGGTGAGGTCAGCGTATGCGGGGTCGGTGAAGCGGTGTACCTCGGCCATGTCGACCGTCCGGTCCCTGAGCTGCACCGCCATGTCGAGCACGCCACCCCGCCCGACGGCTGCGAGCTGCGCCCGATCTCCAACCAGCGCGACGGTCGCGCCCGCTTCGGTGCAGACCGTGAGCAGGGCTATGGCGGTGTCTTGGTCGAGCATCCCGGCCTCGTCCACGATCACCCGCTCACCCCGCACGAGCCGCGCGCTCTCGGACGGGCCACGATAAGCGCGGCCTGTCTCGGGGTCGGTGTCGCCCGGCGCGAGGCGCGACCACACACCGTCGTCGTTCCAGCGCCAGCCGTGGGCGTGAACGAGCGCGGCAACGCTCGCGGTCGGCACGCCGAGTTCTTCGTGCGCAACGAGCGCGGCGCGCAACGTCGGCGCAACCACCAGTGACGCCCGACCGTGTTGCGCCGCGGCCTCGATTGCAACACCCAGCATCGTGGTCTTACCCGCCCCGGCTGCGCCCTCCACGATCACGAGCGGATCGGCAGATGCGACGGCAGCGGCGGCCTGCTGTTGCCCGGCATCGAGGTCGCCCGCCTGCACATCCGGGTATCGCGGTTCGTGTTTCGGCACCAGCTCGGCGATGAGGTCGCGTAGCTCCGTTTCGGCCTGCACGACTCGCAGGCTGGTGAGGTGCGCGACATGCTCCGGGGTTGCAGCTCCGGGTGAGAGCACGGAGAAGCAGTCTTCAAGCGCAAGCCGCGTTGCAACGGTGATGAGGTCGCGCAACTCTTGGCCGGTTGCGCGCACCCCGGCCTCGGTGATGATGCGCGTCGCATGCTCCTGCACCGTGTGCCTCGTCCACGCGGATGCAGCGGCGGCGCAACGGTCGAGCGTGCGCGACGCGAGCTGCTGCACCGACAACTCATCAAGCGACACCGGCGCGCTCGGTTGAGGCCGGCGCAACGTCCCGGGGTCGTAGCCGGCGTCGCGCAGCTCGCTCAGCCACGCGGCTTCTTCCCGCAACGTCGTCGGCTTCTTCGCGGGCCGCTCATGCGCCCACGCCTGCGCGGTGAGCCTGGTGGACACGACCGGCCCCATCGACTCGCCGGGGTGCGCGGCTTCCCATTCGGCTTCGAGGCATTCGAGGTTCCGGCGCACCTGCTCTCCGCGCTTGCTCATCAGCACATTGAACGGCTGTAGCTCGACTACCTCGCCGGTAACCGGGTCGAGGGTAAGGCCGTGCCGATCCAGCACCTCCGCAAGCTCGGGGTGCGCGGCGATCACAGCGGTGCCCAGAGCGCGGATCGCGCCCTGCTGTCGGAAGATCGCGGCGGTATCGAGCGCACGCCACTTCCCAGCAGCCCATGCGCGAGTCCCGATCTGCATATGAATGTGCCGGTGCGGGTCACCCGCACGAGACGTGCGATGCGTAATCCCGACGACCTGCATGTGCTCCACCGGCACGACCTCCTGCGCGCCGCGCGGGCCGACCCGAGTCACGGAATGCTGCGCGAGCCACCGTCGAATCTCCACCAACGCGTCCTGCTGCGCACGATCCAGCGCCTCGGACACCTCGGGATGCAGTGCGGCGGCGATGGAGAGCGACTTAGGTCCGTTGATCGTCATTTCCGCGAACCTGGGCGATCCCAGGCGATCCTGCCCGGCGAGACGCGGCCGCCCCATCCGCTCGCCCGTATCGGGGTTGATCCAGTCCACCCAGCCCGCATACTCCTCGTTCGAGAGCGCCCGAACCGTCACCGTCTCGCCGCTCGCATCGAGCACGGCGTAGTTGATACCTGCCTCATCGCTCAGGTAGTAGTCATCAGCACGCGAACGGTCGGCCTCGACATAGCGCAGCGCATCGGCCCCGGTGCCCCGAAACAGGATCACGCCGCCATGCATGAGATTCACCGCCTCACTATAATCATGTTCTTGCAACTACACAATGTAGCATACGTTCATTCGGGAGAGAAGGGGTCATCAAGGCGCGGTGGGGATTCGGTGGGATGCGAGGGGATAGGAGGATTTGGGTTGGATGGGGTGGCTGTGGAGCGCGAGGTCGGTGTCTTTGCGAATGAGGACTGCTGTGGGTTTCGGTGACTACTTGACATCCAAACCCACAGCAGTCCCCTCCAGTAGACCAGCCACCTATCCCGCTCGCCCGCGTCGACCTGGCGGAGCAGTCACGACTGAGAGCCTTCGCAACCCAACCTTGGGCGGTGCCGAGGTCGGCTCCATCGATCTCGGCCGTCGTCACTGAGGGTTCTCGTCGCCTTTGCCCGAGATCTTGCCGTGCTGGACGGCGACAAGTTCGTAGAAGTCGGGTATCTGTATGGGTTTGCTAAACGGTTTCAGGAGTTCACGCTCACTGACCGTGCGACCACTCAGTAGTTCCTTCCCAAAGCAAACTGTTGTGAGCAGAGCGCCTTCTCGAGCCCAGAATTAGAAGGCGTCTGACTGCCTAGCTGGTCTGAATGAATCCCCCGCGGGGGGAGTTCACTAGCTCAACGTTCACCCAAACTGGCGCGCGCCTTAGCCTTCGAAGATGTCGCCGAGGAACTCGAAGGGGCTCTTCTTCTTGCGATAGCGGGGATCGCGCCGGCGGTCGTCGTAGCGCCGTTCGTCGCGGTCATCGTAGCGGGACTGCTCGCGGTGGGGTTCGGAGTACTGTTGGGCCGGTTCTGCGACGGGATCAGCCTGCATGCGCTCGAGGATCTTGTCGAGCTCGCCCCGGTCGAGCCAGATACCCCGGCACTGCGGGCAGTAGTCGACTTCGACGCTCTGTCGTTCGCTCATCAGCAGGGTGGTTCCGTCACTCGGGCAGTTCATGATGTCAGCGTATGACAGAGCGAGCGCCCTTGCCTGTGAAGATAACCACGGGCGGCTGGGAGTTCCGCCTACGACCATCAGGGATCAGAGCCGGAACTCCAAGAGCCAATCGACCGCGAGTTGTGCGACGACAGCCACGACGACGAAGTGGAGGAGGATCGCGACCCATGCCCAGGATGCAAATCCTTTGAGCCCACGGATGGCGGAGTCGCCTGGGAGGAGGTCGCCGTCGGCGCCGGCCTTTGCGAGGGTGATCCACCAGAGCGGGATCATGGCCGTCCAGACGACCATGCACCAGGGGCAGAGGGTGCCGAGAGAGTAGAAACTCTGGTACTGCAGCCAGGTGATGAAGACGATGCCTCCGAGGAGGCCGAGGCAATAGAGCCGCCAGAACCATCGGGCGAAGTGGGCCCCGGCGAGGATCGCGGCGCCAACGAGGATCGGGACGGTGAAGGCGGTGACGCCGATGATGGTATTGGAGAACCCGAAAAGGGAACCCTGCCAGGAGTCCATGTTCGGCCCGCAAGTGACGAGCTTCGAGATGTTGCAGTTGGGAGCGTGGGCGGGTTCCTGCAAAGTCTTGATGTACTCGGTGAGCAGCTCAAAAGAGGCGAACCAGCCGACGACGCCGGCCACGATCGAGAACCAGGCAAAGCCGATGCGTCGTCGACGTAGCGGTGTCTCAGCGCTTGTGGTCATGGTTCGAATCTACACAGGGGAGGCTGGACGGATGAGGACTGCTCGAGACGGATGCAGCGGTCGGGCAGAGGCGCTCTGCGTGCGGGATCCTGGGCACGGGTCAGTCAGCCGTTACATTGACGACGCCTTTCATCTCCGCGTGAATGGAACAGTCGTACTCGTAGCTGCCGGCCTGGTTGAAGACGTGGGTGAAGGTGCCCTGTCGCATGAGGTCGCTCACGAAGCTCGCGTCTTGGGCGACGACATCGTGCTCGTTTTGTCCCTCGAACACCCAGCGCACCGCTTCGCCCTCGATGACTTCAACCTCGGCCATGTCGTAGGCGTTGTCGTAGGCCCGTACCGTGACGGCGGGGGCGGCGTCATCGGCGGAGGGGGTGACCTCGGGTTTTGTGGCGGCGCAGGCGGCGAGGCTTCCGAGCAGGCCGACCGTCAGGACGGCTCCGAGGGCGTGCATGAGGATGCGGCGAGTGTCGGTTTCCATTGTGTGTCTCTTCTCTTGATCTCTGGGTTCAGTTCGGGCGAGCCTCGGCTGGGGTGCTGGCGGGCTCCTGTGCATCGGGCACGGCCCGGTAGCTGTAGTAGTAAGCCATGCCGACGCCGGCGACGATGAGGAGCAGGCCGAGCGGGATATGTATCGCGAGCGGCAGACCCAAATAGCCGATGAAGAACTGGGCAAGCTCGAGCAGCCAGACGGCGATCGAACCCGTGAACGCGCCCTGGGGCCAGCGAGCAAGTCGCCAGGCAAGGAGGGTGACCACGATCTGCAGAAATCCGATAGCGGGCAGGGCCATGCCGATGTTCAGATGCCAGGCCTGCGCGCCGGCGCTACGGCCGTCGAGCATCGTGCCAGCGATGAAGGGTTGGACGACGAGCAGCGCGGCGTGCACGATGAGCACCCAGCGCACGATCGCCCGGAGCAGCTGCTGGTGCCCGCTCGGTCGTGCGGCGGTGTCGTTAGTGGGCGCCATGCTTGCCTCCTGCGGTGTTGGCCGCGCGCACGGCGGGGGTACTGATCGCGGTGGGCGGTTCCTGGGTGTCGTCGATCACGACGAACTGCCCCATCATGCCCATGTCGTGATGCATGAGCCAGTGGCAGTGGAACATATAGGGCCATTCGGGGTCGCTGCTGCGACCGAACTCGACATCGATCACGACGGGGCGTCCCGGGGGCACGTAGACCGTGTCTTTCCAGCCGCGTTCGAAGTCACGTGGGGGTTCTCCGCCGACGCTGACGATCATGAAGCGCGCGTTGTGGATATGGAGGTTGTGGGGCAGGTGGTGCTGATTGTCGACGACCCAGCGTTCGCGCGCGCCGAGGGTGACGACCTGGTCGACGCGGCTCATCTCCATTGTGGCACCGTTGATCCGGTTGTTGGTGAGCACCATCGAACGGGTCACGTCTGGTGTCTCGAATGGCGGCGGGAGGGCGGCGGCGAGCATGCTGAGCTCGGCGACCGCGAGGGCGGGGCCGTCGAAGCTGGCTGCGGCGCGCAGTTCGAGCACGTCGAAGCGGTCGTCGGCGCCGGCGGCGCGGGAAGTGCTCTGCAGGAGCCCGAGCGAATGGGGCACCGATTGCAGCATGGCGGTCTGCCCGGGTTCGAGTTCGATGAGGACTTCAGCCCGCTCCCCGGGGGTGAGGGTGACGCTGTTGATCGGCGCAGGGCCGGGCAGCAGTCCCGCCTCCGTACCGATAAGCGTCATCGACGCCCCTTGAACAACGAAGTGGTAGGTACGCGCCGAGGAACCGTTCAGGAGACGCAGGCGGGTGAGCTGACGGGTGACCTCAAATGTCGGGGAGAGCGCGCCGTTGACGAGGAGAGTGTCCCCGAGCAACCCGAAGGCGGTGCGCTCGCGCTCGGCGAAAGAGCCGTCCGCGTTGAAGCTGCGGTCGGTGACGAGGACGGGTACGTCGTCGACGCCGTAGTCGACCGGGAGCCCGCTCCACTCGCTGAGCTCGTCTTGAAGGATGAACAGACCCATCAGGCCGCGACCCACCTGCGCTTCGGTGGTGCCGTGGGTGTGCGGGTGGTACCAGCAGGTCGCGGCAGGTTGCTCCACCTCCCACTCGGCGACCCATTCCTCACCGGGGGCGATGGGCTGGTGCGGGCCGCCGTCGTATTGCGCCGGGAGCTTCATCCCATGCCAGTGCACGGTGGTCGTCTCGGGGAGCTCGTTGCGCACGACGATGCGTACCCGGTCGCCCTCAGCGGCGCGCAGCGTGGGGCCCGCGAAGGCGCCGTTGTAGCCCCAGCTCGGGGTCGGCCCGCCCGGATGGATGCGGCTCTCCCCCGTCTGCGCGGTGAGGGAGAAGATGCGGGTGCCGTCATGGGCAACCTCGGGTTCGGCGAGCGGCGGGATCGGCAGCGGGCTGCGGGTGCCGCCCCCGCTCGGTGCAAGGATCGGCTTGGGTAGCGGTGTCCACCCGCTCAGCGTGACGACGGTGCCGGCGATGAGACCGCCGGCTGCCACCGCGAGTACCCCGCGACGGGTGAGGCCCGGGCGTGCGGCGCCGGGCTGCTCGCCGGGCGTCGGCTCGGCGGCCTTCACCGGGTGCCCCGCTCTTGCGGCTCGGCGGTGTACTGGACGAGGTCGATGCGCTGCCGGCCGTACCCGCCCCGGGTGAAGACGCGCAGCGTGAGCCAGGCGAAGAGCGCGAGGCCGGCGATCTGGCCGATCAGTCCGCCGGCGCTGCCGTCGCCTGTGGTCTGCGCGGTTTCCCCGGTGAGGCCCGATGCCATGATGCCGAAGGCGACATAGTTGTTGACGATGTGGATCGCGATCGCCGCCTCGAGGCCGCCGGTGCGCCAGGTGAGCCAGGCGGATACCGCTCCGAGCAGCCCGACGGCGAGGAGTCCCCAGATGTCGTAGATGTGGAGGGACGCGAAGCCGATCGAGGGGATTAGGATCGCGAACCAGGGGTTTCTGAGCCAGGCTCCCAGCACCTGCATGAAGAGTCCCCGGAAGACGACCTCTTCGGCGGTGGATTGCAGCGGCACCAGGAGCAGCACGAGCAGCACCGATAGCAGCGCAGCGCGTGCATCGAAGGCAGTCTCGTTCGCAACCACTGCGGGGTCGGTGGCGGGCTCAAGGAGCGCGCCTGCGGCGATGCCGACGAGGTTCATCACGGCGATCGTGAGCACGGAGACGCCGAACAGTCGCCCGAGCAGCCCCCAGCGCATGCGGGCCGCGACCGACCAGATTCGGCCGATGGGCCGCATGCCGAGGACGAGCATCGCGAGCAGCACCGCCGGGAGCATGATGATGATCGACACCATGCTCACGAGCACCGAGACGGGCCGCTGGGTGTCGAGCGCCGCGGCAGTGCCGGCGGCGACCTGCACCGGATAGTCGGGATCCGTGAGCAGGAGCACGGGGATGACGACCGCTGTGACCACCACGGTGAGGGTGCCGAAGAAAACCCCTGACAGCAGGAGCAGGGCGAGCGGTTTCCACCACCGGTAGGCGGAGGCGCCGCGCAGCAGGCGATGGTAGTCGAGCGGTTCGGTCTCCACGTTGCGCAGTTGCTGCGTGCCACGCGCCCAGCCCCAGGACGGCGGCACCGCAGACGGGCCGCGCGGCTCGGAGTCGGGGCTGGACATGCTGGGAACTGCGGCTGCGTCTGCGGCTCAGGCGGGGGCGCTCGTCGGCTGCTGCGCGCGGTAGCGGCGCGCGCGGACGAAGGAGGCGATGCCGACGGCGAGGAATACGAGGAGTACGACGAAGGTGACGGTGCTCGCGATCACGGCGTTCGGGCGCTCGGCGGTGCCGGCGAAGAGTTCCCCGATCTTCATCACGTTCATCGAGGTGCCGGCGATGCCGAGGAGGGCGATCGCGAGGGCGGCGTGGATCGCGTGCCGGCGGGTTTTCGGCGCGCGTGAGATGACGGCTGCGATGAGGATGAGCGTGCCGAGTGCGGAGGGGATGAGCGCGGTGATGCTGTTCGCGTCGGACGCGAAGTAGGCGACGATGCCGGTGGCGGTGAGGATGCCGCCGACGGCGAAGGTGAGTCCGGTCATGGTCAGTGTTCCTTTCGCGGACGCCGCAGGGGTTCTGGGCCGCGCTGGGCGCCCGGGATGTCTCCTCCCCTCCCGCGGGTTCGGGGAACCGTGAGGAGTGCGGACCTTGGTCCGTACTCTACATGATGTAGTTGTAAGCTTGTCGGTATGCTGACTGCCCCGTGGAATCTGATCCTCACCGTCGTCTTCGCGTTCACTGGGCTGTACTGCCTCGTGCGCCTCATTGCGCACCGGCCGCCGGGCGGCGCGCGGAGCGGCCCGGCGCTCGAGTCGATGGCGATCCATCTCATGCACCTGGTGATGAGTGCCGGGATGATCGCGATGTGCTGGATGATGTCGATTCCGGCGGTATGGAACTGGGCGCAGATCGTGGTCTTCACCGCTCTTGCCCTCGTCCTGGTGCCGGGGCTCTGGAAGGCGCCGCTGCTCGCGCGTCGCGTGGATCTCGCCGGGCATATCTGGCTCGCGGGCGCGATGGTGTGGATGATCGCGGCGATGCCGCTGCTCATGGCGGACATGGGCGGTGGGGAGCACGGTGGCGGCCAGGGCGAGGCCGCTGATGGGGCGATGATGATGGCGATGACCACCCCGGTGTGGGTGGATGTCGTCAACGTGGTGTTCGTGGGTGGAAGCGCGGCGATCGCACTGTGGTGGGTCTTCCGCGCGGCGACGGTTCGCGGGGATCGGTTGCACGCGCTCTGCCACTGCCTGATGGCGGCGGGGATGGCGGCGATGCTGCTGCTCATGAACGGGTAGTCGGCCTGTTATGGCGCGACTTCGAAGATGGTGGGCCAGAGCATGAGCGCGAGCGGGTAGCCGACGAAGCTGACGATGTTGAGCAGCCAGTGCGCGATGATGAGCGGCAACGACCTCCCCCAGCGGTGGTAGACCCAGCCGAAGAGGAGCCCCATGACGACGTTGCCGATGAATGCGCCGATGCCCTGGTAGAGGTGGTAGCTGCCTCGCAGCAGTGCGCTTGAGACGATGGTGGCGATCGGGCCGACCCCGAGGCGTCGCATACGGTCGAAGAAGTAGGCGACGACGATGAGCTCCTCGCCGAGGGCTGCGCGCAGGGCGGAGAGGATCAGCACGGGCACCGTCCACCAGTAGGTGTCGAGGGTGGTCGGTACGACGTTCGCGTTGATTCCGATGATGCGCGAGAAGAGGTAGAACGCGAGCCCTGGGATCCCGATCGCGGCCGCGAGCACGACGCCCCAGCCGGTGTCTGCCAGCCACCACCGTGCTCCGCGGCCGGGGAGCCGGCCGAGGCCGAGGTTTCCAAGGTGCGGGGCCGCTGTGCGCCAGAGCAGATACGCCACGAGTGCGACGGGTGCGAGTTCCCCCACGAAGCCGAGCAGCTGGTAGGCGAGGTCGAAGAAGGGCTGCTCGGCGAGCGGCCGGTTGATGGTGGCCGTCTGGGAGGCGAGCGCGGTCTCCTGGCTGAGGCGGCGCAGGATCGTGATGATCGATTGCACGCCCGCATAGCCGAAGGACAGGCCGAGCACGATCGCGAGCTCCCAGCGCAGTCGACGCTTCGAGATCGGGGCAACGTCGAAGCGCGCATACTGGGGCGGTCGCATCTGGATACTCCCGGGCTAGGCCCTACGGCGGTAGTTCTGCAGCCGGAGACTGTTGAACACGACGAGCACCGACGAGAGCGCCATCGCACCGGCGGCGATGAGGGGATTCAGGAAACCGGCGGCGGCGATCGGGATCGCGGCGAGGTTGTATCCGAACGCCCAGCCCAGGTTCACACGAATGGTGCGCAGGGTACGCCGCGACAGTTCGATAGCCTCGGGGATCACGGCGAGGTCTTCCCGCACGAGGATGATGTCTGCCGATTTGAGGGCGATGTCGGTGCCGGAGACGACGGCGAGGCCGAGATCGGCGGCGGCGAGGGCGACGGCGTCGTTGATGCCGTCGCCGACCATGGCGACCCGCTCCCCCGCCGCTTGGAGTTCGCGGATCGCATCGGCTTTCTCTGCGGGCAGCACTTCTGCGGAGACGCGGTCGATACCGAGGGTGCCGGCGATCTCCTCGGCGACGGCTCGGGAGTCGCCGGTGAGCAGCACCGTGGCGAGGCCCTGCTGCTGTAGCGCTTGGATTGCGGCACGGGCGTTCGGCTTGATGGTGTCGGCGAGACCGAAGCGCCCGATCAGGCGTCCCGCCTGGGAGACGAACACGATCGTTTCCGTGGCGTCGGCATCGGCGAGATAGACGCGGGCGGCGGCGGTGGAGACGCCTTGCTCGTCGAGGTAGGTGAGGCTGCCGATGTGGACGGTGTCGCCGGCGACGGAGCCGGAGGCGCCCCGGCCGGGTAGGGCAATGAAGTCCCTGACGGGGTCGAGGTCGGTGATCTGCTGCTTCGCGGCCGCGAGGATGGCGCGGGCGATGAGGTGCTCCGATCCCTGCTCCACGGAGGCGGCGACGCGCAGGAGCTCGTGCTCGGCGACGCCGGGGACGGTGGCGATGCTCCGCACGGTCATCTCGCCTGTGGTGAGCGTGCCGGTCTTGTCGAGCACCACTGTGGTGATCGTGCCGCTCGCCTCGAGCGCATCCTGCCCCTTTACGAGGATGCCGAGGCTGGCGCCGCGACCGATGCCGACCATGAGCGCGGTCGGGGTGGCGAGCCCGAGGGCGCATGGGCAGGCGATGATGAGGGTGGAGATGCCGATCCCGAAGGCCTCTTCGAAGGAGCGGCCGGCGAGCATCCACCCGACGGTGACGAGGATGGCGAGAACGATCACGCCGGGTACGAAGTAGCGGGTGATGCGGTCGACGAGGGTCTGCACACGGGCTTTGCGGGCCTGGGCTTGCTCGGCGAGGGCCGCCATCTGCGCGAGCTGGGTGTGTGCGCCGACCGAGCTCGTACGCACTTCGAGGCGGCCGTTGGTGCTGATCGTGCCGCCGATCACCGTATCGCCGCGACCTGCGCCGACGGGGAGTGGCTCGCCGGTGAGCATGCTGGCGTCGATGTCGGCGCTGCCGGCGATGATGGCGCCGTCGGCGGGGAAGGTTTCGCCGGGGAGCACGATGAACACGTCGTCGACGCGGAGTTCTGCGGCGGGCCTGATCTCCTCGATGCCGTCTCGCTGGATGCGGACGTGCGTGGCGGCGAGCTCGCTGAGGGCGCCGAGTACGTCGCCGGCTTTGCGGCGTGAGCGGGTTTCGAAGTAGCGGCCCGCGAGCTGGAAGGTGGTCATGCCGGCTGCGACGTCGAGGTAGATGGCGTTTGCCCCCTCGGGGGTGGCGCCGATGCCAAGCCAGTACCCGCCCCCACTCCCCTCTATGCCGAACAGCAGCGTCACTACTGACCAGCCGAAGGAGGCTGCGATGCCGAGGGAGACGAGGGTGTCCATGCTGACGTCGCCGTGGCGGAGGTTTCTGAGGGTGGCCTTGTGGAACGGCCAGGCCGCCCAGGTGACGATCGGCACGGCGAGGGCGACGCAGAGCCATTCCCAGCCGGGGAAGCGCCAGTTGGGGACGAGAGCGAGCACGATCGTGATGTCCATGAGCGGCACCGTGAGCATCGCTGCGAGGATCAGTCGGCGCCGGAGTGAGGTAATCCGCACCTCGGTGGCGCGCTTCGACCAGGCGTCGTCGGCGTCATCGTGGATGCGCGCGCCGTAGCCGGCTTTCTGGATCTGCTCGAGTGCCTCGCTCGCGCGGCCGGTGCCGAGGCCGGAGACGATGGCGCGCTCGGTCGCGTAGTTCACGCTCGCGGTGACGCCCTCGATCTTGTTCAGGGCGCGCTCGACGCGGCCGGCGCAGGCGGCGCAGGTCATCCCTGAGACATCGAGCTGCAGCGGCTCGACGACGTGCGTGGTGAGAGTCACGGCTGGGGCTCCTCGTCGCTCTGTGGGGCAGGACGCCCGGGTCCTGCAGCCTGGCGCCGCTTGGCGAGGGTTTCGAGCATCTTGTTGTAGTCGTCGAACTCCTCGTCACGACCGGAGTCCAGGTGCCGATCCTTGCGGCGGGCCTCTTTCGCGTCCTGCCGCGACCATTGGATGCCGAGCGCGATGATGACGAGCAGCAGTGGCAGTTCGCCGCCGGCCCAGGCGACGCCGCCGCCGAGGTACTGGGAGGCTTGGAGGTCCGTCCAGGGCAGCCCGAAGTAAAGGTAGAAGTTCTGCGCTATCCACTCCTCGGTGGACATCATGAGGATCACGCCGAAGAAGGCGTGGAACGGCATCGCGGCGAGCACGAAGCCGAGCTTGCCGATGTGCGGCAGAGGGCGCGGGGGTCGGTCGACGCCGATTACGAGCCCGTAGAAGAGGTATCCGGCGATGATGAAGTGGACGTTCATGAGCTGGTGCGCCCAGTGGAAGCGCATCGCCTCTTCGAAGATGCCGCTGAAATAGAGCCCGTAGTAGGAGCCGACGAAGAGCACGAACACGAACAGCGGATTGTAGACGAAGCGGAGTACCTTCCAGTGCAGCACCCAAGTGATCCAGTGGTGCAGCCCCGCCGGCCTCGTCGGGTCGGCTCGGGTCGCGCGTAGGAGCAGGGTGATGATGCCGCCCATCACCAGGAGGATCGGCGCGAGCATGTTCAGGCTCATGTGCACAATCATGTGCGTGCCGAAGTCGGGGGCCGAGTACTTCCCGAAGCCGGAGCTCGTGATGAAGACGATGACGCACCAGCCTCCGATCCACGAGATCGTGCGGCCGACGGGCCACTTGTCACCGCGGTTGCGCAGCACGCGGATCGCCCAGAGGTAGGCGGTGACCGCGGCGATTGCGAGCATGATGAAGAGTAGGTTGGGCCGCCAGTGAGTGAACCAGACGAGCAGCGATGGCGGGGCTTCGACGTCGAAGCCGAGGAACACCTGGGAGATGCTCGTGGGCTGGAAGTAGTGCGGCGGCGGGATGCGCGTCATCGCCGCGGTGATGCCGAGCCATCCGGCGATCGCCACGGTCGCGATGGCTGGCGGCCAGACGGCCGGACGGGATGGGTTGGTCCTCTGCGCAGCTCGCCAGCTCAGGAGGGCGATGAGGAGGAGTGCCAAGCAGGCCCAGCGTGCAAGGATCTGCCAGCCTGTCGAGGAGCCGACGAGGCTCGACCCGGCGAGTTTGAACCATGCTAGGAGGAGGTCGGAGGCGACGATGACGGGGACGCCGACGAGTATGAGCCTCGTGAGGCGGATGGCGATGACCGGCTCGAGGGTGCGACCGGTGATGGTACGCAGGGCGGCGATGACGAGAACTCCGAAGACGGCTCCGGTGACGAGCGCCTGATAGGTGCCGGCGTCGCTGCCGAGATCGTGGTTCGGACCGACGAGGATCTGCCCGACGACCACTGGGGCGAGGATGCCGAAACAGGTGGCCCAGAGCGGGATGAGGAGCCCGGTCCACCGGGTGACGAACTGGCAGCTGATGGAGACGATCGTGGCCGCGATCAGAGATACCGTCCACGCGCGGGGAAAGGCGCTCGACTCGTAGAGGAAGGCGAATGCGCCGGGCTCCGCGAGCCGTGTGAAGGGCATACCGCTGCTGTCGAGCGATTCGAAGACCACCATGCCCGCTGACAACATCGCCCAGGCGGCGGAGGCGAAGCGCAGCACGGTGAGCTCGAGGCATGGCTCGATCCGTCTGGCCCGCTTGCCGCGAGCGTCGCGGAAGAACAAGAGATAGAGCAGGGCGCCGAAGGTCAGCATCGCGGCCAGATCGCCGAGGCCCTGGCCAAGCGCGGTCACTACGGCGACTTCGAAGCCGGGGAAGGTGAGGTAGAGCTGCTCGTAGGCGAATGGGCCGACTTCGAGGGTCGCAACGATTGGGGGCACGGTTACTGCGGCGAGGGCGATCGCTGCGATCGCGAGAGCGGTCGCCGTGCGCCGCGGTGAGCGCTCCCCATGTGCCTCGGCCGGGGCGGTCGAGGCGGCGCTGCTGATCATCGGGTGCGCTCGTACACTGCCAGGAGCTCGAAGCCGGCCTCGCCGACGGCCCCCACGAGGACCTCGGTGCTGAGGGGGTGCGCGGCTTGGACCACGGCTCGTCCGGCGGCCACGTCGACGTCGACGGCGGTCACTCCGCTGAGCGTGCCGAGCGCTGCCGTCAGTGTCTGTGCGCAGTGGCCGCAGGTCATGCCGTTGACGGTGAGCTCCTGTTTGCTGGTCGCGTCCATCGCCCCTCGATCTCTCGCTCGAATACTCGCACAAGACTACAAGATGTAGACGTATGTAAGCTTGGCGTCGGGCTCGAGTTCACTGCTGTCAGCGCAGCTGGGAGGCGACCTGCAGTCCCTGCGGGACCCGTCGACGTCCCGGGGCAGGCCACCGTTTCCGGCTCAGCCGCTCCGCCCGGAGGGTCATGGCGACGTCCTGCGTTGCGGCCGCGAGCACGAGGAGCGCGTTCGCGAGATGCGCAGCACCAACCTGCCGGGCGGCGGCATCGTCCGCGGCGAGCTCAATCTGCAGACGGGTTGCGCGCTCGAACGCCCGGCTGGCGCGGATGCCCGGCAGGAACAGCGCGTTGATCTGTGCGATGCGCATTGCCAACCCGTGCTGATGCCGTAGATGCGCGAACTCATGTGCGAGCACCGCCTGCAGCTGTGGCGCGGTGAGGAGCTGTTCCATTGACGAGGAGACGAAGATTTCCGGTCGTCGGCCGGGAACGGCATAGGCCTCGGGCGTCTCCGAGTGGAATCGGACGAGCGTGAAACCGATGTGCTCCTCTCGCGCGTAGGCGACGGCGTGGGAGTGGGAGGGGGGGCGGAGCGATTGGAGCGACCCGGAGAAGGTGAAGGCGAAGGCCAGTGCGAGACCGGCAATTCCAGCGGCCACCCAGACCGCTGCGGAGACCGTCACACCGGGCGTGTGCGGGATCGCGTGGCGCAGCGACTCGACGGAGACAATGCCGAGCGCGATGCCGGAGAATGCGGTGACGACGCCGACGCCGAATGTCCCGAACCAGACGGTGAGTGCGGCTCGAGGGTGGAAGAGATGCCAGCGCCCGGCAGCGAACAGCCGCGGGCAGAGCACGGCCAGGGTGATGGCTGTGCCGAGGAGGGCGAACGCAAGGAGCAACACGATCGGGTTACTCGTGCGCCGTCGCCTCGCCGAAGGCGTCCATGAGCGCCGCGACGTCGTCATCTGCGAGGTTGCCGGCGAAAGCGAGCAGGGCGGCTCGGCGGTCGGCGGCCTGCTCGAGGGCGGAGGTCATCATCTCACTCGCCTCTTCCTCGCTTGAGCGCAGCGGGCGGAAGCTGATCTTGCGGGGCGAATCGCCGATCCGTTCGACGCGGCCTTTCCCTTCCAAGCGGGTGAGCGTTGTCATGAGCGTTGTGTAGGCCGGCACGGGTTCGCTGAACATGGCCTGCAGTTCGCGTGCGCTCACGGCGTGTTCTTGCTCGTGGAGTCGTTGCATGACTTCGTCTTCGAGCCCGCCCCATTCGCGTTTACGCACCCCTGCCATGTCGTGCCTCCTCGTCGATTTCTTAACTCTACATCTCGTCGAGTTAATGGATCATTCTCACAGCATGCAACAGTAGCCTCTGCGCATGGAGAACTGGTGGGTGAATGCGCTCTGGTCACTCACTCCATCGGTGATCATCGGCGTATTCTTCTACTTCGTCATTCGTGCGATCTCGCGCGCAGATCGCACCGAGCGCCGCGTCTACAAGAAGATGGAGGATGAGGAGCGGGCGAAGCTTGGGCTCCCACCGAAGCCGCTGGCGTCCGCGCAGCCTCCCAGCACGCCTGAGCCGCCGTCCGCCGTCGAACACCCTAGCTAAGCTCGCCCCTGTTCATCGGAAGCACCTGTCGCGTGTCCCCTCGTTCAGTCTTCATGTGGTTTGCGTTCGCGGAGGCGGTGACCTGGGCGGGGATGCTCGCCGCACTCCTGGTGCGGTTCAGCGGAGCCACCGATGCCCTGGTGGGTCCTGCCGGCGGCATTCATGGCTTCGTGTTCCTCACCTACTGCGTGGCCACCGCGTGCGTGTGGATCGACGGGCGCTGGCTACCCGGTACCGGCCTGACGGGGCTGCTCGCCTCAGTCATCCCATTCGCGACGGTGTTCTTCGAACTTTGGGCCGACCGCCGTGGTCTCCTTGCGGGGTCGTGGCGTCTTGGCGCCGGAGGAGAGCAGCCACGGATGTTCGCCGAGCGCGTGCTGGCGTGGGCACTGCGGTACGCCGCCCTCGCGATCGGCGTCGGGGTCGCGTTGGTGATTGCGGTGTTCCTCGTCTTACTGTGGCTGGGTCCACCGGTGCAGTTCTGAACGGGCTCGGGACTATCGGCATCATAAAGCACGCGATCCCTCGTTCTCGTTGCCTGCTCCCTGCTCGATTCCCCGGGTGAGAAGGAGTTCTCTCTGAGCAGCATTGTCTAGCAAACTTTGGCAATCCGAACATATGATTTCGACATGACGAATATGGCTGCTCGAGGGCATCATACGGCGGCTCCGCGACGGATGGTGTGGCTCGTCGGCCCCGCGCTGGTTGCCGGTGTCGCGTATCTCGACCCCGGGAACGTCGCCAGCAACATGACCGCGGGGGCTCGCTACGGGTATCTGCTTGTCTGGGTGGTCGTACTGGGCAATATCATCGCGTGGTTGATCCAGTACCTTTCCGCCAAGCTCGGGGTCGTCACCGGGCAGAGCCTCCCCGAGGTGCTGGGGCGCCGTATCCGTCGACCGTGGGCACGGCGGTTGTACTGGCTGCAAGCCGAACTCGTCGCCATGGCCACTGACATCGCCGAGGTCATCGGCGGAGCCGTCGCCCTGTACCTCCTCTTCGATGTGCAGCTGCTGTGGGGCGGCATCATCACCGGCGCCGTCTCGATTGCGCTCCTGGCCGTGCAGTCGCGGGGTGGTGCAAGACCGTTCGAGTTCATCGTGATTGGGCTCATCTTGATCATCGCGATCGGTTTCGCCTACGGCGTGTTCGTCGCGCCACCCGATCCGGCGGGGATCTCCGGGGGTCTGGTGCCGAGATTTGAGGGCACCGATTCAGTGCTGCTGGCGGCGTCGATTCTCGGCGCGACGATCATGCCTCATGCCATCTACGCGCATAGCGCCCTTGCCAGGGATCGGTTTACTCCCACGGTGGGACGTTCGCGCGGTGGCGAGCCTCAGCCGGTGTCTCGTGGAGTGGTGTTGGAGGACCTTCGGGGGATCTCGACGTCTCGCCTACTCCGCGCAACGCGTTGGGACGTCACGATCGCCATGCTCATCGCGGGCTCGGTCAACCTGTGCATCCTGCTGCTCGCCGCCGCGAATCTCGCCGGCGTCTCCGGCACCGACACGCTCGAGGGCGCCTACGCGGCGCTCTGGGAGGGCATCGGTCCGGCGGTCGCTACGCTATTCGCGGTCGGTCTGCTCGCGAGCGGCTTGGCGAGCACGTCTGTGGGGGCCTATGCCGGGGCCGAGATCATGCGCGGGCTGCTCCACCTCCGGGTACCGCTGCTGGCTCGCAGGCTGGTCACGCTGATTCCTGCGCTCGCGCTGCTCGCTTTCGGCGTCGACCCAACGCTCGCGCTGGTGCTGAGCCAGGTGGTGCTGTCCTTCGGGATCCCGTTTGCCCTGATTCCGCTGGTCGCGCTGACAGCGAACCCCGAGGTGCTCGGCGGCTTCCGTAACCGCGCACTCACGACAACCGCCGGAGTTCTCGCGGCCATCTTCCTGGCGGCCTTGAACGTCCTGCTGGTGTGGCTCATCGTGACCGGGCGCTAAGGATGTCGCTCAGTCGTGCTGGTGATGCTGCGGGCACAGCCGTACCGCGTCCCCCGTGAGCGCGAGCATCTTCTCGGCCGCTGCGAGGATCGTGACGACGGCGGCGGGATGCGCGAGGGAGTACATCGAGGCCCGCCCCTCCGCGCGGGAGACGACCATGCCGGTGTCTTTCAAGCAGGCGAGGTGCTTGGAGACGGTGCTCTGGGAGATCCCGAGGTGCTTCACCAGGTCGACCACGCGGTGCTCGCCGAGCTGCAGGTGCTGCAGGATTACCAGGCGGGAAGGATCACCGAGGCTGTGGAAGAGGGCCGCAGCGGAGGTGAGTGCCTCGGCCTCGGCGATCATCGGGAGCTCGTGCGATCGTTCGGCTTGCATCGTCATATGACGATGTTATCTCCAATTCGGCAACTATTCTAGGCCGGGCGAATCCGCAGTGCGCCCACTCAAGATAACATCGCTATTTGGCGATGTTATCAATATAATGAAGTGTATTGATTGGTGCCAAACGAGAACGGAGGCCTCGAATGGGTGCAGGGCATGATCACGGGCCGAGTGTCGCCGAGGCGGGGCAGCCCGGCGACTACCGCCGCAAGCTCTGGACTGCCTTTGGCATTACTGCGACGATCGTCGTGGCGCAGGCCGTCGGCTCCGTCATCACCGGCAGCCTCGCTCTGCTCACCGACACCGCGCATGCCATCACCGACGCCTCGGGACTGCTGGTCGCGCTGATCGCTGCGACACTGATGCTGCGGCCGGCGACGTCGAGGCGCACCTGGGGGTTCCGACGCATCGAGGTGATCGCTGCACTCGGGCAGGCGACGCTGCTGCTCGTGGTCGGCTTCTACACGGCCATCGAGGGCATCCGGCGCCTGTTCGAACCGCCGGAGGTGCCGGCGACCGAGCTGCTGGTCTTCGGCATCGTCGGCCTCGTGGCGAACATCACTGCCATCCTCATTCTGTCCTCGAGCCGCGGCGCGAACTTCAACATGCGTGCCGCGTTCCTCGAGGTGCTCAACGACGCGCTCGGCTCCCTGGGCGTCATCGTCGCCGCGATCGTGATCGCGACGACCGGGTTCCAGCGCGCCGATGCGCTCGCCGGCCTCTTCATCGCCGCGCTCATCGTGCCCCGCGCCTTCAAGCTGATGCGCGAGACGACGAGCGTACTCATGGAGTTCACCCCCAAGGGCCTCGACCTCGACGAGGTGCGTGCGCACATCCTCGAGCTTGAGCACGTCAAGGATGTGCACGACCTGCACGCTTCGACGGTCGCAACCGGTCTGCCGACGATCACCGCGCATGTCGTCGTCGAGGACGAATGCTTCACCGACGGGCATGCTGCCGCAGTACTCCATGCGGTGAAGGCGTGCGTGGCCGAGCACTTCGAGGTCTCGGTCAACCACTCGACCTTCCAGATCGAGACCGAGCACATCAGCGAGGACGAACCGGCGGGCATCAAGCACCCATGAGCAGACGGCGCGGGATCGACGGCGGAGCATGACGAGCACCGCCACGGCTCAACTGCGCCGTCGCATCGCGCGGAACTGGCACCGGCTGAACGGCCCCGGCCGGGTCGCGGGGGTCGATCTTGCCCGCGGCCTCGCAGTGCTCGGCATGCTGGCAGCGCATCTGCTCTGGCTCGGCTCGCTCTCATGGACGGAGCCGTCGACGTGGGGCTCGGTCGTGACCGGCCGCTCCTCGATCCTCTTCGCCGCGCTCGCCGGCGTCTCGCTCGGCCTGTCCACCGGCGGCCCGACGCCCCCGCACGGAGCCGGACTCGGCCGGGCGCGACTGCGGGTGACGATCCGCGCCCTGCTTATCTGGCTGCTCGGCGTACTGCTCATCAGTTTCGACGTGCCGGCCGCGATCATCCTGCCGACGTATGCGATTATCTTCGTGCTGACGCTTCCTCTGCTCGCGCAGCGCGCCTCGCGGCTCTTCCTCGCGGCCGCGATCGTCGTGCTCGTGACCTCGCCCCTGATCGTGTGGGCGAATGCCTCGCCGTGGTGGGAGAGCTATAAGGGCTGGCTCCTCGGTCTCTACATCGGGTGGAACTACCCGTTTCCGCTGTGGATCGCATTCACGCTCGCAGGTCTCGGGCTTGCGCGCGCGGGGATCCGATCTCGTCGGGTGCAGTGGGCGGCGCTCAGCGTCGGCGCGCTGCTGGCGGTGGCCGGGTATAGCCTCTCCCCCGGCCCGGAATCGTCGGAGCAGACGGCTGGTCGCTCGTTCCTCGAGGCCTGGTGGACGTCGGACCCGCATTCGAGCGGCGTGCTCGAGGCGATCGGGAGCGGCGGCTTCGCGATCGCGGTGATCGGCCTGTGCCTGCTGCTGCGCACTGGGGGTCGGTGGCCCTGGCTAACCTTCCCGCTCCGGTCGGTGGGGTCGATGCCGTTGACAGCCTATGTGCTGCAGATCGTGATGTGGGCGGTCGCGTCGATGACACTGCTCGGCTCCGCCCATGAGCATGCCTTCCGCGACCTCGACCCTTTCCTCCCGATCACGATCGCCACCGTTATGCTCTCCGTAGCATGGAGTCTGCTGGTCGGCCAGGGGCCGCTGGAAGCTGCGCTCGGTCGACTCTCCTTGATTGGAGGGCCGCCGGCCTCCTCCGGGGCAAATACGCAGCAGCGCCAGAATACTCTTGAGCCGTGACCGCCGACTCCGCCATCGCCTCATGATCGTCTGGTTCGGCATCGTCCAGATCGTCGTCGCCCTGATCGCGATGGTCGTCTGTATCGTCGAGTACGCCCGGAAGCGCGGGCCGAACGACTACACGCTTGGGGTGACCCTACTCGTCGGGGTGCTGCTCATCGTGCAGGTGGTCATCGGCATCGTGCAGCCGGGCGCGGGCAATCCCGCCGAGGGCGATCCGCTCGAGTTCTGGATGTACCTCATTGTCGCGACTCTCATTCCGTTCGGTGCCGCGTTCTGGGCTCTTGTAGATCGTCGTCGCTCGGCGAACCTCGTGCTGGTGGTCGTCAACTTCGCAATCGCCATCATGCTCTACCGCATGTTGGTCATCTGGGGGTGAACCAACGTCATACGGTTCGGTCTGCTGCATAGGGATAGTGTCAACCATCGCATCGTTGAGCAGTCACCCTACTGAGGCGGAGCTGTGCTTTCGCTCGGTGCTATCCGGACGGGAGGCTCGTCGCCTTATGAAAGCACCGAGGGCTAGATCGACGGCGAGGAACAGGATCAGGGAGCCACCGAGTGCGGGCGCGAATAGGCCAGCTCCGACACCGAGGAGAGCGATCATGAAAATCGCGACGCGGGTAGGCGTCCGCCCAGCGCCGGGTGGACGCAGGTAACTCGACCGCGCGGCGCGTGCGGTTGGGCGTCGCAGCCACCACATCCTGTATCCCAAGAGGATCATGAAGATGATCCCGATTGCGAGTGCCCCCAGCACGATCTGGTTGGCAGCACCGAAGAGCAGGCCCATGTGCGCGTCGACTCCCCACCGGGCGAGCTTCGCGGGGAGCGGCCAGTCGGCGAAGTCGACTCAGGATAGCACTTCCCCCGTGGCCGGGTCTACCGAAATGGAGTCCTGCTTCTCAGGCCAGCTGCGTTGCGCCTGGGATACCGTCCATGCCTCACCGCTCTCGGCGGGCACGATCTTGATAATCCCGTCGAGTCCCTCGTCGCGGGCGCTCTCCGCAGCGCGTTCGAGAGCCGCCGGAAGCTCCTGCTCCGGAATCTCGGGAACCTCGGTGTTCTCGGGGAGCGCTGCTGCGGCGGACGGGGTGGTCCAGTCGAGTGCTTCTCGAAGGTTCCCGACGTTCGTTCCGGCATACTGAGACCAGGTCAGGCCGGTGGCCGAGAGAAAGATCATACCGAGTGCGAGCCACACGCCGAGCGCACCGTGCCATCCCATCAACCGCGCGCGCCCCTTTGCCCGGCGCGTGGGGATGACCAGAGTCCGCCGCCTGCCCTTGCGGACTCTGCGGAATATCCAGATGCTTAGGCCGGATGCGGCGAGTACCCACAGCCAGCTCGCCGCGAGCTCGCTGTAGAGCCTTCCGATATCACCGAGGAACAGCGTCCGGTGCAGGTCGTCGAACCAGGAGCGCACGGGCAGCCACTCACCGAAGGTTGGCAGCGTGTTCGTTACCTCGCCACTGTATGGGTTGATGAACACGGTGAGGTCTCGGTCAGCGGGATCGGATTCGGTCGAGAAGGTGACGCGAGTGACGTCATCTGGCCTGGTGGCCGGGCGCACCTCGATGAGGGTGCCGTCGACTTGGGCTTCTTGGGCCGCGCTGACCTGTTGCGCAAGCGGAAGAGGTGATCCGGAAGGTGCGACGGTGAGCGTGTCGCGATACACAATCTGTTCGATTGCGGGGGTTGCAGCGTACATGAGCCCGGTGACTGCGGCAATCAAGATGAACGGGCCCACGAATACGCCGATGAAGAAGTGCAGACGCGCAAGCAGCGGCCGGAAGCCGTCTCGCCACCATCGTGCCCGCGGGAGCGCCCGTCCCGAATCGTCGATCGACCGCTCATCGGCACGGTCTGTCTGCGAAGTGGTCATACGCACCTTCCTGGGGAATAAGAGCAGATTCAGCTGATCATGAGGGCCAGCATGACCCCCATGCCGAGGGCCATGCCGATATGACACATCACATGTGAGCGGTGCGTCCGTTCACGGGAGAAGCGGTATGCCCACCAGCCCATCGCGATGACACAAAGCACGACCAGAGCCCAGGTCACCAACAACACCCATGCCGGTGTTTCCGCGCTCACGGTTACTGCATCCGGGGCGGACGACGAGCCGTGCCCGTCGTGGCTGCCACCAGTACCCGACACCGGGACTCCACTCATCATGAGAGGCATGGCCGCAAGCATCCACACCATCGCGCCCGTTAGCAGCACATGAATGCCGAGATCAACACGCGCACCTGAAGGGATTGCTTTCGCGCTCGCGTATCCTGCAATCACGATGCCCATCACACCGAACGCCACAATCTGAACCCAGGTGCCGACCGAGCCCGTCGGGACCCAGATCATTACGATCATCGACACGCTCATTACCGCATGCAACACGTCGACCGCACGATTGGGCCCCACGGCGGAGCGATCCCACGAAGCGGAAAGATGCCAAAGGCAGTAGACACCCGTCGACGCGAACAGGACGGTCAGGATCCAGTCCCAGGGAGAAGCGAGCACAGAGTAAATCTACAACTTGTAGTAGATAGTGGCAACTCCGCTCCCTGTCGCATCTTTGGCGTCCGTCAGAGACGTGGGGGGCGTTTCCTCCGTGTGCCGCACCGCTGCCATCGGCTCTTCAGCCTCGTGACGAAACCGCGCAACCGGTAGACAAGATCATCGAACTCCTCTCGCACCGACGGACTCTCGCGCCCGTCTCGCGGAGGTGCCCCGGCAGCGGCAATGACAGCGATCAGGACAGACATGAGAAGCAGTTGCGTGATCCAGACGGCAAGATCCACCTCAGCTCCTTTCATCAACCTGCAGCGGGACGTCGCCTCAGCCAGGGCGCCCGGGGTTTCGGGTTCTACCCGGCGAGGTAGGCGTCTTCCTCTTCGGCATCGGTCGTGCCGCGACGCGCCTTGCGCGCCTCAGCCCGCTGTTGCTGCCTGAGCACGGCCTCGCTGCCCGCGTTCAGCCCTCGGTGTTCCTGCCGGGCGGCGTAGACGATGCCGAAGGCGGCGATGATGATGAACACATACCACTGCAGCGCATAGGAGAGATGCGGCCCTTCGTCTCGTTCCGGCGGGTCGGGGAGCAGGCCGGTTGCTGCTTCGGGCGATTCGCGAACGAGCATCCCATAGGCTCCGGTGTAGGCGGCGTCGAAGCCTCCGACCCGGGCGAGCTCGGGCAGGTTGATGCTCGCCACGGTGCTCCCCTGGGAGAGGCGGCCGACAAGCTGTGGTTCGCTCGCCCGGAGACGGACGTCGACTTCGACCGGCCCGCTCGGGGCCGCCGGGGCGCTCGCGAGCCAGGTGCCACTGGCGTTGGCCTCGTTGCCGTTTACGGATACCCAGCCGCGATCGACGAAGAAGATGAGTCCCTGCTCGGTGCGCAGGGGTTGGAGGAGCTGGGAGCCGACCCCCACCGGACCGGGACGGTTGCGGGCGAGGAAGGGGTTACCCACATATTCTCCGCGCACGGTGGCGGTCTGCCATTTCATCGCGTCCTCGTCGAAGCGCGCAGGGTCGGGGACCACAGTCTCGATCGGGACCGCGGGTGCATTGTAGTTCTGTTCGATGCGGGTGATCTCCGCTCGGGCGTCACTTCGGCGATCGAACTGCCAGTCGGCGAGCCAGGCACACACGATGGAGAAGACGATGAAGAGTCCGTAGTAGCCGAGCCAGCGCCGGGAGCGGAGGAAGGACCATCCCGGCAGCGTCTCCGGAGCCCGGCGGGCAGGCTTGTCTCCACTGGGCGCGGGCCCGTGCTTGGAGGCCGCCGTCTGCACTGTCATGGGGCTAAGACCGGGGTCGGACGCCGCGGAGACGGCGTCCCGGGCGCAGTCGCGTGATGCGGCTGCGCGTGGTTGCGGCGAGCATGCCGGTGTTCCTTTCCTGGGCCGTCCCGGGGCGGCGTCGTGACGTGGTTACGGCTGAGCGGTGAAGCCTTCGAGCCCGAACTTCCCGACCGCCGTCCCGCTCTCGATCAGTCGGTGGGCCTGGGGGAGGTTGGCGGCGTTGATCGCGCCGAGGATGCTCGTGAGCGTGGTACGGATCTTTCCGGCATCGACGAGCTCGCCGATTTGCCGGAGGATCTCTCCCTGCTCGGCGACGTCGATCGTCTGCAGCCACGACCGCATGAATGGGTCTTCGGGGTAGAGTGAGATGCACTTCGCCTGGAACGCCTGGACGTGGAGCTCCTCGGGGCAGTCGACGTAGCCGAAGCGGCCTTGTGGAGCGAGGAGCTCGAGGATGTCGGCTTGCCGCTCCCCCGACCTGGCGGTGGAGAAGACGTAGCCTGGATCGCCGATGCCGAGTTCGGCCACTTGCGGGGAGAGTGCCTGGCTGTGGTCGAGAACGTGGTGGGCGCCGAGGTTCGCGCACCAGGCCTTCGTAACTGGCTGTGAGGCGGTGGCGATCACGGTGACGTTGGTGAGGGCGCGCAGCAGCTGAATGGCCATCGACCCGATTCCCCCGCCCAGCCCCCGCTGATGATGACGACTGTGAATGCGCCTCCCGGCACGGGCCGCGCCACCTCGAGCCGGTCGAGGAGCACCTCCCCCGCGGCAAGCGAAGTCAGCGGGAGGGCGGCCGCTGCCGCATCGCTCAGCAATGTCGGCGCGCGGGCCGCCAGGTGCGCATCGACGATAAAATAGTCTGCGTTCGCGCCTGGTCGGTCGACAACGTCTGCGTAGTAGACTCGGCCCCCGAGAGCAAAAAAGCTCGAGGAGCGGCTCGTCAGCGACTGATTCGCCGAATTCGACTATGGTGCCGACGGCGCCCCAGCCGAGCACTCGAGTTTGACCGGCGGACGGGTGCTCGGTGTCGCGGATTCGGCGGCCCACCGGGTTCACTGAGACAGCCCGCACCTCGACGAGCATCTCTTGCTCTCCGGTTTCCGGCTGGGGGAGTTCGACATCGACGAACTCGCCATCTCCGTCGAGGGCGCGGGCGCGGTTGTATCCAACGGCTTTCATACGCTCCTCCTCTTCTCATGATTGAAAGGCTGTGCTGGCGCCACGTCGTGCTCTGGTCTCGTGAGGTGCTGCGTCATGGTGCTAGATGAATGGAGTGGGGTCGACGAATGAGCCACCGGAGAGCACTTCATAGTGGACGTGGCAGCCGAAGCTCATGCCCGTATTGCCGACGTACCCGATCACTGCTCCGGCGGGAACCCATTGGCCGTAGGACACGGGCGGGGTGCCGATCTGGTGGGCGAAGCGGGTCTGGTAGCCGTTGTCTTGGTTGAGGTAGGTCATGTATCCGCCGAAGTTGTCAACCCAGCCGGCGACGACGACCGTTCCGGATGCGGGGGCCACGATCGGAGTGCCGCATCCGGCGGGGAGGTCGAGCCCCGTGTGGCTCCAAGGCTGGCGGAAGTAGGTGGAGATCCAGGAGATCGGCACGGGCTGGTACCAACCGCTCCCCCCGGGTGTGC
>NZ_CAJVAP010000031.1:22706-31447 GCF_910593785.1 Leucobacter soli | reverse complement strand
CTGGCTCAGAGCCCGCGGAACATCGTCGTGGCGTCGTTCCCCGGCCGGTGCGTCGGTGCGGCGAAGCCGCCGCCCGCCCCCGGCCCGGCGGGCGCTCCCTGCGAGGCGGAGCCGATGTGCCCCCCGGTGCTCCCGGTCGCGCCCAGCGCGAAGTTGTGCTCGATCAGCTCCTGCAGCGCATCGACCACCGCGACGCAGCCGGGCACGTCGCGCAGCACGGCGGCGGGCTCCGTGCCGATCAGCAACTCGATGTCGCCGGAGCGGAACATCCGCTGCACCGGTCCGCGTCGCAGGTGCACGCTGCGGACCCGGCTGAGCGGAACCTCGCTCCGATGGTGCACGAGCAAGCCGTGGCGCTGGATCACGCGCCGGTTCGTGATCGTGGTGCGCGTGGCCATCCAGCCGAGTATCGGCCCGAGGCCGACGAGGATCGCGGCCAGTGCCCCGCCGGCACCGGCGGCCCAGTTCATCCACGGCTCGGGCAGCGCCCCTACCCAGAAGCCGGCGGCGGCTGCCACGGCGAGCAGCAGCAGCGCCGGGAGGACCAGGTACCGGCCGTGCCGCCGCAGGCTGAGGATCGGGACCTCGACCTGCACCGGCGCTTCGGGCGGGAACGCCATGGAACTATTCCGACGCGTTCGGCGCGGTGCCGGGCCCGGCCGGATCGGCGCCATCGATCACCGGCGGCGTATGCGCGTCGAAGCGGGATTCGATGGCATCCCGCACGTCGGCCATCGGGCCGCCCTGCTCCGCGCGCTGCTCGGCCCGCCGCTCCGCACGGGTCGAGGCCCGACCGGCGGCGGCGCCGGCCGCTCCGCCGGTCACGGCGCCGTTGAGCACCGCGGCGAGGTCGATGCCGACCGTGTCGCGGGCCATGTCGAGCAGCCCCTTGAGATTGCCCATCGCCTCTCCGGCCACCTTCGAGGTGCCGTCGGTCGACACGACGGTCATCGTCTCGATGGCGCCGATGGCCTGCGCGTACTCGTGCGCGATCGCGGGCAGCAGGTGGATGAGCTCCTGGGCGAGCACCGAGTCCGCCTGAGCCTCGAACGCGCGACCGCGCGCTTCGATCGCCTGCGCCTCGGCGAGGCCCTTGGCCTCGGTCGCTCGCGCCTCGGCGATACCCTTCGCCTCGGTGGCCTTCGCCTCGGCCTCCGCGGTCGCGACGGCGGCGGTCGCGTTCGCTCGGGCGAGCGCCTCGACCTTGAACGCCTCGGCCTCGGCGACGGCGCGGACCTCGGCGTTCAGCTGCTCCTTCCTCAGCGCGACCTCGCGCTGAGCGGTCAGCTCCTGCTGCTGCACGATGGCCTGGCGCTGGATCGCCTGCTCGAGCGGGTCGGCGGCCGACGCCTGCGCCGAGGCCTTGTCCGTCTCCGCCTGGATCTCGGCCTGGCGGAGCTTGAGCTCGCGGTTGCGATCCAGCAGCACCTTCTCGGCCGCGATCTTCGCCTCCTCCGAGGCCTGGTAGGCGTTGGTCTCGGCGATGTCCGCCTGCTGGCGGACCTTCGCCGCCTCCGGGCGGCCGATGTTCGTGATGTAGTCGGCGCCGTCGCGGATCTCCTGGATCTGCAGGGTGTCGACCACCAGGCCCTGCTTGGTGAGCGCCTCCTCGGCGGCCTCGAGCACGCTCTGCGCGACGACGGCGCGGTCGCGGATGATCTGCAGCACGGTCAGGCCGCCGATGATCGAGCGGAGGGAGCCCGAGAGCACCTCCTGCGTCGACTCGTCGATCTCGTCCGAGTTCGAGAGGAAGCGCTGAGCCGCGGCACGGATCATCTCCTGCGTGCCGCCGACCTTCACGACTGCGACGGCCTGCGCCTGCATCGTGATGCCGTCGGTGGTCTGCGCCTCGGTCGTGATCGAGAGGCGACGCGAGCGGAGCGAGATGCTGAACGACTTCTGCACGAACGGCAGCACGAAGACGCCGCCGCCGGTGACGACCTTCTGGCCCGAGAGGTCGCGGGTGACGCTTCCGTCGGCGCTGCGCACCTCCTTGCCCTTGCCGCCGGTGACGATGATCGCCTCATCCGGTTTGGCGATGCGATAGCGCTTGATGATGACCAGCGCGATCAGCACGAGCGCGATGAGCGCGCCGAAGATGCCGATGAAGGCAGGGGTGAGGAAGAACATGATGGGTGTCTCCGGGGTCGGGGGCGGGGGTCAGTTCGCAGGTCGAGGGTCGTCGCTCGACGGGTCTTCGTCCGACGCGTCGTCGTGGATCGCCGTCTCCGGGGCCGCCGCTTCGACGAGCACCGATGTGGAGGTCAGCGTCTGCACGATGCGCACGTGGGTGCCGCGCGGGATCGCCGTGGTGGCGGTTGCGGAGAGCGAGACGCGCTCTCCGTGGCGCACGAGCGCCACCTCGCCGAGGCCGCCGGCGGGGATGGCGAGCACGACGTTCGCCTCGCTGCCCACCAGCTCGCTCTCGCTCACGGCGGCGTTCGACTCGGCGCCGCGGATCGCGCGGCTCAGCCACCAGGCGCCGGCGCCACCGGCGACGCCGCTGACCGCGCCGATGGCGGCCGCGCCACCCGTCGGGATGCCGGCTCCGGTCGCCGCGAAGGCGGCGAAGCCGAAGATCGCGGTGAAGGCTGCGATCGTGGTGAGGCTCAGCGGGCCGTCGCCGAAGTCGAAGAAATCGAAGATGCCGTCGAGCAGCACCGAGAGGAGGAGCAGGACGGCGCCGACGATGCCGATGACGAGGAAGACGCTGCCGGTGAAGAGGGAGCCGTCGAGGAGCCGGTCGATCCAGGCGCCCTGGGCGATGGCCGCGTGCGGCATGACAGCCTCCTCACTCTCGTCGTGCTGGGTTCAGTCTAGCCAGCACCCATCGCCGGCCGGTGCCGCGCTCGGCCGCCGGTAGACTGAGCGGGTGAACGAGACCGCACCCGCCGGCCGCCCCGGTCAGACCCTGCCTGCGCTTCGCGGCCTCTGCCATCTGGCGGCCGTCATCCTCATCACGCTCTGGGCGCTCTTCGAATGGCCATTGCCCTGGCCGGGATTGCTCGCCGGCGCAGGGTTCCTGGTGCTCTCGATCGTCGTGTGGGCGCTCTTCCTCTCGCCGCGGCCGATGCTGCACACCGATCGCTTCGGGCAGGGGCTCGTGGAGCTGCTGCTCATCGCCGGTGCCGTCGGTGCGCTGCTCGGGCTCGGCGTGGCGTGGCCGCTGGCGCTGCTCTTCGGCCTGCTCGCGGCCGTACTCGGCTACTTCGACGGCGCCCGTCGCTGAGAAGCGCCGCAGGTCCGGATCAGGAGCTGCGGGCGATCAGCGTGTCGATGAGGCGCCCGGCCAGGCCGACGAGCTTGGCGATCTCGTCCTCGTCCCGGTCGATCCACCGGCATTCCGGGTCGCCGACGGGCACGAAGTCCTCGTGCCGCTCCCAGACCATCAGCGTGCGCTCCGCACCGAGCACGTACTGCTGCCACCAGACCTGTCGCAGGTAGTGGCGCGGGATCGTGCGCCAGGCCTTGTTCGTCGTCTTGATCTCCGCGAGCTCGAGCCGGCCGCCGCCGCGTTCGGCCAGCCCATCGGGTGTGGCGAGGTGGCGGACGTCGCTCGCGGCGTGGAACAGCGCCGAGCTCGGCGCGATCCCGTGCTCCCGCAGCACCCACGCGGCGATCTCGGGCTCCCGCGCTTTGCCGTGCTCGGTGTAGACGTTCCCGCTGAAGCGGCTGCCGTGGAGCTTCTCCCGGGCTGCGGCGTCGATCGAGCGCGGCGTCGAGAGCTTCGCGACATCGGTCGCGGTGATCCCGCGGGCTCGCGCGCGCAGCCACGCCATGCGGTCGTTGCCGTCGACGACGATCCGCCGCTGGTAGTCGGGTGCCGCGCCATTCATCGCCGTCCATTCTCGCACCGGTGCGGCCGGCGGTGCTTCGCCCGCGCCGCGCCGGGCGGATCCGGCGACGCTCAGGGTGAATCGCCGAAGATTCAGCCACCGCGGAGGTCGGCGGGGAATACTTGATAGATATGGGGAGAGAAATTCACAACGCGAGCGCGAGAAAACTGCGTGCGCTCATAGTGGACGATGAGGAATCCATTCTTCAGCTGGTCGCGATGGCGCTTCGCTACGACGGCTGGGAGGTGGAGAGCGCCGCGACCGGGGCGGAGGGCCTCGAGAAGCTGCGGAGCTTCAAACCCGATGTCGCCGTTCTCGACATCATGCTGCCCGACTTCGACGGTGTGCAGCTGCTGTCCCGCATCCGTGGCGAGGGGTACCTCGTTCCGGTCCTGTTCCTGACCGCCCTCGATTCGGTCGACGACCGGGTGAACGGCCTCACCGCGGGCGGCGACGACTACATGGTCAAGCCGTTCAGCCTCGAAGAGCTGATCGCCCGCCTGCGCGCCCTGGTGCGCCGTGCGCAGCTGCTGCAGGACGAGCAGCCCGATCCGATGCTGCGCCTCGGCGATCTGATCCTGAACGAGGACAGCTACGAGGTCGAGCGCGGCGGCGATCTGATCGAGCTGACGACGACCGAGTTCGAGTTGCTGCGGTATCTGATGCGGAACCCGCGCCGGGTGCTGTCGAAAGCGCAGATCCTCGACCGCGTGTGGAGCTACGACTTCACCGGGAAGCCGAGCGTGGTGGAGCTCTACATCTCGTATCTGCGGAAGAAGATCGACGACGGTCGCACCCCCATGATCCACACGGTGAGGGGCGCGGGCTACATGATCAAGGCCGCCGAGAAGTAACCTTCTCCGGCACGTCGGATGGTGAGTGAGGGCGAACGCATCGCGTTCGCCTGTAGCCCGCGGCGCGGCCACTGCCGCGGTCTATGGAGGCGGCGCAGTGCGCCGCCCGGGTGGCGGGCTACATGATCAAGGCCGCTGAGAAGTGACCTTCTGATCAAGGCCGCCGAGAAGCAGGCGGTTCCTTCGTGCGAAGAACGGCTGAGGGGCGGACGCGATGCGTCCGCCCCTCAGCCGTTCCCGCGGCGTCAGACGATGCGCGCGGCCGATCCCTCATAGGTGAGGTACGAGCGCTGGATGCCGATCTGGTCGGCGACGAAGCGCGCGTCGTGCCAGACGCCCCAGATGAAGGTCGAGCCGCGACGGGACTGCCAGGGCAGCCCGAGGAAGTAGACGCCGGGCTCCTTCGAGACGCCGCGCTGCTGCACGGGCCGGCCGGCGGCGTCGAAGGCGTCGACCTCGAGCCAGCCGTAATCCTGCCGGAACCCGGTCGCCCAGACGATCGACGTGATTCCCGCCTCGGCGAGGTCGAGCTCGTGGATGGGGTTCGTGACGCACTCGGGGTCGGGGCCGAGCACCTTCGCCTCGGGCTCTTCGGGCAGGTCGAGGCCGTTGCGCTCGATGTAGGCGTCGGCCTCGGCGAGCACGGAGAGGTAGTTGGCGTCTCCGGCGCGGATGTCTGCGGCGAGGTCGGGGCCGAAGCGCATCACGCCGTTCTCGTAGGCCTCGGCGCGGCCGGTGAGCACGATGCCGTTCGCAGCGAGATCCCGGAAGTCGATGGTCTCGCCGCCGCGGGCCCCGCTCACCGCGATGGTGACGTGCTCGGCGCCTGCGGCAGGGGTCGCCATGTCCCACAGGCCGAGCACGCCCAGCCACCACACGTTGTCGCGTCCGCGGTAGCGACGCGGCGGGCGGTCGTGGGCGCCGACGGCGAGGTGGACCTGACGGCCCGCGCGGCGGAGTTCGTCGGCGATCTGCACGCCGGAGGATCCGGCGCCGACGACGAGCACGCCGCCCTCGGGCAGCTGCTCGGGGTTGCGGTAGCCGCTCGAGTGGATCTGGTGGATGCCGGCGCTCTCGGGCACGACGGGAGGGATGCTCGGCACCTGGAAGGCGCCGGTCGCGGAGACGACGTAGCGGGCTTCGATGACGCCGTCCGAGGTCTCGACGCGGAACCCGGGGCGACCGTCGAGTCGGCGCACCGAGCGGACCTCGACGCCGGTTCGGACGGGAGCGCCGATCTTCTCCGCATAGGCCTCGAAGTATTCGGCGACACGGTCCTTCGGGGCGAAGGCGTCGGGATCCTGGTCGTCGAAGGCGAGGCTGGGGAAGCGATCGTGCCAGGCGGGCCCGTTGGCGACGAGCGAGTCCCAGCGTTCGGTGCGCCAGCGCTCGGCGATGCGGTCGCGCTCGAGCACGATGTGGGGCACGCCGTCGCGGCCGAGGTGCTCGCTCATGGCGACTCCGGCCTGGCCGCCGCCGACGACCACGACTTCGGTGACCTCTGGTTGTTCGTTCGGCATGTGTGTCTTCCCAACTGATTCAGGTGAATGGCGTGCGACGCCCCGTGAAGCGGCTCCGGATCGTGGCGTCGTTGCCGACTGCGCGGTCGATGCGATCCGGGCTGTGCACCAGCAAACCGCAGGTGGGGTAGGGAATGCCAATACGTGTTCGCGGTCCAATTCATCACTTGAATGGATGATCAACGCAGAGAGCATCGACAGAATGCATGCAATGAGTCGGGCGTCACCGGCGATCGGCGGTGCGTCGACCGTGCTGCGGCGGCTCAGGGTCGATGGGTCGGGTCGCCGGGACTCACTCGGGGAACGGCTCCGCGAGGACCTCGCGCACGGTGTCGGCGACCACGCGGGCCCGGGCGGAGAACTTCACCTGCGAGAGCGAGGCGACGATCACGGTGAGGCTGGGCACGCGATCAGTGATCTCGACCGTCACGGTGCGGCGACCGGTGTAGGTCTCCACGGTGCGGGGGCGCTGATTCAGGATCGAGAATCCGAGCCCGGACGCCACCATCGAACGCACGGTCTCGTAGTTCGAACTCCGGTACTTGAGTCGCGGCGTGACACCCGCCTGGAAGAGCACGTTCAAGAAGTAGTCGCGGCTCCCGGGCAGGTCGAGCAGGATGAACGGCTCCTTCGCCAACGCGGCGAGGGTGATCCGCTCGTTCGCGGCGAGAGGGTGGTCCGCGGGGAGGATCACGTGCGCCGTCGCCTCTCCGACCACCTCGTGCGAGACGCCCTCCGCATCGGTGAGCTGGTAGTTGATGGCGAGCTCGGCGCGACCGCCGCGCAGCGCGGAGAGGTTCTCCTCGTAGTCCCCTTCGATCACCTCGACCACGAGCTCGGGATGCTCCTCCTGCAGGCGTGCGATGAGCTTGGGGATGAGGAACGGTGCGAGCGTCTGGAAACAGGCGATGGTGATGGTGCCGCGGATGCTTTCCTGATCCTCCCGCAGCCCCTCGATGGCGTCGGTCAGCTGCCCGAAGAGGTGGTGCGTATCGCGGAGCAGACTCTCGCCCGCAGGGGTCAGGACGAGGCCCTTGGAGTGCTGCCGGATGAAGAGCGAGACGCCGAGGGAGCGTTCGAGGTTGGTGATGGCCGTCGACACGGCCGATTGCGCCACGTGCAGATTCTGGCTGGCGACGGTCATGTTGAGCGTCTTCGCGCATTCGGCGAAGTAGGTGAGCTGGGTGAGGGTGATCGAGAAGCGTTGAACCATGGCGTCCGCCTTCGCTCGCGGTGCGGCACGAGTCGGTGCTCGCACCGCATGAATCGATGAATCTGATCGGGTAGCTAACTTTTAACTATTTTACAGATGAGGGTTCGCTCCCGACAATTAGGGCTAGACAATACTCACTCGACGAGGAGGCATCGTGACGGAGACCACTCATGTGCGGCTGCGGAAGTTCAACACCAAGGAGACCTACCCGGAGCAGAATCTCGATAACGACCTCTGCCAGGCCGTCGTCGCGAACGGCGTCGTCTACCTGCGCGGCCAGATCGGGCAGGATCTCGAGACCCGCGAGTCGGTCGGCATCGGCGACGTTGTCGCCCAGACCGAGCAGGCGATGTTCAACATCGACATGCTGCTCAAGGAAGCCGGCAGCAAGCTCGCCGACATCGTGAAGGTGACCATCTACATCATCGATCCCCGCTACCGCGAGGACGTGTACCGCACTGTCGGCAAGTGGTTGAAGGGCGTCTACCCCGTCTCGACCGGCATCGTGGTACAGGCGCTCGCCCGCCCCGAGTGGCTCGTCGAGATCGATGCGACGGCAGTCATCAGCGAGACGGAGTAGGGGCGCAGCCATGACCTTCTCCCTCATCCTCCGCGACCCCGAGACCGGTGAGTTCGGCTCGGTCATCTCGTCGTCGTCGCCCGCGGTGGCGGCGCGCTGCGTCAACCTCGCCGACGGCGTCGGCGGTGCGCACTCCCAGAACGTCACCGATCCGCGCCTCGGCCCGAAGCTGATCGACCAGCTGCGCGCCGGCCGCACGGCGCAGGCCGCGCTCGACGCGGTTGTCGCAGGCGCCGACCCCGCGACCATCGACTACCGCCAGCTGCTCGTGCTCGACAACGCGGGCCGCGCAGCCGTCTTCTCGGGCGATCGCGCGCTCGGCAACTTCGGCGACGCCCTGCGCGAGAACGCCGTGGCGGGCGGGAACATGCTCGCGAGCCTCGACGTGCTCGACGCCCTGGTCGACACGGCGCTCTCGGCCACGGGCCGCATCGAGCAGCGCCTCTACGCCGCGTTCCAGGCGGCCGTCTCCGCCGGTGGTGAGGAGGGCCCCGTGCACTCGGCCGGCCTCTCGGTCGTGGGCAGCGCCGGCTGGCGCATCACCGATCTCCGCGTCGACTGGAGCGACGACCCGATCGGTGACCTGGGCCGCGCCCTCGACGTCTGGCTGCCCCAGCGGGACGACTACGTGAGCCGCGGGCTTGACCCGTCGGCCGCGCCCTCGTACGGCGTGCCGGGTGACGAGTAGTGGTCGCCGTGACGGACGAGCTGAAACAGCGGATCGCGGCGCGCTCACGG
>NZ_CAJVAP010000031.1:0-22696 GCF_910593785.1 Leucobacter soli | reverse complement strand
CCCCCACGCCCAGCTCGTCGAGCTTTCGAACCGGCTGCACGCCGACCCCGAGCTCGGCTGGCAGGAGCATCGCTCCTCCGCTGCCGTGGCCGCACTGCTCGCCGAGCACGGCTTCGCGATCGAGCAGCCGTACCTCGATCTGCCCACCGCATTCCGCGCCACCTTCAACGCTGCGGACCCGGACGCCGAGGCACCCGGTGCTGCCGCCGCGGGTACCGGTGGCTCCTTCACCGTCGGCTTCCTCGCCGAGTATGACGCTCTTCCGGGCCTCGGTCACGCCTGCGGGCACAACCTCATCTCGGCGATGTCGGCCGGCGGCGCGATCGCACTCTCCGAGGTCGCGGTCGAGCTCGGCCTGACCGTCGAGGTGATCGGCACGCCCGCGGAGGAGGGCTACGGCGGCAAGATCGAGCTCCTCGAACGCGGGGCGTTCCAGGAGCTGGATCTCGCGCTGATGGCTCACCCGGCGCCCGTGGACGTCGCCGAGGCCGAGCCGTTCGCCGTCGCGCATTGGCACATCCGGTACGACGGCAGGGCGGCGCATGCCGCGGCCTACCCTGAGCGCGGCATCAACGCGAACGACGCGTTCCTCATCGCGCAGACCGCGATTGCGCTGCTGCGTCAGCAGTTGCCGAAGGGCGTGCGCGTGCACGGGGTGCAGACCCGCGGCGGTGAAGCCCCGAACGCGATCCCCGAGCGGACCGAGGGTCGCTGGTACGTGCGGGCGGAGACCACCGAGCAGCTGCTCGAGCTCGAGCAGCGCGTGCTGCGGTGCTTCGAGGCCGGCGCGCTCGCGACCGGCGCCGAGCTGACGGTCACGCCCGAGGGCGGCCGCTACTCGGAGATGCGCACCGACGTCGACGCGCAGGAGCTCTACCGCGCGAACGCGATCGCGCTCGGCCGCGACTTCGATGTCGACCCGGTCGCCGCGGCGATGAACCGCGCCTCGACCGACATGGGGAACGTGTCGCTGATCGTCGACGCGATCCACCCCTACATCGGGGTCGGCGGCGAGGCCAGCAACCATCAGCCCGCCTTCGCCGACGCCTGCGTCGGACCGATCGCCGAACAGACACTGCGGGATGGAGCGACCGCTCTCGCCTGGACGGCCCTCGACGTCGCCCTGCGCGGTCGCTGAGCCGTTCCCGAATCACACGAAGAAGAGGAAGACTACGACATGTCACGCACATACGAGGAGTGGAAGGCGGCCGCAGCGGCGCTGGAACTCGACGGCCGCCCGTTCATCGACGGACGTCGGGTGGAAGCAAGCTCAGGAGGCACGATCCCGAAGACCAACCCGGCGACGGGAGAGGTGATCTCTCAGATCGGGGACTGCCGCGAGGCCGACGTCGACCTGGCCGTCGCCGCCGCGCGCCGCGCCTACGAGTCGGGGGAGTGGGCCCGCGCCGGTGCGGGCTTCCGCCGCGAACGCCTGCTCGAGCTCGCCCGCCTCATCGAGACGCGCTCCGATGAGTTCGCGCTGCTCGAGTCGCTCGACATGGGCAAGCCGGTCCGCGAGTCGTCGACCATCGACGCGCCCGGATCCGCCGCCCTCTACCGCTTCTACGGCGAGGCGATCGAGAAGCTCGAGGATCTCATCCCCGTGACCCCGCCCGGTTCGACCGCGCTCGTCACCCGCGAGTCGCTCGGCGTCATCGGCGTGATCGTCCCCTGGAACTACCCGCTCGAGATCGCGACCTGGAAGGCGGCACCGGCGCTCGCCGCGGGCAACACGCTGGTGCTCAAGCCGCCGGTGGAAGCGTCGCACTCGGCGCTGCTCCTCGCCGAACTCGCCGTCGAGGCCGGCATCCCCGCCGGTGTGCTCAACATCGTCACCGGCCGCGGGTCCGTCGTGGGCAAGGCGCTCGCCCTGCATCACGACGTCGACATGCTCGCCTTCACCGGATCGACCGAGGTCGCGAAGCAGCTGCAGCAGTACGCCGGCCAGTCGAACATGAAGCGGCTCGCGCTCGAGGCGGGCGGCAAGAGCTCGAATCTCGTCTTCGCGGACTGCGACGACCTGGAGCTCGCCGCGCAGAAGGCCGCCTTCGGCGCCTTCTACAACCAGGGCGAGATCTGCTCGGCGAACTCGCGCATCTTCGTGGAGCGCTCGGTGTACCAGGAGTTCCTCGACCTGCTCGCGCAGGCTTCGCAGTCGTATCTGCCGGGGGATCCGCTCGATCCCGCCACCGGCGTCGGATCCCTGGTCTCCGAGTCCCACGCCGACGGCGTCTGGGCGACGATCGAGAACGCGCGGCGCGACGGCACGATCGTCGCGGGCGGCAGGCGGCCGGAGATCAACGGTTCGACGGCGTTCATCGAGCCGACCATCGTGACCGACGTGGCACCGGATCATGAGGTCCACACGCGTGAGATCTTCGGCCCGGTGGCCGTCGTGACGCCGTTCGACACCGAGGAGGAGGCGATCGCGAAGGCGAACGAGACCGAGTACGGTCTCGCGGCCTCCGTGTGGACCGGCAGCCTCGCCCGTGCGCATCGCGTCTCGCAGCGCCTGGTGGCGGGCACCGTCTCGGTGAACACGGTCGACGCGCTCGGTTTCACGACGCCGTTCGGCGGGTTCAAGCAGTCGGGCTACGGGCGGGATCTCTCGATCCATGCGCTCGAGAACTACACCGACTACAAGACCACCTGGATGCAGTGGGGGTGAGCCGCCGTGCGGTGCGCTGCGGCGCACCCGACGTGCCAGCGCACCTGGGTGTTGTCGGGTGCGCGCCGCTGCGTGCTCGTGTGCAGCGGTAGATCGAATTCTCAGATGCAGTCGATGGCTTTCTTCTGTTTTACAGGGTGAACGGGGTCGCCGAGACTGAGATCAGACCCAGATCCGGTCGATGACGACAGGTCGAAGACGACAACGAGAGGAACCACCATGAACGCGTTCGAAGAGACCGCAACCGTGACCGATGAGGCGCCCGACGTGCCGAGCGGCCTTGCCGAGTTGGCGAAACGCCACCTGGTGATGAACTTCACTCCGGCAAGCAAGTATCGGGACGACGAGCTGCCGGTGTTCGTGCGCGGCGAGCACTGCTCGGTGTTCGACGAGAACGGCCGCCGCTTCTTCGACGGCCTCGCGGGCCTGTTCTGCGTACAGCTCGGCTACACCCACGGCGCTGAGGTCGGTGACGCAGTCCGCAACCAGCTCGCCGCCCTCCCGTACCAGACGACGTGGAGCGTCGCTCATCCGCCGGCCGCGCTGCTCGCCGCGAAGATCGCCGAGCTCGCGCCGGGCGACCTGAACCGCGTGTTCTTCGCCTCTGGCGGCGGGGAGTCGAACGAGGCCGCGATCAAACTCGCGCGCCAGTACCATCAGACCCGCGGCGAGGGCACCCGCCACAAGTTCATCGCGCGTCGCGTCGCCTATCACGGCACCAGCTTCGGCGCGATGTCGCTGAACGGCATGACCGCGGTGCGGTCGATGTTCGAACCGCTCATGTCGGGCGTGCGCCACACGCACAACACGAAGCGCTACCGCCGGCCGGAGGGCGAGACCCCGGAGCAGACCACCGCGTTCCTGCTCGGCGAGCTCGAGTCGCTCATCGTGCAAGAGGGCCCCGAGACCATCGCGGCCATCATCATGGAGCCGCTGCAGAACGCCGGCGGCAGCCTGACCCCGCCCACGCCCGAGTATTTCACCGGCGTGCGCGCGCTCTGCGACAAGTACGGCATCCTGATGATCGCCGACGAAGTCATCACCGGCTTCGGCCGTTTGGGCGAGTGGTTCGGCTCGATCCACTACGGCTTCCAGCCCGACATGATCGTCTTCGCGAAGGGCATCGCGTCGGCCTACATGCCGCTCGGCGGCATCATCGCCTCCGACGCGATCATCGAGACGATTCTCGACGGTCCGGTGGGCATGTTCAACCACGCGCTCACCTACAGCGGGCACCCGGCCGCATGCGCGGCGGCGCTCAAGAATCTCGAGATCATGGAGCGTGAGGGCGTCGTCGAGAACGTCGCCGAGCTGAGCCCGTACCTCGGCGAGAAGCTCGGCGAGGTGGCGAAGAAGCACGCGAAGATCGTGGGCGATCTGCGCGGCGACGGCTTCCACCGCAGTTTCGAGCTCGTCACCGACCACGCCGGCAAGCGTTGGGCGGCGGAGCCGATCGATGCGGGTGATTTCGTCGGCGAGCACCTGAACCCGGCGCTCGCCGAGGCCGGCCTGATCTGCCGTGTCGCGATCGATGCCGAGGGCAACCCGCTCGTGCAGGTCTCACCGCCGCTCGTCATGACCCGCGGCGACATCGACGAGTTGGCCGACCTGCTCAATCGCGCCTTCGGCCTCGCGACTGCGAGCGCCGGGCTGTAGCGCCGCGCGTACCGCACCGGAGCGGAGGCCCGTCGCGGGAACGCCGCGGGCCTCCGCTCCGTCGGAGTTCTCGCTCACGATTGCGCGGAGAGACGCAGATTCTGAGGCTCTTCTGCCAGAGGGGGCAAGTTTCGGAGCCAATCGCCGAACGCACGATCAGTGCGCGACATGCCGATCCCCTCATCGGGTATCAACCTCCTCGACTGCCTCGCCCTGCGTGCGGGGTACTCCGACGTTCCGGGCATGTTCCCTCTCGATCGCGGTACGTGCGGCAAGTGGGACCGCACCGGACTGCCGAGCAACGAGATCAACGAGGTGCGCGTCGCGCGCACGATCCTCGGCGGTGCGACCCTGCACCACGACTCGCCCTCGACTGCGTCGCATCGCCGACACGCGCGAGAACGATCCCGAAACCCGGCCGCTCTGATCGGGTTTCGGGATCGCTTGCATCTGGAGAAATTATTGCGGAGGTCCGACGCACCGGTCATACTGAATATTGAGTCAGTCTTCAGTTGCTTCCTGGAATTCTCCGTCGGCGCCCCACGTGCACCGGGCAGACTGTGCGACACGAGGGCTGATTCGTTCACTACGACGAAGTAGGAAAGGAACCATCGTGACCACAGAGACCGCCGCGCGACCTCCCCAGACGGAGGCCGGCTTCAAGCGATTGCTCGGGACCCCGTCCCTGCTGATGTTCGGCATCGCCTACATGGTGCCGCTCGCGGCTTTCACCACATACGGGATCGTCGTGCAGCTCACCGAGGGCAAACTGCCGCTCGCCTATCTCATCACGCTGGTCGCGATCCTTGTCACGGCTTCGAGCTACGGCAAGATGGTGCGCATCTACCCGAACGCCGGGTCGAGCTATGCGTACGCCACGCGCTCGTTCGGTGCGAAATTCGGCTTCGTGGCTGGATGGAGCACCCTGATCGACTACCTGCTCCTGCCGATGGTGTGCTACCTGCTCATCGGCATCTACATGGGCGCAGCGTTCCCCGCGATTCCGGTCTGGATCTGGATCGTGATCTCTCTCGTCGCGACGACCGCCATGAACATCATCGGCATCAAGGTGGTGAACGGGGCCAACTTCGCGCTGCTGGCAGTGCAGTTCGTCTTCATCGCCATCTTCCTCGTGCTGGCGCTGACCCGGACCGAGGGGCTGGCGCCCGACGCATTCATCGAGCCGTTCACGCTCGAGGGTTCGTCGATCGGGCAGGTGGTCGGCGGTGCGGCGATCCTCTGCTTCTCCTTCCTCGGGTTCGACGCGATCTCGACGTTGGCCGAAGACGCGAAGAATCCGAAGGTGACCGTGCCGCGGGCGATCATCCTGGCCCCGCTGATCGCTGGCACGGTGTTCATCGCCGTGAGCTACGCGGGCCACCTGGTGTTTCCCGAGTGGCAGAATTTCACCGATGTCGATGCGGCGGCGCTCGATGTGATCGGTGCGGCAGGCGGCAAGGCGATGACCGCCTTCTTCACGGCCGCCTACGTCGCCGGGTGCTTCGCCGCGGCGCTCATTTCGCAGGCGAGCGTCGCCCGGATCCTCTTTTCCATGGGTCGTGACCGTATGCTGCCTCAGAAGGTGTTCGGTCGGCTCAGCGCCCGCTTCGGGTCACCGGTCTGGAGTCTCCTGATCGTCGGCGCTGTCTCCTTGCTCGCCATCGTGCTGAGTCTCGACTTCGTGAGCTCGGTGATCAGCTTCGGTGCGCTCGTAGCCTTCACCATCGTGAACATCGCCGTGATCAAGACGTATGCGATCGATCGGAAGGGCGGCGCGGTCAAGGTGGTGAGCCACATCGTCGTGCCGCTGCTCGGCGGTGCGCTCACGCTGTGGCTGTGGACGAGCCTCTCCGGCCTCGCCTTCGTGACGGGCCTGATCTGGATGGGCATCGGGTTCCTCTGGATCGCCTGGAATACCCGTATGTTCACGCGCCCGGTGCCCGAACTGCGAGATGTCTGAACCGGCGACCGCGCCCGAGCACCGGTCCGGCGGGGGTTGCCGGCCCTCGCAGCACCGTGCACGGGCGGTAGATTGGGGGCATGGAGCATGGCGCAGCAGCCCAGAAGATCGTCGAGGCATCGTGGCGAGCCATCGCCAGAGCCGGAGTACGGAAGTTCCGAGTCAGCGACGTGGCCTCCGACGCCGGTGTCTCGGTCGGGCTCGTCTACTACCACTTCACGGATCGCAACGGACTGCTGCGTGCGACGATGGAGTACGCGAATCGGATGGCGTTCGTCGCAGAGTCGACCTCGGAGGGCGAGCCACCCGCGGTCAGCGGCTTCGAGCAGCTTTCGGCGCTGCTCTTCACCGACATGGCGGGCACCGACACCAGCCGCGACAATGCCGTGGTCTGGTATGAGATCGTGGGGGAGGCGCTCTTCGAGGACGAGATCCGGGGGCAGGTGGCTGCGACGATCCAGGACTGGCAGCAGCACGTCTTCGGGGCCATCAGGCAGGGGCAGGGCGACGGTTCGGTTCGGGCCGATGCGGATGCGGTAGTCACCGCGCAGATCCTCACCGCGCTCGTCGACGGACTGCTCTCTCGCCTCGCGATCGATTCGCTCACGTGGGATGCGGCGAGGGCATCCCTCCGAGTCGCCATGGAGCGCCTGCTGCTCCCGGTCTGATCGGGGCCGCCGGTCGCCGTGCTCGGTGCACGGTCGGGTATCGACTGGCGTCGAGGGGTACGGTCCGCTCCGCCTCGTACATGCGCATAATTAGACTTGACTGAATGTTCAGTCAGTATTTATCATCATCGTAGCTCTCTGCGCGGCACTGGAATGCGCCGGTGCATATCGAGACAGCGACGTCGCGAAAGGACGTAACCATGAATCAGTCAAACGAGACTCTGCGCAAGGGATCGTTCCGTGCAGACCTTCTGACCCGGGCCGAACCCGCGAGGAACGCGTTCGACATCGTCGCCGACATCCCGCTCGCCGAACTCGAGGCCGATCCCTATCGCTTCTACGGATGGATGCGCGAGGAGTGCCCGGTCGTGCATGTTCCCGAGACCGGCCGAGTGCTCGTGCTCACTTGGGAGCTCTGCCGCGAGGCAGGCATCAACGATGCCGTCTTCGGACCCACTCACGACATCCACGAGTTCGTCTATGGAGAGGGCAACCTCATGATGCTGAAAGGCGAGGAGCATCGCAAGCTGCGCGCCGCGGCCAACTCTCCGCTCCGCCCCAAGCAGACGATGGGTTATCGGGACAAGATGCGCGAGGCCGTCCGTGGCCACCTCGAGCGGATGCGCCCTCTCGGCTCGGCCGACGCGGCTCGCGAGATCTTCGAGCCGATCTGCATGCGTGTGGTCGGCGATATCGCCGGTTACGGAGACGTGGACGACGAGACGCTGACACGGTGGCTCCGTACCCTCGCCGCACGGTTGGTCGACTACGGTCGTGACCCCGAGGTCGATCGCGCGAGCCGGCAGACGAAGAACGAAATCCGAGCCTACCTCGAAGCGCGCCTCCCGGATCTCGACGAGACGCCGGGATACACCGTGCTCGGTCACCTGCGTCGGGATGGAATGCGCGAGGGCGAAGTGCGCAGCGCCGAGCAGCTGCAACCGACCGCGGAGGTGCTGATCGTCGGCGGATTCCAGGAGCCCGCCCATCTCGTGGCGAGCACACTCTACGGACTGCTCTCGCATCCGGAGCAATGGCACCGGTTCATGGAGGATCCGGCAGCGCACGCGCGCTCGGCGATCGAGGAAGGACTCCGATGGCTGCCGCCATTCGGGATGACGGAGAAGCTCACGACCGAGGAGGTGGAGCTCGGCGGAGTGGTGATCCCCGCGGGCACCGAGATCGCGATGGTCATCGGATCCGCGAACCGGGACCCCGCGCGCTTCGAACGACCCGATGAGTTCGATATCGCCCGAGAGGATCGTGACAACGTCTCCTTCGGTTTCGGATCGCATTTCTGCATCGGCCACAACGTCGCCCGCACGCTCGGAGAGATCATCCTCAGCGAGACGATCGAACTGCTTCCGAATCTCCGGCTCGACCCGGATGCCGAGGTGCTGGTGAGCGGATGGCAGGCGCGAGGTCCGCAGCGACTCCCGGTGCGCTGGGGTGCATGAACCGCGCACCGCGACGGCAGTGCGCGGAGGAAGGATACGAGAGGAAGAGTCGGAGATGAAAATACAGATAGATCGAGGCCGCTGCACCGGTATCGGGATGTGCGAGGCCATCAGCCCGGACTATTTCGAGGTCGATGACGACGGTGTGCTGCAGCTGATCGCCGGAGAGGAAGTCCCGGAAACGGCGGTCGACGAGGTGAACGAGGCGATCCGAGCGTGCCCGAAGGCGGCGCTGAGCTGGAGCGCATCATGACGCGCGCGTCGGAGCGACTCGTCATTGTCGGCGCTTCGCTTGCCGGTCTGCGGGCTGCCGAGGCCGCGCGTGCTTCGGGATTCAGCGGCGAGATCGTGCTCATCGGGGAGGAAAAGGAGACGCCGTACGACCGGCCCTTCCTCTCGAAGGAGTTCCTGGAGGAGGGCGAGGCCCCCGAACCCGTGCGGATCGCCTCGACCGAGGCGATCGCCGAGCAGGGCATCCGCATGATGCTCGGCGAACGGGCGACGGCGCTGGACGCCGGGAACCGGACAGTGGTCACGGATCAGGGCGAGCACCGATACGATTCCGCGGTGATCGCGACGGGATCCGGGCCGATCCGGCTGCCCGCGGCCGAGGGGCTTCCCGGTGTCGTCGCTCTGCGCACGTTAGAAGATGCTCGTACTGTGCGTGACGCGCTTGATGCAGAAGCGCGAGTTGTCGTGATCGGTGGCGGCTTCATCGGTGCCGAGGTAGCTTCCGGTGCGAGACGCCGAGGCCTCGATGCGACCATCATCGAGGCAGCGGACGTGCCGCTGGTACGAGCGGTGGGCGCTGAGATAGGCGGAGTGCTTGCGGAGTTGCACGGCCGCCACGGCACCGAGCTGCGTTGCGGAGCCGGCGTGACCGGGTTCGTCGGAGACGAGCAGGTCGAGGCCGTCGAACTCGCCGGCGGCGAACGGATCGCTGCTGACCTCGTAGTCGTCGGGATCGGGACGCGCCCCGCGGTCGGCTGGCTGGAAGGCAGCGGCATCGAAATCGAGAACGGGGTCGTGTGCGACGCGACGCTGAGTACGAGCGACCCGCACGTCTACGCGGCCGGCGATGTCGCGAACTGGTGGAACGGTCTCTTCGGCCGTACCATGCGGATCGAGCACTTCACCGCGGCCGCGGAGCAGGGCGCCCGCGCCGGTCGGAACGCAGTCGCCGGGCGGGGTTCGCAACAGGTGTACGAGACCGTCCCCTACTTCTGGTCTGACTGGTACGGCAGCCGGATCCAATCCGCAGGGGTGATCACCACCGACTTCGAGGTAGTCTCGGGCGATCTCCGAAGCGATCATTTCGTCGTCGTCTACCGCGACGGTGAACGGCTGTCGGGAGTGCTCACGTTGAACGGCCAGCGGCACATCATGAAGTACCGTCGCATGATTGCCGATCGGGCGTCGTACGAGCAGGCGCTCGACTTCGCCGCATCGAGGAACAGGAGGGTCGTTATGGGCGCATGATCAGGTAGGAATCTCGTGAAACGATGGTAAAGAATAGAATCTTCGCTCTAATAGATCCACTGCATACACAAAGACTGTTCGCTATCCGGCGGGAATTGCTCTTCTCTAGTAGCTGACGCGCATCGCGCGCTCAGCGAAGCCACTCGAAGGAGAGAGCAATGTCCAACGAACCAGCGACGGTCACGAAGTCGTTCGTGCAGTTCGAGCAAGAGCACATCATGCCGATCCCGGAGAACAAGCGCACCGGCACCAACTGGTCGATCTTCGCGATCTGGGTGAGTCTCAACATGATGCCGCTCGCCGTCGTCACCGGCGCGGTCGCGAGCGGGTCGTACGGCCTGCCCGTCGGCTGGAGCATTCTCGCGATCGTCGCCGGCAACGTGATCGGCGCGTTCGGCGCCGCGCTGCACGCCTCGCAGGGCCCGCACCTGGGCGTGCCCCAGATGCTGCAGGCGCGCGCCCAGTTCGGCTACCTCGGGGCGAGTCTCTTCGCGCTCATCGCATTCATCATGTTCATGGGCTTCTTCGCGAGCATCCTGATCGTGGCGAAGGACTCGCTGGCCGTGGTGCTGCCCGACTTCGACGGCACGCTCGCCATCATCATCTTCGCCGTCATCGGCGTCGTGCTCTGCGTCTTCGGCTACGACCTGCTGCGCAAGACGATGACCTGGCTGTCGATCATCATCGGCGTCGCCGTCGCGGTCTCGATGATCATGTTCTGGGCGCAGCCCGAGGTCGTCACCGCGCGCGACGATGCCGCGTTCAACGCCGAGGGCTTCTTCACGATGCTCGCGATCGGCGTCGTCTGGCAGCTCGCCTACGCACCCTACGTCTCGGACTACACGCGCTACCTGCCCAAGAAGTCGGGCCCGAAGACGGCGTTCTGGAGCACCTACCTCGGCCTCATGCTGAGCTCGGTCTTCGTCATGTCGCTCGGCGTGCTGCTGGGTGCCGCGAACCCCGACAACCCGCTCTCGGCACTCGGCGACTACCTCGGCCCGATCGGTCTCATCGTGCTGCTGATCTTCGCGGTGAGTTCGGCCCTCATCAACGGCGTCGAGCTGTACTCGGCGGTGATGAACGGCCTGACCGTGCTGCAGTCGAACTTCAAGGTCACCGTCACCACGAAGGTCCGCGTGTGGACGACGATCGTCTCGGGCGGCGTCGCCACGCTCATCGCGATCATGGGGCAGGGCGACTTCATGGCGAACTTCGAGGCGTTCCTCACGCTGCTGCTCTACGTGCTCATCCCGTGGTCGGCGATCAACCTCGTGGACTACTTCATCGTGCACAAGGGCGAGTACGCGATCGCCGACATGTTCATGCCCGACGGCGGCCGCTACGGCAAGTGGAACGGCGTCGGCCTGTGGAGCTATGCGATCGGCCTCGCCGCGCAGGTGCCCTTCATGATCACGCCGCTGTTCACCGGCCCGATGGCCGAACCGCTCGGCTTCATCGACATCGCCTGGCTGGTCGGCTTCGCCGTGACCGCGATCGTGTACCTGGTGCTCGTGCGCACCGTGGGCGCGAAGCGCGAGGGATCGGTGGAGAACTCGGTCGCCGACGAGGCGTAGCGGACGGCAGCGCCCGGGCCGAGGAGGCTCGGGCGCTGCCGTGCGCAGCGGGCGATGAGATTTGATCTCATGCAGCACGGTGAGGCCGCCCGGAGGATCGTCGAGGCGTCATGGCGCGCCATCGCCAGGGCCGGGATACGGAAGTTCCGTGTCACCGACGTCGCTTCCGATGCCGGAGTCTCCGTGGGGCTCGTCTACTACCACTTCACCGACCGCAACGGTCTGCTGCAGGCGACTATGGATCATGCGAACCGGATGACCGCGATCGCCGGAGGGATCCCGGATCAGGATGGGCGGCGATCCGATGGTTGCGGGTTCGACCGACTCGCCGAGCTGCTGCTGGCCGACATGTCGGGCACCCCCACGATGCGGGACAACGCGGTGGTGTGGCAGGAGCTGATGGGAGAGGCGCTCTTCGAAGCGGGGATTCGCGACGAGGTGAACGCGACACTCGTCGACTGGCAGGAGAACGTCCGTTCCACGATCGCGGACGGGCAGGCGGACGGGTCGATCCGATCCGACGTCGACGCCGAGACCGCCGCGCGCGTCCTCACCGCGCTCGTCGACGGCCTGCTCTCGCGGATCACGATCGGCTCCCTCTCCTGGGATGCCGCAGGTCTCGCGTTGCGCTCGGCGATGGACGGGCTGCTGCGCCCGGCGTAACCTGCCGCGCCGGTAGACGCTTCAGGATCGGCGACGCTCGAGGGTGGGGGCTTCGGTCTCCGCTCTCGAGCGTTCGTGCTCATGCCGTCCGTGTTGCTACCAGGGACGGCGAGGATTCGGCAGACACGCCTCAGTCTTCCGGCTCCCTGCGCGGTCGGCGAGGCGTGCGGACGTCGAGCCCGTCGATGCCGGCGAAGTCGTCGGGGTTCAGCGTATACACCGGAAGCCCGCGTGAGATCGCCGTCGCCGCGATGAGCGCGTCATAGGCGCGGGCCGACCTCTTGCGCCCCGTTGCGCGGAGGGAAGCCGCCACCCTGCCGAACGCCCGAGCGGCGTCGGCATCGAGAGGAATCGGATCGAAGCTCGCCTCGACCGCCTGCAGGCGCACCTGGCGGTTCGCGCGGGTGGTCTCGTCCGTTGCGGCGAGCGGGCCGGCCGAGAGCTCGGCGAGCGTCACTGCGGTGATAGCCGGGAAGAGCGGCAGTGTGCTCGGATCCTGATGCTCGAGGGCGATCACCACGGAGGTGTCGAGGATGCCGTCATGCTCGGCGGTCACAGCGACGGATCCAGAATCTCATCGATGTCCCGGCGCAGCTCGGCGGCGTCGATCGGAGGCAGCTGCTTGAAGCGCTCGACGAGCTGCTCCGCGTTCAAGGGGAGCCGCGGCAGCGGGGTGACCGCGGCGACGGGGGTGCCGTCCTTCGTCACGGTCAAGGTCTCGCCCTGCCCGACGCGCGCGAGAACGGCCGCGCTGTTATTGCGCAGATCGCGCACCGTCACCGCCTTCATGGCCTCAGTGTATCACCGGTGATACATGGCGTCGAGACGCGAGATCCCGTCCGGCTCGCCACGGCCGAGAGCTCCTCGCGCAGGCGCGTCGGCCTACGGCAGCAGGCGGTTCGGCCCGCGGAAGAGGTAGGTGGTCTCGCGGATCGACGACTGGCCCAGCATGAGCATGAGCACGCGGTTCAGGCCCATGCCGAAGCCGCCGTGCGGCGGCACGCCGTAGCGGAAGAAGTCGAGGTAGAAGCCGAGCTCCGCCGGGTCCATCCCCTTCTCGACGGCCTGCGCCTCGAGCACCTCGATGCGGTGCTCGCGCTGAGCGCCGGTCGAGATCTCGACGCCGTGGTAGATGAGGTCGTAGCTGTTGGTGAGCGACGCGTCGCCCTCGTGGCGCATGTGGTAGAACGGGCGGATGGACGCGGCGTAGTCGGTGAGGAACACGAAGTCGTACCCGTACTTCTGCTTGACGTGCGCGGCGATGCGGCGCTCGCCCTCCGGGTCCATGTCGGCGTCGGCGCGGGGGATCTCGTAGCCCTCGGCCTTCACGATCTCCTTCGCCTCGGCCAGCGGGATCCGGGGGAAGGGGCGCGACGGCACCGCGAGCTCGACGCCGAAGAGCTTCTGGATCTCCTCGCCGTGCTTCTCCTCGACGGCGGAGATGCCGGCGACCATCAGCTCCTCGTGCAGGTCCATCACGTCGACGTGGGAGTCGACCCAGCTGATCTCCATGTCGATCGAGGTGAACTCGGTGGCGTGGCGCGACGTGAACGAGGGGTCGGCGCGGAAGGCCGGGCCGACCTCGAAGATGCCGCCGAAGCCGGCGGCCTGCGCCATCTGCTTGAAGAACTGCGGGCTCTGCGCGAGGAACGCCTTGCCCTCGAAGTACTCGACCTCGAAGAGCTCCGCGCGCGATTCGCTGGCCGAGGCCATGAGCTTCGGCGTCTGGATCTCGATGAGGCCGCGGTCGACCCACACCTGGCGCAGCGCGTGCAGGAAGGTGGTCTGGATGCGGAACACGAGGTTCTGCTCCGGCCGCCGCAGGTCGAGGAAGCGCCAGTCGAGGCGCACGTCGATGCCCGAGTCGTCGGCGACCGGGTTGTCGGGCAGTGCAGCCGTGACGACCGAGATCTCATCGATCTGGATCTCGACGCCGCCGAGCTTCACGCGTTCGTTGTGCTGCAGCTCGCCGCCGACGGTCACGAAGGTGCCGTGGGTCAGCTCGCTGATGGTGCGGGTGCGCGGCACGAGGATGTCGGATCGCGGATTCTCGGGATCCGGTTCGCGCAGCACCCCGCCGTTCACCAGCTGCACGGCGCCCGATTCGTCGCGAAGCACGACGAACTGCACGTGGCGCTGGTCGCGCACCTTCTCCACCCATCCGGAGACGCGAACGGGGCCGTCTTCGCGAGCGGCCAGATCATTGATCAAGACACGATCCTGCATCCGGCCAGTCTACCGGCGTCGGCGGCGTCGACCGGACCGTTCGGCGCCCGGGAACGCCGGCCACGGGGCAGGCGAGTGCCGAATCCTCGCAGCATAACACGAAACAATGTGACACATTCTTTTTCCTTATAAGTTGATGGTTCTAGTCTTCTGGATGTCTTCCCACGAAAGGACCCGACCATGACCCGCCTCACCCGGACGACCGCCGCGCTCGGAGCGCTCACCATCGCCGCGCTCGGACTCAGCGCCTGCGCATCCGGCGGGGGCGCCGAAGCCGCGGAGAGCGCCGGGGCCGAAACCCTCGTCGTCGGCACCAGCGGTGCGGTCAAGCCCTACACCTTCTACGACGAGGACGACAACCTCACCGGCTACGACATCGAGGTGCTCAAGCTCATCGACGAGAAGCTCGACGATGTGGCCTTCGAGTTCCAGGCGACCGACTTCCCTGGGCTCTTCCCCGCGCTGGACGCCGGGCGCTTCAACATCGTCGCCAACAATCTCAGCACCACCGAGGAGCGCCGCGAGAAGTACGACTTCTCAGACCCCTACATCGAGGCCGTCTTCGGCATCGTGCAGCAGACCGGCAAGGGCGTCGCCGGCCTCACCACGATCGACCAGCTCGCAGGCAAGCGCACCTACGGCACCCCTGGCCTGAACTACACGAAGATGCTCGAGGCCTACAACGAGGCGAACCCCGACGCCCAGATCGAGATCGAGTACACGGAACTCGAGCTCCAGCAGCAGTTCCAGGGGCTCGCCACGGGAGCGGTCGACTTCATCTTCTCCGAGCAGGTCGTCTTCACCGGCTACGGTGCCGACGCCGGCCTCGACGTCGATTTCACCCAGCTCGACAGCGACTACCTCGTCGACACCTACGGCACCAACCTCTACTCGGCGTTCGCCTTCTCCCGCGCCACGGATCAGAGTGCAGTGATCGAGGAGATCAACGGCGCGCTCGGCGAGCTGATCGCCGACGGCACCCTCGCGGAGCTCAGCGCCGAGTTCTTCGGCGGCATCGACGTGACGCCGCGCAGCTGAGCACGGGCGGCGGGGCGCCCCCTTCGCCCCGCCGCACTCCGTCCTTCGCTCTTCGCTTCTCGCCCCGCACTGCTCCCGGATCACCCGACCACGGAAACGCATGAACATCATCGACTTCGGCGCCATCGGCGACTACGCGATCGCGCTGCTGCCCTACGTCCCCGTCACGCTCCTGCTGAGCGTGGTCGCGACGGTGCTGGGCACCGCGATCGGGCTCGTCATGGCGCTGATCAAGCTCGGCCGCGTCCCGGTGCTCAGCCAGGTCACGGCGGTGCTCGTCTCGTACCTGCGCGGCACGCCGATCCTGGTTCAGCTGCTGCTCAACGTCAACGCCGTGCCGATCGCGATCCTCTATCTCAACCACAGCCTCGGCACCGACCTCGACGCCCTCGCGCTCTCGCCGTTCGTCGTCGCGGCGCTGACCTTCGCGCTCAACGAAGCGGCTTACAGCTCGGAGTCGATCCGCGCCGCCCTGCTGTCCGTCGACCGCAAGGAGATCGAGGCCGCGCAATCGCTCGGCATGACGCCGTTGCAGACGCTGCGCAGGATCACCATTCCGAACGCCTCCGTGGTCGCCTTCCCGACGCTCGTCAACAACTTCATCGGGATGCTCAAGGCCTCCTCGCTCGCCTTCGTCGTCTCCGTCATCGAGATCACCGCCTATGCGAAGATCGTCGGCGGCCGCGACTACCGCTTCTTCGAGGCCTACCTCGCCACCGCGATCATCTACTGGGCGATGACCGTCGTCATCGAGCAGATCGCCCGGATCGTGGAGCGGCGCATGCAGCGGCCCCGACCCGGCCGTGCGGTGCGCCCGAAGGGCGGGGAGCCCGTCGGGGATCCGGCGGCCGCGCGGACTGCGGATGCGCGGCCGGTCGCCGTGCCGGTGAACGCTGCGTCGACGGGCGCCGCGCCGCCTGCCGGACGGAACCCGGGCACGCCGCAGGGAGGAGAGTTCGTATGATCGCCCTCGAACGCATCGAGAAGTCCTTCGGCGAGCGGAGGATCCTCGACGGTCTCTCCCTCGAGTTCGAGTCCGGCGCCGTCACCGCCGTCGTCGGCAGCTCGGGGGCCGGCAAGTCCACGCTGCTGCGCTGCATCGACTTCCTCGAGCACCCCGACAGCGGCCGAGTCGTGCTCGGCGATCTTGCGGTCGACGCCCGGACCGCGACGAAGCGCGAGATCCTCGAACTCCGTCGCCGCACCGCGATGGTGTTCCAGCAGTTCCACCTCTTCTCGCGCAAGACCGCCGCCGAGAACGTGGCGGAGGGGCTGCGCGTCGTCCGCGGTCTCCCGCGCCGGGATGCGGAGCGGGACGCGCTGCAGTTCCTCGACCGGGTGGGCCTGACCGCGCATGCGCACCAGTATCCGGCGCAGCTCTCCGGCGGCCAGCAGCAGCGGGTCGGCATCGCCCGAGCGCTCGCGATGGATCCCGACGTCCTGCTGCTCGACGAACCCACGAGCGCACTCGACCCCGAGCTGGTCGGCGAGGTGCTCAGCACGATCCGCGGCATCGCCGAGGCCGGGCAGACGATGATCATCGTCTCGCACGAGATGCACTTCGTACGCCAGGTCGCCGGACGCATCGTGTTCCTGGAGCACGGACGCGTGGTCGAGGACGCCCCGCCCGAGACGTTCTTCGGCGCCGACGTGACGGACCGCACCCACGAGTTCCTGCGGGAGTACCATCTGGCCAGAGGCACGCCCGACTACCAGATCTGAGTACCGGACCCGGATCCGCCGTCGCGCGAATCACCACCACCCATCCGATCCCTCCCGCATCGTCAAGGAGCATCTCCCATGCCCGGCACCGCACGCCCCAGTCTCGGCTTCATCCACCTCGTCCCGTTCGACCGGGACGACCCGAAGCGCGGCCTCGACGACGGCATCGAGCTGTTCCGCTACGCCGAGGAGCTCGGCTTCGACAGCGGCTGGGTGCGCACGCGCCACCTGCAGCGCGGGCTGCCCTCGCCGGCCGTGTTCTTCGGCGCCGTGGCCCAGCGCACCACACGGCTGCAGCTCGGCACCGCGGTGATACCGCTCGGCTTCGAGAACCCGTTCCGTCTGGCCGAGGACCTCGCGACCTCCGACCTGATCACCGGTGGTCGGCTCCTGCCCGGCCTCAGCGTGCATCCCCCCGCCTACGACGACGCCGTCAACGATCTCGTCCACGACACGGGCTGGCGCGAGGAGGACTACGGCTACGGCCGCGTCGAGCGGCTGCGCGGGCTGCTCGCGGGCGAACGCGTGCGCGAGGTCCCCGAATACCAGGGGATCGGCGGCGACTTCGACAGCGAGCGCGTCGAACCGCACAGCCCGGGCCTCGCGTCCCGGCTCTGGTACGGCGGCGGATCGCAACGATCCGCGCGCTGGGCCGGATCGGCGGGGCTCAACTGGCTCGTCTCGAACATCAGCACGCTCGAGCTGCCGGAGGGCGGTACCGCCGAACTGCCGGAGGGCGACGCGATCGACTTCGCCGGTGCGCAGCGCGCTCAGATCGACGCCTACCGCGATGCGCTGCCGGAGGGCGCCGACGGTCGGGTGTCGGTGGCACGAGTCGTCGTGCCGACCGACGGGGCGAACGCGGATCAGCTGCGACGCTACTCCGAGTACGTCGAGCGACGCACGCCGCGCACCGCGAAAGTCCACAGTGCTGGCACGATCATCGCGACGGACATCTTCGGCACCAGCGAGGAGATCGTCGCACGCATCCGAGGAGACGTCGCGTTCCAGGCCGCCGACGACTACATCTTCGAGCTGCCGTTCGAGCTCGAGCTCGCCGACTGGAAGCACATCCTGCATGAGCTGGCGACGGTCGTCGGCCCGGCCCTCGGCTGGCGGGCGGCGGCATGAGCGGGGCGCCGGCGCCGACGCCGGCATCGGTGCCGAGCACCGGCGGAGCGAGTGGGGCGGGCGTCGTCGTCGGGCTCGCCGGTCCCGACGAGTTCGAGGCTGTGGATCGGCTGATCGACGCGGCCTACCGCCACGACTACGGCCCGAGCGAGCACGAGGATCCCTCGCGGTTCGCCGCCGTCCGCGCCGAGCGCTTCGACGTCTGGGTCGCGCGCGAAGGGGAGGAACTGCTGGGCAGCGTGACCACCCGCCGCGCGGGCGGGCCCAGCCTGCACGAGCGCGTGCCCGAGGGCGAGCTCGATCTGCGCCTGCTCGGCGTCTCGCCGGCCGCGCGCCGCCGGGGGATCGGCGCCCTGTTGATGCAGCACGTGCTCGAGCACGCGGCCGGCGTCGGGTTCTCGGGCGTCTCGCTGAAGACGCAGAAGTACATGACCGGTGCGCACCGCTTGTACGAGGAACTCGGCTTCGTCCGCGCGCCCGAGCGCGACGGCCTCTGGGTGGGGGACGAGAAGGTGCTCGACCTGATCGCCTATCGCCGGGACGTCGCCTGACGGATCGGTCATCGCCCTCTGCGTGCGGTCGCGCGTTCGCCGATCCCGCGAGTTCTCAGGCGAGCCGATCCTAGAATGGAGCTGTGAGCGACAGACAGCTGCATCTCGTGCGCCATGCGGAGGTCCAGAACCCCGAGGGCGTGCTCTACGGGCGACTGCCCGGCTACGGCCTCAGCGAGCTCGGCCACCGGATGGCGGAGGCCGCCGCACACGAGCTGCGCGGATCGGATCGCGCCGTCGGGCGTCTCATCGCGTCGCCGCTCCTGCGCGCCCAGCAGTCCGCCGCGCCGATCTCCCAGGCGATGGGCGCCGAGGTCGAGATCGACGAACGGCTCATCGAACCGACCAACAGCTTCGAAGGCCTGCCCCGCAGCGCCTTCGGCAGGCCCCGCTACTGGCATCGCTTCTGGAACCCGTTCCGGCCGAGCTGGGGCGAGCCCTATCGGTGGATCGCCGACCGGGTGCGCGCCGCGATGGACGATGCCTGGGAGAGCGAGGGCGATGGCGACATCGTCATGGTGTCGCATCAGGCCGTGATCTGGGCCGCGCACCGGGACGTGAACGGCGAGCCGCTCTTCCACAACCCCGCGAAGCGGCGCTGCGAGCTCTCCAGCATCACGAGCTTCGAGCGGCGCAGCGGGCGCTGGACCGAGATCGACTACCGGTCCCCGGCTGCGGCGCTGCTGGCGTCGTCGGTCGACGTGGGAGCGGTGTGAGGATGCGGCTGCGAGGTTCCGCACGGACGCTGGCGCTCGTCGCCGCGCTCGCGCTCGAGCTGCCGCTCGCGGCCTGCTCGGCGGATGGCGGCGACCTCGCCGCGCAGTGGCAGCAGGGCGGCGACAAGGGCTACATCGAGGGCGACGGCGCGACCACGAGCATCGCGCCCGAACAGCGCACCGATCCGGTGGTGTTCTCCGGGGTGACGGAGCAGGGGGACGCCTACGGCTCGGACGAGACGATCGGTTCGGTCACCGTGGTGAACTTCTGGTACGCGGGCTGCGCGCCCTGCCGTGCAGAGGCGGCGGATCTCGTCGCGGTCTACGACGAGTTCTCGTCTCAGGGCGTGGCGTTCGTGGGGGTCAACACCCGCGATCAGGTCGCGCAGGCCGCGCAGTTCTCCGAGGAGTTCGGTGTCGCATACCCCTCGATCATGGACAATGCGGGGGATCGCGCAGTGCAGCGCGCCTTCGCCGGGCAGGTACCGCTGAACGCGGTTCCCACGACGCTGGTGCTGGATGCCGAGGGTCGGGTCGCGCACCGGATCGTCGGCCAGCTCGCCGGCGAATCGCACCTCTCCACCCTGGTGCGCGAGACCCTGGCCGAGGGCTGAGCGGATGGGGTTGGGCGAGATGGTGGCGGACGGGCAGCTGCTCGTCGCCTCGCTGATCGCACTCGCCGCCGGGCTCGTCTCGTTCCTGTCGCCCTGCGTGCTGCCGCTCGTGCCCGGCTACCTGGCCTACGTCTCGGCGAGCGCGGGGGAACCGGTGCGCCGGGCGGCGGTCGTCGGCGGATCGATGACCGGTGTGCGCGCGCCGACCGAATCCATCGCCGTCGTCGACCGCCGCGCCGAGAGATATACCCGCAGGCGCATGGTCATCGGCGCGCTGCTCTTCGTTCTCGGCTTCACGGTGATCTTCGTCGCCGTGCTCATGCTGGCCGGCAGCGTCGGGGTGTGGCTCGCGCGCTGGGAGACCGCGATCACGCGGATCATGGGCGTCGTCATCATCGCGATGGGGCTCGTGTTCACCGGAGCGTTCGGCGGGATGCAGCGCACGGCCCGGCTGCGGATCAAGCCGCGTCTCGGCCTTGCCGGGGCCCCCGTGCTGGGCGCGGTCTTCGCGATCGGCTGGACGCCGTGCCTCGGGCCGACGCTCGCCGTCATCGGCACGCTCGCGCTGCAGAGCGGCACGGCCGCGCGGGGCGGATGGCTCGCGGCGATCTACTGCATCGGGCTCGGCCTGCCCTTCATCCTGGCCGCCTTCGGGTTCGGGTGGATGACCACGGCCACGACATTCTTCAAGCGGCATATCCGTGCGGTGAACCTCATCGGGGGCGGGCTGCTGATCGTCATCGGGCTGCTGATGGTGACCGGCATCTGGACGCGGATCATGTATGCGCTGCAGGCGGTGATCGGCGGATATGTCACAGTTCTCTGATCTCGGCGACCGGCCGGCCGACTACGAGGACGGCTCAGGAGCTCCCGCGAACGCCGGCGGCGGCCGCGGCGGCCCGGGCGGCGCTCCCGGCGGTGGTCCCGGCAGCGGTCCCGGCAGTGGTCCCGAACTCGGCCTGCGAGGCTGGCTGCGCTGGTTCTGGCGCCAGCTCACCAGCATGCGGGTCGCGCTGATCCTGCTCCTCATGCTGGCGATCGCCACGATCCCCGGGTCACTCCTGCCGCAGCGCAGCGCCGACCCCAACGGCGTGCTGCAGTACGAGGAGCAGCATCCGACGCTGTTCCCGATCCTCGACGCCTTCCCGATCCAGGCCTTCGACGTCTATGGCTCGGTGTGGTTCTCGTCGATCTACCTGCTGCTCTTCGCCTCGCTGATCGGCTGCGTGCTGCCGCGCATCGCCCACCACTGGCGCGCCCTGCGCTCGGCTCCGCCGAAGACGCCGGCCCGCCTCGCGCGCATGGCCGGCTACGTCGAGCAGCGCCTCTCGAACCCGGGCGCCGGGCAGGCCGAGCGCGAGGAGCTCGCCGAGCGGGCCGTCGCCGAGGCGCACGAGATCCTGCGCCGCCAGCGCTACCGGGCCGATATCCAGCGCTCCACCCGGCGCGACGGGACGGCCGAGGTCTCGGTCTCGGCAGAGCGCGGGTACCTTCGCGAGACCGGAAACCTCGTCTTCCACCTCGCATTGCTCGGCGTGCTCGTCAGCGTCGCCATCGGAGGGCTTTTCAGCTTCAACGGGCAGAAGGTGCTCGTCGAAGGCGAGTCCCTGCTGAACCAGCTGATCGACTACGACTCCGCGACCTCGGGGCGATCCTTCGACAGCTCGCGACTCGAGCCCTACCGGATGCGGCTCGACGAACTGGCCGTCGACTACGTCGGCCTCGACGACGCGAATACCCAGGCGATCGGCCAGGTCCGCGATTACCGGGCCTCGGTCACCCTCATCGACACCGACGGCACCGAGCACGAGGACGTCATCCGGGTCAACCATCCGCTGCGCCTCCACGGATCGCCGATCTACCTCATCGCGAACGGCTACGCGCCGACGATCACGGTGCGCGACCCCTCGGGCACGGTCGTGTTCAGCGAGTCCGTGCCCTTCATCCCCCAGAACGACGCGACTATGCTGTCGCTCGGCGTGCTCAAGGTGCCTTACGGGCTGAGCTACGAGGGCGAGGAGACCCAACTCGGTCTTCGCGGCTTCTTCTACCCGACCAAGGCTGAGCTCGACACCGGCGCCTGGACGTCCGACTACCCGGATCTCGAGAATCCCTGGCTGACCCTCGACGTGTTCGTCGGCGATCTCGGCATCGACGGAGGAATCCCGCAGTCGGTGTACGCGCTCGATACGACCGGCATGACCCAGCTCACCCGCGGCGAGGAGGGGCAGGAATCGCTGAAGCTGACCATCGGCGACACCGCCGAGCTGCCCGGCGGGATGGGCACGGTATCGCTCGACGCGGTGCCGCGCTACGCGAGCTTCGACGTGATGCGGAACCCGGCGCAGGAGTGGGTGCTGGTCTCTGCGCTCCTCGCCGTCGCCGGCCTGCTCTCGTCGCTGTTCGTGCCGCGCCGACGCATGTGGGTGAAGGCGATCGTCGTGCCCGACGGCGTGGTGCTGCAGTACGCCGCACTCGCGCGCGGCGACGATCCGACGCTCGAGCAGGCGGTCGAGCTGCTGCGCGAGCAGCATCGCGAGCGCCTGTAGCGCTCCCGGCTTCCCTTCCCCCCC
>NZ_CAJVAP010000030.1 GCF_910593785.1 Leucobacter soli | reverse complement strand
CCTGTAATACCTCGCCCGAGTCGACGGATCATTGCAAAGGCACGAAGCCAGTCAGTGGCTGAGTCAGACCCGAACGAGGTACTTATCAGTATCAACGTCAGTGGTAGTCCCTACCCTTGAGAGTGTGTCATCCGACACATCCACACCGAGACAAAGGAGTCTTCCTTGCGAGTAGCCGCCTACCATTCGATCAACCCCACCGACCCGGATGTCCATCACGTCCACGACAACTGCCCGAGCGGCCAACAGATCCCGGCTTACAACCGACGATCTGGGACCACCGGTTGGCCGCTCTGCAAGCACTGTCGCGATATGTAGTAACAATGCGGGGTTTAGAGCGCTCATCCGCTCGAACCCCCGCTGCAGTTCCCCGCCTCAATCGGCACTGTCAACGGGCCGTGCGCAGTCGGCATCCTTAACAACCGAGACCATACCCCGCACAGGCCGAAAGCCCCCACCTTTCAAGAGTTGGAGGCTTTCCGTGGGTGGATCCTGGGAGAATCGAACTCCCGACATCCTGCTTGCAAACCGGGCACTTGGCCGAAGTCATTCCGATGAGGAGTGCAGCGTGAGCGTCACCAAGGAGATCTATCTCGTTTGCGATCACTGCCTCGACCGGCAGGAGGATTCATTCTGGTACGTCTCAGAGGCCAGGCGTCGGGCAAAGATCGAAGGCTGGGTGCACGAGCGAGGGCACGACTTCTGCGAGGGCTGCACAGCGGACGCATGGGAGCGCGGCGGCGAGTGAGCGTGTCGGCCGTCGAGCGTGCCCAGTTCCGCTGGCACGCTGCGGACATGAACGACGCCATTCTCGACGCCTTCGCGATCTATCAGCGCTCCCAACGTCTCGCCCTCACCACGATCAAGAATCGCCGCCACCTGCTCGACGGGTTCTCCCGGCGCGCGAGCCTCCCGCTGCTCCAGGCGACCACGCAGGATCTCCGCGCGGATCTCGCGCGCGAGGGCGTCGAGCCCGGCACGATCCGCACCGAGCGCGGCGCGCTCCAAGCGTTCTACCGGTTCGCGGTCGAGGACGGCTACCTGACAGTCGATCCGTCTGCGGCGCTCAAACCGGTGCGGGTGCCGAAGAACGTCGCGCGGCCGTTCTCGGTCGCGCAGATTGAAGCGTTGCTCTCGTCCGGGGTCAGGCGGCGTACACGCGCGATGATCCTCCTCGGCTACTACCAAGGGTTTCGGGTGTCCCAGATCGCGCGCGTGCGGGGCGATGACGTAGATCTCTTGTCGGGTCGGCTGCGCACGGTCGCGAAGGGCGACAAGGTGCGGTGGGTGCCGCTGCATCCGGTGATCGCCGAACTCGCGCTCGACATGCCGCGCGTTGGCTGGTGGTTCCCCGCACGCGACGGATCCGACACGCCAATCCAAGGGGCCTCGGTGACGGACATCATCAGCAAGGCGAAACGGCGCGCGGGGATCACGGACCCGAAGCTGACGCCGCACTCACTGCGGCACTCGTGCGGGACCGAACTCGGCGAGGCCGGGGTCGATCTCCGCGTGATCCAGGAGATCCTGCTACACGAGACGATCCAATCGACCGAGATCTACACGGCGGTGTCAGAGCGTCGGAAGCGGGACGGGGTCGAAGCACTCCCGACGTTACGCCTAGCGGCCTAGTCGGTGTCGCTGCTGTCCTTAACGTTGGCGGCGGGGAGCGCGTACCCGAGTAGCGGGATCCCGAGCCCGATCAGGTGGGCGTCCGAGCGGAGCGCGCCGAGCCCGATCAGGAACAGGCCGGCGAGCACGGCGGCGATGTAGGCGATGAAGCGCGCGAGCTGCGCGGGCGTGTAGTTCATTGGTCGTCTCCCGGTTCGTAGATGTGGCGGATGTATTCGGGCGGGGCCGGGGGCGGCCCGAGTCCGCCCCGGTAGATGTGGTCGATCAGGTCGCGGGTGTACAGCCAGAGCGCTTCGTTCGTCTTGCGCGCCCGCTGCACGGACCGCCAGACGGCGAGTCCGACGGTGACGAGCGCAGCGATCAGGCCGGAGCCGAGCAGCGCGGCTGCGGTGATGAGCGACGCCCAGATCGTGCCGGTCATGCGCCGGTCTTCTTGACGAGGCGGGCGAGCTGGCCGCGGAACTCGATAATGTACTTCCCGCGGTTGCGGAGCATCGCGCGCAGGCTCGTGGTCTGTTTCGGCTTGTCGGCTCGGGCGACGGGGTAGTCGAGGATCCGGCGCGCGACGATGTCGGCGAGCTCGTTCATTTCGTCTTTGGTCATGGCGTCCGCGTCTTTCAGGTAGGGGATCGGGTCGACGGGGGTCCCGTCGGGCATGCGGAGGATGAAGTGCAGGTGCGGGCCGGTGCTGTTCCCAGTCGATCCGACATGCCCGATCGTCTGGCCGGCCTTCACGGTGTCGCCGGCGCGCACGGGTGGGTGGTCCTGCATGTGCAGGTAGAGGGTCGTGCAGCGGGCAGAGCCGATCTTCACCATCCAGCCGCCGCCGGTCGTATCCCAGCCGGCATAGGTGATCCGGCCGGCGTGCGCGGCACGGATCCGCGTACCCGCGGCGGCCGCCCAGTCCTGGCCGTCGTGCAGCTCGGCGGGGCGCACGCCGGGGATCGCCGCCCGCCAGCCGAAGCCGTCGGTCTTCTCGCCCTCGGGGAGCGGGTGGGTGAGGGTGAGGCTCATAGCAGCGGCTGATCCGTCCACCAGCACGACGACACGCGCAGATCGGTCGCGGCGGGCTGAGTGCCGTTCCAGTAGCGGGCGAGGACCGCGCCGGCGGACGGACGGAACTCAAGCTGACAAGTGCCGTTCGCGTGGTAGCCGAGCGCGTACATGTTGAACGGCGGGCGCACGTCGTCGACGAGCTGCCCAATCTGGGTGAACGATGCGCCGGTGCTGATCGTGTTCGCCGTGTTGATGGTGAAGATCACGCCGACGTCCACGACGTTCCCGCGGCGCTGCACGTTGTTCGTGGAGATCCCGACCTGCGCGTGCGTGGCGATGATCGGGCGGGAGAGGATGCTGTCCTCGACGAGGTGCCGGTTCTCGATCGCGACGAGGCGGGCCGCGAGCGCGGCATCGGCGGCGTCGATCTCGCCGTAGCGGGAGTTCAGGAGATCGTGCAGCGGGTCGAACGGTTCGGCCGGGTCGATGGGGGTAGTCATCGGTGGGTGTCCTTTCAGGTGATGTCGATGAGGGTGACGGTGGAGCGTGCGTCGGGATACTGCCAGGTGACCGCGTCCACGATCCCGGTCGTACTGTCGGGGGTGATGGTCGCGGTCTGGCCGGGGCGGATGCTGTAGTCGGCGACGGTCTCCCACGACTGGGCGAGGGCACGCTGCATGGCGCGCTCGACGATCCGGCGTGCACGTCCCCGCTTCGTGAGACGCCCGTCGATCCGCTCGACGTAGGCGGACACGTTCCCGGCCCGGTAGGAATCGATCTCGGTGCGGGTGACGCCGGCGGCGGTCTGCCACTGATAGACGAGCACGGCGGTGTCGAAGAACCGGCCGTTGTCGACCGCCCAGTCGTCCTCGACCTCGACGGCCTCGGCACCGATGGTGCAGGCACCGGTCGGGGTGGTGTCGGATGCGAGATGCCAGGCGGCCAGCTCGTCGGCGTAGAGCCGGTAGCCGTGCGCGGTCACGATGGGTTCCAGATAGTCCCAGGCGTTCGTGCCAGGCGTCCACTCGGGGTACTCGCCCTCGTCATCGAGCACGGATTCGCTGCCGGTCGGGCCGGGGGTGAGGGTGCCAAGCTCGGCGGAGGCGAGCACGCGGGCGACAAGCTCGCGGACGGTCGGGATCTGCGGGCGGGTCAGCGCGAGCGCGACGCTGGATTGGGCGCGGATCTCGTCCCCGTTCCACTCGATCTCCCACACGTCCGGGTCCGTGCGGGACCGTCGGGCGGCGGACAGCCAACCGACGAGGGTGACGCCCGGCCCTGCACCGTACGGGCCGCCGATCCCGTTCCAGCGCGTCCGGTACTGCGCCGACATCTCATCGACGGTCATCCCGGCATACTCGGTCGAGACTTGCCCGACGGTCATCCCGGCGTGATCGGCCGACACGTAGCCGACCGTCTCGGAGTCGGAGAACCGGCGCCGGTGATGCACGATGACCTGGGGGCGGCGGCGAGGGTCGAGGAGCCCCGGCACGTCCGGGGCGAGGATCTGGAGGGTGCCTTGCGCGTACGGCGACCAGGCACGGTCCAGGGTAGTGGAGCCCGCGAGCACGGTCACGGGCTGGCCGGCGATGGTCGCGGTCATGGTGTGCTGGTCGATGGTCACGCGGGAACCTCCAGATAGGGGACCTCGATGATGGTGCGCAGCGCGCTCTCGGGGTCGAGGCGCTGCACGAGATCGCCGCCGGCGACGACGTAGCGGAGCGTCTCCGTGTGGTCCGAGATCGCGGCCGTGAGCGTGAGCACGGCCTTCTCGGCGTGCATCGCCCAGCAGGCGTCCGCCTGCGATGCGGTCTCGAAAAAGTAGCGGAGCACGCCACGGCGCGGGCCGGGGTCTGCCAGGCTGACCGCGGGCGTCGGGTCGTAGAGCAGTTCGTGCACGACGGTGCGGGCGGGGCGTGCGGGCTGCCAGTCCATGATGAGGCGCGGGTGCACGTCCGCGGTCGCGGGGTTGCTGGAGGCGATGGTGTCGGTCACGGGGTCCTCTTCCCTGCGCGGGTCTGCACGTCCACGGTCACGTTCCGGGTCTTCGTGAGGAACGCCTGCATCTCGCGGTCGGCATCTGTCCAGTCGAGTTCCACCTTCACAGTGGCCGTGCGGTCCTTCTCGGCGACGGTGTCGATCTCCCGGCCGGCGTCCTTCGTGTCGGCCTTGGTGCCGATACGGGCGGTGCGCTTCTGGGTCGCGGTCTTGTCGAGGTCGCGGGCGGCGTCCTTCGTGTCGGCCTTCGTGGTGACGGTCGCGGAGATCTCCTGACCGTCGAGGATCGCTTCGCCGCCGTCGAGCATGGCGCGCATCTGCTCGGCGTACTTCTCCTGCATCTTCGGGCCGCCGTCGATGATCGCCTGGAGCATGGGCGCGAAGTCGATGCCCTGGTCGAGGATCGCCTGCACCTCGTCCTGCGTCAGACCGAAATCGTCGGCGAGCTGCTGCACGTTGTCGTTGAATGAGACGGTCGCTTCCATGCGCTCGCGCATGCCCTTGAGATAGGCCTCGGGGTCCGCGGCCTGCGTCTCTTTGTCGATGTAGTCGGTCCAGGATCCGACCGCGCTATCGAGGCCGCGCTGCAGCGCGCCCACGGCGTCGGTGTGGGCTTCCTCGGCGGCGGTGGCAGCCTCGGCCTCGGCGGTCAGCTCGGCCGTAAGTGCGGTCAGTTGCCGGTAGTCGTCTTCCGCGCCTTCCTGGATATCGAGGCGTTCCCGGATCGCTTTCGTGCCGTCGTTGAGCGCGTCGCGCTCGGTGCGCAGTTCCTGAGCGCGCTTCGTGCCGCCGGCGCGCGCCTGCGAGAGCTGGGCGAGCTGCCGGTCCAGCTCGTCGGCTCGGCCCTGCATGTCGTCGAGCATGTCGAGCGCTTTGGTGGAGTCCTGCCCGCTCATCGCGTCGAACAGGTCGCGCATATTGACGCCGGTCTTCCCGGCGATGTCGTTGACCTTGTCCAGGTTGGTGACGGCCGACTCTTGCCACAGCTCCCACCATTCTTTATTGTCCTGGACTTCCAGGCTCCACTCGTGGACTTTCGCCGCGATCGCTTCGGCGTCGAGCTGGCCGCCGGCGTCGATCAGCTCCTGCGCGAGTGCTGAGGTCTCTTCGCGGATCTCGGCCGCACGCTCGGCCGACTTCTGCAGCTCGGCGGTGATGAGTCCCACACCGATAGCGGCGGCCGCGCCGGCCGCGGCACCGAGCGGACCGATGTTCGACACGACGCCGCCGAGCGTGCCCTGGATGCCGTCGACGAGGGAGTCGATCGAGCCGTCGAAGCTGGAGAACGTTTCGGACGCGTTCTGGATTGCCTCGTCTTTCAGCTCGCCAAGGTCTTCTTTCGCTCGGGTGGTGCCGTCCTCGACGTCGTCACCGAGGCGGCGACTTCCCTTGCCGGCCTCGCGGATCTTCCGGTTCAGGTCCTCGTATTCGCTGGCGAGTTTCGCCGTATCCTGCCGGGCATCGCTCATCGCGTCTTCCAGCTCGCGGCCGGCCTTGTCGCCGTCCTTCACGACCTCCTGGAGTACGTCCGAAACGTCTTCGAGGGGCTCGACCACGCCACGCGCTACCCCGGATGCGAAGTCGCGCGTGTCAGACGCGATGCTCAGGCTGATGCCCTTTGCCACGGGTTACTTCCCTTCGAATGCTTCATGGATGGTGCGGGCCGCGGTCTGCGTCCACAGCGACGCGAGGCGCGGGATGATCGCGGCCGCCGCCGGATGGAACACGTACCCACGCTGGTTGCGGGGCCGGAGCTGCTGCGTGGTGCGACGGTTCTTCACGGGGAAGGTGCGGCTGCCGCGCCGGCCGGTGTAGTCGAGGCGTTTCCCGTCCGCACCGAACTCGACCGCCCACCACAGCTCGGACGGCTTCAGTCCGCCTTGCAGCGCCCGACCGATCTGCGCGGCTTTCAATGTCACGTTCTGGTCGGAGACCGCGGCCCGCGCGGTCTGCGCGAGCACGCGATGCTCCAGCCGAGTGGCAGCATGCTCGGCGGTCGCACGCTGCCACTCGGGAAGGATCATCTGCCGGGTGTGCTTCCGGATCTGTGCGCGCAGCTCCCGGTCGACGTTCTTCGTCGCGAGGATCACCGCCTGAAGCTCGCGGGAGGAGTGCGCTGAGATCCGGATCACGGGCACGTCCTACGCGTAGGTGTAGGACGCCGGCGCGGACGTACCGGCCGGGGTGGTCACGGTCACGTCCACACTGCCGGCCGCGTCCGCCGGTGCGACCGCGACGACGGTGCCGTCGGTGAGCACCTGGTGCTCGACATCGGCCCCGTCGAACTTGACGGCGGTCGCGCCCAGGAACCCGTGCCCGGTGAGCACGACGGGCTCGCCGCCGGCGGTCGATCCGGTGGCCGGGTCGAGGCGCTGGAGCACGGGCACAGCCGGAGCGGCCGGGCTGAATTCCGGCTTGCCCTGCACGCCGAGCTGCACGGTCGCGGTGCCGTAGGCGTCGATCGAGCCGCCGATCTGGCCGGGCACGATGATCAGGTCCGCGGTGAAGTGCGGGCCGGTCGGGCCGAGCGGGTGGAACTCGACGCCCTCGATCAGCTCGCCCTCGTGCTCCATGAGGAACAGGGCCAGGCTCTCGGGGGTCTCCCAGTCCTGCGCGTAGTCGAGCTGACAGGCGTAGGTCGGGCTCGTCGCGTCGGAGAACACTGCCTCCGGGGTGCCGCCCTTCCACGTCTGGATGCTCGTCGTGGGCGTGAACGTCACGCCGGAGACGTGCTTCTCCAGATTGTGGGCGGCGATCTTGAGCCGGTAGTTCTTGAAGACGCGCGGCTTCACGTCGATCTGCGTCATGATGGTTCCTTCTTTCTGTGTCAGTTCTTCCGGGTGACCGCGTGCACGGTCACGTCATAGGCGAGATGCCGGTCTCCGTAGGTAACCTTCTCCGCGGTCTCCCAGTCGAGCCAGTCGATGCCGTCGATCGCGTAGACGAGATCCCCGACGAGGGTGTCGAGGTCGTCCTCGGCGCGCTGCGGAGTGGACAGGGGCGTGACGACGGTGACGACGAACGTCGCACGATGCTTCCCGATTGGTGCGGCCGGCAGCCGCTCCAGCCGGGTGAGGGCGAGCTGCGCGAACGGCTTATCCGGCACGTCCACGTTCCGCATCGCCGGGATGATCTTCATGCCCGGCAGGTGCGGTTCGAGCGCGTCCTGAAGCTGTTTCCTGATCGAGGCCGCCATGCGAGTCACCCGACCACCGGGACGGCGCGTGCCGGCCGGAGCATCTGCTTCACATGCCAGTCGAGCGGGTGCGTGCTGACCGTGTAGCTGCCTTCCCCGAAGTCCCCAGACGAGGGGGCGGCGAGTGCAGCGTTCCACAGGTTCCGCACATGGGTCTCCTGGGCGCGGCGCAGCGCCGGCCAGCCGGGCCGCTCGGGATCGTCCTCGGCCGGCGCGTACGCCTCGCACGCTTCGCGGGCGGCCTCCAGCAGCTCGGCCAGTTGCGCCTCGTCCTCGGGGGCGTCGAGCCACCGGGCGCGCGCTTCCTCCGGCGTCAGCCAGGTGGTCGGCGCGGCCGGCGACTCGACGTCGTCCTCGGGCATGTCAGCCTCCCACGACCGGGGCGCTGCCGATGAGCACGAACGACTCGGGGCGGATCTCGAACGTCTGGAGGTAGCCGTGGGTGGCGCGGTCCACGCCGCCCTTCGCGATCTCCAGCGCGTCGATCGTGAACGGCACCTCGCCGAGCTCGTCGAACTCGACGCCGGCCTTCGCGCCGACGAGCACGGCCGGCTCGCCCTCGTCGACGAGCGGATCGTCGTCGGCGTCGACGAAGTAGGAGTCCGCGGCCTCGACGACGTACACCTTGCCGGCGTCGGCGGTGCCGCGCAGCTCGGTCGTGATGTCGAACGACACGAACTCGGGCACCTTCTCGTGCGGCGTGTACAGGAGCTGCTCGTACGCGGTCGAGTTCACGATCGCGAACGACGGTTCGTCCTTGGCGCGCTTCACCGCGAGGATCCCCTGGAGGAGCATGCCCAGCGAGTCGTTGTACTCGGAGGGGTACGTCTTCGGCGCGACCGGCGCGCCGGCGAGCTTCAGGAACGTTGCCAGTGCCTTCTCGTCGGACCAGATCGCGTAGTCCTCGGCGATGAGCCGGAACATGGCTTCGATCAGCTCGGCACCGCCGGGCAGGTCGAAGAACTCGCGGGCGATGTCGCCGGCGAACGCCCATCGGGCGAGCGTCGAACCGAACTTCTCCGCGTTCGCGGTGCCGGTGGGCAGCTCGGTCTTGTTCCCGGCCCAGTCGCCGCCGAGCTTGGTCTTCGGGCTGGCCTTGGTGCCGCGCGCCATCTTGAACCCGGACTTGCCCGCGGCCGAGATGTTCGTGCCGAGCGTGCCCTGGTTGATGTACTTCCGGTCGTAGGACTTGCCCTGCCAGAGCTGCCCCTGCCAGGACTCCTGGAGCACGCCCGCACCGGGCAGCGCGCCCGTGCCGGAGATCTTCGTGTCGGTCAGCGCGGCGAGCAGGGTGAGCGCCTGCTGGTCGCCGGCGCGGGCCTGCGCGACGGTGGCGTACAGGGTGGGCAGGTCGTCGGCGATCGACGGGCGCTGGCGGGTGCGGCCGCGGGGCGGCGTGGGCGTCTTGGCCTTCGCGGCGAGCGTTGCGGGCATGGGGTCCTCTTCCTCTTCGGTATCGGTGGTCTCGTCGGGGTTCTCGGTGACTTCCTCGACGACGGTCGTCGTGGTGGTGGTCGTGTCGCCGTCGGTCTCGGTCTCGGTGTCGACGACCATGCGCCACACGTTGCCGTCCTCGTCGACGTACTCGCTCTCGGAGTGCGTGGTCTCGGTGTCGTCGCCGCCCTGCGGGTCGTCCTCGTCGTCGCTCGTGTCCTCGGCGGCGAGGAGCGTTGCGGACGGGAACGCGGGCTTCTCGACGAGGCCGGCGGCGAACAGGCTGCCGGCGATGCCCTTGCCGTCCTTGACCTTCACGCCGGCGACCTCGGCCGACAGGTGCACGCGCCGGCCGGCCTCGATGTCGGAGAGCGCCGCATCGCCGGCGGGGGTCTTCGCGATCGAGAACGTCGCGAGGATCCCGGCGGGTGTCTCGCGCAGCTCGGTGACCGCGCCTACGACGCGCTCCCGCTCGTGCTCGATGTTCAGCGACATGCCGGTGAGGTCCTGCGGGATCTCGACCACGCCGGGCGCGAAGCTGAACCGGCCGATGTTCGACCGGCACTCCTCGCGGTAGGGCAGCAGCAGGCCGCGCACGACGCGGTCCTGCCGGCTGGCGGTGAGCGTGCCGCCGTCGATGATGATGTCAGTCATGATGGTTAGTCCTCCGTGGTCGGGCCGGTCGGGGTCGGGGTGTTGTACAGCTCGTACTTGTCGAAGCGGACGCGGCTGCCGCGCGGCACCACGTCGTCCATCGAGAGCCGGTGCTCGATGGTGCCGGTCCAGAACGGCAGGTCGAGTTCGTAGAACAGGTTCCGCTCGCCGTCCTTGGTCGTGTAGGTGAGGGAGTCGACGCCGGTGGTGCCGTCGAGCATCGACGCGCGGACGTTCAGGTGAGATCCGACATCGGTACGGATCGAGTTCCGGCCCTCGGTGTACAGCTCGGGCTTCAGCTCGCCGTGTGTCTTCAGCTCGACGCCGGGCGGGGTGACGCCGAACGCGCCGCCGGGTGCGCGGCGCTTCTTCGCCCACGCCTTCTCCCACTCGTCGACTTCCTTCTGCGTCATGGTGTCGTCGAGTAGGTGCATCTCCAGCACCGGGACCGGGTTGCTGGCACGGTCGACCCATGCCGCTTCGATTGCGCGCGCACCGCTCAGTGTGGTGCGGCCGACGCCCAGGAGCCCCTCGAAGGGGAAGTTGAACAGGATCACGTCGTCTTTGCGGGCCGGCTCGCCGTCGATCACGATCCGGCCGTCCTCGATCCACCAGGTCCCGAACGGCACCCACTCGGCGTCGAGGATCGGGCCGCGGGCACCCTCGGCGCTGCGCTGTCCGCGGGTCACCTTCCACAGGGCGACGCCGTAGAATATCGCGTCATCGACGGTCCACAACATCCGCTCGTAGGGCGACACAATCGAGTCCGACCGGTACAGGAACGGCGGCTGCTCCTTGGTCAGCGTGTCGCCGGAGAGTGCGCGCAGGGGGAACCCGGCGATCACGGACGTGAGGAGGTTGCGGGCCTTGGACACGGCCGGGATCTCGATCGCGATGTCGCGGGTCATGGGGAGCTGCGCCCGCTGGTCCTCGCTCAGGAGATCGGTGACGATCATCTGCGGGAGCGTGGTGCCGGCCGAGTAGGGCGAGTTGATGCGAAGCTTCGCTGCGCGTCCGATGCCGAACCGGTCCAGGATTCCCATACCCGAAACCCTCGACCCGGCATATCAGGTTTTCTCGAATCAGCGGCGTGTCGCGCTCCTGCGCGGCCTACCGACCTTCGGCGTGTTCAGGTGCGCCCAGCGCTTCCGGTAGGCGTCGTTCTCGCCGGGGTGGCAGCGCTGTTCGTGCGCGACGGCCCGGTCGTGGGCTTCGTCGCGGGACCATGCGCAGGCGCGCCAGGTGCCGGCGCACGACTCGCAGACGAGCACGACGAGGCTGTCGGATGCGTCGATCTTGATGTTCGCCATGATGGTCAGTCGTCTCCATTCGAGGGCCGGTAGCCGCCGGTGCGGCCGGCGTAGTGCTGGTCCCAGTTCCTGAGCGCCCGCGTGGCCGCATCCAGGCAGGTGATATCGCCGCCCCGCTCGGCCGGCGTCCACAGCCACACGCCCCGGTCCGAGCCGCGCACCTCACGTTTCGCGGCGATCTCGACCGCGGCGCTCAGCCCGATCTGGTCGGAGTGGCGGAAGTTGCCGCGGTCGAGATCTCGGAGGACCTGGATACAGCCGGCCGCGTTCTCGTTGTACGTCTGCACGCGCAGCGCCGGCCTCGGCTTCAGCACGGCCGCCTCGGTCGCGGTCTGCTCGGCCTCGCCTATCTTGTCGAACGCGATCGTGGAACCCTTGTAGGTCATCGTGAGTTCCTGCATCCGCTTCGGCAGCCACAGCGTGCCGGGCCGATGGTCGACGACCTCGACGTAGGCGACACCGGCCGGTGTACGCCAGGCCGCGCAGATCGCGGCCACGGACCCGCCAGGCTTGATCGCGAGCCCGAACGCGACACGACCGGGCCGGCGCGGCTTCGACTGCAACGCGGCCCGCTGCCACCAGTCCGCCGGCACCGCGGTCTGCCCGTACGTCTCAGGCCACATCGACAGGTACTCGCGCGCCCACTGCGGCTTGGGGAGCTTGCGCCAGTTCTTCCGCATCTTTTCCAACGTCGTCAGCGTCCCGATACCGGGATGCACGGACGCGAGGAGCTGCATCGCTTGCTCTTCGTCCTCGATCACTTCCCACGGGGTATCCTCCGCGGCGGCGTAGTCGACACCGCCGATGTCGGGGTCGCCCGCGCGGAGCCGGTCGAGGCGCTCCCACAGGATCCCGATGCGGGCCTCGCCGGCGGTGCCGGACACCATGAGCGCGGCACCCTCGCGCGTGTCCTGTAGCGGGATGATGCCGGCGAGGAGGTCCGCGCCCTCCTCGGGGTCGATCTCCTGCGCCTCGTCGATCCAGGACACGTCGCCGGCCTCGCCACGGTACGACTCGGCGTCGGGCTTCAGCACGAGGAACCGGGACCCGTTGTCGTAGTAGATCCCCTTCCCGACCTCGCCGCGCATGATCCGGAACCCGCGCCCGACCGGGGCCGGCGCGCTGAGCTGGTCGGGACCGAACAGGGCGACCGCCTGCGGGGCACGCTTCGGCCGGGTGCCACGCATCCAGGGCGGCAGGTCGGCGTCGTCGGGCGGCTGGATCCGGTCGAGCTGCGTCGCCCACTCGCGCAGCCGCGCCCCGCCCTTCACGCCGGACTGCGCGGAGAACGTCACGAAGTAGTCCGTCCTGGAGAGGCAACGGCCGTGGAGCAGACAGAAGATCGTCGTCGTCTTCGATGCTCGCCGCGGGATCTCCACAACGTACTCGTCCAGGGATACGCCGTCAGTATCGACAGCGTTCAGGTGGTCTGCGATGAGGAGCTGCTGCGGTTGCAGCGGATACCGGCGCGGCTTCATCGCCGCGAGCCGGGCAAGCTCCGCCGCGTCGTCGAGGTCGACGAGCTCGTACCCCATCGACCGGGCACCGCGCAGGAACTCCAGCCGGAGCTCGTCATCTTCCGACGCCGGTCCGTGCCACTTCGGCGCGATCGCACGCGCCCGCACCAGATCCCACAGGTAGAGAGAGAATTCCGTGCTGCCCCCATGCGGAGGTTCGACCGGTCTCTCAAAAAACGGCGACGAATCGGCGACGAGATCCGTCGAGCCGGCGGCGGTCGGGGTCATGGTCACCATGCCCGGATGTCCTGCGCTGCTCGACGACGGCCATTCGTGACCCGCGCACCGGCCTTGCCGCCCGCGATCTGGTTGCAGTTGCGCGGCCACACGGTTCGGCCGGACTGGTCGAACGACTTGCAGTGCACGGGGCCGACGTTCGCGAGGGTCGCCTTGCCACCCTTGCCCGCATCCCGGCGATGCCCGACCTGCCACTTGTGCAGGCCGAGCACGACCGGGTTCCCGCACTCGACGCACGGGAGTTGACCGCCTGACCGGCGCATCATCGCGGTCAGCTTCTCGCGCAGCTTCGGCGAGTGCGTCGACCACTGCTGCGCCCGATGGTGCCGACTCATCGCCGCCGCCGTCCTCGGTGTGCGGTGCAGATGATCGCGATGGTTGCGCCCCAGAGTGCGATGTTGGGGAGTAGGCCGGTGTCGGTGATCACGTTCATGCGCGTACGTCCTTCGTCAGTTGCCGTCCGATGAATTCGGTCATGGCCGGCGGGATCGCCTGCGTGCAGCCATGCCACGACGCCCACGGCATCCCCATCGCCTCACGCGCTTCCTCGAGCGAGGTGGCCTTTCGTCCGCGCGAACTCCCGCCCGGACGCGCCCAATGCCTCGACCGGAGTGCTCCGTAGACGCCGACTGGTGTTCCCTGCGCGGCGTGGTCGCACGGCAGCGCAGCGAGCGGCACCGACGACTCGAACAGCCGGTGCCGGCGCACTGCAAGCCCGAACGACGAGCCGCACAGTCGGACGGGTGCAACCAGTTCCGATCGGGCGCCCTCGACGTTCTCGATCACGTACGGTCGTGGCGATCGCTGCAGCCGCTCACGGACATCCGGGATCAGGTTCACGTGCTCCGATTTGTCCGGTGTGATCGTCGAGAGCGCTTGGCATGGCGGAGACGCGTGCCGCACCGCGATCTGCTCGGCGAACAGCATCCGCCGGCGGCCGTCCGGGTGCACGAACTCGACGCCGAGGCCTGCCCAGAGACGGTCGAGCACGTCGAGCACGTCTCCCTGATGGAACCAGAACGGGTAGAGCGGCTGCGGATCCTTGTCCACTCCGAGCACGTCGAAACCGGCCTGGGAGTAGCCCATCGCTGCGCCTCCCTCGCAGCAGAACAGATCCAGCAGGATCGGCCTCATGCGCCGGCCTCGGGCTGGATCATGCGGTCGAGGAGTTCGAGTGCGGATGCCTGGAGTTGTTCGACGGTGGGCGCGAGCGCGGTCCGGGCGGCATCCCGAGCGGCATCCCAGGCGGCATCCCGAGCGGCAGCCCCGGCGGCATCCCAGGCGGCATCCCCGGCGGCATCCCCGGCGGCAGCCCCGGCGGCATCCCGAGCGGCATCCCAGGCGGCATCCCGAGCGGCAGCCCCGGCGGCATCCCAGGCGGCATCCCGAGCGGCATCCCAGGCGGCAGCCCCGGCGGCATCCCGAGCGGCATCCCCGGCGGCAGCCCCGGCGGCATCCCGAGCGGCATCCCAGGCGGCAGCCCGAGCGGCATCCCAGGCGGCAGCCCCGGCGGCATCCCGAGCGGCATCCCCGGCGGCAGCCCGAGCGGCGGAGGCTGCCTGTTGTGCAGCGCGCACAGTGTCGGCGGCGGCTTCGGTGTCGGCGTTGGTGCGGATCTCGGGGAGTGCGCGGAGGGCTTCGGCGTGGGTGGTGAGTTCGGGGCGGAGGTCGAGCCAGGTGGGGGTGTAGACGCGGATGAGCCAGTCGAGGGCGAGGAAGGAGCGGGCGGGGTCGTGGCCGTCGTTGGCGGTGCCGACCATGCGGGGCAGGTAGGGGGCGAGCTTCTGCCGCTGGTTGTCGTCCCAGTTGTCGTTGCAGCGGATGGTGAAGCGGCGGAGTACGGGGGATGCGCATTCGGGGGCGTCGGTGTGGCCTTCGCCTGCGAGCCAGGCGACGACCTCCATGGCGCAGTGCCCGTCGGTGAAGTTGGAGTGGTTGCCGGCGTCGAGGTCGATGAAGCCGAGGGTGAGGTCTTCGAGGCGGTCGGGGATGATCTGCGGGGTGGTGGTCATGATGTGTGTTCCGTTCAGCAGGTGGGTTCGGGTGTGGGGTGGACGATGGGGCCGTAGCGTCGGATGGTGCGTTCGGCGTGGACCTGATCCATGAGGAGGCGGGCGAGGAGTGCGCGCATCGCGGCTGCGGCCTGCATGGCTTCGGCCCACGAGGGTGCGAGGGTGAGCCAGGTGGATCCGTCGGTGCGTCCCTGGTTGTCGGTGAGTGCGACATCGGCGCACCATTCGCCGGTGCGGCGGTCGCGGTAGACGAGGGTCTTGAGTGTCATGCGGCGTTCTCCTGGTCGAGGGCGGTGGCGGCGCATCCGGGGCGGGCGCAGCGGGCGAGGGACGGCGGGATCAGGTGCGTGAACCGGGGATCGGTCGGGCAGGGCTCGCGGCGGAGTTCGGCGATTCGGTCGAGTTCGGCGGGGGTGCGGGATGCGGCCATGTCGAGGGCGGCTCGGCGTGCGAGGTTCTTTCGGTGGTAGGGGTTGAAGTTGCCGGAGCGGTAGGGGTTGGAGGCGGTCATCGGGGCGGCTCCGTTCTTGCTGTTCGAGGGTGGGAGGGGCGAGGGAGGTCGGAGGTTTGGCCCCCTCCCATCCGCGCGATTGCGGATATGGAGGGCGCGTACTGTTCGACGGAGCCGAGGTGTCTCGGTCGGTCGTCAGCACGGCACGCACGGGTGTGCGTCAGTGACGGGCCCCGACTCGGGGTAGGTGGTGGGCTGGCCTGCACGGTCGGTCCTGCCTTGAACGTGCGCCGAGTCGGTCGGTTCTCGCGACTTGTTCCGCGGTAGCGTCCCGCGTGTCTCCCATGGGTGGCCTGGGTAGCGTCGTCGTGTTCAGTTGTCCCCGGTCGGGCATGGTGGTGCGCGGTTGTGGTCCGCTTGGGTGGTCATCGGTGGACCTCGACTGGCTTCACGAGTGCCTCGACCTCGGCACGCCGGTAGCGGCGGTGGCCGCTCGGCAGGGTGACAGGGTGGAGCTTGCCGGTGTCGGCCCAGCGCGCGACTGTGCGCGTTGAGATGCCGAGCAGTGCTGCAGCCTCGCGCGGAGCGATTGGCACTGTGCCTGGATCTCGCTTGTTTGTCATGCCAGCGACCATAGCACGACATTTAAGCAAGTCATGACACATTCGACCGGTATGGCTTAAATGTCCGCTTTAGAGTAAGGTGTCAGCATGAGTACAGCAGCAGCAGAATCGAGCCGCCCGCGGAAGCGGTCCACGCCGGATAAGTCACTCGACGTTGCAGTCGGCAAGCGCGTTTTCACGCGCATCTGGGACGCGCATCTGACGCAGGACGCGGTAGCAAAGTCGATCGGGATCGATCCCGGAACGTTCGGGCGCAAGCTGCGCGGAGAGCGCAAGTGGGCGCTGATCGAGCTAGTGAACCTCGCGACTGTGCTGCGCACTACGTCGAGCTACCTGCTCGGGGAAACAGAAGATCCCCGCCCGGTGGGACCGAACGGGGATCGTATTGACGTGGATCCTGGGAGAATCGAACTCCCGACATCCTGCTTGCAAAGCAGGCACTCTACCAACTGAGTTAAGGACCCGGAGGTCTCGCCGTAGCGAGATACCGGTGGGGCTACCAGGACTTGAACCTGGGACCTCTTCATTATCAGTGAAGCGCTCTAACCGCCTGAGCTATAGCCCCGTGACCAAAAAATGACTCTACCGGATTTGCGGAGAAATCAGAAATCGAAATCGTGCCGGGCGCGGTCGAAACCCGGAACGATCTTCCATCAGTTGCTGGTGAAACCGAGCTGGAAACCGCCGAGCACCCGCACGAGGAGATTGTAGATCAGCGAGGCCACCGCGCCGAGCGCCGTGCCGACGATGATGTTCAGGATGCCGACCACGATCGAGAAGCCGAGCACCTGGGGGAACCCGATCATGCCCATCAGGCTCTGCCCGTCGCCGACGATGTCCATGAAGAGTTCGTCGAGCTTGGCGAGCACCTGAGTCGAGAGCAGGACCGTGTAGATCAGGATCGCCGACACGACGCCGACGATCGCCATGCACACCGACACCAGGAAGGAGAATTTCACGGCCGACCAGAAGTCGATGAAGACCAGCTTCAGGCGGACCTGCTTGGCCGGCGCCTTCTTGCGGCTCTTCCTGGCCAGCTTGTCTGCAACAGTGCTACTCATTCACGTCTTCCTTGTCCTCGGTCGGCCCGGCGCCGGCATCCGGGGCCGCCGCGGAGCCGCCCTGGTCATCGGACCCGCCCGATTCGCCGTCGGAATCCTCGGAGTCGTCGCCGTCGAGGCCGCGCTCCGAGTTCCGCGCGATGCCAATAATACGGTCCCCCTCTGGGAATCGCGCAAACACGACCCCCATGGTGTTGCGTCCCTTGGCCGGCACCTCGTCCACGTCCGACCGCACGACCTTGCCGCTCGCCAGCACCACGAGCACCTCGTCGGCCTCGTCGACGATGAAGCCGCCGACCAGATCCCCGCGGGTCTCGTCGAGCTTCGCCACCTTGATACCGTAGCCGCCGCGCTGCTGCACGCGGTATTCGTCCACCGCGGTGCGCTTCGCGTAGCCGCCCTCGGTCACGATGAAGACGTAGCCGCCGGTCCCCTCCCCGGCCTCGGCGCTGATGGTCGAGGCGGCGAGCAGCGCGTCCCCGTCGCGGAAGTTCATGCCGCGCACACCGCTCGTCGAACGGCCCATCGGGCGAAGTGCCTGATCAGAGGCGGTGAATCGCACGGACATGCCGTGCCGGGAGATGAGCAGGACATCGTCGGCCGCACCCGCGACCAGCGCCTGGACGAGCTCGTCGCCCTCGCGCAGCTTGATCGCGATGATGCCGCCGGTGCGGTTGGTGTCGTACTCGGTCAGCCTCGTCTTCTTCACCAGTCCGTCGCGGGTGGCGAGGACCAGGTAGACGTCGTCCGCGAAATCGCGGAGGTCGAGCACCTGGGTCACGGCCTCGTCGGGAGCGAGCGCCAGGAGGTTCGCGAGGTGCTGACCCTTGGAGTCGCGACCGCCCTCGGGGATCTCGTAGGTCTTCGCCCGGTAGACGCGGCCGGTGTTGGTGAAGAACAGCAGCCAGTGGTGTGTCGTAGTGACGAAGAAGTGCTCCACGATGTCGTCGGCGCGCAGCTGGGCGCCCTTGACGCCCTTGCCGCCGCGATGCTGCGAGCGGTAGTTGTCGATCCGGGTGCGCTTCACGTAGCCGCCGCGGGTGATGGTGACGACCATCTCCTCCTCGGGTATCAGATCCTCCATCGACATGTCGCCGTCGTAACCGTGCAGGATCTGCGTGCGGCGCTCGTCGCCGTAGCGATCGACCAGCTCGGTGAGCTCATCGACGACGATCCCGCGCTGCTGCTCCGGCGAGGCGAGGATCCCCTCGTACTCGGCGATCTGAGCTTCGAGCTTCGCCGCGTAGTCGAGGATCTTCTGCCGTTCGAGGGCCGCGAGCCGGCGCAGCTGCAGTCCGAGGATGGCGTCGGCCTGCAGCTGGTCGACGTCGAGCAGCGCCATCAGGCCCTCGCGGGCCTCGTCGACGGTCGGCGAGCGGCGGATCAGCGCGATGACCTCGTCGAGCGCGTCGAGCGCCTTCAGGTAGCCGCGCTGGATATGGGCCTCTGCCTCGGCCTTCTTCAACCGGTACGCCGTACGCCGGACGATGACCTCGACCTGGTGCTTCGCCCACGCCGTGATGAAACCGTCGATGGCGAGCGTCCGCGGCACGCCGTCGACGATCGCGAGCATGTTCGCGCCGAAGTTCTCCTGCAGCTGCGTGTGCTTGTAGAGGTTGTTCAGGACGACCTTCGCGATCGCGTCCCGCTTGAGCACGATCACGAGCCGCTGGCCGGTGCGACCGCTGGTCTCGTCGCGGATGTCGGCGATGCCCTGCACCTTGCCGTCCTTGACGAGATCCGCGATCTTGACGGCGAGGTTGTCGGGGTTCACCTGGTAGGGCAGCTCGGTGACGACGAGGCAGGTGCGGCCCTGGATCTCCTCGATACTGACGACCGCGCGCATCGTGATCGAGCCGCGGCCGGTGCGATAGGCCTCGCGGATCCCCTTGGTGCCCAGGATCTGGGCGCCGGTCGGGAAGTCGGGGCCGTGCACGCGCTCCATCAGCGCCTCGAGCAGCTCCTCCCGGCCCGCCTCCGGGTGCTCCAGGTGCCAGATGGCCGCCTCGGATACCTCGCGAAGGTTGTGCGGCGGGATGTTCGTCGCCATGCCGACGGCGATGCCGACGGAGCCGTTGACCAGGAGGTTCGGGAACCGCGCGGTGAGGACGGTCGGCTCCTGGGTCCGCCCGTCGTAGTTGTCCTGGAAGTCGACGGTGTCCTCGTCGATATCGCGGACCATCTCCATGGCGAGCGGCGACATCTTGGTCTCGGTGTACCGGTGGGCGGCGGCGCCGTCGTTTCCGGGTGAGCCGAAGTTGCCCTGTCCGAGCGCGAGCGGGTAGCGCATCGCCCACGGCTGCACGAGGCGCACGAGCGAGTCGTACACCGCGGAGTCGCCGTGCGGGTGGAACTGGCCCATCACGTCTCCAATGACGCGCGTGCACTTCGAGAACGCCTTGTCCGGGCGGTATCCGCCGTCGTACATGGTGTAGATGACGCGACGGTGCACCGGCTTCAGGCCGTCGCGCACGTCGGGCAGCGCGCGGCCTACGATGACGCTCATCGCGTAGTCGAGGTACGAGCGCTGCATCTCGAGCTGCAGGTCGACCTGATCTATCCTGCCGTGCACGGCGTCGGGCGCCGACTCGCCCGTCGGATCCTGATCGGTCCGGTTCTCGTCAGTCATATCTCGTCTTTCGCTCTGGTGCGTCCTGCTGCCATCGTCCTGCCCGGGCTCACCGCGTCGCTCGCGGCCGCCTGAGGGGAGCGACGCTAGATGTCGAGGAAGCGCACATCCTTCGCGTTCTGCTGGATGAAGGTGCGCCGGGATTCCACGTCCTCGCCCATGAGCGTGGCGAAGATCTCATCCGCCGCGGCGGCATCGTCCATGGTGACCTGCAGCAGGGTACGGGTCTCCGGGTTCATGGTGGTCTCCCAGAGCTCCTCGTAGTTCATCTCGCCGAGCCCCTTGTAGCGCTGCACGCCGCTCTCCTTCTGCAGGCGGCGTCCGTTCTCGGCACCCGCGGCAAGCCGCTGGTCGCGCTCCGCGTCGCTGAACACGTATTCGTGCTCGGCGTTCGTCCATTTGATCCGGTAGAGCGGCGGCTGCGCCAGGTAGACGTAGCCGAGGTCGATCAGCGGCCGCATGTAGCGGAAGAGCAGCGTCAGCAGCAGCGTGGTGATGTGCTGACCGTCAACGTCGGCATCGGCCATCAGCACGATCTTGTGGTACCTGGCCTTCTCGGGGTCGAAGTACTCGCCGATGCCGGCGCCGAACGCCGTGATCATCGCCTGCACCTCGTTGTTGCCCAGCGCACGATCGAGCCGGGCCTTCTCGACGTTCAGGATCTTGCCGCGCAGGGGCAGAATCGCCTGGGTCTCGGGGTTTCGCCCGGTCTTCGCCGAGCCTCCTGCCGAATCGCCCTCGACGATGAAGATCTCGGAGACGGTCGGATCCTTGCTCGTGCAGTCCGAGAGCTTTCCGGGCATGCCGCCCGACTCGAGCAGGCCCTTGCGGCGTGCGGTCTCCCGTGCCTTCCGCGCGGCGAGCCGTGCGGTGGCGGCCTGAATCGCTTTGCGGATGATTTCCTTCGCGGCGTTCGGATTGCGCTCGAACCAGTCACCGAGCTGATCGCCGACGACCTTCTGCACGAAGGCTTTGGCCTCGGTGTTGCCGAGCTTCGTCTTCGTCTGACCCTCGAACTGAGGTTCGCCCAGCTTCACGGAGACCACCGCGGTGAGGCCCTCGCGCACGTCGTCGCCCGAGAGGTTCTCGTCCTTCTCGCGGAGCAGGTTCTTCTCGCGGGCGTACCGATTGACGAGCGTGGTCAGCGCCGCGCGGAATCCCTCCTCGTGCGTCCCGCCCTCGTGAGTGTTGATCGTGTTCGCGTAGGTGTGGACGCTCTCGGTGTACGCGGTGGTCCACTGCATCGCGATCTCCGCAGCGATCTTGCGCGTGGTGTCCTCCGCCTCGAAGGAGATGATCTCGTCGTGCACCAGCTCGGCGCGCTTCGCCGAGTTCAGGTAGTGGACGTAGTCCTCGATCCCCTTCTCGTAGTGGAACTCGTCGCGCGGTGCGGCAGGTACGACCAGCTCGCCCTCGGCGTTCTCCACCGGTTCCTGCGGGCGCAGGTCGGTGAGCGCGATCCGCAGCCCCTTGTTCAGGAACGCCATCTGCTGGAATCGCGTCCGCAGCGTCGCGTAGTCGAACTCGACCGTCTCGAAGATGTCAGCGCTCGGCCAGAACGTGATGGTCGTCCCGGTCTCCGAACTCGGCTCGCCCTTCGCCAGCGGTGCATCGGGAACGCTGCCCGTGAACGACATGTTCCACGTGAAACCCTGCCGCTTCACCTCAACCTCGAAGCGGCTCGACAGCGCGTTGACCACGGAGGATCCCACGCCGTGCAGACCGCCCGAGACCGCGTATCCCCCGCCGCCGAACTTGCCGCCGGCGTGGAGCACCGTGAGCACAACCTCCACGGTCGAGCGCCCCTCGGTCGGGTGCATGTCGACCGGGATGCCACGGCCGTCGTCGATCACGCGGATCCCGCCGTCCTCGAGGATCGTCACGTCGATCAGGTCGCAGTGCCCGGCGAGCGCCTCATCGACCGAGTTGTCGACGATCTCGTAGACGAGGTGGTGCAGACCGCGCGGACCGGTGGATCCGATGTACATGCCGGGGCGCTTGCGAACCGCTTCGAGCCCTTCGAGCACCTGGATGTCGCCGGCGCCGTATTCCTGCGTGGCCGAAGCTTCTTCTGAAGTCATAGATGAGTAAGTTCCCTCTGCCGCACTCAATGCCGCTTTCAGCGGGTTTCATCCCGCCGGGTATTTCCGAACATCAGCCTACCAATTCCCGGCGTCTGAAGTGGCCGTTTCGGGCGATTCAGGGCCACATTTCGCCTGGGATCGTCCCCCGGATCCGTGCAGGCTCCTCCGAACCCGATCCGACTACCCGTACGTATCCCGCGGGCCGCGGCCCTGAACCCGTCTGGGTCCGTGCCGCCAGCTCGGCGCCCCGGGTGCGCGGAACTTGAGTTCGTTGACGCCGACCTCCGGGTACTCGTCGAGAATACGGGTGAGGATCTCTCCGCGGAGACGCCGCAGTTCCGTGGCCCAGGTCGTGGAGTCGCACTGCACCATCAGCACGCCGTTCCTGATCTCGACCACCTGCGTGTGCGCCGCCATCGCCTCGCCGACGAAACGATGCCACTCGGAGATGAGCCGGGCCTGATCCAGTTCCGCAGTCCATCCCATGTCCGCGGCGGCGATGTCGAGCAGCTCGCCGAGAGCTCGCGGTTCTCGCCCCTTGCCGAACGGCACGCTGATCCCCTCCCCCTCTGCCGAACGGATCCGGGTCCGCCTGCGAAGCGGCACTCCCTTCCACAGCGCCTTGGCATGCAGATAGGCGTTCGAGGCGAAATCCGGCTCAGGAGTCATCCGCGACCTCGTGAACCGTACTGGGCGAATCGGAGATTCCCGGCGAGTCGGAACCTGTTCGAAGTCCATCAGCGTCGCTCGGGCCTTCGACGATCTCGCCCCCGGAAACGCGGATGCGGTTCCAGGACTGCTCTCCTGGGACATCTTCCTCGACGGCGGCGGTGACGATCACCTGTTCATAGGATCCGACCGCAGCCATCAGTCGGGATCGCCGACCGGAATCGAGTTCCGCGAAGACGTCGTCGAGAATGATGACGGGATCCCCGGCCGGCGACTCGCGTCGAAGGAGGTCCGCGACGGCCAAACGCAGCGCGAGGGCGAAGGACCAGGACTCGCCGTGGCTCGCGTATCCCTTCACGGGCAGATCATTGAGGCGGAGTGCCAGGTCGTCCCGGTGCGGGCCGACGAGCGTGACGGCCCGCTCGACCTCCTGCGCACGGACGGCGGCCAGTGCATGGCGGAACGCGCGCTCGATCGTTTCACGTGAAACATCGACCTCGGATTCCACGTTCCCCAGAGCCGTCGAGGGATCTCCCCCGCCGGCGGGCGGTGAAGCCGAGCGATCCGTTTCACGTGAAACATCCGGATCGGAGGCCGCGCCGACGCTCTCTTCGACGGTCAGGCGCGGGCTGTGATCCGCATCGGCCAGGTCGCGGTAGCTCTCGATCAACGGTGCACACAGCGCCTCGACCAGGCGTCGCCGTTCCACCATGATCCGTGCACCGAGCTCGACCAGTTTCTCGTCCCAGAGACCCAGCGTCGCATCGAGCGACGAGCGAGCCCCGCTCGCCCTCGCCGACTTCAAGAGCGCCGTCCGTTGACGCACCACTCGCTCGTAGTCCGCCAGTACTCCCGCCAATGCAGGATTCCGCGCGACGAGCGCGTCGTCGAGGAAGCGCCGGCGCACCGCCGGTTCGCCCCGCACGATCGACAGATCCTCCGGAGCGAACAGGACGGTCGAGAACCAGCGGGTCAGTTGCCGCGGCTTGACGCCGTTTCGATTGACCCGTGCCCGATTCACTCCCTGACGGTTGAGCTCCACTTCGAGGAGGGCCTCCCGCTCGCCGACCGCGATGCGCATCCGCGCCACACCGGTATCGGCTGCCGCGCGGATGAGGGCGGCGTCACCGGTCACCCGATGCGAGCGCAGGGAGGCGAAGTAGGCGATCGCTTCGACGAGATTCGTCTTGCCCTGCCCGTTCCGGCCGACGATCAGGTTGGATCCCGCTTCGAAGCCGACCTCGGCCCGCTCGTAGTTGCGGAAGTCGGCGAGGGAGAGATGGATCACCCGCATGGGCGCACCCCCGACTACCGCAGGAGCAGGTTCGGCTGCAGCAGGTAGCGGAAGCTCTCTTCGCCCGTATCGTCCTGGCTCCGCTGGCTGGTGATGAGCACGGGCCCGGGCTTGCTCGCGTTCTCCGTGCGGGTGAACCCGATCCTCGCGAACTCCGCATGGGTGGAGCGCAGGCCGTCGAGCAGGAACTGCGGCTTGAGCGAGACGACCATGTCGGCTCCGAAAAGGTGCGCATCGACCGTCTCGACGGCTTGCGCCGTCTCGGTCCCGGCCGCCTCAAGCGTGACCTGTCCCTCGATGAAGCTGAAACGGAGCGCCGCCTCGCGCTCGAGCACGAGACCGACGCGTCCGACCGCCTCCACCAGATCCGCGGTGTTCACGACGGCGTAGTTGTCGATCCCCTCGGGGAAGAGCCGACCGACTGGCGGGTAGTTGCCCTTGATCAGCAGCGACGTGACCGTCTTGTTCCCGCCGGTGAACGCGATCAGCTCCCGCTCCCCGTCCTTGATGATCGAGACCTGCACGGTGCCCGCCCCCGAGAAGGACTTCCCCACCTCGATGACGACCTTGGCCGGCACGAGCGCGGAGAGCTCGTCCGCACTCCCCTGCTGCTCCCAGTCGAGGCGCCGGGTCGCGACCCGGTAGCGGTCGGTCGCCGTCAGAGTCAGCGCGTTCTCCGCGATCTCGAACTGCACGCCGGTGATCACCGGGGTGACATCGTCCTTCGATGCGGCGAGAGAGACCTGCGACACGGCCTCGGCGAACGCATCCGCCGGGACGACGCCCGACACCGATTCGATACGAGGGATCTGCGGGTACTCGTCCACCGGCATGGCCGGCAGGCTGAACGATGCCGAGCCGCAGCGCAGCTGCACCCGGGATTCATCGAGCGTGACCTCGACATCGGAGAGGGGGAGGCGCTGCGCGATCTCACCGAGCAGCCGGCCGGAGACGAGCGCACGACCCGGCGTCGAGACCTCTGCGGCGACCGTGGTCCGTGCCGAGGTCTCGTAGTCGAACGACGACACCGTCAGCTCGCCCTCAGCGCTCTCGATCAGCACACCGCTCAGCAGGGGCTGCGTGGGTCGCTGCGGCAAGAGCTTCGCGGCGAACGACACCGCCTCGCTGAAGACATCGCGGTTGACGGTGAAACGCATAGAGGCTCCTCGATCGAGGTGCAGCACGATGGCGTCGCGGCTGCACGGTGCTAGCGTGACAATCTTTGCACACTCGTCGCAGCCGCCGCAGGAGGATCGGTCCGGCGTCGAGATGTCGCTCCCGGCATCGTGTGATCGAGCACCCTCGCCTTGAATTGGGAACTGTAATAGTAATAAGTCCTGTGGAAAGTGTGGATAACTCGAGGTATCCCAGTCGGCTTGGGGAAACTACACGCGTGTGAGTTGTGGGCGAGGCTTGGATAAGTCGAGATCCGCATGATGACGCGGATTTCTCGCCGAGAGCACTTTCCACAGGATGGCCCGAATTCTCCACAGGGCGAGTCCGGTTGTCCGGAATTATTCACAGTATGGAGAATGCCTGTGGAGAACCGTCGCCGAAGGGATGAAGGACGGAGGTCCCGGGCCAGGCGGGATCACCCGGAATGCGGATCGACGGAGGTGCGTATGGGGGTGCGCGGTCAGCGCGTGCTCTGGCGGATCCTGGTGGTGAGTTCGGTCACCTGATTGAAGACGGAACGGCGCTCGGCGATGAGCGAGGCGATCTTCTTGTGCGCGTACATGACCGTGGTGTGGTCTCGGCCGCCGAAGAGCTGCCCGACCTTCGGAAGCGAGAGCGGGGTGAGCTCGCGGCAGAGGTACATCGCGATCTGACGGGCCTGGGCGATCTGGTGCGCCCTCGTCGGGCCGTAGAGATCGTCGACGGCGATGTTGAAGTAGTCCGCCGTGTGACTGATGATGTCGGTCGGCAGGATCTCGTTGTCCTCGTCGAGCGTGATGAGATCCTTCAGCACCGTCTGCACGAGCGGCATGTCGATCCGTTGCCGGTTCAGGCTGGCGAACGCCGTCACCCGGATCAGCGTGCCCTCAAGTTCGCGGATGTTCGAAGTGAACTTCGACGCGATGAACTCGAGGATGTCGTGGTCAATGTCGAGCTTCTCGTGCTGGGCCTTCTTGCGGAGGATCGCGATCCTCGTCTCGAGATCCGGCGTCTGGATGTCGCTCATCAGGCCCCACTCGAAGCGGGAGCGCATCCGATCCTCGAAGCCGCGCAACTGCTTCGGCTGCACATCGCTCGTGATCACGACCTGCTTGTTGTGGTCGTGAAGCGTGTTGAAGGTGTGGAAGAAGGCCTCCTGCGTCTCCGCCTTGCCTTCCAGGAACTGGATATCGTCCACCAGCAGCAGATCCACGCTCCGGTAGCGGGAGTGGAACGCGGCGCCCTGATTGTTCGTGATCGAGTTGATGAAGTCGTTGGTGAAGTCCTCGGAGCTCACGTAGCGCACCCGTACCTCCGGGTACAGCTCGCGCGTGTAGTGCCCGATCGCATGCAGGAGGTGGGTCTTCCCGAGCCCCGAGTCGCCGTAGATGAAGAGCGGGTTGTAGGCGCGGGCCGGGGCTTCCGCGACCGCGATAGCCGCGGCGTGGGCGAGGCGGTTGGACTGACCGATCACGAAGGTGTCGAAGCTGTACTTCTCATTGAGTCGGCTTTCGGATGCCGCTGGGCTCGCGTGCCGGCCGATCGGCTCCGGTGCCGGCCGGTAACTCGGCAGCGGGGTGAGCAGAGGATCCGTCTCGACCGCGGGCGCGGCGGCCTGCGCGATCGGTTCCGCGGAGGTCGTGCTCACCGATTCGATATCGGGGTCGACCATCACGATGAAGTTCGAGATGCCCGCCGCCTCCGGAATGCCGGCGACGGCCGCCATGATGGCCGGACGGAACCTGCCCTCGAGCAGCTTGAGGGTGAAGTCGTACTCGACCGCGAGGTAGAGCGTACCCGCGGCGACGCCGCGCGGTACCGCCAGCTCGAGCTGCGCGCCGCCCGCCGGACCGACTTCTGGGTCGCTCGTCACCGCCTGGGTGACCCGCGCCCAGATGCGTTGCACATCCTCTTCGGTCAATCGCCTACCTGACTCATGCTGAAAACGCCTGATCACCGCCGAGTATCGGGTCCTACGATCCGTCTCGCGGCGAAGAAGCCCGGGCCGCCCCGGACAGTAGCGACAACGCTACTCACAGATCTGTCCACAGGCAAGTCGCTTTCTGGCGACACACCGCCGGGATGACGCCGAACACCCGGCCCTCGCGGTGTAATGATGGGCTGGTCCGACGCTCTTTGACTCCGCGTGCACGAATGCGTAGAATAGTCAACTTGTATGGGCGCTGCTCCGGCATGCCGCCTTCACCAGCCACCGCTCTCCGATATCCGGCCAGTACGGTCGAGCCGTCGGACGGCGTCTGATCCACCATCGAATCACGGAGTTCTCCCATGAGCAAGCGCACCTTCCAGCCCAACAACCGCCGCCGCGCCAAGGTGCACGGCTTCCGCGCCCGCATGCGCACCCGCGCCGGCCGCGCCATCGTCGCGGCCCGTCGCGGCAAGGGCCGCTCGAAGCTCACCGCCTAATCAGACTTCAACGCTCGTGCCGGCACGGCAGCACCGAATCACTCGGGGCGATGACTACCGACGCATCGTGCGAAGCGGCAACCGCGTGGGAGGTGCGACCTGCATCACCCACGCGGTTTTGCATGTCGACGAAGGGCTCCCCGCGCGCTTCGGCTTCATCGTCTCCAAGGCCGTGGGCAACGCCGTCACCCGGAATCTCGTGCGTCGCCGTTTGAAATCCATCGTCGAACGCCGTCTGGCCGCAGGATTCACGGGAGCCGACGTCGTCTTCCGCGCGTTGCCGGCCAGTGCCGCCGTACCGTTCGCCGAGCTCGAGCGCGAGACCGTCCGGGCGCTCGACCGCGCCGTCCGCAGGAGGGAGCCGGGCCATGCGCAGCGCCACTGAGTCCCGCAGCGGGCCCCTGCCGGTGCCCGCCCTTCTCCAGGAGCTCTGGTTGCTCCCCCGCAACGCGGCCATCGCCGTCATGCTCGGGTATCGGCGAGTGATCTCCCCTCTGTATGGTCAGGTCTGCAGGTACTATCCCAGCTGTTCCCGGTACGCTGTGGAGGCATTCCAGCGTCAGGGCTTCGTCGGCGGGGTGGTGCTCACGGCCTGGCGGCTCCTGCGCTGCAACCCGTTCACGCGGGGCGGCATCGACGATGCTCCTGAGCGGGAACACCCGAACTTCGTCATCAACTCGCGCGGATTCGTTCGCCCAGAACACCGAAAGGCCTGATCCAGGTGGAATTCCTCGAGACACTCCTTTGGCCACTGCGTTGGCTCGTCGAGCTGTTCCTGATGCTCTGGCATCAGCTCTTCACCTGGATCGGCTTGGATCCCGCCGGTGGTGTCACCTGGGTGCTCTCGATCCTCGGTCTCGTGATCGTGGTGCGCTCGGCGCTCATTCCGGTCACGGTGCGGCAGATCAAGGCCCAGCGCCGGATGATGGATCTGGCGCCCGAGATGAAGAAGATCCAGGCGAAGTACAAGGGCAAGAGCGATCAGTTCTCGCGCGAGGCGATGAGCCGCGAGACCATGGCGCTGTACAAGAAGCACGGCACCAATCCGTTCTCGTCGTGCCTGCCGATCCTGATCCAGATGCCGATCTTCTTCTCACTGTTCTACGTCCTGCGAAATGCGTCGGGCGCGATGGGCAGCGGCGGCGACGGCACCGGTCAGGCCGGCATCGCCTTCATGACGGAGGAGCTGACGGCGAGCTTCAACGCCGCCACGATCTTCGGCGCGCCGATCAAGATGACCTTCACCCAGGGCTGGGAGTCGGGCAACTGGATGGTCGTGACCCTGCTCGGCACGATCATGGTGCTCATGATCGCCTCGCAGTTCTTCACGCAGCTGCAGATCATGTCGAAGAACGTCAGCGATGAGACCAAGAACTCGCCGATGTACCGCCAGCAGAAGATCATGCTGTACATCATCCCCTTCGCCTTCCTCTTCTCGGGCGTCGCCTTCCCGCTCGCCCTGAACATCTACTGGTTCACCTCGAACCTCTGGACCATGGGGCAGCAGTACATCGTGATCCGCAACATGCCGACCCCCGGCAGCGACGCCTGGCGCGCGCGGCAGGCCCGGCTGAAGGCCAAGGGAAAGCTCAGCGACGACGAGGTCGCAGAGATCGATCGGATCGAGGGGACCGCCGACCCGCAGGGCCAGCGGCAGCAGCCGATGAGCGCCAAGCGCGCCAAGAAGAAGAAGTAGGCGCCGAGCAGCGGAGCCCCGCTCGAAGCGATGCGCACAGCGAAGAAACAGGGTGGATTCATGAGTGAACACGTCGATACCGGCCGAGGCCATGACGAGCCGACGACCGAGGAGCTCGAGGCCGAGGGCGATCTCGCCGCGGACTACATCGAGGGCCTGCTCGACATCGCCGATCTCGATGGCGATCTCGACATCTCGGTGGCGAGCGGCCGGGCGTATCTCTCGATCACGGGCGGCGGCGCCGACCTCGAGCGACTGTCGATGCCTGACACCGTGCACGCGTTGCAGGAGCTGACGAGGCTCACCGTGCAGAGCGACACCGGGCGGTTCTCGCGCCTCATCCTCGACATCGGCGGATCGCGCGAGGCCCGGGCGGCCGAACTGGGCGGACTCGTCGACGCGGCGATCGCCCAGATCGCGGCGGGCCGGACCGAGGTCGAGCTCGAGCCGATGTCGTCGTACGAGCGGAAGCTGGTGCACGACGTCGTGGCCGAGCGCGGCTACCACTCGGAGTCGCGCGGCGAGGGGCGCGAGCGCCGTCTCGTCGTGAGCGCCGCCTGATCCGACCGACACCGTTTCACGTGAAACTTCGAGCGCCGTGACCGTCGACCCCGCTCCTGCAGCCGAGCCGCAGCCGACCGATGGTATCGAGCCGGAACCGGCAGCCGCCGCGGAGATCGCGGGCGACCGGATCGAGGTGCTGCGCGCGTTCGCGGAGGATCTCGGCGCGCGCGGCGAGCCGCTCGGCCTCATCGGGCCGTTGGAGCCGCCCCGACTCTGGACACGGCACCTGCTCAACAGCGCGGTGCTCGCTCCCCTGCTCCGGAGCGGATCGCGGATCGCGGATGTCGGCACCGGGGGCGGGATGCCTGGGCTGGTGCTTGCGATCGTCCGGCCGGATGCGCGGTTCCTGCTGATCGAGCCGATGGAGCGCCGTTGCGCATGGCTGCGAGAGCAGGTGGATCGCCTCGGTCTCGAGAACGTCGAGGTGAAGCGCGGTCGGGCAGAGGAGTTCCACGGGGCCTTCGAGGTGGATCAGGTGACGGCGCGTGCCGTCACCGCCCTGAAGAAGCTGGTCCCGATCACCGCCCCCCTCTTGCGCGACGGCGGGGAGATGCTGTTCCTCAAGGGCGGTTCGGTCGACGCGGAGATCGAGGCGGCCGAGAAGCAGCTCCGCCGGGCGAAGGCCCACGATATCGCCGTCGAAGAACTCGGCGGCGGCCTGCTCGCCGAAACGACTAGAGTCTTTAGGGCGACGATCCGTTGATCGTGCGCGTGATGCGGCGAAGCGGTCGCATCGAGCGCACCGATCAGGCGGGGTTTCGCGCGAGCCGAGCCGGATCACGGACGCCATCGACACCCAGCACCCGACACCGAGGCAGGAATGACTGAAGACGCACTCGTGGGCAACCACATCGTCGACAAGATCCGGCGACGCCGCCTGCTCGAGGAGACGCAGTCCCCGCTGCCGGACGATACTCGGATCATCACGGTCTCGAACCAGAAGGGCGGCGTCGGGAAGACCACCACCACGGTCAACCTCGCATCGGCCCTCGCCCGGCGGGGCGCGAATGTGCTGGTCATCGACCTCGACCCGCAGGGGAACGCGTCGACCGCCCTCGGCGTGCCGCATCGCCCCGAGGTCACGAGCGTCTACGACGTGCTGCTCGGCGAGGAGGGCATCGAGGCCGCCATCCAGCCGACCACCGACCACGAGCGGCTCTTCTGCGTACCGAGCACGATCAACCTCGCCGGAGCCGAGATCGAACTGGTCTCGCTGGTGGCCCGCGAACAGCGCCTCCGCACGGCGCTCGCGGACTTCCTGCAAGAGAGCGACATCCGGTTCCACTACGTCTTCATCGATTGCCCGCCCTCGCTCGGCCTGCTCACGGTCAATGCCTTCGTCGCCGCGAACGAGGTGCTGATCCCGATCCAGTGCGAGTACTACGCGCTCGAGGGGCTGAGCCAACTGCTCGGCAACATTCAGCTGATCCAGAAGCATCTGAACCCGGGGCTGCGGGTCTCGACGATCCTGCTCACCATGTACGACGCGCGGACCAACCTCGCCCAGGAGGTCGCCCACGAGGTGCGCGAGCACTTCCCCGACGAGGTGCTCTCTGCCGTGATCCCCCGTTCCGTGCGGATATCCGAGGCCCCGAGCTACGGCCAGACGGTTCACGCCTACGACCACGGCTCCATCGGGGCCCTCGCCTACCTCGAAGCCGCCGCCGAGATCGCGGAGCGCGGCGCGACCATCACCGAAGGAGCCTGACGATGGCCACGAAGAAGCGGAGCGGCCTGGGCCGCGGCATCGGCGCGCTCATCCCCCAGACGGAAGGCGATCGCCCCGTCGACGTGTTCTTCTCGTCCGCGGAGGCGAAGGACACGGAGGCGAAGGACGCAGGACGTAACGGATCGGCGGCCGCTGCGGCGGCCGACACTGCGGATTCGGCTGCCGACGCCGGGCTCGCCGAGGTGCCGGGCGCGACCCTGACCCGACTGCCGCTGGCCGACATCGTGCCGAACCGGGCGCAGCCGCGCACGGAGTTCGACGAGGAGGCCCTCGAAGAGCTGACCCACTCGATCCGCGAGTTCGGCGTGTTCCAGCCCGTCGTCGTGCGCGAGATCGAGCCCGGCGCAGGCGAAGGCGCTCCCCGGTACGAGCTCATCATGGGCGAGCGCCGCTTCCGCGCGAGCCGGCGGGCCGGCCTCACCGAGATCCCCGCCATCATCCGCTCCACGGCGGACGAGCACATGCTGCGCGACGCGCTGCTCGAGAACCTGCACCGCGCGCAGCTCAACCCGCTCGAGGAGGCGTCCGCCTACCAGCAGCTCCTCGCCGACTTCGGCATCACGCAGGAGCAGCTCGCGGCGCGGATCGGCCGATCCCGCCCGCAGATCTCGAACACCATCCGCCTGCTCAAGCTGCCGGAGCCGGTGCAAGCACGGGTCGCGGCCGGGGTGCTCTCGGCCGGGCACGCCCGCGCGATCCTCTCCCTCGACGGCGACGGGTCGGCGATGCAGCGCCTGGCCGACAAGATCGTGAACGAGGGGCTTTCGGTGCGCGACGCCGAGGCGGCCGCCGGAGCACTGCCGAAGGCGATGCTGCGCAATCGGGCGCGCGCCGGGGGCGTGCAGGCCCAGCTCGACGAGATCGCCGAGCGGCTCGGCGATCGCTTCAGCACGCGGGTGTCGGTGAAGCTCGGGGCGAAGAAAGGCCAGATCACGGTCGACTTCGCGACCGTGCAGGATCTGAAGCGCATCCTCGCCGAGCTCGGAGACCCCGGCTTCAACTAGACGCCTCTGCCGGATCCTCGCCTACGGCGGGCACCACGTCGAAGCGCACGCGATCCGGCATGGTGCTCCCGTTCCTCGGGTGCGTGGGTGCTCGCGCGGCGGCGCCGGCCTCCTGGCCCTCGACGGGAGCGATCCTGCGTGCTTGACTGGCGCCATGACCGATGAGACCAGATTCGTCAGCGCCGAGCGCATCATCGCGGCACCGGCCACAGAGATATTCGAGCTGATCGCCGACCCCGCGCAGCAGCCCCGCTGGGACGGCAACGACAATCTCGCCGAGGCGGCCCCCGGCCAGCGCGTGCGGCACCCGGGCGATGTCTTCACCATGCGGCTCACCACGGGCGGTGAACGCGAGAACCGGGTCGTCGAGTTCGAGGAGGGCCGACGCATCGCCTGGCTGCCGACGCCCCCGGGCGAGGATCCTCCCGGGCATCTCTGGCGGTGGGAGCTGGAGCCGCTCGACGGCGGGGGCACCCGCGTCCGGCACAGCTACGACTGGACCGCGCTCCACGACCCGAAGCGCGAGGCGCGCGCCCGGAGCACCACGGCCGAGAACCTGCGATCCTCCATCGACCGCCTCGCCGAGCTCGCGGAGCGGGGGTAGAGCAGCGGAGGGGCGAGGCCGCAGCCCCGCCCCTCCGTCTTCCGGCGACCGATCAGATGATCCCGGTCAGCTCGTTCTCGATCATGGGCTTCGGCATGGCCCCGATGATCTCGTGCACCTCCTCGCCGCCCTTGAACACCTTCATCGCCGGGATGGAGGTGATGCGGTAGCGGGCGGCGAGATTCGGGTTCTCGTCCACGTTCAGCTTGGCGATGAGGATCTTGCCGTCGTGCTCCTTGGCGATCTCCTCGAGCACCGGCGCGACCGCGCGGCACGGGCCGCACCAGGCCGCCCAGAAATCCACGAGCACCGGGATGTCGCTCTGCAGGACGACCTTGTCGAAGGTGCCCTCGTCGATGTTGATGGGCTCTGACATGCTGACTCCTTTAGTTGTCTTCAGTTGTCTTCGAGAGAGGCGAGGTAGTGCTCGGCGTCGAGGGCAGCGACCGTGCCCGATGCCGCGGCCGTGACGGCCTGCCGGTAGCTCGGGTCGATGACGTCGCCGGCGGCGAAGACACCGGGCAGCGAGGTCTTCGAGCTGCGGCCGTCGACAGCGATGGTCCCCTCGGGCGTGAGGTCGAGCTGGCCGTGCACCAGGTGGGTACGGGGATCATTGCCGATGGCGACGAAGAGGCCCTCGATCGGAAGCTCCCGCTCGGCGCCGTCGACGGTGTCGCGGAGGGTGAGCCCGGTCACCTCCGTCTCGCCGTGGATCGCCGCGACCTCCGAGTTCCAGATGAACTCGATCTTCTCGTTGTCGAACGCCCGCTGCTGCATGATCTTGGACGCCTTGAGCTCGTCGCGGCGGTGGATCACGTACACCTTCGTGGCGAAGCGGGTGAGGAACGTCGCCTCCTCCATCGCCGAGTCTCCGCCGCCGATCACGGCGATCGTCTTCTCGCGGAAGAAGAACCCGTCGCAGGTGGCGCACCAGGAGACGCCGTGCCCGCTCAGCCGCTCCTCATCGGCGAGGCCGAGTTTGCGGTAGGCCGAGCCGGTCGCGAAGATGACGGCCTTCGCCTCGTGCACCGTGCCGTCGCCGGTGGTCACCCGCTTGGTATCGCCGTCGAGCGAGACCTCGGTGACGTCGTCGTAGCGCAGCTGCGTACCGAACCGCTCGGCCTGGGCCTGGATCTTCTCCATCAGCTCCGGGCCCTGAATCCCCTCGGGGAACCCCGGGAAGTTCTCGACGTCGGTCGTGTTCATCAATTCGCCGCCGGGCTCCACCGAGCTGGCGAACAGCAGCGGCTCGAGGCCCGCCCGCGAGGCGTAGATGCCCGCCGTGAGCGCGGCCGGTCCGCTGCCGATGATGATGATCTGGTGCATGCTGCTCCCTGCTGATGGTCCGATTGGATAGAACAATGGTAGGTGGGGTTTATTCCCCCGCGGCGCCGCGGCGGCGGCCGCCCTCGCCGCGATCCGCGCGGCCGACCAGCCGATGCCGCCGGAGGCTGCGCCAGACGCCGAAGCCGAAGAGCAGCGCCGCGAGCACGCCGAGCACGGTGAGCAGGATCGCCTCGTAGCGGCTGCTGATCGTGAGGGGCAGGCGCACCTCGGAGAAGACCGTCTCGTCGACCGTGTCGGCGACCTGCACGACGAGCGCTGTGGAACCCGACGAGACGCGGCTGTCGACCGGGACGAGGACCGTGGAGTTGCCGCCCGCCTCGACGGCCTCGTCGGCGAAGCGTCGCTCCGGCACGGTGATCGCCGCCGAGTACGGGGCGACCTTGAGCACGATCAGGGCCTCGAACGGCAGCGCGTTGTGCACGAGGACCGGGACGCGCGAAGAGGATCCGATGAGCTGGGTGTTCTCGCTGGGCACGACCTGCACGCCGTCGAGCAGTGCTGCGTCGCGCTCCCGCAACCCCTGGTCGAACGCGGCAAGATCGGCGTCGGGGGCCGCGAAGCGGGTGCCGAGCGTGCGGAGCAGCTCCACGCGCTGATACTCGGTGAGGTACTCGGGATGCTGCAGCAGCGGGGCGAGCGCGTCGACGGCCGAGGAACGGGACACGGCCTCGCGCAGCAGCTCCACTCGCGTCTCGGAGACCTCGCCGGCACGGAGAGTCCCCTCTGCGGACGGCTGCAGGGCGGCATTCGTCGGGTCGACCCAGGCCAGCGCGTCGAGCGTCGCGAAGACGGCCTCGACCGTGCCGGCATCCGCGACCGTCCCGCGATCCAGCGCGAGCACCCGGCCGATCTCCGCTGCGCCTGCAGCGGGCCGTCCGGCGGCGAGAGCGAGACGGGCCGCGAGCTCGGCGGCGCCCGCCGTGCGCGAGGTTTCGCTCGGGCCGCTCAGCAGGGTCCGTGCTGCGGCGCCGAGATCGGCATCGGCGACGAGGGTGTCGAAGCCGCCGAGCGCGACGCGGGGTCCGGCCGTGCCGCGCACATTGCCGCTCTCGAGCACGAGTGATTCGATGCCCGCACCGGTGAGCAGTTGCAGCGTGGCGGTCGTCGCTTCGCCCTCGGCCGGCCAGGCCCCCGAGTAGGCCGCGGGCCAGTCGAGGAGCTGCTCGAGCGTGGGGGGTGCCGGGGTGTCGTCGGCGTCTGTGTCTGTGTCGGCATCGCCGTCGTTCTCGCCGGTTCCGGGGATAGCGTCGTCCTCCGCGTCGTCCTCCGCATCGCTTCCGACATCGGAGGTGCCCGAGGATCCGTCCGGGTTCGTGCCGTCGCCGGGATCCGTCGGTTTCGTCGGATCCGACGGCTCGGCTGGGAAGCTGCCGTTCGCGGTGGCGTAGCTCAGGCCGGTCGGCTGCAGCAGCTGCTCGAAACCGAGCGCCGCCTGCGCGGCGGGATCCGCGTCCGCGAACTGCAGCAGGAACTGCGGAAGGGCGGTCGCGGCGAGGCGATCGAGGAATTCGCGCGCCGCCGCAGGAGCGGCGTCGCCGTGAGCGCGGATGCCGGCGATGAGGCGCGGATCCACGGCGAGCGTGGCGTCCCAGCGCTCCGCGGCGTCCAGCAGCGCCGAGAGCCTCGGAACGGTCTGGCTCAGCTGATCCTGCGTAGGCATGTCCGTCACTTCGCCCGGAAGCAGCAGCGGCACGATGAGGGTCAGCCGAACGGAGGCGCCGGCTGTGACACCCCTCCAGACCACCGGGGTCGTCGTGCTGAGGAGCGGCTCCTCGGTCGATGGCGGCCTGGTTCCCGTGTCGTCGCCCGTGCCCTCCCCGTCCGAGCCCTCGCCGTCCGTGCCGGCGTCGCCGTCCGTCTGCGTCGCCGGTACGAAGTCCGCGCGCACCGCGTAGACGCCCGCGTCGTCCTGGAAGCCGAGGGGCATCGCGGCGCGCGGGATCGCGATGGTCAGCTCCTGCCCCTCGCCCGGAGCGGTCTCCCCCACCTCGACGGTGGTGAGCAGCGCCCGATCGGGGCCGACCGTCGCAGCGTCGCCGGACAGCAGCGCGGTGAGCCTCTCCGCATCCTCGATCCGACCGTCCGCGAGCCGGACTTCCAGCCGCCCGGCAGCGAGCGCATCCTCGCCGGTGCTCCGCAGGTGGGCGGTGAAGATGTAGCTCTCGTCGTCCGCCGCGAGGACGGGCTCTTGCGGCGCGAAGTCGAGCTCGCCCGCGGCGCTCACCGCCTCACGCGGTGCGTCGCCCGCCGTCTCGGCATGCGCGGGAGTGCCGTCCAGCGGTGCGCTCGCCCCCGTGCCCAGGGGGGCCCAGACGAGCCCGGCGATCAGCATCGCCGAGAGCAGGCTGCGCCCGCTCGCCGCGGCCGCGCCGAAACGGCGGTCCCGACGGCGCGGGGACGGGGCTCGGAGCATACGCCCCAGCTTAGAGCCGGAGCGCCCGCGGTCCATGGGAGCCGGTTCCCGTCGTCCCAGCGATGCCGGGAGCCGGCT
>NZ_CAJVAP010000029.1 GCF_910593785.1 Leucobacter soli | reverse complement strand
TGCGTGCATCTCCACCGTTGGGTGCCCGAGGGGTGTTTCCCGTTCTTCACGAGCTTTGCCCCGCATAGCAGACAACGAGTCGTGTTCAGGGTGTTCGGCCCAGTTAAGGGTGCCGGGGTATGACGGGCCCTGTTTTACGGCGTGATGATGCGGCTAGACCGGGTTTCCATCCACTCTTTTTGGCCTATAACCCCGATTCGCGCCACGCGCCGTGGCCGCGCGACGCGATGCGTCGCACCGAGCGGCCGGGCGGGGTTCGATTCCCGTCATCCCCTCCGGTTCTCCATTCAGCTGTCGGTTCGATGCACGAAGTCGCCGAATAGTGCAGGAAAGCGATGGATGTATCCGGCGTGAGTTTTGCCCGAGCGGCTGAGGCGCAAAGCTCAGGCGGTGCGGAGATCCGCTAGACTTGCAGGGTTGTCTGCTTGCGGGGCGTAGCTCAGCTTGGCTAGAGCGCCCGCTTTGGGAGCGGGAGGTCGCAGGTTCGAATCCTGTCGCCCCGACGCGGGCCGCGCCGGCAGAGCACTTGGTTGCCTTCCGGTACGACCCGGTACGCATCCGCAGCACGATCCAGAGACTGAGAGGCCAAATTGCCGAAGATCACCGCCCAGAAGCTGAACGAGACCCGCGTGAAGCTCTCGGTCGCCATCACGATGGACGACCTCGAGCCGCACCTCAAGCAGGCCTACAAGACCATTTCGGAGCAGGTGTCCATCCCCGGCTTCCGCAAGGGTCGCGTGCCGGCTCCGATCATCGATCAGCGCGTCGGCCGCCAGGCCGTCGTCGAGCAGGCCGTCAACGAGTCGCTGGACGAGTTCTTCCAGGCCGCCCTGGCCGAGACCGAGACGGTGCCGATGGGCCGCCCGACCGCCGACGTCGAGGAGTGGCTCGACGTGAAGGATCCGAAGAGCGAGCTCACCCTCGTCTTCGAGGTCGAGGCGCGCCCGGAGTTCAAGCTGCCGAAGTACGACGGCCTGAAGATCACCGTCGACGACGCCGAGGTCGGCGAGACCGCGGTCGAGGACGAGCTGACCAAGCTGCGCGAGCGCTTCGGCACGCTGGTCACCGTCGAGCGCGCCGCGAAGTCCGGCGATTTCGTCGAGCTCGACCTCACCGCGAGCATCGACGGCAACGAGGTCGACCAGGCGAGCGGCGTCTCGTACGAGGTCGGTTCGGGCAACATGCTGCAGGGCCTCGATGAGGCAGTGGAGACGCTGACCGCCGGCGAGTCGACGACGTTCACCTCCCAGCTGCTGGGCGGCGACCACGAGGGTCGCGACGCCGAGGTCGAGGTGACTGTGACCGCGGTCAAGGAGCGCGAGCTCGCCGAAGCGGATGACGACTTCGCCCAGCTCGCCAGCGAGTTCGACACGATCGCCGAACTGCGCGAGAGCCTCGCCGAGCAGGCGAGCCAGGCCGCCGTGTTCGCGCAGGGCCGCCAGGCCCGCGACCTCTTCATCGACACGCTCATCGAGAAGGCGGGGATCCCGATCTCAGAGGAGCTCGTCGAGGAGGAGGTGCACCGTCACCTCGAGAACGAGGGCCGCCTGGAGGACGACGAGCACCGCGCCGAGGTGCGCGAGTCGAGCGAGAAGCAGCTCGCGCTGCAGCTCCTGCTCGACGCCATCGTCGAGGCCGAGGGCGTGACCCCCACCCAGAACGAGCTGTCGCAGTACATCTTCCAGAGCGCCCAGCAGTACGGCATGGAGCCGGCGCAGTTCCTGCAGGCGCTCGGCCAGGGCAACCAGATGGGCGCCATCATCGGTGAGGTCACCCGCAACAAGGCCCTCGCGATCGCTCTCTCGAAGGCCAAGGTCGTCGATCAGAAGGGCAAGCCCGTCGATCTCAGCGAGTTCACCGCGGTGGACGACGAAGAGGTCGCCGAGGTGATCAACGAAGCCGAGGACATCGTCGAGGAGGCAGCCGAGAAGCCGGCCAAGAAGGCCCCCGCCAAGAGGAAGGCCGCTCCGAAGGCCGACGCCGATCCGGCTGACGACGAGGACGCCAAGAAGGCGGCTCGATCCGCCGCCGCGAAGAAGGCCGCGGCGACGCGCGCCGCCAAGAAGGCCGCGGCCGAGGCGGAGAAGTCCGCCGAGTGATCGCGCGGCGCTGAACGCCGAGGAGGCCCCCGTGCTGGAAACCGTTCCCGCACGGGGGCCTTCCGCATCCTCGCGCCGCTCCCGGTGCCGGAGGGGCGTCCCGCCCACAGCGAACATGACCGCGACAGCTCCGCCGACTCGGTACCCTCGTATCAGACCTCAACAGAAGGAGCGCCCCATGGCAGAACAGACGCCCCCGAACAGTGTGTTCGAGCGCCTGCTGAAAGATCGCATCATCTGGCTCGGCAGCGAGGTGCGCGACGAGAACGCGAATGAGATCTGCGCCAAGATCCTGCTGCTCGCCGCAGAGGATCCGGAGGCGGACATCTACCTCTACATCAATTCGCCCGGCGGCTCGATCACGGCAGGCATGGCGATCTACGACACGATGAGCTTCGTGCCGAACGACATCGTCACGGTGGGCATCGGCATGGCCGCGTCGATGGGCCAGTTCCTGTTGACCGCCGGCACCAAGGGCAAGCGCTACATCACCCCGAACGCCCGCGTGCTGCTGCACCAGCCGCACGGCGGCTTCGGCGGGACCGCGAGCGACATCCAGACCCAGGCGCAGCTCATCGTATCGATGAAGAACCGCCTCGCCGAGATCACCGCGGCGCAGACCGGAAAGACGGTCGAGCAGATCAACGCGGACGGCGATCGCGACCGCTGGTTCAGCGCCGAGGAGGCCCTCGAGTACGGCTTCGTCGATTACATCCGCGACTCCGCCTCCGACGTCATCGGCGGCGGCGGGACCAGCAAGTAGCGGCGCGAGCAGGAAGCAGAAAAATCACATGAACCCCCTTCAGATGCCGTCCGGCGCCTACGCCGGCGATATGCCGCAGTCTCGCTACGTGCTGCCCTCCTTCGAGGAGCGCACCGCCTACGGCTTCAAGCGACAGGATCCCTACGCGAAGCTCTTCGAGGATCGCATCATCTTCCTCGGCGTGCAGGTCGACGACGCATCGGCCGACGACGTGATGGCGCAGCTGCTCGTCCTCGAGAGCCAGGACCCCGAGCGCGATATCACGATGTACATCAACTCTCCCGGCGGCTCGTTCACCGCGATGACGGCCATCTACGACACGATGCAGTACATCCGGCCGCACATCCAGACCGTGTGCCTCGGGCAGGCGGCTTCGGCCGCGGCGGTGCTGCTGGCGGGCGGGACCCCGGGCAAGCGCCTGGCGCTCCCGAACGCGCGCGTGCTGATCCACCAGCCGTCGACCGGGCAGGCGGGACACGGCCAGGCGAGCGACATCGAGATCCAGGCCGCCGAGATCATGCGCATGCGCGAATGGCTCGAGGAGACGCTCTCGAAGCATTCGAAGCGCAGCATAGAAGAGGTCAACCGCGATATCGACCGGGACAAGATCCTCAGCGCGCAGGAGGCGCTCGAGTACGGTCTCGTCGACCAGGTCCTCACCAGCAGGAAGAACCCGCAGCCCGTCATCGGCTGACCTGTCGGCACGCCGGGGCCGGGCAGGGTTCCGGCGTGCCGTTCAGAGCTTTGTCGGTGGTGCCAGCTAGGCTCGTTCACATCGGAACCGAGGAGGGTCTCGCATGGCGAAGATTGGGGAGAGCGGGGATCTGCTCAAGTGCTCCTTCTGCGGCAAGTCGCAGAAGCAAGTGCAGCAGCTGATCGCCGGTCCGCAGATCTATATCTGCGACGAGTGCATCGGCCTGTGCAACGAGATCCTCGAAGAACGTCTGAGCGAGAACGCGGAGACGGACGCCTCCGATATCACTCTGCACAAGCCCCGCGAGATCTCCGCCTTCCTCGATCAGTACGTGATCGGGCAGGATCGGGCCAAGCAGTCGCTCGCGGTCGCAGTCTACAACCACTACAAGCGCGTGCAGGCGGGGCGTACCCTGACGAGTGCCGAGGCCGCGGCCGATCAGGTGGAGATCGCGAAGTCCAACATCCTGATGCTCGGCCCGACCGGCTGCGGCAAGACCTACCTCGCGCAGTCGTTGGCACGTCAGCTGAACGTCCCCTTCGCCGTGGCCGATGCGACCGCACTCACCGAGGCCGGTTACGTCGGCGAGGACGTGGAGAACATCCTGCTCAAGCTGCTGCAGGCCGCCGACTACGACGTGCAGCGCGCCGAGGCCGGCATCATCTACATCGACGAGGTCGACAAGATCACGCGGAAGGCCGAGAATCCGTCGATCACCCGAGACGTCTCGGGCGAGGGCGTGCAACAGGCACTGCTCAAGATCCTCGAGGGCACGGTCGCCTCCATTCCGCCGCAGGGCGGACGCAAGCACCCCAACCAGGAGTTCCTGCAGCTCGACACGACGAACGTCCTCTTCATCGTCGCCGGTGCCTTCGCCGGGCTCGAGGACATCATCGCGCAGCGTCTGGGCAAGGGCGGGATCGGCTTCGGCGCCCCCGTTGCGAGCAAGCGCAATGAGGCCGAGCTGCTTTCCCAGGTACAGCCCGAGGACCTGCACAAGTTCGGGCTGATCCCCGAGTTCATCGGCCGGCTCCCGGTCGTGGCGACCGTGGACCCGCTCGACGTCTCCGCGCTCGTGCGCATCCTCACGGAGCCGAAGAACGCGCTCGTCAAGCAGTACCAGCGCATCTTCGAGATCGACGGCGTCGGGCTCGAGTTCGAGGACGCCGCGCTCGAAGCCATCGCGGAGATGGCCGTCGAGCGAAAGACCGGCGCCCGCGGCCTGCGCGCGATCCTCGAGGGCGTGCTCGGCCCGGTGATGTTCGACGTTCCCTCGAACGACGACGTCACCAAGGTGATCGTGACGCGCGAGTCGGTGCTCGGCGAGGCGCCCCCGCGTGTTCTGCAGGCGGCTTCCGCCGCAGAGCGCAGCGCCTGAGCGGAAGACACAGCGCCTGAGCAGGGCGCAGCGACTGAGCCGTCAGAGGCTCCGCGCCGAGGACGGCTCTGCGCTCAGGACGACAGCGGGCGTGAGGCTCGCCCCACAGTGTCAGCCGACCGCGTCGGGGTCGTAGCTCAGGTCGTAGCTGAGCAGGACGCTGCCGTCGTCCTGCGCCAGTGTGAGCGCACTCGCGTGCAGGTCCGGGCCGACGAGGATCGCCGACCGACCCCCGTCATCCGTCTTCTCCGCCTTGCGAACGGTGAACGAGCCGTCCGAAACGATCCGATCCCACCAATCGTCCGCCTGCGACGCGTCGGCTGCCCGGAGCACGACGAACCAGGTACCCGGATCCCGGGCTCCGGCGTCATCGAGCACGGCATCCTCAGGCAGGGGGAAATCCGCGCTCGGGAAGCCGTCCGGCAGCTCCGCGTGCTTCAGTTCGGGGTCTTCCTGGTCGTTCGCCCCGCCCCAGCCGCTCTCATCGTCGCCGGTGATCTGCTTGCCTTCGTCCGTAGCCGTCGGTCCGGAACCGTTCTCGTCCCACGACACCGAGCCGGGTTCGGGGGCGCATGCCGAGAGGGTCAGCGCGAGCACCGGAACCGCGAGCGCGCACATGCCCGTGCGCAGCGGGTGCGCGCCGGAACGGGGTTCACGCGAGCCAGTCATCGTCGTCCTCTATCGTCTCCGCGGGCTGCTCGCCCTCGTACGGGTCGGTCGAGCGCACGACCTCGCCTTCGGCGCTGAGCGAGAGGGTCCATCCGCCGGGCATCGAACGCCCGAGCCCCGTCCCTCCCGCGTCGAGTCGGCAGACCGGCCGACCCTCGAGCCAGGTGAGCGTCCAGTAGCCCGCGTCCGGATGCGCCGCCTCCAGTTCCGCGATCGCCGGGTGCAGCGCCTCGGGCACGCTGCGGTGCGGGGCATCGCGTGCCGGCCAGCGCGCACCGAGCTGCATGATCAGACCTCGACCGGTGCCAGGCGGATCTCGGCGACCGTCGCCTCTTGGACGTCCGCCGCCTCGATCCGGAGCTCCGCGATGCGGCCGACCGCGGCGAGATCTGCGGCGGCGAGACGCAGACGCGGGGCGTCCGCTTCGGGCGCCTGCACCACGGCCAGCTCGACCGGAGTCTTCTGGGAGGCCTTCGCCGCGGTCTTCGCGCCGCGTACGCCGATCAGCGCGCCGCCGAGCAGCGTCAGGAGCTCGGCGTCGGCCTCGGCGCCGGCGAGTTCGCGGAGCTCCTCCGCGACGGGCCAGGCGGCGGTGTGCACCGAACCCTCGTTGAACCAGGACCAGGTCTCCTCGGTCGCGTACGGCAGGAACGGGGCGAGCAGACGGACGAAGACCGACAGGGCGGCGCGCAGCGCGGTGACCGCCGAGGCCTGCGCCTCGGGATCCTCGGCGCTCGAGGCGCCGTGCGCGCGCTCCTTGACCAATTCCAGGTAGTCGTCGCAGAAGGTCCAGAAGAACGACTCGGTCAGCTCGAGCGCCCGTGCATGATCGTAGGCGTCGAATGCGCGAGTCGAGTCCTCGACCACTCTGGCGAGCGCCGCCAGCATCGATCGGTCCAGCGGCTCGGTCACGGAACCGACGCCGGATGCCTCGAAGCCCAGCGTGAACTTCGCCGCGTTCAGCAGCTTGATCGCGAGCCTGCGGCCGATCTTGATCTGCGTGGGGTTCTGCGGGTCGAAGGCCGCATCGGTGCCGAGTCTGGCCGAGGCCGCCCAGTAGCGCACGGCGTCGGAACCGTGCTGTTCCAGCATGCCGGCCGGGGTGACGACGTTCCCCTTGGACTTCGACATCTTCTTGCGGTCGGGATCGAGGATCCAGCCCGAGATCCCGGCGTGCCGCCACGGCAGCCGGCCCGCCTCGAGCTCACTGCGCAGCAGCGTCGAGAAGAGCCAGGTGCGGATGATGTCCTGCCCCTGCGGGCGCAGGTCGTAGGGGTACACCAGGTCGAACAGTTCTCCGTCGGATTCCCATTTGCCCGCGAGCTGCGGGGTGAGCGACGACGTGGCCCAGGTATCCATGACGTCGAGCTCGCCCTGGAAGCCGCCGGGAACGCCGCGCTGCTCGGCGTGGTACCCCGCCGGCACGTCGACCGACGGGTCCACGGGCAGTGCATTCTCGGCGGGGAGGATCGGCTGGTCGAAGACGGGATTCCCTTCGGCGTCGAGCGGGTACCAGACCGGGATCGGCACGCCGAAGAAGCGCTGGCGGGAGATGAGCCAGTCGCCCGAGAGGCCTTCGACCCAGTTCTCGTAGCGCACCCGCATGAAGTCGGGGTGCCACTCGAGGTCGCGGCCGTGAGCGAGAAGGCGCTCGCGCAGGCCCTCGTCGCGCGCACCGTTGGCGATGTACCACTGGCGGGTCGAGACGATCTCGAGGGGGCGATCACCCTTCTCGAAGAACTTGACCGGGTGGGTGATCTTGCGGATCTCGCCCTGCAGCTCTCCGCTCGCCTGGAGCAGCTCGACCACGGTCTGCTTCGCGCTGAACACGGTCTTGCCGGCGATCTGCGCGTACGCATCGCGGCCCTGTTCCGAGACGATCGCCTCGGGCGCCTCGGTGAGCACGCGGCCGTCGAAGCCGAGGATCGCGCGGTTCGGGAGGTCGAGCTCGCGCCACCAGACGACGTCGGTCACGTCGCCGAAGGTGCAGATCATGGCGATGCCGGTGCCCTTGTCGGGCTGGGCGAGGTGGTGCGCGACGATCGGCACCTCGACGTCGAAGAGCGGTGTGCGCACGGTCGAGCCGAAGAGCGGCTGGTAGCGCTCGTCGTCGGGGTGCGCGACGAGGGCGACGCAGGCGGCGAGCAGTTCGGGCCGCGTGGTGTCGATGAGGATGTCACCGCTGCCGTCGCTCTTGTGGAAGGCGATCGCGTGGTACGCGCCCGGCTGCTCGCGGTCCTCGAGCTCGGCCTGAGCGACCGCGGTGCGGAAGGTCACGTCCCACAGCGTGGGCGCCTGCGCCTGGTAGGCCTCGCCGCGCTGCACATTGCGCACGAAGGCGAGTTGCGAGGCGCGCAGCGACTCGTCGCCGATCGTGCGGTAGGTCTGATTCCAGTCGACCGAGAGGCCGAGGGTGCGCCAGAGCGCCTCGAACTGCTGCTCGTCCTCGACGGTCAGCCGCTCGCACAGCTCGATGAAGTTGCGACGCGAGATCGGCTGCTGGTCTGCGGCCTTGATGCTCTTGCCGTCGCCGCCCTCGTGCGGCGGTACGAAGCCCTCGACGTAGGGGAGCGACGGGTCGCAGCGCACGCCGTAGTAGTTCTGCACGCGGCGCTCGGTCGGCAGGCCGTTGTCGTCCCAGCCCATCGGGTAGAAGACGCGCTTGCCGCGCATGCGCTGGAAGCGCGCGACGGTGTCGGTGTGGGTGTACGAGAAGACGTGCCCGACGTGCAGCGAACCGGAGGCCGTGGGCGGGGGAGTGTCGATGCTGTAGACGTCGTCACGGCTCGCGCCCTCGCGGGAGAAGGCGTAGGTGCCCTGGGCCTCCCAGATCGCGCCCCACTTGGCTTCAAGACCTTCGAGGGCCGGCTTGTCGGGGATCGCGCTCATGCAGGGCTCCGTCTTCGCTATGGGCGGCACCGCGTCGTCGGGCGCCGCGCAGCGGGCCCTGGTGCCTGATGGTCAACCGTTACAGTCTACCGGCCCCGCGCGATCCGGGACCGACGGCGCGCGACCCGGCCGGGCGCGGTGGATCTGAACCGCGCCCGGTTCGGCCGAAGGGCGACCGAGAGGCGGGCGAAAGGCGAGAAAGTGCTGCTATTCGACTGCAGAACAGCCTTTTCTCGCCTCTCGGATGCCTCACCCGGAGCGAGCCTGCCTCGGGCGGCGACGTATGGGCGAGTTCGGCGCGCGTTTGCATCGCGCTCCGATCCTCGCAAGAGTGGAACGGCACGTCTTGCAACCGATCGACCGGAACGGATGAGTGATCCAGATGAACGACCACGTCGCCTCAGCAGGTGCAGAGCGAGGCGAACCCGAGGATCCTCGCCACGACACCGATGGGTTCGAGGCGCTCTTCCCCGCGGACCCCACTCTTCCGGAGACCGTGCATCTGCACGAGGCCGTGCAGATCGCCGACGAGGATTCCGACGAGCGCATCACCGCGAAGCTCCGCAGTCAGGGGGTGCGCATCGGCAGGGGCATGATCTTGCCGCGCGTCTTCTGGCCGGCGATCCTCGTCGTGCTCGGTGTGGCGGTGTTCGCGATCGTGCTCCCCGACGCGACCGACACCGCGTTCTCGAGCGCCCAGAACTGGATCGTCGCGCACCTGGACTGGTACTACATGCTGATCATCGCGGTGTTCATCGTGGTCGCGGTGAGCATCGCAGTGTCACGGCTGGGTCGGATCAAGCTCGGGCGGGACGACGACGAGCCCGAGTTCGGCGTCCTGACCTGGTTCTCGATGCTCTTCGCGGCGGGCATGGGTATCGGCCTCGTCTTCTACGGTGTGGGAGAGCCCTTGATCTACGCGACGGTCGCGCCGAAACCCGGCTGGTCCGGGGATCAGGCCGAGCTCGCCGGGCTCGCGATGGCGCAGACCTTCATCCACTGGGGCCTGCACCCCTGGGCGATCTATGCGGTCATCGGTCTCGCCGTGGCCTACGCCATCCACCGCCGCGGCCGACCGGTGTCGATCCGCTGGTCCCTCGAGCCGCTCTTCGGCGAGCGGGTGAAGGGCTGGGTGGGCGACGTGATCGACGTGCTCGCCATCTTCGGCACCGTCTTCGGCGTCGCGACCTCACTGGGGCTCGGAGTGCAGCAGATCTCGGCCGGCATGGCCGCCATCGGCATCGTCGACCAGGCGGACCACGGGCTGCTCGTGATCCTCATCGTCGTGATCACCTTCATCGCGACCCTCTCGGTGGTGAGCGGCATCGGCGCCGGCATGAAGTGGCTCTCGAACATCAACCTGTCGCTCGCCGGGCTGATGCTGATCAGCGTCCTGCTGCTCGGCCCCACCCTCTTCCTGCTGCAGAACCTGACCGAGTCGATCGGCGTCTACCTCGCGAACTTCATGGCGATGACCTTCGACGTGGGCGCGTTCCAACGGGGTGAGGCGACGGCCTGGTTCGCGGACTGGACCATCTTCTACTGGGGATGGTGGATCTCGTGGTCGCCCTTCGTCGGCATCTTCATCGCGCGCATCTCGCGCGGACGTACCGTGCGCGAGTTCATCGCCGGTGTGATGCTCGTGCCGACCCTCGTCGGCTTCCTGTGGTTCTCGGTGATGGGCGGCTCGGGCCTGTTCCGCCAGCTCTTCGGCGCGGGCGACCTGGTCGAGGAAGGATCCGTGAACGTGGAGCACGCGCTCTTCGCAGTGCTCGGCGACCTGCCGCTCGGGCAGATCTTCTCGGTGCTCGCGATCATCCTGATCGCCATCTTCTTCATCACCTCCTCCGACTCGGGCTCGCTGGTCGTCGACATGCTGGCCTCGGGCGGGCACCCGAACCCGCCGACCTGGTCGCGCGTCCTATGGTCGGTGCTCGAAGGCCTGATCGCCGCCGCGCTGCTGCTGGCCGGTGGGTTGCAATCGTTGCAGGCCGCCGCGCTCGCCACGGCGCTGCCCTTCAGCGTGATCCTGCTCCTCATGTGCTGGGCGACCGTCCGGGCGCTGCGAGTGGACTACCGCGTACTCGACCGGGCCGAGCGCATGGAGCGCGTCGACCACCTCACCGCGCACATCGCGGAGGATCTCGCGGGCTCGTTCGATCGACTGCCCGAGGTAGGCTCGTACATCGACGACCGCATCGACTACCGGCTCTCGCGGAGCCGGGGCCTGCGAGGGAGGCGAAAAGAGAGCGAGAACCCGGGGCCCCGATAGGTCGTGCGGATCGTCCCCGTCGATCATCTGCGCTAGAATCGCTCGCAGCGACTACGATCCGGCCATCACCGGGGAGTCTTCGGAAGAACGGCGGACCGGGCCCGGCACGGGCCGCCCAGTAGAACCGAACGGGTACGGCCCGTGACAGCCGAACGAAGTGGCCGGGCTCAGTACCGGCAAGCGGGGTGGTACCGCGGACGGAACGATTCGGAGGATCGGCCGTTCGTCCCGGCGCGAGCAGACACGTGAGCCCGGAGAAGCAGATGCCCTACCCCAAACAGACGAGCGCCAGGACCCCGAAGCACGCCGAGCCCGGCACCGCGTTCGGCGTCACCGCGTCGCCGTCGTTCCCGCAGATCGAGCTCCGCGTGCTCGACTACTGGAAGGCCGACGGCACGTTCCGAGAGTCGATCCGGCAGCGGGAGGGCTGCGAGGAGTGGGTCTTCAACGACGGTCCGCCGTTCGCGAACGGCCTGCCGCACTACGGGCATCTGCTCACCGGCTACGCGAAGGACGTGTTCCCTCGCTTCCAGACGATGCGCGGGAAGAAGGTCGAGCGCCGCTTCGGCTGGGACACCCACGGCCTGCCGGCCGAGCTCGAAGCGATGAAACAGCTCGGCATCACCGAGAAGAGCGAGATCGAGGCGATGGGCATCGCCGAGTTCAACGCGAAGGCCCGCGAATCGGTGCTGCAGTACACGCGCGAGTGGGAGGAGTACGTCACCCGCCAGGCGCGCTGGGTCGACTTCGAAAACGACTACAAGACGCTCAACCTCGGCTACATGGAGAGCGTCATCTGGGCGTTCAAGCAGCTCTACGACAAGGATCTCGCCCACGAGGGGCACCGGGTGCTGCCCTACTGCTGGCGCGACGAGACGCCGCTCTCGAATCACGAGCTGCGCATGGACGACGACGTGTACCAGATGCGGCAGGATCCCTCGGTCACCGTGACGTTCCCACTGACCGGGTCGAAGGCCGCGGAACTCGGCCTCGAGGGCGCCAGGGCCCTGGCGTGGACGACGACGCCCTGGACGCTCCCGACGAACGCCGCGCTCGCGGTCGGGCCGGCGATCGACTACGCGGTGGTGCCCGCGGGCCCCGCCGGGGCCGCCGACGGGGGCGAAGCGGGTGCGGCGCAGTACGTGCTCGCCGCCGATCTGCTCGGCAACTACGCGAAGGATCTCGGCTACGAGAGCGCGGACGCCGCGCGGGAGGCGATCCTGCGCACCATCGCCGGCGCTGAGCTCGCCGGCATGAGCTACCAGCGCCTCTTCGACTACTTCGCCGACACCGAAGTCTGGGGGACCGAGACCTGCTGGCGGATCCTCGTCGACGACTACGTCACGACAACGGACGGCACCGGCATCGTCCACCAGTCGCCCGCCTACGGCGAGGACGATCTGCGCATCACGAGCGCGGCCGGCATGCCCACCATCGTGAGCGTCGACGAGGGCGGGCGCTTCATCCCCGCCGTGACCGATGTCGCGGGCGAACTCTGGATGGACGCGAACCGCCCCCTGATCCGCCTGATCCGGGAGCGGGGCCGCCTGCTGCGCGAGGCCAGCTACGAGCACAGCTATCCGCACTGCTGGCGCTGCCGCAACCCGCTCATCTACAAGGCGGTCTCGAGCTGGTTCGTGCGCGTCGATCCGATCAAGCAGCGCATGCTCGAGACCAACGAGGACATCACCTGGGTGCCCGCGAACGTGAAGCACGGCCAGTTCGGCAAGTGGCTCGAGGGCGCCCGGGACTGGTCGGTGAGCCGCAACCGCTACTGGGGCAGCCCGATCCCGGTGTGGAAGAGCGACGATCCCGAGCATCCGCGGATCGACGTCTACGGCTCGCTCGCCGAGCTGGAGCAGGACTTCGGCGAGCTACCGGTCAACGCGGACGGCGAGGTGGATCTGCACCGCCCGTTCATCGATTCGCTGACCCGGCCGAACCCCGACGACCCGACGGGGCGCTCGACCATGCGGCGCATCGAGGACGTCTTCGACGTCTGGTTCGACTCCGGCTCGATGCCGTTCGCCCAGGTGCACTACCCCTTCGAGAACCGGGAGTGGTTCGACACTCACCAGCCGGCCGACTTCATCGTCGAGTACATCGGCCAGACCCGTGGCTGGTTCTACGTGCAGCACGTGCTCGCGACCGCGCTCTTCGACCGCCCGGCGTTCACGAGCGTGATCAGCCACGGCATCGTGCTCGGCAGCGACGGCAACAAGATGTCGAAGAGCCTGCGCAACTACCCCGACGTGAACGAGGTCTTCGATCGCGACGGCTCCGACGCGATGCGCTGGTTCCTGATGGCCTCGCCCGTGGTGCGCGGAGGCAACCTCGTCGTGACCGAGGAGGGCATCCGCGAGGGCGTGCGCCAGTTCATCCTGCCGCTCTGGAACAGCTGGTACTTCTTCTCGCTCTACGCGAACGCCGACGGCGCCGAGGGCCGTCGCCGCACGGATAGCGACGACCCGCTCGACCGCTACATCCTGTCGAAGACCGGCCGGCTGATCCGCGACGTCGAGGCGCACCTCGATGCCCTCGACACGACCTCGGCGGCCGAGGCTCTGCGCGACTACGCCGAGGTGCTCACGAATTGGTACGTGCGGCGGTCGCGCGATCGCTTCTGGGCGGGAACCTCGGGCGAGCACGGTGATGCCGCGAACCAGCAGGCCTTCGACACCCTCTACACGGTGCTCGAAACCGTCGCCCGCGTCGCGGCGCCCATGATGCCGCTCACCGCGGAGGAGATCTGGCGGGGGCTCACGGGCGGTCGCTCGGTGCACCTCGAGGACTGGCCCGACGCCGATGAGTTCCCGGACGACGCGGAGCTCGTGGCGGCCATGGACGAGCTCCGTCAGATCACCTCGCAGGCGCTCGCGCTGCGCAAGGCGAACCGGCTCCGCGTGCGGCTTCCGCTCGCGAAGCTGCAGGTGGTGACCGCCCGCAAGCACGCGCTGGAGCCGTTCACCCAGATCCTCCGCGAGGAGCTGAACGTCAAGAAGGTGAAGCTCAAGCGGTTGAAGGAGGGCGGTTCCGGCGAGCCGAGCAGTGCGGAGAAGTACGGCGTCGTGCAGACACTCGCGGTCAACGCGCGCGCCGCCGGTCCGCGCCTCGGCAAGCGGGTGCAGGAGGCGATCAAGGCAGCCAAGTCGGGGGAGTGGAGCGAGGACGACGGCGTAGTGATCGCCGGAGGCATCGCTCTCGAGCCCGGCGAGTACGAGCTGACCCTCAGCACCGGAACCGGGAACGACGAGGCGGGGAAGGATCGCGACGCGATCGGCCTGCTGCCCGGCGGCGGCTTCGTGCTGCTGCGCACCGAGACCACGCCGGAGCTGGAGGCCGAGGGCATCGCCCGCGACGCGATCCGCGCGGTTCAGGAGGCGCGGAAGGGCGCCGGGCTGGACGTGAGCGACCGGATCGGGCTGGTGCTCGCGGTCGCGCCGGAATTCGCCGCGGCGCTCGAGACCCACGCCGAGTTGATCGCCGGGGAGACCCTCGCCGCGGAGCTGACCGTGCAGACTGCGCCGACGGGCACGGCGCCGACGGGCACGGCGATCGCGGAGGGCGATTCCGTCGGGGCTCCCGGAACCTTCACGACGTTTTCCGCCGCGCTCGGGACCGAGAAGGGTAACCTGAATATCACCATCCGTGCCGTGGAGAGGGGCGAGCGATGACGGGCGCCGAACGAGCCGCGCAGCGCGTCTACGACGCCCTGCTGACACGGGTAGGGGAGGCGCATCCGCGGCCCAGGATCGAGCCCGTGCGCCGACTCGCCGAACTCGCAGGCACGCCCCAGCTGTCGTATCCGGTGATCCAGATCGCCGGGACCAACGGCAAGACCTCGACCAGTCGGGCCATCGACGCGCTCCTGCGCGCGCACGGACTGCGCACCGGCCTGTTCAGCAGTCCGCACCTGGTGAGTTTCACCGAGCGCTTCCAGATCGACGGCGAACCCGTCGGAGGCAACGCGCTCGCGGACGCCTGGGAGGAGCTGCAGCTCCCCCTGCAGGTCGTCGACGCCGAGCTTGCCGTCGACGGCCAGGGGCCGATCACCTTCTTCGAAGCGCTCGCCGTGCTCGCCTTCGCGCTCTTCGCCGACGCGCCCATCGACGTCGCGGTGGTCGAGGTCGGCATGGGCGGGGAGTGGGACGCGACGAACATAGCGGATGCCGAGGTCGCGGTGTTCGCGCCGATCGATCTCGACCACACTTCCGTGCTCGGCGCCGATGTCGCCACGATCGCCCGGACGAAGGCCGGCATCGTGAAGCCCGCATCGACCGTCGTGACCGCGGCCCAGGCGCCTGAGGCGCTCGCCGAGCTCATCGAGGCCGCCGAGAACGCCGACGCCCGGCTCTACGTCTTCGGCCGGGACTTCGCGCTGCTCGACGATCGTCTGGCCGTCGGTGGACGGCAGATCGCGGTGCGCGGCTTCCACGGGCACGAGTACGATCCGGCGTTCGTCCCGCTCTTCGGCCACCATCAGGCGGAGAACGTCGCACTCGCCATCGCGGCGGTCGAGGCGTTCCTCGGGGCCGAGCGCCCGATTCCGGAAGAGGTCGTCGAGGAGGCGCTCGGCGGGCTCACCTCGCCCGGACGCCTCCAGCTCATCGGCAGTGAACCCGTCGTGTACGTCGACGCCGCGCACAACCCGCACGGGGCGGAGGCGCTGGCCCGCGCGGTCACGGAGTCCTTCAACTTCTCGGAGGTCGCCCTCGTCGTCGGCTCCCTCGCGGACAAGGACACGGCCGGGGTCTTCGAGGAGCTCGCCCCGATCGCCGATCTCGTCTACGCGGTGCCGGTCGACTCGCCGCGCTCCCTGCCCGTGGACGACGTCGTCGACCTCGCCGAGGGCGCCTTCCTCGACGTCCCGGTCGAGCCGGCCGAGAGCCTCACGGAGGCGCTCGAGGTCGCCCGCGAGTGGGCGGTGCGGGATCGGCGTCGCGCAGTGCTCGTCGTGGGCTCCGTGCTGCTCGCCGGCGAGGCGATCGCGCTCTCCCGCAGCGAGGGCTGGGGGGTCGCATGAGCGCGGATCCTGCGCAGCGATCGGACGACGAGGAGCTGCCTCTCTCTCCCTCCGAGACGCTGGCTCACAACTCCGCGATGCGAGTCGCCGGCGCGACCCGGGACGGCCGCGACCCGGAGGCGAGGACGCAGCGCGCGCTCGCCTCGATCGTGCTCGGGTTCGAGCTGATCGTCGTCGTCCTCATCGGGCTCTCGATCTTCGGCCTCGCGCTCCTCGAACCCCGCGAGCTCGGGCTCTGGATCGCCGGCGGCCTCGCGCTCGCCTGCCTGCTCGGGCTCGGTTTCATGCGCATGGGCCGCATCGGCATCGCAATCGGCTGGCTCGTGCACCTGCTCATGCTCGCCACGGCGATCATCATGCCGATGGCGCTCGTTGTGGGCGTCATCTTCACGGCGCTCTGGGTGTACTGCATGGTCAAGGGCGCGCAGATCGACCGCCAGCGCGCGGCCTGGCTCGCCGCGCAGTGAACGCGGGGGTTACGGACCCGCCGGGCGCGCTAAGCTGGGTCGCCGGACCCCGGAAACGATCGAAGGAGCCCCTCTTGTCGCACGAAGAAACCCTGATCCTCGTGAAGCCCGACGGCGTGAAGCGCGGTCTCACCGGTGAGATCCTGCGCCGCATCGAGGCGAAGGGCTACGTCCTCGTGGACCTGAAGATGGTTCAGGCGGATCGCGATCTGCTGACCTCGCACTACGCCGAGCACGAGGGCAAGCCCTTCTTCGAGCCCCTGGTCGAGTTCATGAGCTCCGGTCCGACCGTCGCGATCCGCGCGGCGGGCGACCGGGTCATCGAGGGCTTCCGTTCGCTCGCCGGCGCGACGGACCCGACCACCGCGGCGCCCGGGACGATCCGCGGCGACCTCGGGCGCGACTGGGGTCTCAACGTGCAGCAGAACCTGGTGCACGGCAGCGACAGCACGCTGAGCGCGGAGCGCGAGCTCGCCCTCTGGTTCGGCTGATCGCCCGCTCGCCGCGGCGGTCAGGCCTCAGGCGAGCCGGCGGCGCACGGCTTCGAGCAGTCCGGTCGGATCGTCGCTCCAGAAGCGCAAACGCGTGATGGTGTGGCTGCCGCCCTTCGGGAACAATCCGGGCAGCGTGATCTCCGTCGGCGCTTCGAAGACGATCTCGATGTTGGTCTCGTTGCCGATGCGGATCGCGCAGATGCGCTCGCCGTCCTCGTCGAAGACCTTGCCCGGCTTCCGTTCGGGGTCGTTCGGGTCGAATATCGTGCCGTGGCGGCGGATCGACGCGAAGTCGCGCCACGGCACGAGCACGTCGAGCTCGAGGCCCTCGCGGATGCGGATGCCCTCGGGGCCGACGGTGTGCGGGCGCGTGAGATAGGCGCAGAGCAGGCCGATCATTCAGGTGACGCCCCAGACGCCGATGATGAGGAACGTGATGCGCACCACGGGCCAGCGGTGCACGATCGCGTCGACGATCGGGATCTCGACGGTCGAGAGCACCATGAAGATGATCAGAACCGTGAGGACCGGGCGATGGTAGCGGAAGCCGACCGCGCCCTCGGCGATCTTCGGGCGGCGCGCGGCCCAGCGCCAGAGGCTCTCGTAGATGCGCAACTCCACCCGGAGCGCTCGGACGGCGAGGCTCTTCGCGCGGGCCCAGGTGCTCGGCCGTGGCGCGGGGGAGCGTTCAACGTCGACCATGCTCCGCCTGCGTTCCACCGTTCTCGGTCTCGACGTCGGCGTACGACGCGCTCTCCGATTCGATCAACTCGTCGAGACGCTCCATCACTGCGCTCAGGCCGCGCTCGAACGCCGCGCGATCCGACGCGTCGACCGCGCCGATCAGGTCGTCCGTGAGCCGCCGGTGATCCTCGCGCATCCGTCCCATCATCGCGGCGGCAGCCGGAGTCAATGAGACGAGCACGGCCCGCCCGTCCTCGGGGTGCGCGCGGCGCTCGACGTAGCCGGCGGCGGCCAGACCGTCGACGAGTGCGGAGACGCTTCGCGGCGTCGTGCCGAGCTCCTCGGAGAGCCGCTGCTGGGTCGCCGGGCCGGTGCCGATGAGCACCCAGAGCGCGTGCACCCGCGTCGGCGTGAGCGCCGTGCCGGCGAAGGCCCGCTGCATATCGTGGTCGAGCATCGCTCCGATCGCCAGCAGGCGATCGAGCACGGTGATTTCCATACGTCGCAGTCTAGCAATTAATTACAGTATGTAACGATATGGAATGCGGCCTGCGCGTTCCGCGAACGCGGGCACGTTTGTCGGCGGTGCGGAGTAGCCTCGAGACCATGGAAGCCACCCGCAGCGTACGCCCCTTCGAGGTCATCAGCGAGTACGAGCCGAGCGGCGATCAGCCCCAGGCGATCGCCGAACTCGCGCAGCGCATCAACGCGGGGGAGACCGACGTCGTGCTGCTCGGCGCCACCGGCACGGGCAAATCGGCGACGACGGCCTGGCTGATCGAGGCCGTGCAGCGCCCCACGCTCGTGCTGGCCCACAACAAGACGCTCGCCGCGCAGCTGGCCAACGAGTTCCGCCAGCTGCTGCCGAACAACTCGGTGGAGTACTTCGTCTCGTACTACGACTACTACCAGCCTGAGGCCTACGTGCCCCAGACCGACACCTTCATCGAGAAGGACAGCTCGGTCAACGCCGAGGTCGAACGCCTGCGCCACTCGACGACCAACGCCCTGCTCAGCCGACGCGACACGGTCGTCGTCTCGACCGTCTCCTGCATCTACGGCCTCGGGAAGCCCGAGGAGTACTACGAGGCGATGGTGCCGCTCGCCGTGGGGGATCGGCTCGACCGGGACGTCCTCCTGCGCCGATTCGTCGACATGCAGTACCAGCGCAACGACATCGAGTTCGTGCGCGGCAACTTCCGAGTGCGAGGCGACACGGTCGAGATCATCCCGATGTACGAGGAGCTGGCGATCCGCATCGAGTTCTTCGGCGACGAGATCGAGGCGCTCTACTATTTGCATCCGGTGAGCGGCGAGGTGATGAAGCAGGTCGAGACGGTGTCGGTGTTCCCGGGATCCCACTACGTGGCGAGCCGCAACGTGATGAATCGTGCCATGGGCACCATCGCCGAGGAGCTCGACTGGCGCACGAAGGAGCTGAAGCAGCAGAACAAGCTCGTCGAGGAGCAGCGGCTGCGCATGCGCACCACCTTCGACCTCGAGATGATGGAGCAGATCGGCTTCTGCAGCGGCATCGAGAACTACTCCCGCCACATCGACGGGCGCGCGCCGGGCGAGGCCCCGCACTGCCTGCTCGACTACTTCCCCGACGACTTCCTCATGGTGATCGACGAATCCCACGCGACCGTTCCGCAGATCGGCGCCATGTACGAGGGCGACGCCTCCCGCAAGCGCACCCTCGTGGAGCACGGGTTCCGCCTGCCCAGCGCGCTCGACAACCGGCCGCTGAAGTTCAGCGAGTTCAAGGAACGCGTCGGGCAGACGGTCTACCTCTCGGCGACCCCCGGATCATATGAGCTCGGCCTGGCCGATGGCGTGGTCGAACAGATCATCCGCCCGACGGGACTGATCGATCCTCGAATCGTGGTGAAACCGAGCGAGGGGCAGATCGACGACCTGCTCGAGGAGGTCCGGCGCCGAGCCGAGCGCGACGAGCGGGTGCTCGTCACCACGCTCACGAAGAAGATGGCCGAGCAGCTGACCACGTTCATGGAGGAGGCCGGCGTGCGGGTGCGCTACCTGCACAGCGATGTCGACACCCTCCGCCGCGTCGAACTGCTCACCGAGCTGCGCGCCGGCGTCTTCGACGTCCTCGTCGGCATCAACCTCCTGCGAGAGGGACTCGATCTGCCCGAGGTCTCGCTCGTCAGCATCCTCGACGCGGACAAGGAGGGCTTCCTGAGATCCTCCACCTCGCTCATTCAGACCATCGGTCGCGCGGCCCGCAACGTGAGCGGCGAGGTGCACATGTACGCCGACACCGTCACGCGGTCCATGCGCGAAGCGATCGACGAGACGAACCGCCGTCGGGAGAAGCAGATCGCGTACAACGAGGAGCACGGCATCGACCCCCAGCCGCTGCGCAAGAAGATCGGCGACATCACCGAGATGCTCGGCCGCGAGGCCGCCGACAGCGAGGAACTGCTCTCGCGCACCTCGAAGCACGCCCAGAAGGGCTCGGCGCAACGGGCCAAGGGCAAATCCGCCGCACGCGCGGGCGCCATCGGCGCGGAGGGCGCGCAGAAGCTCGAGGAGCTCGTCTCGGAGCTCACCGAGCAGATGCTCTCCGCCGCGGAGGAGCTCAAGTTCGAGCTCGCCGCACGACTGCGGGACGAGGTCGCGGAGCTCAAGCGCGAACTCCGCAGCATGGATGCGGCTGGGCACCGTTGACGCCCTGCGCCGAACCGCTCCTCGACGCCGCCGCGATCGCTCATCGCCTGACGCCGCGAAAGTCGAACAAAGATTCGATTCGCAGGCCGAGCGCCGCTAGGATGGACGGGTGAGTTCGACGCCTTCCCAGCCCCAGATCACGAGTCGCGACACCCAGGCGCGCATCAGCGTTCGGGGGGCCCGGGTCCACAACCTGCGAGATGTCGACCTGTCCATCCCGCGCGACTCGATGGTGGTCTTCACCGGGCTCTCCGGCAGCGGCAAGTCGAGTCTCGCCTTCGACACCATCTTCGCGGAGGGGCAGCGGCGGTATGTCGAGAGCCTCAGCGCCTATGCCCGGCAGTTCCTCGGGCAGGTCGACCGGCCGGATGTCGACTTCATCGAGGGGCTGAGCCCGGCCGTCAGCATCGATCAGAAGTCGACGAACCGCAACCCGCGCTCCACGGTGGGCACGATCACCGAGATCTACGACTACATGCGACTGCTGTGGGCGCGCATCGGCGTGCCGCACTGCGCGGTCTGCGGCGAACCCATCCGGTCGCAGACGGTGCAGCAGATCGCCGACACGCTCATGGAACTGCCCGAGCGCACCCGGTTCCAGGTCCTCGCGCCGGTCGTCAGCAAGAAGAAGGGCGAGTTCGTCGACCTCTTCCAGGATCTCGCGGCGAGCGGGTACAGCCGCGCCATCGTCGATGGGGAGCTGATCCAGCTCAGCGAGCCGCCTGCGCTCAAGAAGCAGGTGAAGCACGACATCTCGGTCGTGGTCGACCGACTCGTCGCCAGCCCGGACGGCCTCGGCCGGCTCACCGACTCGCTCGAGACCGCGCTGAAGCTCGCCGGCGGCCTCGTCACGATCGATTACGTCGACCGCGAGGCGAAGGCCGAGGATCGTCTCCGGACCTTCAGCGAGAACCTCAGCTGCCCCAACCGCCACCCGGTCTCGTTGACCGAGATCGAGCCGCGCACCTTCTCCTTCAACGCGCCCTTCGGCGCCTGCCCCGAGTGCAGCGGCCTCGGCACCAGCATGTCGGTCGACGAGGATCTCGTCCTGGGCGATCCCGAGCTCAGTATCGACGAGGGCGTGATCGTTCCCTGGACGAGCCAGGGGAAGAGCCTCTACAACTACTACGCGAAGCTGCTCAGCGGCCTGTCGAAGGATCTCGATTTCGAGCTGAGCACGCCGTGGCAGGAGCTGCCGGACGAGGTGCGGGAAGCGGTGCTCTACGGCAACGACTTCAAGGTCAACGTTCGCTGGAAGAACCGCTTCGGCCGCGAGGTCAAGTACACGAGCGGGTTCGAAGGCGTGATCCCGTTCATCGAGCGCCAGTACGCGGAGGCCGAGAGCGACAACCGGCGCGAGCGCTGGGCCGAGTTCCTGCGCGAGGTTCCCTGTCACGTCTGCCGCGGGCAGCGGCTGAAGCCCGAGGTGCTCGCCATCACCGTCAACGAGCAGTCGATCGCGGCCGTCGGCGAGTTGAGCCTGCTCGAGGCGCAGCGCTTCTTCAACGAGGTGACGCTCAGCGAGCGCGAGGCCAGGATCGCCGCGCAAGTGCTGCGCGAGATCCGGCTCCGGTTCGACTTCCTCATCGAAGTGGGCCTCGGCTACCTGACCCTCGCGCGCGCCGCGGGCACGCTCAGCGGCGGCGAGGCCCAGCGCATCAGGCTCGCCACCCAGATCGGTTCCGGGTTGACCGGCGTGCTCTACGTCCTGGACGAGCCCAGCATCGGGCTGCACCAGCGCGACAACCGCCGGCTGATCGAGACCCTCATCAAGCTCCGGGACCTCGGCAACACGCTGATCGTCGTCGAGCACGACGAGGAGACGATCGAGGCGGCCGACTGGATCGTCGACATCGGCCCCGGCGCGGGCGTCGAGGGTGGCACCGTCGTGCACTCGGGCGAGTACGCCGATCTGATGGCGAACGAGCGGTCGATCACCGCCGACTTCCTCGCCGGCCGGCGATCCATCGACACGCCGAAGAAGCGGCGGAAGCGGGAGAAGGGTCGCGAGCTCACCGTGGTCGGGGCGCGATCGAACAACCTGCAGGGCGTCGACGCGACGTTCCCGCTCGGCGTCATGACCGCGGTCACCGGCGTCAGCGGCAGCGGGAAGAGCACCCTCGTCAACGACATCCTCTACCGGGTGCTCGCGAACCAGCTCAACGGAGCCCGGCTCGTGCCGGGCAAGCACACCCGTGTGACCGGCCTCGAGCACCTCGACAAGGTGGTGCACGTCGACCAGGCGCCGATCGGGCGCACTCCGCGATCCAACCCGGCCACCTACACGGGCGTCTTCGACAAGATCCGCACGCTCTTCGCCGAGACGCCCGAGGCGAAGACCCGCGGCTACCTTCCCGGTCGCTTCAGCTTCAACGTCAAGGGCGGCCGCTGCGAGGCGTGCGCCGGCGACGGCACGCTCAAGATCGAGATGAACTTCCTTCCCGACGTCTACGTGGCCTGCGAGGTCTGCGGCGGGCAGCGCTACAACCGCGAGACCCTGCAAGTGCGCTACAAGGGCAGGAACATCTCCGAGGTGCTCGACATGCCCATCGCCGAGGCCGCCGAGTTCTTCGCGCCGATCAGCGGCATCCACCGCTATCTGCAGACGCTCGTCGACGTCGGCCTCGGCTACGTACGCCTCGGGCAGAGCGCGACGACGCTCAGCGGCGGCGAGGCCCAGCGCGTCAAGCTCGCGACCGAGCTGCAGAAGCGCTCCAACGGCCGGAGCATCTACGTGCTCGACGAGCCGACGACCGGGCTCCACTTCGAGGACGTGCGCAAGCTGCTGCTCGTGCTGAACGGCCTCGTCGACAAGGGCAACACCGTGATCACGATCGAGCACAACCTCGACGTGATCCGCAGCTGCGACTGGGTGATCGACCTCGGGCCAGAGGGCGGCAGCGGAGGCGGCACCGTCCTCGCGACCGGCACCCCCGAGCGGATCGCGAAGGTCGAGGAGAGCCACACCGGGCGATTCCTCGCAGAGGCGCTCGCCAAGCACCCCGGCGGCAGGTCTTGACCGATCCCGACGAACTCCGCACGGTCGGCGAACTCGGCGACGCCGACGGGCTCGACGACTCCGACGGGTCCGACGGGTCGGACCGCCGCGAATCGTTCCGACCGGCTCCCGGCGAGATTCCGACGAGCCCCGGCGTGTACCGCTTCTCGGACCGGCACGGTCGGGTTCTCTACATCGGCAAGGCGAAGAATCTGCGCGCCCGGCTGGCGAACTACTTCCAGCCGCTCCGCTCGATTCCGCCCCGCACTCGCCGGATGCTCGCCCTCGCGGCCAGCGTCGACTGGACCGTCGTCGCGACCGATACCGAGTCCCTCGTGCTCGAGCACACGTGGATCACGGAGTTCCAGCCGCCGTTCAACGTGCAGTTCAAGGACGACAAGACCTACCCCTACCTCGCCGTCACTCTGCGCGACGAGGCTCCCCGTCTCCTCATCACCCGGAACGAGAAGATCCGAGGCGCCCGCTATTTCGGCCCGTACCCCAAGGTATGGGCGCTTCGAGAGACGACGGCGCTGCTGCAGCAGGCCTTCCCGATCCGCACCTGCAACGACGCCGACTACAAACGCGCCATGCAGAGCGGGCGGCCCTGCCTCGCGGGCCAGATCGGCCGCTGCGACGGCCCCTGCAGCGGGCGCATCGGGGTGGAGGAGCACCGCCATCGCGTCGAGGAGCTGGTGGGCTTCCTGAACGGTGGCGACGCCACCCACCTCCGCGCGCTGCAGCGGGAGATGCGAGACGCGGCCGTCGAGCAGCGCTACGAGGAGGCGGCACGTCTCAGGGATCAGGTGACCGCCGTGGAGCACGTGATGGAGCGCAACTCGGTCGCGCTGCCGCTCGACGCCGACCTCGACGTCTTCGGGCTGAAATCGGACGAGCTGAGCGCGGCGGCGCACCAGTTCATCATCCGCGGCGGCAGGATCCGGGGCGAGCGCAGCTGGATCGTCGACGTCGAGCTCGACGACTCGCCGAGCACGCTGCTCGAACAGGTCGTGCAGAGCGCGTACGAAGGCGAGCGGGAACCGCCCCCCGAGATCCTCGTCCCTGTGCTGCCCAAGGGCGTCGAGGCGCTGGAGGCCGCGTTGCGGGCACGACGCCCGCGCGGCGGGAGGGTTCGGGTGCGGGTGCCCGAGCGGGGCGACAAGGCCCAGCTCATGTCGCGGGCGACGCTCAACGCGGGGGAGCATCTGCTGCGGCACCGGCTCAAACGCGCCGCCGATATCACCGCGCGAACCGATGCGCTGGCGGAGCTGCAGCGGGCGCTCGGGATGTCCGAGCCGCCACTGCGGATCGAGTGCATCGACGTCTCGCACCTGCAGGGGACGGGCGTCGTCGCGTCGCTCGTTGTCTTCGAGGACGGCCTGCCCGCGAAGGGGGCCTATCGGAAGTACCGGATCGAGCAGACTCGCGACGACACCGACAGCATTCACCAGGTGGTCGCGCGCCGCGCCGCGCAGCTCAACGAGCTGCGGGAGCGGGCCGAGCAAGACCCCGAGGCGGCGATCGCCGTCGGACGGTACCGGGAGCGCCCGCAGCTGCTCATCGTCGACGGCGGAGCGCCGCAGGTCGCCGCAGCGCATCGCGCCCTGAGCGAAGCCGGGATCGACGACGTGTTCCTGATCGGTGTCGCGAAGCGCCTCGAGGAGCTCTGGCTGCCCGACGATCCGTTCCCCGTGATCCTGCCCCGCGGCAGCGAGGCGCTCTTCCTCGTCCAGCGCGCCCGAGACGAGGCCCACCGCTTCGCCATCACCTTCCAGCGGCAGCGGCGCAGCACGGCGCTCGCCAGCCGGCTCACCGAGGTGCCGGGGCTCGGCCCGAAACGGGTCCGGGCACTGCTCAAGCACTTCGGCTCGGTGACCCGGCTGCGCGCCGCGAGCGCCGCCGAGATCGCCGCCTCGCCCGGGATCGGCCCCGCCCTGGCCGAGGTCGTGCACCGCCACCTCGAGAGCCTCGACGGACCCGACGGTGGGCTCGGGGGACCGCGCGGAACGTCTACACTGGATGCGGAGCAGCCGGACATCGAGCCTGAGGGGAGCACGTCGTGAACAAGCGCCCGAGCAGGCAGGAGATCCTCATCGTCACGGGCATGTCGGGGGCCGGCCGCAGCACCGTCGCGAACGCGCTGGAGGATCTCGGCTGGTACGTGGTCGACAACCTGCCGTTGCCGATGCTCAAGACCCTCGCCGACATGGCAGACCGCTCCGGCGGTGCGCTGCCCCGCATCGTCGCCGTGGTCGACATCCGCGGGCGCGACCTGTTCGCGGACATCCAGGAGACCGTGGAGGATCTGCGCGGGGGAGCGACCGTGCGGGTCGTGTTCCTGGATGCGACCGACGACATCCTGGTGCGGCGCTACGAGTCCGTCCGCCGCCCGCACCCGCTCCAGGCCGAGGGGAGCCTGCTCGACGGCATACGGCTCGAGCGCGAGCGGCTGCAGGAACTGCGCGCCTCAGCCGACGTGGTGATCGACACCTCCCGCTACAACGTGCACGACCTCTCCACCGCGACCCGCGAACTCTTCAGCGACGAGGACACCCCGGGCCTGCAGCTCTCGCTCCAGAGCTTCGGGTTCAAGTACGGCGTGCCGACCGACGTCGACCTCATGGTGGACATGCGCTTCCTGCCGAATCCGTTCTGGGAGCCCGAGCTGCGCGCGCTCACCGGAGTGGACCCGGAGGTCAAGGACTTCGTGCTGAGCCGCGAGGGAGCGGCCGAGTTCCTCGAGCACTACGTCGCGGCGCTCCAACCGGTCCTCGCCGGGTATCAGCGGGAAAACAAGCGGCATGTCTCGCTCGCCGTCGGCTGCACCGGCGGGAAGCATCGCTCGGTCGCCATGGCGCGGGAGCTCGCGGATCGGATCGCGGCGCTGCCCGGCGTGAACGTCAGCCTGCGACATCGTGACCTGGGACGCGAATGACCGCCGCCTGACACTGCCGGCCCTTCCGGCGCATCGACCCGCAGACCTCCAGATCCATCTCGAAAGGATGACCTTGCCCTCGACCCCGGACGTGAAGAACGAGCTCGTCCGCATCCCGGTGCCGCACGCCGGGGAGCGGATCGCCGAACTCGCGACGATCCTCCGCCTCGCCGGCGGCCTGCACACCATTTCGGGGCGCATCGCGCTCGAGGCCGAGCTGCACACGCCCGCCATCGTGCAGCGCGTGCGCAAGGACCTCGCCGAGATCTACGGCGTCCGCTCCGACGCCAAGCAGATGCCGGCGGCGAGCACGCGCCCGGGGGCGCCGCAGTTCGTGGTGCGCGTGCTCGACGGTGAGACGCTCGCGCGTCAGCTCGGGCTGCTCGATCAGCGCCGCCGCCCGATCCGCGGGCTGCCGAACCGACTGACCACGGGGGCTCCCGGCGAGCTGGCCGGGGTCTGGCGGGGCGCGTTCCTCGCGCGCGGCTCGGTGACCCCGCCGGGCCGCTCGGCGAGCCTCGAGGTGGTCTGCCCGACCAATGAGACCGCGATGGCGCTCGTCGGCGCCGCAGGCCGGCTCGGCATTTCTGCGAAGAGCCGCGAGATCCGCGGCCAGCACAAGGTCCTGATCCGCGACGGCGAGGCGATCGGCGAGATGCTCGGAACCATGGGCGCCACGGCCGCCCGCACCGAGTGGGAGGAGCTGCGCAAGGCGCGCGAGACCCGGAACACCGCCAACCGGCTCGTGAACTTCGATGACGCGAACCTGCGCCGCTCGGCTCAGGCCTCGGTCGCCGCCTGCGCCAGGGTCGAACGCGCGCTGGAGATCCTCGGCGACGACATCCCCGAGCACCTGCTCTACGCGGGGGAGCTGCGGCTGAGCCATCGCGATGCGAGCCTCGACGAGCTCGGTGCGCGCGCTGATCCCGTGCTCACGAAGGACGCGGTCGCGGGGCGGATCCGGCGCCTGCTGGCGATGGCCGATAAGGTCGCCGACGAGCGGCGCATCCCGAACACCGAGGCGAGCCTGCCGGACGAGCTGGACAGCCTGTGACGGGAGCCGCTCCGGCCGGCTCCCGGGCCCGGTCGGGGTGGAACATACCCAGCGCATTTTGACGCCCGAGGCATAGACTCGAAACCACAACGAAATACAGAAGGAGCGCCAGAATGGCTGAATACACTCTGCCCGAACTGCCCTACGACTACGCTGCCCTCGAGCCGCACATCAGCGGCAAGATCATGCAGCTGCACCACGACAAGCACCACCAGGCCTACGTGACCGGTGCCAACGCTGCGGTGCAGGCGCTCGCCGAGGCCCGTGAGAGCGGCAACCTGGCGAACGTCAACAAGCTCGAGAAGGATCTCGCCTTCAACCTGGGCGGGCACGTCAACCACACGGTCTTCTGGAACAACCTCTCGCCCGAGGGCGGCGAGCGCCCCGAGGGCGAGCTCGGCGCGGCGATCGACGAGTTCTTCGGCGATTTCGAGAAGTTCCAGGCGCAGTTCACGGCCACCGCGCTCGGCGTGCAGGGTTCCGGCTGGGCTGTGCTCGCCTGGGACGCGCTGGGCCAGCGCCCCAACATCGTGCAGCTCTTCGACCAGCAGGGCAACCTCCCCGCAGGCACCGTGCCGCTGCTGATGCTCGATGTCTGGGAGCACGCCTACTACCTCGACTACCTGAACGTCCGCGCCGACTACGTCAAGGCGTTCTGGAACATCGCCAACTGGCAGGATGTCGCGAAGCGCTTCGAGGCCGCTCGCGCGCAGACGCCCGGCCTGATCTGATCCCTGTTCGGCGGGTCGCCCTTGCGAGGGGCGGCCCGCCGAGTCGCGCGCGCTCCGCGCGCATCCTCTGAAGGAGCTCCATGCGCACTCTCGACACGCTCGGCGACCTGCGATCGCGCACCGTCGTCGTCCGATGCGACCTCAATGTGCCGCTCGACGGCGAGACGATCACCGACGACGGGCGTGTCCGCGCTTCGCTCGCGACGATCCGGGAACTTCGCGAGGCCGGGGCTCGGGTCGTGCTGATCAGCCACCTCGGCCGGCCGGCCGGGGCGCCCGATCCGCGCTATTCCCTGCGCCCGGTGGCGGTTCGGATGGTCGAACTGCTCGATGCACCGGTCGGCTTCGTGACCGAGACGGTCGGGCCCGAGGCCGAGGCCGCGCGTGCGGCGCTCGGCGACGGCGACGTCCTCCTGCTCGAGAACCTCCGCTTCAACCCGGGCGAGACGAGCAAGGATGCCGAGGAGCGTCGGGCCTTCGCAGCCGAGCTGGCTCGCGGCGCCGATGCCTTCGTCAGCGACGGCTTCGGCGTGGTGCATCGTCGCCAGGCCAGCGTCACGGAGCTCGCGGAGCTGCTCCCGAGCGCGGCCGGCCGCCTGGTGGCCGCCGAGCTCGAGGTACTGCAGCGGCTGACCGTGAACCCGGCCCGCCCCTACGCGGTCGCGCTCGGCGGTTCGAAGGTCAGCGACAAGCTCGGCGTGATCGCCCACCTGCTCGAGCGCGTCGACACGCTGCTCGTCGGCGGCGGCATGGTCTTCACCTTCCTGGCGGCCCAGGGGCATCGCATCGGCGCGAGCCTGCTCGAGGCCGATCAGCTCGACACCGTGCGGGGCTACCTCGCCGAGGCCGAGCGCCGCGGCGTGCGCATCATCCTGCCGACCGATATCGTCGTCGCCGAGGCTTTCGCCGCCGATGCCGCGCACGCGGTCGTGCCCGCCGACGACATCGAGTCGAGCCCGTTCGGCGCGGCAGGCATCGGCCTCGACATCGGGCCCGAGAGCGCGCGCGCGTTCGCCGCGGCCATCGACGACGCTGCGACCGTGTTCTGGAACGGCCCGATGGGCGTGTTCGAGATGTCCGCCTTCGCCGCCGGCACACGAGCGGTCGCGCAGGCGCTGACCGACACCGCGGGCTTCACCGTGGTCGGCGGCGGAGACTCCGCCGCAGCGGTGCGCGCACTCGGTTTCGCCGACGATCGCTTCGGCCACATCTCGACCGGCGGCGGCGCCAGCCTGGAGTATCTCGAGGGGAAGTCGCTTCCCGGTTTGGAGGTCCTCGCATGAGCGGGAACCCGCAGCAGTCCGCAGAGTCCCCGCGTGATCGGGTCGAACGCGTCCCGTTGATCGCGGGCAACTGGAAGATGAACCTCGACCACCTGCAGGCGATCGCGCACGTGCAGAAGCTCGCCTGGTCGTTGAAGGACGCGCGGCACGACTACGGCTCGGTCGAGGTCGCCGTGTTCCCGCCCTTCACTGACCTGCGGTCGGTGCAGACGCTGCTCGCCGCCGACAAGCTCGCACTCCGGCTCGGCGCGCAGGACGTCTCGCCGCAGCCTGTCGGCGCGCGTACGGGAGACGTCGCCGCGGCCTTCCTCGCGAAGCTCGAGGTCCGCTACGTGATCGTCGGCCACTCCGAGCGCCGTCACGGGCACGGCGAGGATGACGGTGTCGTCGCGGCCAAGGCCGCCGCGGCCGTCGCTGCCGGAATGGTGCCGGTGATCTGCGTCGGAGAGACGGCTGACGACCTGGAGGCGCACGGCAGCGCGGCGATCCCGCACGCTCAGCTCGAGGCCGCGCTCGGCGGGCTGCCGCCGGAGGCCGAGTACGTGATCGCCTACGAGCCGGTCTGGGCTATCGGCAGCGGCTCACCGGCCGCCCCTGAGCAGGCTCAAGAAGTCGCGTCGCTGCTGCGTGCTCGGATAGGCGAGCTCCGCGGCGAACCGGAGGCGACCGCTACCCGTGTGCTCTACGGCGGATCGGTGACCAGCCAGAACGTCGCGGGATTCCTCAAGCAGCCGGACATCGACGGTGCGCTGGTCGGCGGAGCGAGCATCGATGCCGACGAGTTCAGCAGGATCGTCCAGTTCAGGAAGCATGTCGGAGTCGTGTGACCGAGCATCCCGCGCCGTCTTTGATAAGCTGATCGTCGGCCCTATGCGCCAGACGCCCACCGAAAGGTCCTCCACGTGCTCATTCTGAACATCGTACTGATCGTGCTCCTGGTGATCACGAGCCTGCTGCTCACCCTGTTCATCCTGCTGCACAAGGGGCGTGGTGGAGGCCTCTCGGACATGTTCGGCGGCGGCGTCACCTCGAGCCTCGGCTCCTCGGGCGTCGCGGAGCGCAACCTGAACCGGCTGACCGTCATCGTGTCGCTGGTCTGGGCGGTCTGCATCGTCGGACTCGGCCTGATGTCGCGCCTGGGCCTGGCCTGACGGCCGCCCGCCGGCGCCGCAGTTTCGATTCTTCCTTCGATAGAAGAGGTGTAGTTTGTCCAGCAGCAATGCGATCCGTGGAGCCCGAGTGGGCTCCGGTCCGATGGGCGAGAAGGACCACGGCGTCCGTGCCGAGCGCATCGCGATCTCCTACTGGGACGCGCTCGGCAATGAGACCATCCGCTATTTCGCAGCGGATGTCGCCGAGGAGGAGATCCCCGAGCAGATCGACTCGCCGCACACCGGCCTGCCGGCAGGCCGGAATCAGGCGAGCCCGCCGGAGCTCGCGAAGAACGAGCCCTACAAGACCCACCTCGCTTACGTGAAGGAACGCCGCACGCCCGAAGAGGCCGAGGAGCTTCTCGAGGCCGCGCTGCAGAAGCTGCGCGAGCGCCGCGGTCAGGCGCCCGCGAACGCCTGACGCTCGATCCCCAGCCGATCCTCAGCGTCGAAGCGTCGCGAGCAGCGCCTCGACCTGGTTCTCCATGATGGAGAAGACGGGTCGACCCAGTGCCGCGAGCACTTGACGATCGCCACGGGCCTGAGCCGAGATGAGCGCCGAGAAGTCGGTTCCGAGCACGGTTCCGGATGACTCGGCGGCGGCGGACGCCCCATCGAGCGGCGCCGCCTCGGCGATGACGGCGGGGGTCGTATCGAGGATCTGGAGGAAGACGCCTCGTTTCGGCCCGCCCTTGTGGAACTGGCCGGTCGAGTGCAGGTAGCGCGGGCCGAAGCCCAATGCGACCGGAACACCCAGCGCTTTCACGAGCGCCCCGCGCAGCTCGGCGAGCGGTGCATCGGTGCGGCGGTCGAGATATGCCTGGATCGCGAGATATCCGTCCGGCTCGAGCGCAGCGCGCAGCTGTGCGACGAGGTCTTCGGGGTCCGGGCGATGCACCCCGTCCTCGACGTCGCCGATGCTGCTGCCATCGGTGCCGGCGGCGTCGAGCAGCGCCCGCGCGGCGGCCTTGGCGGCCTCGACATCGGGCTGGTCGAAGGGGTTCACGCCGATCAGTCGACAGAGTGCTGCGGTCGCGACCTCCCAGAGGAGGAAGTGCCCGCCCAGCGGCCCTGAGACGGTGAGTGTGTCGGGTCGGCCCTCGTCCGGCCCCGGGTCGGGCCGCAGCTCGACCAGCAGCTCGTGCCCGGGGAGGGCGCCGCGGAGTTCGGGCGCGTCGGCGGGGAGTGCGATCGGGAGGACCCCCGCTCCGTCCTTGCCCGTGCTCTCGGCGATCAGCTGCTCGATCCAGTCCGCGAGCGGGGTCCCGCGCACCTGGCTCTCGAAGACGCCGCAGAGGTAGCGGCGGGGGAGCGCCGCAGCCAGTGCCGCGGCGAGTCGGAGCGCCGGGTTCTCCTCGGAGTCCGCGCTCAGCGCTGCGGCTGCGGCAGCGGCCTCGGCGAGCAGGGATCGCACGTCGGCTCCGGCGAGCACGGACGGCACCAGACCGAACTCGGTCAGCGCGGAGTACCTGCCGCCGACCTGCGGGTCGGCCAGGAAGACGCGATAGCCGCGCTCGCGGGCATGGGAGTCCAGCTCCGAGCCGGGATCCGTCACCACCGCAATGCGCTCCGCTGCGTCGATACCGGCTGCCGCGAACGCGGCCTCGAACGCCGTGAGCTGACTGCGCGTCTCGACGGTCGTGCCCGACTTGGAGCTGACGACGACGGCCGTCCGGTCCAGGTCGAGGAGTGCGCGGGCGATCTCGGCCGGGTGGGTCGAGTCGACCACGGTCAGCGGCGCCCAATCGCGGTGGCAGATGACCTCCGGCGCCAGGCTGGAGCCGCCCATGCCGCACAGCACCACCCGGTCGACCCCGCGCGCCGAGAGCTCGGCCCGCAGCGCCTCGGCCTCGTCCACGACGGCGTCGCCGCGCGTGCAGGCGTCGATCCAGCCGAGCCGCTGCGCGGCCTCCGGTCGGGCGGCCTCGCCCCACAGCGTCGCGTCCTTGGCGAAGAGGCGGCCGGCGAAGCGGTCATCGACGAGGCGGCGCAGATCCGCGGTTCCGGGATCGACCCCCGGGCCCAGTCGCAGGCTCGGCACCGGCAGGTTCATCGCGCGCGTCCGAGCGCGTCCTCGACCGTCCGGAGCAGCTCGTTCCACGACGCCTCGAACTTGTCGAGTCCCTCGCTCTCGAGCTTCGCAGTCACCTCCGCATAGTCGATGCCGAGCGCATCGACCGCATTCAGCAGCTGGTTCGACTCCAGGGCGGTCCCCGCGATCGCGTCGCCGCTGCTCTCGCCGTGATCGGCGTAGGCCAGCAGCGTCGCCTCCGGCATGGTGTTCACTGTGTCGGGCGCCGCCAGCTCCGAGACGTAGAGCGTATCGGGCAGCGCGGGGTCCTTCACGCCGGTGGACGCCCACAACGGACGCTGCGGATGCGCACCGAGATCGAGAAGCAGACGGGCCCGCTCGCTCGAGAAGGCCTGCTCGAAGACCTCGTACGCGAGGCGGGCATTGGCGACGCCCGCCCGGCCGGTGAGCTCCAGCGCCTCGGGCGTGCCGATCTCGCGGAGCCGCGCGTCGATCTCGGTATCGAGCCGAGAGACGAAGAACGATGCGACCGATCGGATCTTCGAGATGTCGCGGCCGGCTGCTCGAGCGCGTTCGAGGCCGGTCAGGTACGCGTTGACGACCTGCCGGTACCGCTCGAGCGAGAAAATGAGCGTCACGTTGACGCTGATGCCCGCCGCGATGGTCTCGGAGATCGCCTCGAGCCCCTCGAGCGTCGCAGGGATCTTGATCATCGCGTTCGGTCGATCGACCTTCGCCCAGAGCTCCGCCGCCTGGGCGATGGTCCCAGCGGTGTCCTTCGCCAGGCCCGGCTCCACCTCGATCGAGACCCGCCCGTCGCGCCCGTCGCTCGTCTCGAAGACGGTCGAGAAGATGTCGCAGGCGTCGGCGACATCGGCCGTGGTCAGCTCCACGATCGTCTGCGCGGCGTCGAACCCGCGGGCTGCGCAGTCGGCGATCCGGCCGCCGTAGCCGATCCCGCCGCCGATCGCCGCCGCGAAGATCGTGGGGTTCGTGGTCACGCCGACCACATCGTGCGATTCGATGAGGCGTTCGAGCTCGCCGCTCTCGATACGATTCCGGGAGAGGTCGTCGAGCCAGATGCTGACGCCTGCGGCGCTCAACGAGGCGGTGCGCGCGTTGCTCATGGGGTTCCCTTCTTGCGTCGTCCTGCGTCGTGATGCTTGGTGCTGCACCGTGCGATGATCAGCCGGCGAGCGAGCCCCGCGCCGCCGCGACGACGGCCTCGGTCGTGATGCCGAACTCTCTGAACAGCGTCTGGTAGTCGGCGGAGGCGCCGAAGTGCTCGATCGACACCGATCGTCCGCGATCGCCGATCAGCTCACGCCATCCGAGCGCGATCCCGGCTTCGACGCTCACCCGGGCGGTGACTGCGGCGGGGAGGACCTCCTCGCGGTACTCGGGGCTCTGCTCGGCGAACCACTCGAGGCAGGGTGCGCTCACGACTCGGGCGCCGATCCCCTCGGCGGCCAGCTGCTCGCGCGCCTCGACGGCGAGCTGCACCTCGCTGCCGGTCGCGATCAGGAGGACGTCGACGCTGCCGGTGGGGGAGTCGACCAGCACGTAGGCGCCGCGACGGACTCCCTCGGCGCTGGCGAACTCGGCTCCGTTCGCGGCGCCGTCGACGGCGCCGCGCGGGAACACCGGCACGTTCTGGCGGGTGAGGGCGATGCCGGTGGGGCCGCCGTGGCGGGTCAGGATCTCGTGCCAGGCGATCGCGACCTCGTTCGCATCCGCGGGACGCACCATGGCGAGGTTCGGGATCGCGCGCAGGGCGGCGAGGTGCTCGATCGGCTGGTGCGTCGGACCGTCCTCGCCGAGGGCGATGGAGTCGTGGGTCCAGACGAAGACGCTCGGAATGTCCATGAGCGCGGCGAGGCGCACGGCGGGGCGCATGTAGTCGGCGAACTGCAGGAAGGTGCCGCCGTAGCTGCGGGTCTTCCCGTGGAGCTGGATGCCGTTGAGGATCGCCGCCATCGCGTGCTCGCGGATACCGAAGTGCAGGACGCGCCCGTAGGGGTCGCCCTGCCAGGCCTTCGTGGAATGGTGCGCAGGCACGAACGACGGCGCGCCGGCGATCGTCGTGTTGTTCGAGCCGGCGAGGTCGGCGGATCCGCCCCACAGCTCGGGCATCACGGCAGCGAGCGCGTTCAGCACCTTGCCGCTCGCCGCGCGCGTGGCGATGCTTGCGCCGGCCTCGAAGACCGGCAGCGCCTCGCGCGCCTCGGCGGGCAGCGCCTCGGCCTCGAGCCGGTCGAGCAGCGCCTTGCGCTCGGGGTTCGCCGAGGCCCAGGCCTCGAATCCGCGCTGCCACTCGGCGCGGGCGGCCGTGGCGCGATCCTGCAGCGCACGCGTGTGCGCGATCACCTCGGGTGCGACCGAGAAGTGCTGCGACGGGTCGAAGCCCAGCGCCGTCTTCAGCCCGGCGAGCTCGTCGGCGCCGAGCGCCGAGCCGTGGATGCCGCCCGTGTTCTGCTTGCCGGGCGAGGGCCAGCCGATGATGGTCTTGAGGATGATGAGGCTCGGCTTGCCCGTCTCGTCCTGCGCCGCGCGGATCGCCGCATCGAGCGCGGGCAGATCCTCCGTGTAGCCGTCCGCGCTGCCGTCGCCGCGCCAGTCGACCTCGAGCACCTGCCAGCCGTACGCCTCGTAGCGCATGCGCACGTTCTCGCTGTACGAGATGTCGGTGTCGTCCTCGATCGAGATCTGATTCGCGTCGTAGATCGCGATCAGGTTGCCGAGCTCCTGGTGGCCCGCGAGTGAGGCGGCCTCGCTCGTCACACCCTCCTGCAGGTCGCCGTCGCCGGCCAGCACGTAGACGCGGTGATCGAACGGGCTGGTGCCGGGCGCGGCATCGGGATCGAACAGTCCGCGCTCGTACCGCTGCGCGTAGGCGAAGCCGACGGCCGAGGCGAGGCCCTGACCGAGCGGGCCCGTGGTGATCTCGACGCCGGCGGTGTGACCGTACTCGGGGTGCCCCGGAGTCTTCGATCCCCACGTGCGCAGCGCTTCGAGGTCGGAGAGCTCGAGTCCGAAGCCGCCGAGGTACAGCTGCACGTACTGGGTGAGGGAGCTGTGGCCCACCGAGAGGATGAAGCGGTCGCGGCCCAGCCAGTCGGTGTCGGCCGGATCGTGCCGCATGACGCGCTGGTAGAGCAGGTAGGCGGCGGGGGCGAGACTGATGGCGGTACCCGGATGGCCGTTGCCGACTTTCTCGACCGCGTCGGCCGCCAGCACTCGTGCCGTGTCGACCGCTCGATCGTCGAGCTCGTTCCAATCCAGTTCGTTCGCCACTGCCCAGCCTCTCCACATCGGATCCGCGCGCAGGCCGCTGCCTGTGCGCACTGCCATCCAGCCTACCGCGCGAGCGAGTACGATGAAGGGGTGACAAGCCCGACCGAGACCGCCCGCATCGCCGAGTCGAAGACCCCAGGCATCGGGGCAAGACGCACCATCGCCGCATATGTCGCACTCACGAAACCGCGTGTCATGGAGCTGCTGCTCGTGGTCACGGTTCCGGCCATGATCCTCGCGGAACGCGGCCTGCCCAACCTCTGGCTCGTGCTCGCCACCCTGATCGGCGGTGCGGCCAGCGCCGGCTCGGCCGGCGCCTTCAACTGCTACATCGACCGCGAGGCCGATCGCCTGATGAAGCGCACGGAGAACAGGCCGCTCGTCACCGGCGAGATCTCGGACCGGAACGCCCTGATCTTCGCCTGGGTGCTCGGGGCCGTATCGATCGCCTGGCTGTGGATCACGACCAACTGGCTCGCCGCGCTGCTCGGCTTCGCCGCGATCTTCACCTACGTCGTCGTGTACACGATCTGGCTCAAGGGCCGCAGCGAGCAGAACATCATCTGGGGCGGAATCGCGGGCTGCTTCCCGGTCCTTATCGGCTGGGCCGCGGTGACCGGCGGCCTCGACTGGCCGGCCTGGGTCTTCTTCCTGGTCATCTTCCTCTGGACCCCTGCGCACTACTGGCCGCTCTCGATGCGCTACCGCGAGGACTACGCCGCCGCCGGCGTGCCGATGCTCGGCGTCGTGCGCGGCCGCACGACCGTCGGGCTCCAGGTCATCCTCTACGCGTGGGCCACCGTCGTCTCGAGCCTGCTGCTCATCCCGGTCGCCGGCATGGGCTGGGTCTACATCGTCGCCGCGGTCGTCTCGGGCGCCTACTTCATCGTCGAGGCGCACCGGCTCTACAGCCATGCCATCCGCGGCCGCGAGGGCAGCCCGATGCGGGTCTTCCACGGATCGATCACCTACCTCTCGGTCCTCTCGCTCGCCATCGCGATCGATCCGCTGCTGCCGTTCTGAGCGGCCCGCGGGTCTACGCTTGGAGCATGCACCAGCACACCGGCACCCTTCATCCGAGCACCGCGGTCGTCGCCCTCGGGCGGCCGGATCCGTCACCCGATGCGCCCCTCAACCCGCCGATCTCGCTGAGCTCGACCTTCGTCGGCTCGGGCAGTCCGCAGCCGGGGGAGCGCATGTACGCGCGGATGTCGAACCCGACGTGGGACGGGCTCGAAGAGGCGATCGCGTCGCTCGAAGGCTGCGATGTGCCGGCACTCGCCTACGCCTCGAGGATGGCGGCGGTCGCGGCGGTGCTCTCGCTCGTGCCCGTCGGCGGCGTCGCGGCCGTGCCGGCCGCCTCGTACAACGGGACCATCGGCCTCGCCCGGCGCCTCGCCGCCGAGGGGCGCTTCGAACTGCGCGAGATCGACCCGACCGACGTGCCGGCGACACTCGACCTGCTGCGGGGCGCCGATCTGGTCTGGTTGGAGTCGCCCACCAATCCGCTGCTCGAAGTGCTGGATCTGCCGGCGCTCATCGCAGGCGCACGCTCGGCCGGCGCGTTGGTCGCCGTCGACAACACCTTCAGCACGCCGCTGCGTCAGCGCCCGCTGGCGGTCGGCGCCGACCTCGTCGTGCATTCGGCGACGAAGTTCATCGCCGGGCATTCGGACGTGCTGCTCGGCGCCGTCGTGGCGCGTGACGCGGAACTGCGGGCTCAGCTGCTCGCGCAGCGCACGCTGCACGGCTCGGTCGCGGGTCCGTTCGAGGCGTGGCTCGCCCTGCGCGGCCTGCGCACGCTCGCGCTGCGGCTCGACCGCGCCGAGGCGAGCGCGGGGGAGTTGGCGCTTCGACTCGCTGCCGCACCAGGAGTGACCCGCGTGCGCTACCCGGGGCTCCCGAGCGACCCGTTCCACGCTCTCGCCGCCGCGCAGCTCGACGGTTTCGGTGCACTCGTGTCGATCGAGCTCGGCACGGCGTCGCGTGCGGATGCGTTCGTGGGCGCGCTGCGCCTGGTCACCCCGGCCACGAGCCTCGGCGGGGTCGAGTCGTTGGCCGAGCGTCGCCGGCGTCAGCCCTCCGAACCCGTGCAGGTGCCGGAGTCGCTCGTACGGCTGAGCATCGGCATCGAGCATGTGGAGGATCTCTGGGCCGATCTCGCCCAGGCGCTGGCGGCCGCGAGCTGATCCTTCCCGGCGCGCCGGCTCCGCCTGCACTTGCCCGCTCCGTCTGTGCTTGCCCGCCATGCCTCCGCCCGCGCCTGCGCCTGGGCGAGAT
>NZ_CAJVAP010000028.1 GCF_910593785.1 Leucobacter soli | reverse complement strand
GGCGTGGAGGAACCCGCAGAAGGGCGGAGGGGCGGGGTGCCGAAGCGGAGCGGGTGCGAAAAAGTGCAGTGGCGAGCGGGCAGGGCGGACGAGCGGACCGGTGTGGACGACCCGGCCTCAGGTGCGAGCGGACGAGCGGGCAAGATGCGAGGATCCCGCCGATCGGCTAGACTATTGGAGTTTGCGTCCGTGGCGTCTCGCACGCCCACCGGTCGCGAACACGCTACCGCATCCGGGAGAGGCCCGGGTCGCGGGAGAAGCCGGTGAGAGTCCGGCTTCGAGGAGAGGAAACAATCATGGCAAAAGCCAAGAAGGTGACCGGTCTGATCAAGCTTCAGATCGCCGCCGGCGCTGCGAACCCGGCGCCCCCCGTGGGCCCCGCGCTGGGTCAGCACGGCGTCAACATCATGGAGTTCTGCAAGGCCTACAACGCGGCCACGGAGAGCCAGCGGGGCAACATCATCCCCGTCGAGATCACCGTCTACGAGGATCGCTCGTTCGACTTCATCCTGAAGACCCCCCCGGCCGCCGAGCTCCTGAAGAAGGCCGCCGGCGTGCAGAAGGGCTCGGGCACCCCCCACACCGTCAAGGTCGCGAAGGTGACCGCCGATCAGGTGCGCCAGATCGCCGAGCAGAAGCAGGCCGATCTCAACGCCAACGACATCGACGCGGCGGCGAAGATCATCGCGGGCACCGCCCGCTCCATGGGCATCACGGTCGAGTAAGGGGCAACGCAAATGGCACAGAAGTCGAAGGCATATCGCGCCGCCGTCGAGAAGATCGAGGCCGGCAAGTTCTACACCCCCGCCGAGGCCGTGGCCCTGGCTCGCGAGACCGGGTCGGCCAAGACCGACAGCACCGTCGAGGTCGCCGTCAAGCTGGGCGTCGATCCCCGCAAGGCGGACCAGATGGTTCGCGGCACCGTCAGCCTGCCCCACGGCACCGGCAAGACGGCTCGAGTCATCGTGTTCGCGACCGGCCCGGCGGCCGAGGCCGCCATCGCCGCAGGCGCCGACGAGGTCGGTGGCGACGAGCTGATCGAGAAGGTGGCCGCCGGCTACACCGATTTCGATTCGGCCGTCTCGACCCCCGAGCTCATGGGCAAGGTCGGTCGTCTGGGCAAGGTGCTCGGCCCCCGCGGCCTGATGCCGAACCCGAAGACCGGTACCGTGACCCCGGATCCGGCGAAGGCCGTGACCGAGATCAAGGGCGGCAAGATCGAGTTCCGCGTCGACAAGCACTCGAACGTGCACTTCATCGTCGGCAAGGCATCGTTCAGCGCCGACCAGCTGAACGACAACATCAGCGCGGTGCTCGACGAGATCGTCCGCCTGAAGCCGACCTCGTCGAAGGGCAAGTACGTTCAGAAGGGCGCCGTGTCGACCACGTTCGGTCCCGGCATTCCGCTGGACGTCAACGCACTCTGATCCCGAGACGATACCGCACGGATCGCACGAGAACCCCCGGCCCCGCGGCTGGGGGTTTTCGCGTTCCCGGGACCCGCTCCGCGCCGCCGACGGCGCCCGATCCACGCTCGTGACGCACCCGGATCCGCCCGCCCGAAGCACCCCGGATCCGACCGTGCTGGGCCACACGGCCGGCCGGGCGGGAAAGATATGATGTGCGTATGAACCAGCCCTCTCGCAACGCACCGTCTGCGACCGACGAACCGGGCGGCGCGCAGGCCACTGCGAGAGGTACTCCGCCGAGCTCCGAGGCAGCGGTCGACCGATGAGCAGGACCGCGACGCCGAACCCGCCGCCCATCACCGGGTTCGGGTATGTGCGTCCGCTCGGTGCGGGCGGTTTTGCGCATGTGTACCAGTACGAGCAGGACATGCCGCGCCGTATCGTCGCGGTGAAGGTGCTGGAGACCAGGCTCGGGGAACCGCGGGATCGCAGCGACTTCGAGGCCGAGGCCGACGCGATGGCGCGGCTCTCGAGCCATCCCTCGATCGTTTCGGTCTATTCGGCCGGAGTGGCGGCGGACGGCCGCCCGTATCTCGCGATGGAGTACTGCCCGGACTCGATGCGGGCGCGCACCCGCGGCAACCCGGCGCGGCTCGACATCGTGCTCGACGCAGGGGTGCGGCTCGCGGGCGCGCTCGAGACCGCGCATCGCGCGGGGATCCTGCACCGGGACATCAAACCGTCGAACGTGCTGATCGCGACGACCGGGCGACCGGCGCTCGCGGATTTCGGCATCTCGTCGCTCGCCGGGCGCGATTCCTCGCACGAGAAGGCCCAGGCGATGTCGATCCCGTGGTCGGCTCCCGAGGTCGTCTCCGGGGCGAGTTCGGGCACCCCGGCGAGCGAGATCTGGGCGCTCGGGGCGACGCTCTACACCTTCGCCGCGGGCCGGTCGCCCTTCGAATCGCCGGATCGGCGGCAGAACACGCAGGTGCGGATGAGCGAGCGCATCGGCCGCGCCCGATACACGCCGATTCCCGGAGCTCAGGGGTACGAGGCGTTCGATGCGGTGCTGGCGCGTGCGATGGCGCTCGTGCCCGAGCAGCGCTTCGCCTCGATGCGCGAGTTCGGCGAGACGCTGCAGCAGCTGCAGCGCGCCTACGGTTTCGACGTCACGCCGCTCGACCTGGTGGAGCCGAGCTGGACGGCGCCCGTCGTCACGGCTCCCACCGGCCCGCGCGGCCCGGTGATCTCGCAGGTGCGCCCGACGACGCGTGCTCAGCGGCGGGCGGAGTCGGCCGGACCGGAGGCGGACCGCGACGGTCTGGTGCCGGATCGGCGCGCATCGCCGCTGCGCGCCGGCCTGATCGGCGCGGCCGCGGGCGTCGTCGTGGTCGGAGGACTGCTCTGGATCGCGTCGGCTCTGGGGCTGATCGGATGAACGCCGCACGGCGACGGCCCGGCGGCTCGACGGTGAGGACGCGCGGCAGGGGACCGGCCCGTCCCTGGGTCGGCTGGGTCTCCGGCGTCGTCGTCGCCGCGCTCGTGGTGACCCTCGCCGTGGTGGCGAGCGGTTTCGACTCGCGCGAGACGCCGCGCGAGGATCCGTCGGTGTGGGCGATGCGGGCGAGCGGGCAGTACGCGCGCATCAACACCGAGACTGCCGAGATCGATACGGTGCGCCAGGTGCAGAGCCCGAACGCGGTGGTGCAGTCGGGCGGTTTCGGGGTGGTGCTCACGCAGGGGAGCAGTCGTGCATGGCCGATCGATCCCGCCGCTCCGAAGGACATCGGAAGCGGGGGAGCGGCGTCGGCGGACGGCGGTGAGTCGGGCGACGACGAAGCCGCGTCCGATGGAGACACCGCCGCAGCGGAGGACGAAGACGCCGAAGACGCCGGGGACGCCGTGACCGCGGGCACCGTCGGGACGGCCGCGGAGTCGACGGCGCTCCGCACCCCGGCCGGGACGCGGCAGGTCACGGCGGCCGGCGGATGGGTGCTCTTCGCGACCGAGTCGGGAGAAGCCTATCTCTCGACGCTCCCGGCCGATGGGCGCGCGGATCGAACACTGCCCTCTCCGAGCCGGCTCGATCCTCTCGCCGAGGAGAACGCGGATCGCGATCCCGATCAGCAGCGGGACTACGAGGTCGACGCGGCGGCGCTCGACGCGGACGGACTGGTGGCCCTCTATTCCGACGCGGACCGCTCGGTGCGCTGGTTCGACGCGCGTACCGGTGGGTTCCGACAGACTGTGAGCGAGGTGCCCGAGGGGCTCCCGGACGAGGATCTGCAGCTCGCCGTCGTGGGCGGCGAGTGGGTGCTGCTCGATGCCGCGGGCGGACGGCTGTGGCGCGAGGGTGCGGAGGCGCCGGTCGAGCTGGAGCTCGCGGGTGAGGCGCTGCTGCAGGGTTCGAGCATCGCGGCTCGCGGAGCCGCAGCGCTGGTGGCCGATGAGGCGGGACTGTGGTCGGTCGGCGACGTCGCCGCTCGCGTCGCGGAGTTCGGCGGCGCGCCGGCACGGCCCGAGCAGGTCGGCGACGGAATGGTGGCCGCCTGGCTCGCGTCGGACGCGGGCGCGATGTGGACGGAGGCCGGCGGGCAGGTCGGCCTCGAGGTCGAGGCGTCCCAGGACGGCGTCGACGAATTCGCGCCGGTGATTCAGACGGGCGGGAACCGGGCGGTGCTCTCGGAGACGAGCACCGGCATGCTGTGGACGGTACCCGACGGGCGGTTGATCCCGACGGCGCAGTGGGATCTCGTGGACCCGCCGAAGCAGGTCAGCGGCACCGTCGTGTCGGAGGCGACGGAGCAGAAGCCGCCGGTCGCGGTGAACGATGCGTTCGGGGTGCGCGCCGGCGAGCCCGTGCCGCTCCCGGTGCTGTTGAACGACTACGATCCGAACCGCTCGGACGTGCTCACCATCGTGCCGGACGGCCTCGGAGAGGGGCTGCCGGAGGATTTCGGCCAGGTGGAGCTGCTCTCGGACGGGCAGGGCCTGATGCTGCAGCCGAGCCCTGCCGCTTCGGGCTCGGCCGTGTTCTCGTACCGGATCACCGATGGCGTCGCCGTCTCCGAGCCGGCGCGCGTCGAGCTGCGCGTGGTCGGCGAAGAGACGAACACGGCGCCGCAGTGGTGCCCGGTGGTGGGCTGTCAGCGCAGTTGGCCGAGCCCGACGATCGTGCCGGGCGGCACCCTCGTGCTGCCGGTCCTCGAGGGCTGGGTCGACGCCGAGGGCGATCCGATGATGCTGACGGACGCGACACTGGTCGACGATCAGGATCCGGCGCGCGCACTGGTGACGGCGGACGGCCGGCTGGCGGTACGCCACACGGACCCGAATGCGGCTGACGGTGAGATCTCGGTGCAGGTGCGGGTCGCCGGCTCCCGGGGCGGCAGCACCGAGCGCACTCTGAGGATCGGCGTGCGCGCCGACGCCGTAGCGGAGATCGAGGCGATCGCGGCCACCGTCGCGACGGGTCAGCCGACGACAGTGCACCCGCTCAATCGTGTGAGCGGCGGCTCCGGATCCTTCGCGCTCGTCGACGCGGCCGTGCAGAGCGGCACCGTCCGCGTCGTGGCGAACCCATCCGCCGGCACGGTGTCGCTCACCGCTCAGACCCCCGGCAACTCCCTGGTCAGCGTCACCGTGCGCGACACCGTCACGAAGCGCGAGAGCAACGGCGTGATCCGCGTCACTGCTATGGAGGAGCGGCCCGCGCTCGCACTGCCGCCGCTGCGCGCATTCGTGCGTCCGCTCGGGGATACGACGATCGAGGTGCTCGACGCGATCCCGGGGGCGAGTTCCCGCTCTCTGTCGGTCCGCTCGGCGACGGTGGTCGCGGGCGAGCTGCGCGCCGACGTGATCGAGCATGCTCGGATCCGGCTGTCGGGCAGCACCGCGGACGGGCAGCCGGGGCTCATCGGATCGGCCGAGGTCGTCGTCGCCGAGGGCGAGCGGATCGCGCGCGGCAGGATCACGGTGTTCCAAGTGCCGGAGGTCTCGTCGGCAGGAGCGATCGCGGTGGCCGACGCCGCCACGGTACGCGCCGGATCGGTCGTCGACATCCCGGTCCTGGACAACGACGTGGCGGCGCCCGGCGAACGGCTGGTCCTGCATCCGGAGGTCTCGGCCTCCGGGGCCGAGGGCGAGCTCGCGTTCGTATCGGGCCGGCGTCTCCGGTATCTCGCCCCGGATCAGCCGGGCACCTACACGCTCGGGTACACCACCTACGGCGCATCGAGCCCGCGCCGGAGCGACGTGGGTACCGTGCAGGTGACGGTGATCGCGGCGGGCGCCAACACCGACCCGAAACCGGCGAGCCTGATCGTGCGCGTGGCGCCGGGCGAACGGGTCAACGCGGTGGTCCCGGTCTCGAACATCGATCCCGACGGCGACCGCGTGCGCCTGGTCGACGTCGAGCAGCCGGCCGAAGCGCAGCTCTCGGCCACGATCCTGCCGCGCACGGGCACGATTCAGGTCTCGGCATCGGCGAACGCCGAACCCAGCGAGGAGATCATCGGCTACACGGTGCGCGACGGCTTCGGCGGTGAAGGCGTCGGTCGGCTGAGGATCATCGTGACGGAGCCGGACCCCGCCGGTGGAGCGCCGGTGGTCTACAGCGACTACGTCCGTATGGAGCGGGGCGTCTCGGAGCCGGTCGCGGTGCGGCCGCTCGACAACGATGTGGATCCCGCCGGGGGTGCGCTCGAGCTGGTCGAGGTCGTCCCCAATGCGCCAGGAGGCCGTGATTCGGCGCTCTATCGGGAACTCGCCGCCCGGCTCGACACGAGCGCTCTCGGCCGCGGGATCGTCACGATCGCGGGCAGCGACGAGAGCGGCACGGTCTCGTTCCGCTACGTGGTGCGCTCGCGGGCGACGGGGAGCACCTCGGACGGTCTGATCGTGGTGCAGGTGAGCGACCGGATCGGTCGGCAGGCGCCGAACGTGCAGGATACGGTGCTGACGGTCAAGGACCGCGCCGACCTGACGGGCGGCGGCGTCGATGTGGTCACCGGACGCGTGCAGTGGGCGACGGGCGACATCTCGAAGCTGCGCCTCTCGCTGTGGGGGGAGGCGGCAGGCCGGTACCGGGTGAGCGGATCCAGCATTTCGGGCGAGTACCGGCCCGAGGGCGACCTCGTGGCGTTCCGTCTCACCGGTAGGGACGCGGCGGGCGTCGAGGTCTCTGGCTACGGATTCCTGATCGTGCCGCCGTTGGACGAGCTGCGGCTGACGCTGAAGGCCGGTGCCGCGCCGCTCTCCGTCGAGGAGGGGCGATCCGTCGAGGCCGATGTGCGCGAGCTGCTCGACCTCGGGTCCGGTGACGACATCGTGCTGGACGGCGGCGCCTTCGGGGTGCAGCGCTCCCAGGCCGCGTGCTCCGCGATCGGCGACACGACGATCCGCTACGCGGCGGGCCGTGAAGCACCGTGGCGCGATGCGTGCATGATCCGGGTGCGCCTCGCCGAGCAGACGGTCTTCACCGTGCTGCCGATCCCGATCGACATCGTGCCCGACGATCCGACGGTGCAGCTGCACCCGCTGGGTCGTACGATCGCCCCGGGCGAGACCCAGACGATCGAGCTCGCGGAGATGCTCACCTGGCAGGGCGGACGCACGGGCGACGCGGCCGCGCTCAGCTGGCGCATCGCCGGTGAGGGGGTGTTCGAGTTCGGACCGCTGGATCCGGCGTCCGGCCGGCTCGCGGTGACGGCGCCGGCGGGCGCGTCGACTGGCGCGCAGACCCTCGTCAGGGTCGATGTCGCCGGGGCGGGCGAGAGCCGGTCGACGCTCACCCTGCGCGTCGGTGAGGCGGCCAGGGACGCCCCGGTCGGCGGGACGGTGCGGCTGGACTGCCGCGTCGGATCGACGTGCCGCGCTCCGCTCGTCGGCGCCGGAGTCGCCGGCCAGATCGATCCCTTTGCGGGGAAGAGCGGCGGAGGGCTCGCGGTGCGCTCCGTCGAGGACCCCGGCTGCCGGTACGGCCGGATCCTGGCAGACGGGGACTCGGTCGCGGTCGAATGGGCCGACCGCACGGGGCCGGGCGGCACCTGCGAGGCGACGTTCACCGTCGAAGACGCACAGCATCGTCCCGGTACGGGGACGATCACGCTCGACGCGAGTGGTCTGCCCCGCGCACCCCAGAGCATCTCGGCGGTGGGGTTCACCGCGACCTCGGTGCGGCTCCAGGTCGTGCTCGGCGAGGCGGCGAACGCCTACCCCGAACTGCAGGAGATCCGGATCATGGAGGGCGATGCGGCCGTCCCCGCCGACTGCTCGGCCAGCGGCGGCAGCCACATGTGCGAGGTCTCCGGGCTGAAGGCGGGCGAGGTGCACCAGTTCAGCGCGGTCGCCGTCAACCGGGTCGGTGCGTCGACGCCGACGGGGCCCGTGCGCACCTGGGCGTTCCGGCTCCCCGAGGCGCCATCCGTCGATGCCGTGCAGCAGATCTCGGCGGAGTCCGTCTCCGAGGGCACGGTGAGGTTCCAGGTGAGCTCGAGCGACTCGTCGACCGGCAGCATCGACATCCTCATCAACGGCAGGAAGCAGGCCACCGTCGCCGGAGCCTCGGGCACGGCCACGATCGCTCGCGTGAGCGCGGGCGACGCGGTCGCCTACCAGGCGGTCGCGAACAGCCGGTTCCCGCATCCGTCGGGCGAATCGAACACGGGCGGCACGACCAGCGGGACGACGGCGGTCGGCGGCCTGCCCGAGGTCACCTCGCTCATCCTCGAGTCCGCGCCGCTCTCGCCGACCGTGACCGCTCGGATCGAGGGCCGGTCGAACTACGGCGGCGCGCTGCTCTACGGGGCGACGAGTGCCGGGGCCTGCACTCCGACCTCGTCGACCTCGTCCATCGAGTTGGTCGGCACCCTCTTCCAGAACATGAACGTCGATGCCTGCGTCAGCAACACCTGGGGCGTCTCCGCGGTGAAGAGCGGCACGATCCGGGTCGGCGGGCGCCCGGAGGCGCTCACCGGGCTCAGCTATTCCATCGGGGCCGTGCCTGAGATCGAGGCCGGCACCCGGATCCGGTACACCGAGGTCGTCCCGCCCGAGCCGTCGCCCCGGCCGGGATTCGACGTGGAGTACCGTCTCGGTACGAACGGCCCCACGGGGTCGGCCTTCCCCGAGCTCGATCCCGGCTCGGTGCAGACCGTGTTCATCCGGCAGGTGCAGGGCGGCGCGACCTCCGAGTGGGCCGAAGTGGTGCCCGCGGGCGCCCCCGCCCCGGTAATCGTCGACCTCGGCGGATGCATCTCGACTCCGGTCGAGCAGAGCGCGCTCCGCGAGCGAGTCTCGGCGGCCGCGCGGAGCGCTGCTACGGTCGCCTATGACGAGGCGACGGGGATGCTCGGTATCGACTGGACCGGATCCTTCGCGTCTTTCGACCCCCCGCCCCCTCAGCCGATCCCGGTCTGCCCCTAGCGCGACGCCGACCGGGCCCCCGCCCATTCCGATCCGACACCGAAGGATGCCCATGACGACCGACCACTCCCCGACGGAGCCGAGCCCGCTCTCCGACGACCGCGCCGGTTGGGCCGGAGACTCCGTGCGTACGGCGGCGGATGCCGTGGAACAGGTCATCCACGGCAAGCGGCGCGTCGTCGAGCTGGTCCTCGCGACGCAGATCGCGGGCGGGCACGTCCTGCTCGAAGACGTGCCGGGCACCGGCAAGACCGCGCTGGCGCGCACGCTCGCGCTGGTGTCGCAGGGCACCTCGTCGCGCATCCAGTTCACCCCGGACCTGCTGCCCGGCGACGTCACCGGCGTCACCGTCTACGACCAGCGGCAGGGTGCGTTCGAGTTCCACGCCGGTCCGATCTTCGCGAACGTCGTCCTGGCGGACGAGATCAACCGGGCGAGCCCGAAGACGCAGTCCGCGCTGCTCGAGGTCATGGAGGAGCGTCAGGTCACGGTCGACGGCCGGACGCATCCGGTGGGTACGCCGTTCCTGGTGATCGCGACGCAGAATCCCGTCGAGCAGGCGGGCACCTACCGGCTTCCCGAGGCGCAGCTCGATCGCTTCATGATCAAGACCAGCATCGGCTACCCGGACGACACCGCGATGCGGCGCATACTGCAGCAGCAGGCCGCCAAGCCCAAGGTGCAGCCCGTCATGTCGACGGGGACGCTGCTGCAGATCCAGGAGTTCGCCTCCCAGGTCTTCGTGAGCCCGCTCATCGCGGAGTACATCACCCGTCTGGTCGAGGCGACGCGGAACGCGACCGAGGTGCGCCTGGGAGCGAGCGTGCGCGGAGCGCTCGCCCTGCAGCGGCTCGCGCAGGCCTGGGCGCTGGTGCAGGGGCGCGCCTTCGTCGTGCCCGACGACGTGCGGGGGCTCGCGACCGCCGTCCTCGCGCATCGCCTCGTGCTCGAGCCGGAGGCCGAGTTCGACGGCGTCGTCGCCGAGCAGATCGTCGCGCAGATCCTGCTCGACATCGCCGAACCCCGGGAGAACGGCACCGCGTGAACGCCCAGCGCACGCGCAGCCGGACGCTCTGGCAGACCGGATCGCGCATCGACCGCACCGCCGACCGCACCGGTGGCGCCGGCCGCGGCGGGGGTGCCGCCGCGCTCCAGCCGAGCGAGCGCCGGCGGCTGACCGCGCGTCGGTGGGCCAGACGGGCGGGGCGACGGATGCGTCGCGCCTGGCGGGCCGCGACCCGGGCGGTGACGCCGGTCGGCTGGTTCGTGCTCGCGGTCGTCGTCGCGGGGAGCGTCGCCGGCTTCGGACCGAGCTGGGTCGAAGGCTGGTTCGTCGCCGTGGTCGGTGCGGTGCTGCTGCTCATCGCGCTGCCCTTCCTCCTGGGATCGCGCCGGTACCGCACGGCTATCGAGCCGAACCGGCGGAACGTCGTGGTGGGCGGTGAACTGCGCGTCGAGGTCCTCGTCGAGAACGCTTCGGCCCGCCCGCAGCTGCCCGCGGTGGCGGAGCTCCCGGTCGGAGAGGCGCTGCGCGAGCTCACCGTGCCGCTCCTCGGACCGCACGAGCGCACGCGGCTGACCGCTGTCGTGGCGGCGCCCCGGCGCGGCGTGATCCGCGTCGGCCCGCTCACGCTGGCCCGGCAGGATCCGCTCGGCCTCCTACGGCGCGAAGTGACCTGGCGAGACCGCCACCTGCTGCACGTCCACCCCCCGACTGCGGCGCTGCCACCGCACTCCGCCGGCCTGGTCCGCGATCTCGAGGGCCGGCCGAGCCGCCGGCTGACCGAGGCGGATCTCTCGTTCCACGCGGTGCGCGAGTACGCGCACGGCGATGCGCTGCGGCACGTCCACTGGAAGTCGACCGCCAAGACGGGCACGCTCATGGTGCGCCAGTTCGAGGAGTCGCAGACCGCCCGCGTCGCGGTGCTCTTCGACGCGCTGCGCGAGGAGTACGCGAGCGACGACGAGTTCGAGCTCGGCGTGAGCGTCGCCGCCTCGCTCTCGGTGCAGGCGGTGCGCGAGGGGCGTGAACGATTCGTCGCGTCGGCCTGGGCACCTGGCCGGATCCGGCCCAGCATCGACGGGCTCGAGGAGCTGCCGTCGCGCGACCCCGTCGAGCTGCTGGACGCCTGGGCCGAGCTCGGCAGCACGGAGGAGGGGCTGCCGTTCGAGGTGCTCGCCCGCAGCCTCGCCGATTCGGGAAGGCCGCTCTCCATCGTCGCACTGATCACCGGCTCCCGACCCGACATGCTGCGGTTGCGCCGCGCCTCCGCGGCCTTCCCGCCCGACGTGCAGGTGCTCGCGGTCCGCTGCGAGTGGCTGGCCGAGCCGCGGGCGCAGCGGCTCACCCCGCTGACCCTCGTCACGGTCGGCGCGCTCGGCGACCTGCCGAGGCTGATGCTGCGGAGCGGCCAGTGACGACGCGTTCCAGACTCATCGCCGCATCGCTCGCCTCGGCGGCGGCGGTGCTGCTCGGGGTGCTCGCAGCCTGGCCCATCTATCGGGATCCGTGGCTGCTCGTGCCCGCCGCGGTCGCGCTGGCGGCCGGGGTCGGCGTCGCGGCGCTCGCCGCCCGCCGCCGCTGGCCGGGCCCGGCCGCCGCCCTCGCCCTCTTCGTCGTCTTCGCGCTCACGGTCGTGCCGGTCGCGGTGCCGCAGTCGTTGCGGCCGTTCCCGCTCGCCCCGCTCCGCGGGATCGCCGACGGAGTGGCGGCCGTGGTGCTCGGCTGGAAGCAGCTGCTCACGCTGACGCTGCCCGTCGGCACCTACCAGACGATGCTGGTCCCGGCGTACCTGGTGCTCCTGCTCACGGTCTTCCTGACCACCTGGATCGCGTTGCGCGCCGGCCGCTTCGCCCCGTTCGCGGCGTTCCCGCTGCTCGCCCCGGTCGCATTCGGCACGGTGTTCGGGTCATCGGCGGTGAGCGCCCCGCTGCACCTCGGCCCGTTCACGATCTCGGCACCGCACGAGCTCGCGCTCTGGGCCGGGGCGGCGCTGCTCGGAGCGGTCTGGGTCGTCGCCACCGCGGGCGCGGGGCGTCGGGCGGCACTGCGGCTCGGCCGGGCCGAATCGGCGACGGCCTCGCGCGGCCGCGCCGTCCGGGTGCTGGTGGGAGTCGTCACGCTCGCGATCGCCGTGGCCGTGTCGCTCGCGCTGGCACCGGCGCTCGACCGCGGCGCGCGCGCGGTGCCGCGGGATCGCATCGATCCCGAGCTCGTGATCCGCGAGCAGGCGAGTCCGCTCGCCGGATACCGCGCCTATAAGCGCGACGCGCTCTTCGAGGAGGAGCTCTTCGCCGTAGATGCCGGGGCTGAGCCCCCCGGGCGACTGCGGCTCGCCGTGCTCGACGCGTACGACGGGGTCGACTTCCACGTCGGTGCCGATGAGGCCGGCCGGTTCGCCCGCTTCCCGAGCGGAGACCGGGTCGAACGGCCGACGCAGGTGGCCGTGCGGGTCGGGCCGGGGTACTCGGGCATCTGGGCGCCGACCGCCGAGCTGGGCAGCGTGCCCGTGTTCGACGGGTCGCGGGCGGCCGAACTCGCCGATGCCTTCTACGTGAATCGGCGCACCGGCGCGGCGATCGCGGTGCCGGGAGGCCGGGAGTCCATCGGCCTGCAGGAGGGAGACGGCTATCGCGCGATCATGAGCGCGGCGCCCGATCCGGACTCGCTCGGCGCGCCGCTCGCCGAGCCCGGCGTCGGCGACGCGGACCTCGACGCCGGCTTCGATGGCGGCTTCGATACGGAGGCGATGCCCGAACTGAGCGCCTGGGTCGCGGCGCAGCAGCAGCCGGCGACCGGGGAGGGATTCGCCGAGCTGGTCCGGCGTCTCCGCGAGCGCGGCTATCTCAGCCACGCGCTGAGTGACGGCGAGGGCGAGCGGCTGTGGATCGAACGGCTCTCGGCGGCGTACGGAACCCGGTTCGAGCAGAGCGCGGGCGGCCATTCGGCGGCTCGTCTCGAGCAGCTCTTCGCGCAGCTCAACTCGCAGGAGCGCCAGGTCGGCGAGGAGGCGCCCGTCGAGCAGCTCGTGGCCGGCGTGGGCGACGACGAGCAGTTCGCCGCGGCTGCGGCGCTGGTGGCCCGTTCGCTCGGTTTCGAATCGCGCGTCGTGCTCGGTGTCCGGCTCGGTGGCGAGGGCGCCGGTGTGCCCGGCGTGCCGGCGTGCTCCGACGTCTGCACCGGCGAGCATCTCGCCGCGTGGATCGAGGTGCGCGATGCGAGCGGTTGGGTGCCGTTCGACGTCAGCCCGCAGGTCGAACAGCCGCCGCAGGCGATCGAGAAGGGCGAGCAGCTGCCGGAGTTCCCGACGACGCCGGAGGAGCGCGACGCGAACGAGGTCGATCCTCCGTTGGGCACCGGGGAGCAGAGCGACGACGCGGATCCGGCGGAGGAGCCGCCCGCCGCGTCGTGGATCTGGCCGGTGCTGCGCATCGCCGGTCTCTCGGTCGCAGCCCTGGCGCTCCTGGCGCTCCCGCTGCTGTTCCTGCCGTTCGCGAAGCGATGGCGGCGCCACCGCCGGCGTGCCGAGGCGGATCCCGAGTTGCGGGCCCTCGGGGCCTGGCAGGAGATGCTGGATCGGGCCGCCGATGCGGGTGTGCGCGTGCCGCGCGCCGCCGGTCGACCGGAGGTCGCAGCCGTGCTGGGCACCGCCCCGGCACGCTGGGCCGCGGAGCGGGCGGACCGGGCGGTGTTCTCGCCGAGCGGTATCGGCGACGAAGAGGCCGACTGGATGTGGGCGGCGGCCGACGCCGATCGTGCGGAGCGCGAGGCGGGATTCGGTCGAATGAGGCGGATCCGAGCGGCTTATGCGCTGAGCTCCTACGGCGTAATGTTTGCCGCACGGCGTCGGAGTACGGAAGAATCGGCTGCGGAGCTTCCGGATCGAACGGAAGAGCGATAGGGGAACCCAGATGGCATACTCGGGGCTGTTCGCGGCCGTGGTGATCAGCAGCATCATCTTCGGGCTGATCGCGCTCGGATTGACGATCTGGGGGCTGTGGGCCTTCTCCCGGCTCTTCCCCAGACTGGGGATGCAGTCATGGGAGGGCTGGGTGCCGGTCTGGAACGTGTGGCGGCTCCTCGAGCGGGCCGGCCTCCCCGGCTGGATGGCGCTGGGGTATCTCGCGCTCATCCTCACCTTCCCGCTGCGCCTGTTCCACTGGTCCCATCAGGTGCCGTTCGTGTTCGTCGTCTTCGTGCTCTGGCTTCTGCCGCTCGTGTCCGCGATCCTCCAGATCGTCGCGGCGCATCGCATCGGCACCGAGGTCGGCGTGGGAGGCGGCTTCACCGTTCTGGCGATCGTGCTGCCTCCGCTCTGGGCGATGCTGCTGGCCGGCAGGATCGGTCCCCGCGTGATCGCCCCGCGCGCCCCCGGCTATGCCCGGACGGGCGCCTCGACGGTCGCGGCGGCCGCGACGATTCCGGGCTACGCCGGCTACGCTCCGCCGGCATCCCCGTCCGGAGCGCCCGTCCGGTGGGCGCCGCCCGTCGCTCCTCCTGCGGCACCATCCGGGCAGTGGCCAGCGGCTCCGGTCGCGCAGGCTCCGGTCGCGCAGACGCCCGTCCCGCCGAACGCTCCGCCTCCTGCCGCTCTCCAGCTGCCGGGTCCGCACGCGTCGTCCGCTCCGCACGCGCCGGCCGCCCCGCCGGCTTCGCCGGCCCCGTCGGGTCCGTTGGGTTCGACGACCGAGGCGGAGTACGAGCGGCTCGCCGCCGAGCCGTTCGCGGCCCCGCCGGCTGCGCCGCTCGGCGCGCCGCTCGCACCCGAGCCCTTCTCGTGGACGGCGGCCTCGCAGCCGAGCCGGCCCGAACCGCCCGCCTCGTCCGCGCCGCCGATGCATCCCCAGGCCTCGGCCGTGCGCCCGCAGGCGGAGCCGGCGGTCTCCGAGGAGTCGGCCCCGCAGGATCCCCCGCCGCCGCCGCCGGTGTTCGCGAACGACACGGATGCGCTGCCGCGACTGCCCGAGTCGGATGCGCTGCCGCCCCTGCCGTCGGCCTTCTCCGTTCCGCCCGCGGCGCCTCCGGGGAGGGTGCAGGACGCTCCGAGCTCAACCTCCGCGCCGGCCTCGTCGTGGGCCGACGCGCCCCCGGCGCGCCCCGCGCCGACACCGGCGCAGGCGGTGACCCGGCCGACCGGCATCACGGGGGTGTTCGACGCGCCCGCAGCGCCGGTCCCCGATGACGGCGAGTTCGACGAGACCGTGGTCGTCCCCCGCCGCCCGACGACGGCGTGGAGCCTCGTGCTCCCCGACGGCGAGACCTTCGACCTCGGGCCCGACACCATCATCGGCCGCCGTCCGGTCGCCGCGGACGGAGCCGAGACCCTGGAGATCCCGGATCCGACCCGAACGCTCTCGAAGACCCATGTGCGCCTGCGGATCGAGGACGATCAGCCCACGGTCGAGGATCTCGGCTCGACGAACGGCCTGCTGCTGATCCACGACGACGGCCGCGAGGAGGACGTGACGCCGCACACGCGCGTGCCCGCTACTCCGCACATGCTCTTCGGCACGCTGCAGGTCACGCTGCATCGGCTCGGCGGCGCGGCGTGAACGCACGTCGCGAGCAGCCGCTGCTCGAGGTCTCCGCGCGCACCGACGCGGGTCTGCGACGGCGGCAGAACGAGGACTGGCTGCTCGCCGCCGATCCGTGCTTCCTGGTCGCCGACGGCATGGGCGGACACGAGGCGGGCGATGAGGCCAGCCGTGCCGCCATCGCCGCATTCAGCGAGGAGTTCACGGCGCCCGGGCCCGCCACGCTCGAACGGATCGATGCCGCGCTCGCGCGAGCCCGCTCCGACGTGGCGCGCCTGGCCGCCCGCCGTGAGCGGGGCGCCGGATGCACGCTGACCGGTGTGATCCGCATCGAGCACGATGGCGCACCGTTCTGGTACGTGCTGAACATCGGCGACTCGCGGGCCTACCTGCATCGCGACGGCGAGCTGATCCAGCTGACCCGCGATCACTCCCTGCTGGCCGAGCGGCTGGACGCCGGCAGGGCGGATGCCGCGTCAACGCCGCGCAATCTGATCACGCGCGCGCTCGGCAGCGACGACTCCCGCCACGACGCCTGGCTGCTGCCGATCGAGAGCGCCACCCGCCTGCTCATCTGCACCGACGGGCTCACCTCCGAGGTCGAGGATCAGCGCCTGGAGACCGCACTGCGCGGAGCGGACCGGCCGGCGCGGCTCGTGGAGCGCCTGCTGGACGAGGCGCTCCGGTCCGGCGGCCGGGACAACATCACGCTGATCGTCGTCGACGTCCTCTCGAGCGGTAGCGGGACGCTCGGATCCGCCCCCTCGCCCACGCAGCCCGGGACCGCCGCAGCGGGGACTGATACCGGCGCAGTCGAGCTCGAAGCAGCCGGCATCGATGACGGCGGCGACGACCGCGAGGTCGACGAGATCACGATCGAGCGGACGCGGCCGGCGCGACGTCCCGTGACCGCGGGAGCGCGATGAGCTCCGGCGGCGCCGACACGGGCATCGGCCGCCGCGGCACGGATGGCGCCGGCTCGGACGGCATCGGCTCGGACGACGCAGGCACGGATGATGCCGGCACGCACGTCGATGACCTCGAGGACGAGACGATCGTCGTCGCGGATGCGACCGTCGCGGTCGTGCGCTCCGATCCGGCCCGTTCGACGCGCGTCGCCGCCGGAGCCGGCGAGGGCGCCGATGACCTCTCCGGCAGCGGTTCCGATGACGACATCGACAGTGATGCGACGGTGCTCGTGCCCGGTATCGACCGCGGAGACGAGCGCGGAGTCCTTCCCGGTGGTCGGTATGCGAAGCGGGCCTCCGCGGCGCCTGTTCCAGGGCTCGCTGTAGAGTCCGTCGTCGAACCCGCTGCCGAATTCGGGGCCGAATTCGGGGCCGAACCGGTTGCCGGGAGCACGGAGAATGCCGACCCGGACTCCGCCGCGGGCGTCCCCGGCGATGCCACGGCGGATGCGACCGCCGATTCCATCGCGGATTCCATCGCGGATTCCACCGCCGAGAGGCATCGCGTCAGCACCGCCGTGCGCGATGCCGAGGGCTTCGGCCTGGACCCGCGGCGCCGCATCTCCCCGCCACCGGGTCGCGCCCCCTGGGAGAAGTCTCCTGCGCCGGAGCCCGGTCTGCACCCGCGGTCTCCGGTGCGCTACGCGCCGAGGTCGGCGCGCGCGACCGGTGTCGATCACGGGTCGGACGAGATCGAGCGTCGGATCGGCGCACCCCCGGCGGCGACCCCGGTCCCGGTGCGGGAGGGGCGCGAGGCGCTGCCCTCTCTGGAGCGCCGCGAGCGTCGTTCGCGCGCGGTCACGCTGATCGCCTATCCGCTCGTCGCGCTCGCCGCGCTGATCGGCCTCACGGCTCTGGCAGTGCTGGCGTTCCGCTGAACCGCGAAATCGCTGAATCGCGGGGTCGCAGATCCGCTGGGCTCCAGATCCGCTGGGCTCCAGATCCGCTGGGCCGTGGAATCGCCGGGCTGCGGAATCGCGGGGCGGCGACCCCGCGGGGCCGCCGGGCCGCTGAGCACCCCGCGGTACGCCGCAGACTGTGCCCGGCACGGGTCCGCCTGCACGGCCGCTGCACTTCCGGCTGATTCTGCAGTTCGGGCTGATGAGTTCGGGCGGGATCCTCAGCCGGAACTGTGAGATCAGCCCGAACTGCGGCCGCGACGGCCTGCGCTGCGACGGCCGCGCGACCGCCCTCAGCAGTCGGAGCGGTTCTCCGATCGAAGCGGCCCGTCGCTCAGAGCAGCCCGTCGCTCAGGGCGTTCGGCGTGCCGAAGCGGTGCGCCGTGATCGAGATCGCCTGCTCGTGCAGATGCGGCAGCATCTCGACGCGCCCGGCCGAGACGACCTCGCCTCCGTATACGGCGACGTCCGGCTTGCCGTCGGTCGCCTCGTACACGGCGGCGACCGCCTCGGCGCGCGAGGCGCCGGCGACGATGCGGATACGGGCGCTTGCGCCGGGGCCCTCCTGCGCGGCGAGGGAGGCGGCCCGGGCGGCCCAGGCCGCCTCGTCGTCGAAGTGCACGGGCACGCGGGCGGCGCTGAGCGCCGCCGCGATCGGCGCGGGCAGCGCGACCGGGGTGCTGAGCTCGGTGGCGCCGCCGGCGGCGAGACCCGCCGCGACGGCGCGCACGACGTGCGGCAGCGCGGCGTCGCTCGCGGCCCGGATCGTCACGGGCACCGGCAGGTAGCGCAGCACGTTGCGCTCGACGCCGAGCTGCGACGCGTCGCGGTTGACGCCGAACTCGTCGTCCCATGCCGCGGCGTCGGAACCGAGCGCGGCCCGCAGCCACTCCAACTCGGAATCTGCGAGACCGGCCTGCTGCGTCGCGGTGAGCAGAGGTGCGACCGCGGGCCGCGGCGCGCGGAGCCCGGCGGCGACCGGCGCATCCGCCCAGTCGACGAGCCCGTGCAGGTAGCTCGGGCCGCCGGCCTTCGTGCCGGCGCCGATCGCCGACTTCTTCCAGCCGCCGAACGACTGCCGGCGAACGATCGCGCCGGTGATGCCGCGGTTGATGTAGGCGTTGCCGGCCTGCACGCGACGCAGCCAGAGCGCGATCTCGTCGCGGTCGAGCGAGTGCAGGCCGCTGGTGAGCCCGTAGTCGATCTCGTTCACGAGATCGATGGCCTCGTCGAGCGTCGCGGCGGTCATGATGCCGAGGATCGGGCCGAAGTACTCGGTCAGGTGGTACTCGCTGCCGCGCCGCACCCCGTCGCGCACGCCCGGGCTCCACAGCTTGGACGCGCCGGAGGCGTCGCGCGCGAGCGGGCTGTCGCTCGCGAGCGGCCGCGGCTCGAGCAGCCAGCTCTCGCCCGCGCCGAGCGCGGTCAGGCCGCGCAGCAGCTTGCCCGAGGGGGCGGTGATGATGGTGCCCATCTGCGTCTCGAGGTGCTCGGGCGTGCCGACCTTCAGCGATTCGACGGCGTCGACGAGCTGGCCGCGGAACCGCTTCGACTTCGCGACCGAGCCGACGAGGATCACGAGCGACGCCGCCGAGCACTTCTGGCCCGCGTGCCCGAAGGCCGACTGCGCCACGTCCTTCGCCGCGAGGTCGAGGTCGGCGTTCGGGGTCACGATGATCGCGTTCTTGCCGCTCGTCTCGGCGAGGATCGGCAGATCCTTCCGCAGCTCGCGGAACGCCACCGCCGTCTCGTAGGCGCCGGTGAGGATGAGGCGATCCACGCGCGGATCGGCCACGAGCGCCGAGCCGAGCGCGCGATCCGCGAACTGCACCAGCTGCAGCACCTCGCGCGGCACCCCGGCCTCCCACAGCGCCTCGACCATCACGGCGCCCGAGCGGGCCGAGTTCGAGGCGGGCTTGATGATGACCGAGGCGCCCGAGGCCAGGCCGGCGAGCACGCCGCCCGCGGGGATCGCGGTCGGGAAGTTCCACGGCGGGATCACCGCGACGAGCTTCTGCGGCACGGCGACCGCGCCGTCGACCTGCTCGAGCAGCTGGCCGAGCATCGCGTAGTAGTTGGCGAAGTCGATCGCTTCGGAGACCTCGGGGTCGCCCTGATCGAGCGTCTTGCCGCACTCCGATCCCATGACCTCGAGCAGTTCGGCGCGCTTCTCCTCGAGCTTCTCGCCGGCGCGGTAGAGGATGCGGGCGCGCTCGTCGGCGCCGAGGGCCTGCCAGCCCTCGGCCGCCGCCACGCCGCGCGCGATGATCGTCTCGAGCTCGTCGGCGTCGGCGACGCGCGCTTCGGCGACCAGCGCCTCGCCCAGCGTCGACCCCGCCATCCGCTCGGCGATCGCGCGGCCCCAGGCGCGGTTGCCCGGCAGGTCGGGGTCGGTGTCTGGCGCGTTTGCGAACTCGCCCCGGCGACCGGCCTCGACGAGTGCGTCGACCCGCGCCGCTGCGCCGGCGGCGTCGTAGGCGCCGCGATCCTGCACCCGATTCGGGCCCGGCACCGCGTACGAGTCGACCGAGCCGTCGCCGGTGATCGTGGCCAGCGCGTCGAGGGAGGCGAGGAAGCGATCCTTCTCGCGTTCGAACAGCGCGGAGTCGTCGTTCAGCTCGAACACGGCCGACATGAAGTTCTCCTGGCTCGCGCCCTCCTCGAGGCGGCGGATCAGGTAGGCGATCGCGACGTCGAACTCCTCGGGGTGCACGACGGGCGTGTAGAGCAGCAGTCCGCCGACCTCGCGCTTCACCGCCTCGGCCTGGCCGGTGGCCATGCCGAGCAGCATCTCGAACTCGATGCCGCGCTGCGCCGATCCCGTGCCGTTCGACGGGCGAACGTCGGCAGCCCCGCGCGCCTGCGCCAGCAGCCACGCGAGTGCGACGTCGAAGAGGTTGTGGCCGGCGACGCCGATGCGCACGTTCGCCACGCGATCCGGGTGCAGCGCATAGTCGAGCACGGCCTTGTAGCTCGTGTCGCTGGCCTGCTTCGAGCCCCAGGTCGCCGCGGGCCAGCCGTGGATCGCCGCGTCGACGAGCTCCATCGGCAGGTTCGCGCCCTTCACCACGCGCACCTTGATCGCAGCACCGCCGTGGGCCACGCGCGCGGCAGCCCACTCCTGCAGCCGCATCATGGCGCCGAGGGCGTCGGGCAGGTACGCCTGCAGCACGATGCCCGCCTCGAGGCCCAAGAACTCGGGGCGGTCCAGGATGCCCGTGAACACCGCGAGGGTGAGGTCGAGATCCTTGTACTCCTCCATGTCGAGGTTGATGAACTTCTTCGGGCTCGCGGCTGCGGCGCGCTCGAAGAGCGGCAGCAGCTGCTTCTCGATGTGCGCGACGGCCTCGTCGAAGGCCCAGTGGTTGTGCGGGGCGACGGTCGAGGAGACCTTGATCGACACGTAGTCGACGTCGGGCCGGGCGAGCAGCTTGTGGGTGCCGGCCAGGCGGCGCTCGGCCTCGTGCTGGCCGAGGATCGCCTCGCCGAGCAGGTTGATGTTGAGGCGGACGTCGTCCTGCTTGATCTTCGCGATCGCGTGCCCGAGCTTGGCGTCGGTCGCGTCGATGATGAGGTGGCTCACCATCTGGCGCAGCACCTTGCGGGCGATCGGCACGACGACGCCGGGCAGCGGCTTCGCGAATGCGCCGCCGAGCCCGATGGCGCCGCGCAGCGGCGCGGGCAGGAACGCCGGGGTGAGCGGTACGAGCTGCTTCAGCTTCTTGGCCGCGGCGTCGAGGTCTTCAGGGCGCACGACACCGTCGACGAAGCCGACGGTGAAGTCGAGGCCGTTCGGGTCGCGCAGCACGCCGGCGAGGCGGGCGGCCGAGGGGTCGGCGGGCACCTCTGCGGCCTCGGCGAGCCACCGGCGCACGAGCGCGATGGCGTCGTCGGCGAGGTCTTGGGGGCGGATGTCGGCCCCGGGGAGATCGCGGGTGCCGGTGGAGTGGTGCGGGGAGGTCATGTAGCCAGTGTGAACCTCGCAGAGAATGAAGTACAGCGACTGTTTCTGCGGACTACTATGAAGTAAATCTGAATGATTGGAGCGTCGGCATGCTCGAGATGAAGCGGCTCAGGCTGCTCTGGGAGCTGCGAGCGCGCGGCACCGTCGCGGCGGTCGCGGAGGCGCTGAATTACAGCCCCTCGGCGGTCTCCCAGCAGCTCGCGCTGCTCGAACGCGAGGCCGGCGTGCAACTGCTGCGCCGCGTCGGACGCACCCTCGCGCTCACACCCGCGGCCGAGGCGCTCGCCGCCGAGACCGACGAGCTCCTCGCCGGACTCGAGCGCGCCGAGGCCGGGTTGCACCGGGGGCACCCGGAGGTCGCCGGCACGGTGCGCGTGGCCGTGTTCCAGACCGCGCTGCTCGCGATCATGCCGCAGTCGCTGCGGCGCCTGCGCGACGCGCATCCGCGCCTGCGGATCGAAGTCGTGCAGGTCGAGCCCGAGGCGGCGCTGCGGGAGACCTGGGCGCGCGGCTTCGACCTGGTCGTCGCCGAGCAGTACCCCGGACACGCCGCCGCGCACTTCGGCGGCCTCGACCGCGAGCCGCTCACGAGCGACCGCATCCGGCTGGCGCTGCCGCTGCCGGGCACCGCAGGGCCGGCATTCGACCGTGCGACCCGTCTCTCCGACGCGGCCGAGCTGCCCTGGGTGATGGAGCCGCGCGGGGCGGCCTCGCGCCACTGGGCCGAGCAGGCGTGCCGCAGTGCGGGCTTCGAACCGGACGTGCGCTACGAGACCGCGGATCTGCAGGCCCATGTCCGCCTCGTCGAATCGGGCAACGCGGTCGTGCTGCTGCCCGGGCTCATGCACGCCGGCGCCGAGCACCGCATGCGCGTCATCGACCTGGAGGGCGCGCCCCGCCGCACCCTCTTCACCGCGGCTCGCGCCGCCGGCGGCGGGCACCCGGCGCTCACCGAGATCCGCCGGATCCTGCTAGAGGAGGCCGAGCGGCTCGTCATCGGCTGATCCCGTGGCGGACACCCGCCGCACAGATATCGGGCGTAGTCTGTGCGCAGGGGGGATGCGTCTCCCTGCGGCAGCACTCGAAAGGCGGCGCGTGAGGACCATCAGCTACAACCTGCGGAAGAATCGTGCGCTCGGGGAGATCGGAGGGCTGGCGGAGCGCCATGAGATCGACATCCTCTGCCTGCAGGAGGCCGACGCCGTCGCGCTTCCGGCCAGGCTCGGATCGCTCGGGCTCGTCCACGCCACCGAAAACAACCGCCTCGGCCTGGCGATGTACGTGCGGGAGGATCGATTCCAGGTGCGGTCGGCGCACACGTTCCAGCTGAAGAAGTCGCTGCACGACCGGGTGCTCGCGCCCGCGAACGAGCGACTGCTCGGTGCGCGTCTGCACGACCGGCAGACCGGCCACGATGTGATCGCAGCCTCCTTCCACGCGGCCCCGCTGACCGCGCTGAACTCGCTGCGCCGGCACCAGATCCACGCGGCGATCGCTGAGCTGCGGGCGCTGGGTCCCGGGGTGCCCGCGCTCATGGTCGGGGACTACAACTACCCGGTGTTCCAGGCGCGACTCGACCGGCACGTGCGCGAGGCGGGCTACGATCTGACGCTGAGCGACCGGCGCACCTACACCCGGTACAAGATGTTCCGCGGGCACTTCGACTTCGCGACCTCGTCCGGGCTCAGCATCGAGAGCGTGCGCACGTTGGATCGCGGCTCGAGCGACCACCTGCCGATCCTCGTGCAGGCCCGGCTCGCCGAGGAGTACGTGCCCGCGACGGTCGCTGCGTAGCGCTCGGCCCAGCCGGATCGGCCTCGCGCGGCGGCGTCGCGGCGTGCCGCGCCCCGCTTCGCGTCGTGCCCCGGCGGGCGGCCCTCACCGCACGAGTCGCGCGATCGCCTGCGATGCCTCCCGCAGCTTCTCCGCCGAGACCTCTCCGCCTTCCGCGGCGGCCTCGGCGACGCAATGGCTGAGATGGTCATCGAGCAGGCCCAGGGCCACGCGCTCGAGCGCCTTCGTCGCCGCGGTGACCTGGGTGAGGACGTCGATGCAGTAGACATCCTCCTCGATCATCCGGTGGATGCCCCGCACCTGACCCTCGGCGCGGCGCAGACGCTTGAGCAGCTCCTCCTTGTGCTCGCTGTACCCGTGGGTGTGGCCGTGCCCCTGATCCGCTTCGTGCATATGTGCAGTATACCCTATAGGGGTATCTTGCGGCGGCGCGGACCACCTCACTCGGCAGGGCGACGCAGCGAGACGAGACCCCCGACGACGAGCACGAGAACCGCCGCCCAGATGGCTCCGTAGGTGAACCACTCGCCGGCCTCGATCCGTTCGCCCATCAGCAGCGAGGCGACCAGCAGCAGCGCCGGCTCCGCATAGCTCAGGAGCCCGAACAGGCTCAGCGGGAGCAGGCGCGCGGCGAGCACGTAGAGCAGCAGCGCGAAGGCGGAGAAGAGCGCGACCGCGGGCGCCGTCCACCAGAGCGCCGGGTTGACAGAGAGCGCCGACCCGTCGACGATCGCGAGCACCACCAGCACCGTCGCCAGGGGCGCTGCCGCGGCCATCTCCCAGAACATCCCGCCGAGATGGTTGGTCCGCAGCATGCGCCGCAGGACGAAATAGGCGGGGTAGCCGAGCGTGACGAGCAGCGTCTCCCAGCTCACGCCGCCGACGCGCACGATCTCGTAGACGACGCCGACCGCGGCGATGCCGGCGGCCAGCCACTGCCACCAGCGCATGCGATCCCGGTAGAGCAGGCGGCCGAGGACGACGAGCACGAGTGGCAGCAGGAAGTATCCGAGCGCGGCCTGCATGGCGCGGCCGTTCAACGGCGCCCAGGCGAAGAGCCACAGCTGCGCGCCGAGCAGTGCGCCGCACGCCACCACGCCGAGCGCGAGCACCGGTCGGAGCCGGATCCGGCGACCGATCTCGGAGATCTGCCGGCCGCTGCGCATCGAGACCAGGACCAGCGCGATGAAGGGCAGGGTGACGACCGTGCGGATCGCCCAGACCTCCTCGCCGGACATCGGAGCGAGGTACGGGGTCAGGAAGTAGACGAGCCCGAACGCGACCGACGACCCGAGGGAGACGATAACGCCCCGGCCGCCCGAACCGGCGACCGGGAGTGACGACACCACCGCGCGCTACAGGTCGATGGCGCCGATGACCTCGCCGTAGGGCGTCTCGCCCACCGGCTGGAAGCCGACATGCAGGAAGAACTGCTCGGGCCCGTCCTCGCCGCGTTCCCACAGTACGGTGAGGCGGCTGACCCCGCGGGTCCGAGCCTCGTCGATCAGCGCGTTCACGGCGAAGGTGCCCACACCCTTGCCCTGCACCTCGGCCTCGACGTTGATCCGCCAGAGGGCCGCACGGAACTCCTCCTGCGGCGAGTCGGGGTCGAAGTTCCCGTGGACGAAGCCGACCACGCGATCCTCATCGAGCACCACCCGCTGCCACGCGCTGTGCGCGGGGACGACGGCGGCGGCTGCGGAATAGGAGACGGGGCTCACGAACTGCTCCTGGCCGGGCTTCAGGCCGAGGCGGTTGACGGCGACGATGGTCGCGGCGGAGAGTTCTTCCAGTCGCAGGCTCATGGCCCCAGGCTAGCGTGCGGCCGAAAATCGCGCCATCGATCGACCCGGAGCCGTGTCATCTCACGTCGTTCGCTCAGGCTCGCGATGCGAGCGCCGCGCCCACCGCCGCTGCCGGAGAGCCCTCCGGCAGCACGTGCAGACGACGGCTCATGCCGAGCTGCGCGAAGAACGAGGTCTCCGCCTCCCACGTCTCGAGCGTGCGCCTGATCCCGTCGATCAGCGGTGCGCCGAGCAGTCGCAGGCCGCCCCCGATCACCACAGTGTCCGGGTCGATCGTGAGACCGAGCACGCGGATCGCCCGCGCCGTGCCCGAGACCAGGAGGTCGAAGGCGCGCCGGGCGTCATCGTCGCCGGCCTCGACTGCGCGGAGCAGGCGGCGGCCCGGATCCGCCCCGCCCGCGGGCCAGTGGTTCCGCAGCGCCATCCCTCCGGCAACGGTCTCGAGGCAGCCGACCTGGCCGCAATTGCAGGGCCGCCCGAGCGGATCGATCGGGAGGTGCCCGATCTCGCCGGCCACGCCGTTCGCGCCGCGCCGGGCCCGCCCGTCGATGATGATGCCGGCCGCGAGCCCCGTGCCGAGATTCAGATAGGCGATCGTGCCGTCGAGCCCCATCAGATGCGCCGCGCCGATCGATGCGGCCGTCACGTCGTTGTCGACCGAGACCGGGATCCCGGTCCGCGCCGAGAGCAGTTCGCCGAGCTCCATCTCCTCGATTTCGAGATTGTAGGCGTGCCGCACGGTGCCGCGCGGGCGCTGCACCTGCCCCGGTACGCCGACCCCGAGCGATGCGAAATCGCTCGGCGCCCGCCCGGTGCGCTCGGCGAGCTCGGCGACGAGACCGGCGGCGGTGTCGAGGACCCCTGCCGCACCCATCGCGACCGGCAGCGTCGCCTCGGCCTCGATCCGGGCGTCCTCGTCGAGGGAGACCGCGGCGATCTTCGACCCGCCGATGTCCATGCCGATCCGGGCAGCGCGCTTCGCATCGGAGACGATCGGTTGCGTTGGCGTCATGGGTGTTCTTCCTCGAGCAGGGCGGCGGGCGACGGAACAGGGCCGCACGGCGACCCCGACCGGCGACGACCGGGCGACGATCGCACGTTGATGAACCATGCTATGCGAGTTCGGGACACCCCGAAGGACGCGGGAACCGCCGTGTTACGCTGACCTCGACCCGACGGAGGGTCGCGGTGGCCGGGACGGCGACCGTCTTTCACAACGGATCGTCCGGCACGTACCTGCCGGTGAAGGAGAATCATGGCATCGGTCACGTTCGACGGCATTTCGCGCGTCTACCCGGGCACCGCCCGCCCGGCGGTCGCCGACCTCAGCCTCGAGATCGGCGACGGCGAGTTCCTCGTCCTCGTCGGGCCCTCAGGCTGCGGCAAATCCACCACGCTGCGCATGCTCGCGGGTCTCGAGGAGATCGACGGGGGCAGGATCCTGATCGGCGACACGGAGGTCACGAACGTGCCGCCCAAGGATCGCGATATCGCGATGGTCTTCCAGAACTACGCGCTCTACCCCCATATGACCGTGGCCGAGAACATGGGGTTCGCGCTGAAGATCGCCGGCGTCGGCAAGGAGGAGCGGACCGTGCGCGTGCTCGAGGCCGCCAAGCTGCTCGATCTCGAGGAGTATCTCGACCGCAAGCCGAAGGCGCTCTCCGGAGGCCAGCGCCAGCGCGTCGCCATGGGGCGCGCCATCGTCCGTCAGCCGCAGGTCTTCCTCATGGACGAGCCGCTCTCGAACCTCGATGCGAAGCTGCGCGTGCAGACCCGCACGCAGATCGCGTCGCTGCAGCGCCGCCTCGGCGTCACCACCGTGTACGTGACCCATGACCAGACCGAGGCGCTGACCATGGGCGACCGCATCGCGGTGCTCAAGGACGGCGTGCTGCAGCAGGTCGGCACGCCGCGCGACCTCTACGAGACCCCGACGAACGTCTTCGTCGCAGGCTTCATCGGCTCGCCCGCCATGAACCTCTTCGCGACCGACCTCGCGGCAGATGGCGTCGCGATCGGTTCGCTCCGGGTGCCCGTCGCGGTCGCCGGTGCCGGATCCCGCGCAGTCACCGTCGGCGTCCGCCCGGAGGATCTCTCGGTCGCAGCCCCGGGTGAGCCCGGCCTCGCCGTGCGGATCGACCTCGTCGAGGAGCTCGGAGCCGACGGCTACCTCTACGGGCACATCGACGGCAGCGGCAGCGGCGGCGAGCGCGTCGACTTCGTCGCCCGGGTCGACGGCCGCATTCATCCCGCCGCCGGCGAGACGGTCGTGCTCGTGCCGAACCCTGCCCATCTGCACCTCTTCGACGCCGACTCCGGCGAGCGACTGAACTGAGGCCGCCCGTGGAGGTGCTCATCGTCGAGACCCCCGACGAGGTGGCCCGGGCGTCGGCCGCACGGATCGCGCAGGCGATCCGACGTCGACGCGAGCCGGGCGGGAGCGTCACGATCGGCGTCGCCACCGGATCCTCGCCCCTCGGCACCTATCGGGAGCTCGCGGCGCTCGTGCGCGCGGGAGAACTCGATTTCGGCGGCATCGACGCCTTCGCGCTCGACGAATACGTCGGTCTCGCCGCCGATCATCCCGAGAGCTACCACGAGGTGATCCGGCGCGTCGTCACCGAGCCGCTCGGCCTCGACCCGGCGCGCGTCCGCATCCCCGACGGTCTGGCCGACGACCTCGACGCGGGATGCGCCGCCTACGAGGCCGCGATCGAGGCGGCCGGCGGCATCGACATCCAGCTGCTCGGGATCGGCGGCAACGGGCACATCGGATTCAACGAGCCCGGCTCGCCACTCGCCTCCCGGACCCGCGTCACGGTGCTCGCGCCGGCCACCCGGGCCGACAACGCGCGCTTCTTCGGCACGGTGGAGCAGGTGCCGACGCGCAGCGTGACGCAGGGGGTCGGCACGATCCTCGACGCCGAAGAGCTGCTGCTCGTCGCCCAGGGCGCGAGCAAGGCGCGGGCGGTCGCGCAGATGATCGAAGGACCGGTCTCCAGCCGATGCCCGGCGAGTGCGCTGCAGCTGCACCCGCGCGCCGTCGTGGTGATCGATCGCGCCGCGGCCGCGGAGCTCTCGTTCGCCGCGTCGGCGGACGTCGAGGGCCTCGTGCAGCGGCACCCCGCGGGGGCGGGGGTCGCCCCGTGATCGAGACATTGCGCGCGGCCCGCGTCGTCACCGCGGACGCGGTGCACGCGCCGGGATGGGTGCGGGTCGACGGCGGCGAGATCGTAGGCGTCGGTGGTGGTGGTGACAGCGGTGGCTGCGGCGGCGGCGGCGGCGACGGTTTCGCCGCCGATGCGGGCGGCGGGGTGCGGGATCTCGGGGACGCGATCCTCGTGCCGGGATTCATCGACATCCACGCGCACGGCGGCGGCGGCGGCTCCTACGGCGCCGCGTGCCTGGACCAGGATCCCGCCGTCGCCGACGCGGAGGCCTCGGTGCGCCGCGCGTGCGCCGCGCACCTGGCCCACGGCACGACGACGACGCTCGCGAGCCTCGTCACGGCGTCGCCCGAGCGGCTGCTGGCTGGCGTCGCCGCGCTGGCCGACCTCGCCGAGCGGGGCGAGGAGGGAGGATCCGCCATCATTCGCGGCATCCATCTCGAGGGGCCGTGGCTCAGTCCAGTACGAGCCGGCGCGCACGCGCCCGGACTGCTGCGCCACCCCGATCCGCGCGAGCTCGACGCCCTGCTCGCCGCGGGGCGAGGCCGGATCCGCATGGTCACGATCGCGCCGGAGCTGCCGGGCGCGCTCGACGCGATCCGCCGCATCGTCGACGCGGGCGCCGTCGCCGCGATCGGGCACACCGACGCGGACTACGAGACCACGCGTCGCGCCATCGACGCGGGCGCCCGCGTGGCGACGCACCTCTTCAACGCCATGCGGCCGCTGCATCACCGAGAGCCGGGGCCGACGCTCGCGCTCATGGAGGATCCGCGGGTCTCGGTCGAGCTCATCGCCGACGGCGTGCACCTGCACCCGGCACTGGTCGACGGGGTGCGGGACGCCGTCGGTCCGGATCGCGTGCTGCTCGTCACCGACGCGATGGACGCGGCCGGGTACGCCGACGGCGACTACCGCCTGGGCGAGCTCGACGTCGAGGTGCGCGGCGGCATCGCGCGGCTCGCCGGATCCGACACCATCGCTGGCAGCACCGCCACGATGGACGCGATGTTCCGCGCGGCGGCCGGTGCGGTGGGGGGCGCGGTCGCCGGTGGGGGATCCGACGCTGCGCTGGACGGTGCCGTGCCGGTCGGCGCCGTACCGACCGACGCCGCACCGATCGACGCCGCGCTGATCGCCGCCGTGCGGCAGACCTCCGCGAATCAGGCGCGCGTCATGGGCTGGACCGATGTCGGCGGCATCGCGCCGGGCCGGCGCGCGAACCTCGTGGTGCTCGACCCGAGCCTGCGCGTGCGCGAGGTCCTCGCGGAGCGCCCCCTCCCTCTCCCGCGCTCCTCCCCTCCCGGCAGTTGCTCAGTAATGACGGGTGCGCGACACCCTGACCCCTCGCTACTGAGCAACTGCGGGGGAGAGAGGGGGATGGAGAGAGGACCGGGATGGGGCGGGACGGCGCGGGACGGGGACCGGCGAGAAAGCGATTATCTCGACGTCGAGATAAATCTGTGATCTCGGGTAGGATGGACGAGGCCCGAACGGGCTCGGAGCGCCGCGCAGTCGCAGCGGCCACACTCGTGCGGCGTCCACCATCGCCGCACGCCCCTGGTTCACACACCACGACATATGGGAGCAGCATTGGCGAAGATCAAGGTCGAAGGCACGGTCGTCGAACTCGACGGCGACGAGATGACGCGGATCATCTGGCAGTTCATCAAGGATCGTCTGATCCACCCGTACCTCGACATCACGCTCGAGTACTACGACCTCGGCATCCAGTACCGCGATGAGACGGAGGACCAGGTCACGATCGACGCCGCCCATGCGATCCAGAAGCACGGCGTCGGCGTCAAGTGCGCCACCATCACCCCCGACGAGGCCCGTGTCGAGGAGTTCGGCCTGAAGAAGATGTGGAAGAGCCCCAACGGCACGATCCGCAACATCCTCGGCGGCGTGATCTTCCGCGAGCCCATCATCATCTCGAACATCCCGCGGCTCGTGCCCGGCTGGAACAAGCCGATCATCATCGGCCGCCACGCGTTCGGCGACCAGTACCGCGCCACCGACTTCCGGTTCGCCGGAGAGGGCACGCTGACCGTCGAGTTCACCCCGAAGGACGGCTCGGAGCCGCAGAAGTTCGAGGTCTACCAGGCACCGGGCGACGGCATCGCGCAGGTGCAGTACAACCTCGACGCGTCCATCCGCGACTTCGCGCGCGCTTCGCTGAACTACGGCCTTTCACGCAATTACCCGGTCTACCTCTCGACCAAGAACACCATCCTCAAGGCGTACGACGGTCGCTTCAAGGACATCTTCCAGGACGTCTACGACGCCGAGTTCAAGGATCAGTTCGATGCCGCCGGGCTCACCTACGAGCACCGCCTCATCGACGACATGGTCGCCTCGGCCATGAAGTGGGAGGGCGGCTACGTCTGGGCCTGCAAGAACTACGACGGCGACGTGCAGTCGGACACCGTGGCGCAGGGCTTCGGCTCGCTGGGCCTCATGACCTCGGTGCTCACCACGCCGGACGGCAGGATCGTGGAGGCGGAGGCCGCGCACGGCACCGTGACGCGCCACTACCGCCAGCACCAGCAGGGCAAGCCGACCTCGACGAACCCGATCGCCTCGATCTTCGCGTGGACCCGCGGTCTGCAGCACCGCGGCAAGCTCGACGGCAACCAGCCGCTGATCGACTTCGCGCTGACCCTCGAGGACGTCGTCATCAAGACCGTCGAATCGGGCAGCATGACGAAGGATCTCGCGCTGCTCGTCGGGCTGGAGCAGGGCTACCAGACGACGGAGGAGTTCCTCGCGACGATCGATCAGAACCTGAAGGATCGCCTCTCGGCCTGATCCCTCGGTCGAGGATCGTGGACGGGGTCGGCGCAGTGCGCCGGCCCCGTTTCCGTTCGTCTGCGCGATAGTGCCGGCGGCGACGGTAACGACGGCGACACCGGCAACACCGGCAACACCGGTGGCGATGGTGGAGCGATGGAGCCTGCGGCTGGGGATCGCGATCCCTGTCGGACATGCGGCAGACCTGGCAGGATCGACATAGGCCCGAGGCGCCGCCCGCCGATGCGCCTCGGCACCGCCCGCCACGAGGAGGACCCGTGAACACCGAGACCCGACGCCTGCACCTGAGCCTCGAAGGAGCGACGCGCTCGGAGCTCGGTCGTCGCCGGGGTGAGGCGCTGCGGCCGACGCTCGCCGTCGCCTACGCGAAATACGCGGAGCTGTTCCGGCGGCTCGGCGTCACCGCACGCCTCGAGCGCGCGGGCGTCGACCGTTCCCTCGCCGCGATCGAGGGGTGGCGACCGGAGGTGATCGCGGAGTTCGAGGGGGTCGCCGCGGGAGCCGGCGTCGGGCTCGAGCAGGTCGCCGCGCTCAACGCGCGCACCGAGATCCTCGCGCTGGCGCCGCGCGCCTCGTCGGAGTGCTCCACCGTTACGGCTGTCGTCGACGGGCATCGCCGCGGCGTGCAGACCTGGGACTGGCACATCGAGCTCGACCCCTTCTGGCACACCCACGAGGTCGCCGGCCCCGGCCACCGCTATGCGGGCCTCACCGAGCAGGGTATCCTCTCCAAGATCGGCGTCAACGACGCCGGCCTCGCCCTCCACTTCAACATCCTCGGTCACCGGGACGACGGCCCGGGCGGCGTGCCCATGCATGTGCTCTCCTCGGTCGTGCTCGCCGAGTGCGCGACCGTCGATGCGGCGATCGCGCTGATCCGTGAGGCGCCGATCGCCTCCTCATCGGCGTTCACGATGCTCGACTCCGCGCAGTCCGTCTCGGTGGAGATCAGCCCGGCGGGGGTCTTCCCGATCCCCGAACGGGCCGGCTCGGTGCAGCGCACCAACCACTTCCAGCACGAGACCCCCCTGGCCGCGCAGAAGACGGAGCTGTACGAACCGGACTCGTCGGAGCGCCTCGAACTCGTGCGCGAGCGGCTCGGGTCGGGTCTGCCGGGCGGAGACGCCGAGATGGTCGAACTGCTCGTCTCGGGTTCGGGCCAGCCGCCGCTGACCTGCGTTCCGGACATGGCGCTGAGCTACGGCGAACGATGGGCGACCCTGGCGACGGTGATCACCGACCCGGATGCGCGCACCGTCCGGATCCTCGACGGCATGCCGACCGAGGCCGCGACCGGAGACTGGATCGCGCTGACCGTGTAGGCTCCGCGCGAGAATCCGCACAGCGTCAGGAATCTGCGCAGCGTCAGCAAGAATCCGCGAAAACTGCTGACGGACGGTGGATTGCTGACGCTGCGCCGACGCCCCGCGACAGGAACGCCGGGTCAGGCCGCGAGCAGCTCGCGCACGCGCGGGATCACCTCTCCGCCGTAGAGCTCGATGCTCGACATCAGCTGCGCGTGCGGCATCGTCCCGTTCGCGTACTTGAGGTCGAAGCGGTCGGCGCCCAGGGTGCGCACGGTCGCCGCGATCTTCTGCGCCACGGTCTCGGGCGAGCCGACATGCAGTGCGCCGGCGTCGGCCTCGCGCTCGAACTCCGCGCGGGTCGGCGCAGGCCATCCCCGCTCGCGCCCGATCCTCTCCCGCTGCGCTGCGAAGTGCTGCCACAGCTCGTCGCGCGCCTGCGCGTCGGTCGCGGCGACGTGCCCGGGGGAGTGCACGCCGAGCGGCATGGGTGCGGGGCCGGATCCCGAGCCCGATTCCGAACCCGATCCCGAGGCCAGTTCGGCCTGCGCGCTGCGGTAGAGCTCGACGAAGGGCAGGAACCGCGCCGGGGCTCCGCCGATGATCGCGAGCATCATCGGGATCCCGGCGCGCACCGAACGCAGCACCGAATGCGGGCTGCCGCCGACGCCGATCCAGGCGGCCACCCCGCCGGGTCGCTCGGTCTTCGGATGAACCTCCTGCGCGGCGAGCGGCGAGCGGTGCCGACCTGACCAGGTCACCGGGCCCTCCTCGCGGAGCCGTCCGAAGAGTTCGAGCTTCTCGGTGAAGAGCTCCTCGTAGTCGGCGAGGTCGTAGCCGAACAGGGGGAAGGACTCGGTGAAGGATCCGCGTCCGAGGATCACCTCTGCCCGACCGCCGCTGACACCGTCGAGCGTCGCGAAGCGCTCGTAGAGGCGCACCGGGTCGTCGCTCGACAGCACGGTGACGCCGGTGCCGAGCCGGATCCGCTCCGTCCGGCCTGCGATCGCTCCGAGTACGATCTCCGGGCTCGAGATCGCGAAGTCGTCGCGGTGGTGCTCGCCGAGCGTGATGGCGTCGACGCCGACCCGGTCCGCGAGCACGGCCTCCTCGATGACATCGCGCAGGACCTGGGCCGGGTGGACGCGGGCGCCGTCGCCGTCGACGGTGATGTCGCCGAAGGTGTCGAGGCCGAGGACGACGCGATCGGGATCGGCGGAACCGGCGGCGGAGGAGATGGGTGATGCGGTGCTCATAGGGGATGCAACGGCGGTCGAATGAATATATTCCTTGATGCGACCGTCAAATATCACATCCTGGAAACAACGTGATAGACCACCGGCGGAGTTTCTTGAAATATACGTAAGTAGAGAGTACTTATTTTGCTTAGGAGAATCAGATCCGGGTCTACGCTGAGTGGACTGCTGAACGATTCGGCACCGCGACTAGGGAAATCGATATCGGTGTCGGGGGGTCGCGAGACCGACGGTTCGGCGATGCCGGATGCTGATGGGGGTCATGATGCGGCAACGAGTGAACACAGATGTCCACGATGCCTGGGTGGCGGGCGTGCATACGCACCGCTTCTCGAGCACGACGCCGGAGCGGATCGACGAGCTCACCGCGGTCCTCGCCGAAGCGGGCAGCTCGGTACTGCTCATCGGCGAGCCGGGGAGCGGCAAGAGTCGGATCGCGCAGGAGGTGGCGTACTCGCTCGGCGACCGGATCGGCGAGCAGGTGTCCGTCACCGTGCTGCTCCGGCCGTCCCACCCGATGCACGGCATCGCCGCACTGCTCGGCCTCGACCTGCCCGCGTTGTTCGAATGGGACCCCGGCCAGGAGACCCGGCACGAGGATCCCGAGCACCCGCAGCAGGCAGTGCAGCGGATCCTGCAGGAGCTCTCCTCGCGCGCCGACGGCGGGCTCCCCGTGCTGGTGGCGGCGGGGATCGACGAGTACCCTCCGGTGACGGCGTACCTGTTCGACCAGCTGATCCGCTCGCGTCGGATCCGCGTGATCGCCACGGCGCACCGCCTGACCGGGGCCGCGGCCTTGATCTCGAGCGACCCGAGAACGGTCGAGATGCCGATCCGTCCGTTCACCGTCGAGGAGAGCGGGCGCTACCTGCAGCAGATCCTCGCCAGCGACTCGATCGAGAACCGCACGCTGCTCCAGTGGCATCGGCTGACCCGCGGCAACGCCTACTCCTTGCTCCTGCTGACCGTCGCGCTGCAGCAGCACGGCCGCATCGGACGACACCGCGGCGTGGTCTGGGAACTGCCCGGCGACCGGACGGTCCCCGAAGAGTTCGCCGAGCATCTCGTCGGGACCTGCTCCGCGGAGGAGATGGCGACGCTCGAGGTGATCGCCTTGGCGGAGCCCCTCGTGGAGGCGGGGCTCCTGCAGCTGCTCGACCCCGATGCGGTGACTTCGCTGCGCCGTCGCGGCCTGGTCGTCTCGCGGACGATGCACAACGGCGCCGTGGCGCTCTCGCTCGACACGCCCGTGATCCGCGAGGCGCTCCGCGAGCAGATGCCCGCGCCGCACCGGATCGAGGTCGTGACGCGCATCTTCGAGGCGCTCCTGCAGGAGTCCGGCACGGATCCGCAGCATTCGCCGGAGCGCATCCTGCGTCTGGTGATCTTCGGCATCGAGGCCGAACGCCCCCTGCCCTTCGACTGGCTCTGGCTGGCTCTCGAGGCGCGGGAGAGCATCGAGGAGGCGCGTTGGCTCAGGATCGCCCTCATCGTGGCCCGGCACCCGGAGGCCACCGCCGTGCAGAGCGCGATCGCCGCGCTGCTGGCCGGCCGCATCGCGCGCGTGCTCGGCGACCCCGCGCTGCTGGCCGACGCGCTCGAACTGGCGGGGGAGGCAGCGGGTCGTCTGCGGCGGGCGACGATCGGCGTCACCGCGGAGAGCGTGGCCCTCGAATTGGAGCTCGTCGACGAACTGCTCTTCGAACTGGGCGACGCCGAGGCGGCGTTGGGCCGGCTCGATGAGCTCGACGGGCAGGTGCGCGGTCAGGATCAGGAGCGCGTCGAGGCGGTGGCCGCCGCTCGCGCCTACGCGATGGCGTGCGCGGGCGAGCTGCGCCAGGCCGACGCCCTGTGCGCTGACACCGACCCGCACGGGTCGATGCGCGTGGAGTGCGCGCGGTCGCGGTCGCGGCTCGTGAGCGCCATCGTGCGCATCCAGGAGGGGCGGTACACCGAGGCGATGCTCATCGCCGAGAACGCCAGGCACCTGGCCGTGTACGGCTTGCGCCCGATGGAGGAGGCCGACCTGCTAGGCTTCGTCCGGTTCCTCGCGATCTGGAGCAGCGGTTCGGTCGAGGCGAGCCGCGTGGCCCTCGAGGAGTTCGAGGAGACCGCCCTGCCCGGGGTGGTCCACTCCGGTCTGACGGAGTGCGGCCGTGCGCTGCTGCGGCTCGCAGAGGGCCGGTGGCGGCTCGCCGCGCAGGAGGCCGAGCGACTGCAGGATCGCCTCGCCGAGCACGACGTGCACGGGCTCCGGCCGCTGGTGCGGGCCGTGCTGGCTCTCGCGTGCGCCGCACTCGGCGAGCGGGAGGAGTCCGTCCGCGAGATCCGCGAGGCCGAGCGGAACCGGCCGGGCCTCTCGTCGGCTCTGCTGGGGATCCTGCGCCTGCTGACGCTGCGCGCCCGGCAGTGGAACTACTCCGCCGATCTGACCGTCTGCGCCAAGCGGCTCGCGGCCTGGGCGGCCGAGCAGGGTCTGGCGGCGATCGAGCTGCAGGCGCTGCACGTCGGGGCCATGTCGAACCCCTTCGAGTTCGAGCGGATGGTGCCGCGCCTGCGGGTCCTCGCCCGGCAGATCGACCTGCCCCTCGGGGTGACCGTCCTCGCGCATGTCGAGGAGTTCGTCAGCCAGGCGGAGGCGTGGGACTCCCCGAGCGCGCGGACGCTCTCCGAACTCGGGATCTGGGCGCCGCTGCCGCCGACTTCGAAACTGTCGGCGCGCGAGCGCGAGATCGCCCTGCTGGCGTCGCTCGGCTACTCGAGCAAGTGGATCGCCGAGCAGTTCCATCTGTCGGTCCGCACCGTCGAGACGCACCTGCGCCACGTGTTCACGAAGCTCGGTGCCAGCAACCGCGATGAGCTGCGCGTCTGGTTCCGGAAGGAACGCCAGCCCGCCTGAGCGCCGGCCCCCGCCCTCACGCACTACGTACCCCGACGGTGCGAACGCGCCCGATCCGGGATGATTCGCGCCCTTGACCAGACCACTTCCCGACCCTGCTGAGTAGCGGCTACGTATCTTGCCGCGAACGGGTTCCGTCGCGTTCCTACGATGACGCAACGCATCCGTACTCGGACAGGGGGAACGCCATGCTGGTGCGAAACGACGAGAGGTTGGCCGGGGGAAACCCAACCGGGTCGGTCGATCTCTTCCCGCGACGGGAGCCCGCTCCCGATCGACGGAGGGCCTGGGAACGCAGACTGCATCGGAACCTCGGTGCGACGGATGCCACGGTGATCCTGTGCAGCGTCAGCGCGGGAGCCGCGGTGGATGTCGGCTTCCGAGGGGCGAGTCTGCAGGATCTCTGGTTCCTGCCGATCCTCGCGCTGGTCTGGCTCGGGCTGCTGGCCGCGATCCATTCGCGAGAGCCGAGCTGCCTCGGCACGGGCACCGCCGAGTACCGTCGGGTCGCGAACGCCACGGGTCTGGCGTTCGGCGTGATCGCCTTCTCCATCCTGATGGTGCCCACGCCCGGCGGCCGGAGCGCGCTCGTCGCGGCGCTCGCCGCGGGAATGCCCGCGCTGCTGCTCAGCCGGTGGATCTGGCGGCACTGGCTGCACCGGCAGCGGCTCGCCGGGAGCTGCAGCTCGCGCACCCTGGTGGTGGGGCATCGCGACGACGTGGCGTACGTCATCCGCACGCTCGACCAGGGCGGTGAGAACGGCTTCCAGGTCGTCGGGACCACGCTGTTCGACGACTCCGGCGCCTCGATCTCCGTGGGCGAGTCGACGTTCCCCGCGCTCGGCGACTCGCGCAGCGTCGCGCGAGCGGCGCAGCGGAGCGGTGCCGACACGATCATGGTGGCGAGCCGGCCCGAGGGCGTGCCATCGTTCGTCCGGGAGCTCAGCTGGGAGCTCGAGGGGACCGCGATCGAGCTGGTGCTCTCCAACCGGGTGACCGACGTCGTCGGGCCCCGGCTCTCTCTGCGCCCCATCGACGGTCTGCCGCTGCTGCACATCGGAATCCCGAGCTACGAGGGCGGCCATCACCTGCTCAAACGCGGTCTCGATCTCCTCGTCGCGTTCTGCGGGGTCGCGGTGACGGCGCTCATCGCTCCGATCGTCGCGCTGCTCGTCCTCGCCGAATCCCGGGGGCCGGTCTTCTTCGCGCAGCAGCGGGTGGGGCGCGACGGCCGCACCTTCACGATGTACAAGTTCCGCACGATGGTGCCCGATGCCGAGGCTCGACTCGCCGATCTCATCGCCGAGAACGAGGGCGCCGGGCCGCTGTTCAAGATGAAGTCCGATCCGCGCGTGACGCGAGTCGGGGCCGTGCTGCGCAAGTTCTCCATCGACGAGTTCCCGCAGTTCTGGAACGTGCTGCGCGGCGACATGAGCGTCGTCGGGCCGCGCCCGCCGCTCCCGTCGGAGGTGACGGCCTACGATGGGGCCGTCGTTCGGCGCCTGTACGTGAAACCCGGCATCACGGGCCCCTGGCAGGTCTCCGGGCGCAGCGACCTCTCGTGGAACGAGAGCGTGCGCCTCGATCTCAGCTACGTCGAGAACTGGTCGGTCATGAACGACCTGCAGATCATGTGGCGCACTGCCCGAGTCATGCTCGGTCGGCAAGGAGCCTATTGACGGTTCCCCTCAGACGCCCGCCCCCTCAGTCTCCGCAGACCCCCCCTGTTGTCAGGCGAGGCTGAGGGGGTCGGCCATTTCTGCAGGATTCGAAGGCGGCGACGGAGCCCGGGGCGGGATCGGTCGGGCGGGCGCTCGAGCGCCCGCCCGACC
>NZ_CAJVAP010000027.1:8507-38974 GCF_910593785.1 Leucobacter soli | reverse complement strand
GAGCGGCACCGTTCCTCACCGCGAACAACCATGCCGCTCGTCGGGAAGGGGGCCGCTCATGGTGAGGAGCACCCACGGCCGTCGCGACGATCACCGCGGGGGTAAAGTTGGTGGGGTCGCACCGACACGAACATCACACAAACACAAGGAGCGCGCATGACCGCCGCATTCGACGCCGTCATCGAGATTCCCAAGGGCAGCCGCAACAAGTACGAGGTCGACCACGAGACCGGCCGCGTCTACCTCGACCGCGTGCTCTACACGAACTTCGTCTACCCTGCCGACTACGGCTTCTTCGAGGAGACCCTGGGCGAGGACGGCGACCCGCTCGACGTGCTCGTGCTGCTCGACTACCCCGTGTTCCCCGGTGTCGGCATCAAGGTCCGCCCGGTCGGCGTGCTGCGCATGAGCGACGAGGCCGGCGGCGACGACAAGGTCGTCGCCGTGCAGGCGAAGGATCCGCGCTGGACCTGGATCCAGGACGTGGACGACATCCCCGAGTACACGCGCAAGGAGATCACCCACTTCTTCGAGCGCTACAAGGATCTCGAGCCCGGCAAGTGGGTCAAGGTGGACGCCTGGGGTTCGGCGGCCGACGCCGAGCAGCTCATCATCGAGGCGCAGCAGCGCCTCGCAGACCAGCACTGACCGGCTCAGCACTGACCGGCTCTGAGCCGACCGGCAACGCGCAACGCCCCGGAGTTCCGACGAAGGTCGGAGCCCGGGGCGTTGCGCGTGTGCGGGACGATGCGCCGTAGCGGCACCACCGCGGCACCGCAGTGGTGCCGCGGTGCGGGCGTCAGCCGGACATGTAGCTCGGGATCGGGTTCTGGAAGACGCCGTTGATCATGACCTCGTAGTGCAGGTGGCAGCCGGTGCTGTTGCCGGTGGTGCCGACGTAGCCGATGACCTGGCCTCGACTCACCGACTCGCCGTAGCTCACGGCGAAGCGGCTCTGGTGGGCGTAGCGGGTGACGTAGCCGTCGCCGTGGTTGATCCAGACGAAGTTGCCGTAGTTGCCGCCCCAGCCGACGAAGCCGACGGTGCCGCTCTTGGCCGCGTAGATCGGGGTGCCGCAGCCTGCCGCGATGTCGACGCCGGTGTGGCCGTAGTAGCCCCAGTAGTAGGTCGAGATCCAGCCGCCGGAGATGGGTCGGAGCCAGCCGTTGCTTCCGCCGCCACCGCCGTTCTTCTTGGCTTCTCGCTCGGCTCTCTTGCGGGCCTCTTCTTCGGCTTTCTTGCGCGCTTCCTCTTCTTTCCGGAGGCGCTCCTTGTAGCCGTCGACCGTCTTGGTGGTCTTGTCCTCGAGCGCTTCGAGCTGCGCCTTGAGCACGTCCTGCCGGTCCTGCTGCTCGGCGAGGAGCACGGCCTGATCCGCTGCGGCCTGCGCGGCGGCGTCGGATTCCTTCTTGGCGGTGTCGCTGAGGGTCTTGCGTTCTGCGCGGGCGACCTCGGCCTGCTCTCCGAGGGATGCGGCGGTGTTGGTCGCCTGCTCGGCCTGCTCGGAGACGGTGGTGTTGCGCTCGGTGGCCTTCTCCATCGCCGCGAGGCGCTCGAGCAGGGCGTCGGCGGTGTCGCCGTCGGTCTGGAGGAAGAGCTCGACGCTGCGGTCGACGCCTCCGGAGCGGTACATCTGAGACACGAGGGAAGCGGCCTGCTCGGTGGCCTCGTCGGCCTCCTTGCGGCTCTGCTCCGCCTGCTTGTCGAGCAGCTCGGACTTGGCGGCGGCGGCCTGCAGCGCCTCTTCGGCGATCCTGGCCTTCTCCATCGCCGCAGCGGAGGCGTCGCGGAGTCGCTCGAGTTCGGATTCGCTCTCGGCGAGGAGCTCCTTGATCTCCTTGACCTTCTTGGCTGCGGCGGCCTCGCTGCGCTTCGCCGCCTGGACGTCGTCCCAGGTGGGCAGCCCGGTGACGGCCTGCGCCGGGTCCGCGCCGATCTGACCGCCGAGCACGGCGCCGCTGACGAACAGCATGACGCCGAACGCTGCGATCCAGCGCCTCGGAGCCCTTCTTGCCTGCACGGGCATAGCTCGACCACCCTCCATCCGAAGCCTCAGGCTAGCATTGAAGGTCAAGGTTCCCGGCCGCACGACGCGGCGTTTTGGCAGGCTTCGCGTCGGTGTTCTCACAGGCTTCGCGTCGGCGCTTTCGCGAGATGCACATGGGCGACCGGTATCGACGGAGGCCCCGGTTGTGCGTGTCCGCGCATAGGTTTCGCGCATACGGAGTCGCGCTTTATTCTGAAAGTATGACCGAGCGTCAGTTCGGCATTGGATCAGCTATGCATCGAGGGAGTCTCGTGGAGCAGAACGACCGCACGTCACCGAACGGATCCGACACGGAGAAGACCGTCACGACTGCGGAGGGAGACGTCTTCGTCGCGGCCCAGCCGAACCAGATCGACGTGACTCCGGAGATCGATGAGATCGCGGAGCTCCGCCGCGCCGGGAAGAAGAGCCCGAAGGACGACGGCCCCGACGCGCCGTGGCGGCAGGGCTACCCTTATGACAAGAAGGTCGGCCGCGCGCGGTACGAGCGCGAGAAGCGCAAGCTGCAGATCGAGCTGCTCAAGCTGCAGGCCTGGGTCAAGGAGCGGGGCGAGAAGATCGTGATCCTCTTCGAGGGCCGCGACGCCGCCGGCAAGGGCGGTGCGATCAAGCGTTTCACCGAGCACATGAATCCCCGCGGCGCGCGCGTCGTGGCGCTCGAGATCCCCACCGAGCGCGAGCAGAAGCAGTGGTACTTCCAGCGCTACGTCGCGCACCTCCCCACGGGCGGCGAGATCGTCATGTTCGACCGCTCCTGGTATAACCGTGCCGGAGTGGAGCGCGTGATGGGATACTGCACGCCGCAGCAGTATCTCGAGTTCACCCGATCCGCGCCCGAATTCGAAAGGATGCTCGTCAACTCGGGCATCCACCTGATCAAGTTCTGGTTCTCGGTCGGCCGCGCCGAGCAGCATGCGCGCTTCGTCTCCCGCAGCGGCGACGAGGTGAAGCAGTGGAAGCTCTCGCCGACCGACCTGGCGAGCCTCGACAAGTGGGAGGACTACACGCAGGCGAAGGAGGCGATGTTCTTCTACACGGACACGCCGCACGCGCCGTGGACCGTCGTGAAGTCGAACGACAAGAAGCGCGCCCGCCTCGAGGCGATGCGCTGGGTGCTCTCGCTCTTCGACTACCCGGACAAGGACCACAAGCTCGTCGGCACCCCCGATCCGCTGATCATCGGCAGCCCGTCGAGCGTCTACGACGAGGGCGAGGGTCCGACCGGCTCGTTCCCCGTCGTGCAGTAGCGCAGTCCGGCCACGTCGGGCAGGCGGCCGCCACCGGCCCGCGACGAGCGGCCCGGCGACGGGACGACCTGCAACGGGCCCCGCGACGGCCCGACGAAGATGATCAGGATCGCCGGTCGAGTAGGATCCGTCCCGTGGGGGCCGGATCACGGCCCGGTCGGGAAGGGGCGATGAGGACGATGCGATCAGGATCCCGCGCGGGTCGCCGCTCGCTCGCCCACCTGCTGCCCTCCCCCGCCGACTACAGCGGGCTGCGTCGCAGCTGGCGCTCCGATCTGATCGCCGGCGTCACGGTCGGCATCGTAGCGCTGCCGCTCGCGCTCGCCTTCGGGGTGAGCTCCGGCGTCGGCGCCGAGGCGGGCCTCGTCACGGCGATCGTCGCCGGCCTCGTCGCCGCCGTCTTCGGCGGGTCGAACGTGCAGGTCTCCGGGCCCACGGGGGCGATGGTCGTGGTGCTCGCCCCGATCGTGGCCGCCCACGGGGTCGGCGCCGTCGCCGCGCTCAGCCTCATGGCGGGTGCGATCGTGCTCGCCGCCGGCGTGCTGCGACTCGGGCGGTCCGTCAGCTACATCCCCTGGCCGGTGATCGAGGGCTTCACCGCCGGCATCGGCGTCATCATCTTCCTGCAGCAGGTGCCGTCGGCGCTCGGCGTCGGGATCGGCGGACACGCGAGCAACGCGGTCGTCGCGGCGGGACAGACGGTCGCGGAGGCGGCCTGGCCGGGGGCGCTCCTGCCGCTCGCCGTCGTCGCGGTCGTCGCGGTCATCATGCTCGCGCTGGGCCGCTGGCTGCCGGCGGTGCCGGGATCCTTCGTCGCCATCCTGGTCGTCTCGGTCCCCGTCGCGCTCCTCGACCTACCGCTCGACACGATCGGAGAGCTGCCGAGCTCGCTGCCCGCTCCCGGCCTGCCGTCCTTCGACCTCGGCGTGCTGGCCTCGCTCGTGGGACCGGCGTTCGCCGTCGCGGCGCTGGCCGCCATCGAGTCCCTCCTCTCGGCCCGAGTGGCCGCGACGCTCGCGAACACCGGCGCGCTGAACGCCGACCGCGAGCTCGTGGGCCAGGGCCTCGCGTCGATCGCCGCCGGCCTCTTCGGCGGGATGCCCGCCACCGGCGCCATCGCCCGCACCGCGGTCAACGTGCGCAGCGGCGCGCGGACCCGTGCCGCGGCGATCGCCCATGCGCTGCTCCTGCTGCTCGTCGTGATCGCCGCCGCCGGCATCGTGTCGCGGATCCCTCTCGCGGCGCTCGCGGGCGTGCTGATGGTCACCGCCGCCCGCATGGTATCGGTGTCGACGTTCCGCCGCGTAGCGCGATCCGGCAGATCGAGTGCTGCGGTGTTCCTGGTCACCGCTTTCGTCACGGTCGCCTTCGACCTGGTGATCGCCGTGGGCATCGGCATCGCCGCCGCCGCGTTCTTCGCGCTCCGCGCGCTGAGCCGCATGAGCGGCGCGCACCTCGAGCCGCTGCCGGGGGACCCGCAGCCGGGTGACGAGCGCATCGCGCTGTTCCGGGTCGAGGGGTCTCTGTTCTTCGGGGCTGCCGAACGACTGCTCGACGAGGTCGCGGCGCGGGACGACGTCGCCGTGGTGATCCTGCGCCTCTCGGGGCTGCAGCTGGTGGACTCGACCGGCGCGAACGCTCTCGGAGAGATGGTCACCGCGCTGGAGCGCCGCGGCGCCACCGTGCTCATCAAGGGCGTGCGGCCCGAGCATCTCCCGCTGCTCGAACGCAGCGGGGCGATCGGCGCGCTGCGGCACCCGAACCACCTCTTCGCCGAGCTCGAGCCGGCCGTCGAGCACGCCCGCAGTCATGTGCGCCGAGCCGGTTACGCGATATGACGGGGCGAGCACCCGCATCTGGCGCAACAGGCGCAGAATGAGAGCATGAGCGACGAGGACTGTTATCGGACCGCATTGGGCACGGGGGTCGACCCTTCGGGCGCGCCCTGGTCCGAACTCGACCCGGCGCGTCTCCGCGAGCAGCGCACCAGTCTCAAGTGGACGCGGTTCCCCGCCGACGTCCTGCCGCTCTTCGTCGCCGAGATGGACTTCGCCGTCGCCGCCGAGATCCGTTCGGCGCTGATAGAGCGGGTCGAACTCTCTGACACCGGCTACCTCGACAACCCGGGTCCCCTCGCTCCTGCGTTCGCGGAGTTCGCGAGGGATCGCTGGGGATGGGAGGTCCCTCACGCGCACGTGCACCTGGCCACCGACGTGGCGACCGGGGTGGTGGAGGCGCTGCGGGTGTTCCTGGCGCAGCGGGATCGGCTCGGTGCGTCGAAGCGCACGACGGGCTCCTCCCCGGACGATCCTGACGCGCGCCCTCGCCTCGTGCTGCCGACACCGGTCTACCCGGGGTTCTACGAGATGCTCGAGGAGCTCCCGTTCGAGATCGTCGAGATCCCGCTGCTCTCCTCGCACGCCGACGCCGACGCCGGCACCAGCACCGGCGGCGGAACCGACGCCGACGCCGACGATGGGGCGCACCAGCTGGATCTCGCCGAGATCCGCAGGGAGTTCGCCTCGGATCGCGGTGTCGACGCCTTCCTCCTCTGCAACCCGCACAACCCACATGGTGTGCCGTTCTCCCGCGAGTCGCTCGCCGAGCTCGCGCGCCTCGCGGCCGAGCACGACGTCTTCGTGCTCTCGGACGAGATCCACGCCCCGCTCACCTGGGCGGGGCAGACCTTCACGCCGTTCGCGCCGCTGGCCGCAGAGGTCGGGGCGCTCTCCGCGACCGCGACATCGGCGAGCAAGGGATGGAACCTCGCCGGCGCCAAGTGCTCGGTGCTCATCGCCGCCGACGACCGCGCGAACAGCCTGCTGCAGGGGCTTCCCCCTGAGACGACGACGCGGGCCAGCATCCTCGGCCTGCATGCGAACGTCGCCGCCTTCCGCGATGGGCGCGACTGGTTGGATCGGACGATCGCGCAGGTGCAGGCGAACGAGGCGCTCTTCGCGTCGCTCGTCGCGGATCGGCTGCCCGGCATCACGACGACCCGCCCGTCCGCCGGCTACCTCGCCTGGCTCGACCTCCGGGGCGCCGGGCTCGGCGACGACCCCCAGGGCCGGATCCTGCACGATGCCCGCGTCGCCCTGAACGACGGTGCGCACTTCGGGCCCGGTGGTGCCGGCCACGCACGGCTCAACCTGGCCTGCGCGCCCGAGACCCTGGTGGAGGCGGTCGAGCGGATCGCCGCGATCCTGCCCGCTCGTCCCGAAGGGACAGGACCGGCGGAACACGCGGGATCGGCGCAACCCGCGGGACCGGCCGCCGAATCGACCGAGCACGCTGCTCACGGCGAGCACGCCGGGACGGAGGCTGCACGATGAGCGCGGCGGAGCACGCGGACCGGACGACCCGCCAGGGCGCGGCGAACGATCCGATCGTCGACTGGGAGGGCTTCGACTTCGAGACCCGTGAGGTCCACGCGGGCGAGTACCCCGACGCGAACAACGGGCTCCGGGTGCCCCCCATCGCGCTGTCGGCCGGCTACGTGTTCGAGGACTTCGACGACCAGGTCGAGCGCTTCTCGGGGGTGCCCGACCGATCGGGCGCCGGCGCCTTCTTCGGGGACGACGAGGCAACGCCGGGGCCGATCTACTCGCGACAGGGCAATCCGACGAATGCGGTGGCCGAGGAGCGGCTCGCCTCGCTCGAGGGCGGCGTCTCGGCCGTGGCCGTCTCGAGCGGCCAGGCGGCGATCTCGTCGGCGCTCTTCGCGCTCGCCAAGGGCGGCGACCACATCGTGTCGACCGCCTCCATCTACGGCGGCACCCGCATCCTCTTCGGCCGCAGCTTCGCGCGCTTCGGCATCGAGGTCGACTACGTGTGGGACATCGATGACGACGCCGAGTGGGAGCGCGCGATCCGCCCGAGCACGAAGGCGATCTACACCGAGTCGATCCCGAACCCGCGCAACGACATCGTCGACATGCGACGCGTCGCCGAGGTCGCGGCCCGCTACAACCTGCCGCTGGTGGTCGACAACACCGTCGGGACGCCCGCGCTGATCCGCCCCTTCGAGCACGGTGCGGACATCGTGGTGCATTCCACGACCAAGTTCCTCACCGGACACGGCGCGGCCGTCGGAGGGGCGATCGTCGACGGCGGCACCTTCGACTGGGAGGCGGCGGAGAGAGCCGGCCGATCCTTCCCGCTCATCACCGCGGCGCCGCGGCCGGGTCTGCGTTCGATGCTGGATCGCTTCGGCCCCGGCGCCTACGCCCGCGCCACGCGGGAGGCCGTCGTCAACGACATCGGCCCGTCGCTGTCGCCGTTCAACGGGTTCCTGCTACATCAGGGCATGGAGACGCTGTCGCTGCGGATGGAGCGGCACGTGGAGACGTCGGTCGAGATCGCGAGCTGGCTCGCGGAGCAGCCCGAGGTGGAGTGCGTCGACTACGCCGGCCTCCCCGGTCACCCGCTCTACGGGCTCGCGGTGCGCGACTACGGCGCCCCGGCGGAGGACGCCGCTGAGGGCGCTGCGGCGGGAACCGGTTCGGTCTTCGGTGTGACGGTGCGCGGCGGCCGCGAGGGCGCGCGCGCCTTCTTCGACGGGTTGCGCATCTTCTCCCGCATGACCGGGATCGGCGATACCCGCTCGATGGTGCTGCATCCGTGCACGTCGACGCACGCGACGTTCCCGGTCGAGATCAAGGAGCGTCTCGGCATCGGCGAGGGCCTGCTGCGGCTCTCGATCGGGCTCGAATCGGCTGAGGACCTGATCGCCGATCTGCGCGCAGCGCTGGATCGGGTCGACTGACGCGCACGAGCGTCCGCGCCGGTGCGCTGGCCCCGGGCCGTCGACCGACGGCGGCACGGCTCACCCCACGGCTCAGTCCCCGGACGCGGGCACGAAGTCCGCGAAGGAGCTCGGCTCGAGGCCGAGCGCCGCGAGGAGTTCCCGCGTGCGCTTCTGGCGCGTGCGCGGGATCACGGTCAGCACGGTGCCGCCCTTGCCGACGCGGCCGGTGCGTCCGGCCCGGTGCACGTAGGCCTTCGGATCGTCGGGGGGATCGGCCTGCAGCACCAGGTCGACGTCGTCGACATGGATCCCGCGGGCGGCGACGTCTGTCGCGACGAGGATGTCGGCCTTGCCTCCGGCGAACTTCTCGAGGTTGCGTTCGCGCCTCGCCTGCGAGAGATCGCCGTGCAGCGCCACGGCGCGCAGACCGGCTCCGGTCAGCAGCTCGGCGACGTGCTCGGCGTAGGCGCGGGTGCGGCAGAACACGATTGTACGACCGGCGCCGCCGCCCTCGAGGGCGGCGGCGCTGCGGCCTCGGCTGCGGCCGTGGAATCCGTCGCGCGCCAGCTGCACGAGCGCGTCGTCCTTGTGCTCCCGGAGCACGATGAGCACGCGGTGGTCGACGCCCTCGGGCAGGTCGGGTTCGCCGGCGGCGCCGGCCGAGCCATCGCCCGCGATGACCTCGTGGATGGCGGGTCGCGGCATGAACTCGTCGACGAGCCCCTGCACCCGCCCGTCGAGCGTGGCCGAGAAGAGCAGCCGCTGGCCGCCCCGTCGGGTCTGGCGCAGGATCCTCTGCACCGCCTCGACGAAGCCCATCTCGGCGAGGTGGTCGGCCTCGTCGATCACGGTGACGGCGACCTGCCCGAGGCCGAGGTGCCCCCGCTTGGCGAGATCCTCGATGCGGCCGGGGGTGCCGATCGCGATGTCGACGCCGCGCTGCAGCGCGTGCAGCTGCGGTTCGAACGGCTGCCCGCCCACGAACTGGCCGGTGAAGAGGCCGACCGAGCGCGCGAGCGGCTGCACGGTGCGATCGATCTGCAAGGCGAGTTCGCGCGTCGGCGCGAGGATCAGGGCCTTGGGCCGTCGCGGCCCCCGGCGCGCGGCTCCGGCTTCTCCGCGGTCGGCGCGTCGCTCGCCGGCCCGCCGTTCACCGCGCTTCGCCTCGGTGCGCGGCGGGTCCGCCGGGAACGCGCCCTCGGCCTTCAGCCGCAGGAGGCGCTCCACGAGGGCGGCGCCGAAGGCGATGGTCTTGCCGGATCCGGTGCGCCCACGACCGAGCACGTGATGGCCGGCGAGGGCGTCCGGGATCGTGACGGCCTGGATCGCGAAGGGCTCGACGGCGCCGAGTTCGGCGAGTGCCCGCACGATGTTGCCGCCGAGACCCAGCTCGGCGAAACTCGTGCCCGCGACGTCCTCGGGCCGGGTGACCGTCGCGTCGAGCCCGGCCGGCGGCGGATCGGCGAGCGGGCGCGCGGCCTCGCCCCGCGGATCGGGCCCCGCGACCCGCTCCGTCTCCGTCCGACGCCGCGCGGCTGCGTCGGACTCGGAGCGCCTGCGTCGGGAGCCCGACGCGTCTCCGTTCCCGGCGTACCCGGGTTCCGAGCGCCGCGGCCGCCCGGGCGTACCGCCCTTCCCCTTCTTAACGCGTCTCGGGTCGTAGTCGCCCGGCGCGCGGTACCCGCCGCCGCGCTTAGCCATCTGCGACTGCCCCGGTGCTCCCGGCGGCGGCATCGTCCGAACCCGCCGATCCGGACTTCCTCGCAGCACGCAGGCGCGCCCGCTCCGCCCGGATGCCCCGCCTCGTCTCGCGGTTCGTCCGCGCCGTCTCCCGGCGGCGCTCGACCGCGTAGTAGAGCGTGGGCAGCACGATCAGGGTGAGCACCGTGGAGGAGAGCAGACCGCCGATCACCACGACGGCGAGCGGCTGCGAGATGAATCCGCCGTGCCCGGTGATCCCGAGCCCCATCGGCACGAGGGCGAGGATGGTCGCGAGCGCTGTCATCACGATGGGGCGGAAACGCAGCGAAGCGCCGTGCACCACGGCGTGGCGCAGCGTCTCTCCGCGTTCACGCAGCTGGTTCACCAGGTCGATGAGCACGATCGCATTGGTGACGACGATGCCGATGAGCATGAGCACGCCGATCAGGGAGGCCACGCCGAGGGGGATCCCCGTCGCGATGAGCAGCAGCAGTGCGCCGGTCGCCGCGAACGGCACCGAGATGAGCAGCAGCAGCGGCTGCAGCAGGCTCTTGAACGTCGCGACCATGACCACGTAGACGATCAGGATCGCCACGAGCAGTGCGAGGCCGAGCTGTTCGAAGGCGTCGGCCTGCTGCGACATGACGCCGCCGATGTTCGCGGTGGACCCCGCGGGCAGTTCGACGGACTCGAGCGCCGCGTTCACGGAGATGCCGGCCGTGCCCAGGTCGTCGCCCTCCGGCAGCGCGGAGACCGTGGCGATGCGGGCGCCGCCCTGGGTCTTCACCGTCACCGGGCCGTCGGCGACCTCGATCGTCGCCAGCGACGAAAGACGCTTCTCGCCGTCGGCGGTCTGGATCTTGAGCCGCTCGACGCCCTCGAGGTCGTCGGGTGCCTCCCCCTGGGAGAGGTAGATGCCGATGCTCGTGTCGTCGAGCACGATCTGGCCGACCTGAGAGGGCTGCATCCGCTGCGCGACGATGCCGGCGACGGCCGTCTCGGTCAGGCCCGCCTTCGACGCCTTGGCGCGGTCCACCTCGATGTCCAGGTAGGGGCGCGACGCCGCGAGGTCGCTCTCGACCTGCATCAGGCCGGGCTGGGCCTCGAGCGCCGCGACCACGGCGTCGCTGGCCTCAGCGAGGGCGTCCTGATCCGGCGCGGAGACCGCCACCTCGATCGCGCTCGAGGTCGTCACGCCGCCACCCGACTGGCCGAGGGAGAAGGTTCCTGCGTCCGGGAGCGCGTCGACCGCCTCGCGGATCTCGGTCTGCACCTCGGCCTGATCCGCCGTCTCATCGGTCGTGATCGAGTAGCTGAGGACGCCGTCTCCGCCGCCCCCGAAGATCGCGGTCATCCCGCTGCCGCCGTTGCCGATCGTCACCTGCACCGACTGGACGGCCGCGACGCCGTCCAGCGCGGTCTCGACCTTCTCGGCCTGCGCCAGCTGCGCGTCGAGACTGGTCCCGGGCTCGAGCGTCTGCGTGAGACCCACCGAGTTCTGCTCGTCCGAGCCCAGGTAGTTCGTCTTCATCAGCGGCGTCGCCGCCAGTGTGCCGCCGAAGACGAGCAGCGCCGCGATCAGCGTGATCGCCGGATGCGTCAGCGTCCAGGTGACGATGGGCCGGTAGGCGCGCTGCAGCCGGGTCTCGTGGTCGTAGCCGTCCGACGCGGCCGATCCCGCTGCCGGCTCCGCGGTCGCCGTGTCCATGGGCGCCTCGGCTGCCGGGGCCTGATCCACCATCGCGGGAGCCTGATCCACCACCGCCGGCGCGGTCGCCTCGGCCCTGCGCGACGCCGGCCGACGACCGGACGCAGCGGCGTGGACGCGCAGGAACCAGTAGGCGAGCACCGGCACGATGGTCAGCGCGACGAGCAGCGAGGCGCCGAGCGCGATGGCGACGGTGAAGGCGAAGGGCCGGAACAGCTCGCCGACCATGCCCGAGACGAACGCCATCGGCAGGAACACGGCGACCGTCGTGACCGTGGACGCGGTGATGGCTCCGGCGACCTCGCGCACCGCCTCGACGATCACCGCGGATCGATCCTCCTCCGGCCGGTCGCCGAGGTGACGCTTGATGTTCTCGATCACTACGATCGAGTCGTCGACCACACGGCCGATCGAGATCGTGAGCGCACCGAGCGTGAGCATGTTCAAGGTGTAGTCGGCGAAGTTCAGACCGACGAAGGTCAGCAGGACCGAGACCGGGATCGAGATCGCCGTGACGAGGGTCGCGCGCACCGACATGAGGAAGATGAGGATCACGATGACGGCGAAGACCAGTCCGAGCAGCCCCTCCGTCGTGAGCGTCTCGATCGACCGCTCCACGTAGGGCGCCTGGTCGAAGATGACGGTGAGCCGAGCGCCCTCGAGGGCGTCCGCGAGTTCGGGCAGCGCATCCTGGACGGCATGCGACACGTCGACGGTGTTCGCCGCCGAGAGCTTGGTGACGGCGATGGTGAGCGCCGGTGCGCCGTCGACCCGCGAGATGCTCTGCTCGGGGTTCGCTTCGAGCGTCACCTCCGCCACGTCGCCGATCCGAATCGTCGGCAGCGGCTCGCTCTCCTCGACGTCGGCGTCCTCAGCGCCCTCGGTGTTCGTCGGCGACGGCGTCATCCCGATGCCTGCGCCGCCCTGCTGCGCGGCCTCCGCTGCAGCCGCCGCCTCGGCCGCAGCCTCGGCCTGGGCCTTCGCCTGCAGCAGCGCCGGATCGCGCACGAGCGGCAGATCCTCGATCTGCTCGACCGAGTCGAGCCTCGACCCGGCCTGCACCGCGAGCGTGCGGTCCCCATCGGTGATGCTGCCGGCCGCGATCAGCACGCCGCTCTGCTGCAGCGCATCGGTGATCGACTTCGTGGTGAGCGATTCCTCGGCCAGCTCGTCGGCGTCCGGGACGATCGTCACCCGGTCGCCCCGGGCGCCGTTCAGCTGCGCCTCGCGCACGCCGTCGAGGTCCTCGAGCTCCGGCAGCGTGAGCCGCTCGACGAGCCGGGCGGTCTCCTCGAGATCGGTGCCGGCGGGCGGCGTGACCGCGACCTGCACGATCGGGAAGTCGTCGATCGATCCCGACATCACCGACGGGTCGACGCTCTCCGGCAGGATCCCCGAGATGCGCGAGATCGCGCGCTCGACCTTCTGCTCGGTGACCGCCAGATCGACTCCGTAGGCGAACTCGGCGAGCACCATCGACGCGCCGGTCGACGAGGTCGCCGTGGTCTGCTCGAGGCCGGGCACACCGCGCAGCGCGGTCTCGATCGGGCCGGAGACGTCGTTGTTCACGACCTCGGGCGAAGCACCCGGATAGCTCGCGACGACCACGACCGCGGGGAACTGCACCGAGGGCATGAGCTCCTGCTTCAGTGCGCCGACGCTGAGGAAGCCGAAGACCGAAGCGACGATGGTGACGAGGGCGATGAGCGCGCGGTTCTTCAGGCTGAGCCTGGCGAGAAGATGCATGGGTGAAGTCTCCCACACCCCTCTGACACGAAACCCGCGGCGGAGCGCCGCACCTGCAGGATCGCACCGATCTGCAGTATCGCACCCGCAGCACGGGTTTCGCAGGTGCTGCTTCGCAGATCGGTGCGATCCTGCGGACCACGCCGGGCGCTCCGCCCGCACTGCGCGATCCTGGGTCCCGGCAGCGCCATAATTGAAGGATGCCTCGCAATCGCCGCACCCTGGGCGCGGTCTCCCCCGACGACTTCGAACGGCTGGCAGGGCTCCGCCGCATGCAGGGCCTCGCACTCGCGCTGCTCGGGATCATGGCGATCGTGTTCATCGTCTCGTTCGCCCTGCAGACGCACTACCCCTGGCTCGGTTTCGTGCGCGCGGCGAGCGAGGGCGGCATGGTCGGCGCGCTCGCCGACTGGTTCGCCGTCACCGCGCTCTTCCGCCGGCCGATGGGGCTGCCGATCCCGCACACCGATCTGATCTCGAGCAAGAAGGACGAGATCGGCGCCGGTCTCGGATCCTTCATCGAGCAGAACTTCCTCGCCGACGACGTGGTGCACGAGAAGCTGGCCGGGATCAGCGGCGCCCGCGCCGCAGGGAAATGGCTGCAGCAGCCGGGCAACGCCGAGCACCTGACCGAGATCGCCTCGAGCATCGGCCTCGGGGCGCTCACCGTGCTCGACGACCAGGACGTGCAGGAGCTCGTCGAGGCCCTGGTCCGCCGGCACGTCGTCGACCCGGCCTGGGGGCCCCTGCTCGCCCGCGCGCTCGATTCGTTCGTGGAAGGAGGTCACCAGGAGCCGCTGCTCGACATCGCCGCGTCGCGGCTCGAGGACTGGCTCGTCGCGCACCCCGAAGCGTTCGAACGGATGGCCTCCTCCAGGCTTCCCTCCTGGCTCCCGGGCATAGCCCACCGCTTCGTCGACGACCGACTGCACAGCGAGGCCGTGCGCTTCGCACGATCCGTGGCGAAGGATCGGGATCACCCCTTCCGGGTCGCCGCGCGCGGGTTCCTCGCCGAGCTCTCCCGCGACCTCTCGGAGAAGCCCGAGCTGCAGGGTCAGCTCGAGGCTTTCAAACACGAGGTCTTCGACAGCCCGAGGATCCGCGCGCTCGCGGCCAGCACCTGGGCCACCGCGCGGGCGGCGTTCGTGTCGATGCTCGAGGATCCGCGCAGCGAGCTGCGCATCCGCATGGTCGCGGCGCTGCAGGATTTCGGCCGGCGGCTGCTCGCCGACAGCACCCTCCAGTACAAGATCGACGTCTGGGTGATGCGGGCGGTGGAGCACCTGGTGGGACGCTACCGGCGCGACCTGGCGAACGTCGTCACGGAGACGGTGCAGCGCTGGGACGCGCAGGAGGCGGCCGAGAAGATCGAACTGCAGATCGGCAAGGATCTGCAGTTCATCCGCATCAACGGCACGGTGGTCGGATCGCTCGCCGGCCTCGCCATCTACACCGTCGCCGTCCTCGTCATCGCCCCGCTCACCGCCTGACCGGTCGCGTCGATCGGTCGATCAGTCGGCGAAGGCGACCGGCAGCTGCATGTCCTGCACGCGATCGCTCCCGGCCGTGTGGTCGGCGCGGGTGGTCACGGCGCAGCGGACCGCCGTGCAGTCCAGGTCGCTCTGCGACGGCCCGGGGACGAGCAGTCGCGCGGTGAACCCGCCGGTGGCGGGGTCGTCGTAGCCCTGCGTCGCGAAGGATCGCCACGCCCAGTCGTCGGTGATCCAGACGCTCGCCTGCGGATCCGCGGCCGCCGATCCGGCGCCGCCGACGGCGTCGGGATCCTGCTCCTCCATCGCGTCCTCCGGCAGGCCGCCCAGGCAGGGCATCGGCTTCTCCCCGGGCTCGGGCACCGCGCAGATGCCCACGTAGATGCCGATGCCGGGGTCGAAGCCGCTGCCGCGGACCACGAGCACGTCGCCCGGGCTCAGCTCGGCGAGGTTCGCAGGGGCGCCGTCCGGGCTCTCGATCTCGAGGGAGCGCGTGCGCCCGTCCGCCCCGGTCGCGCTCGTCGCAGGGACGAAGCCGTCGGGCACGGACTGACCGGATCCGCCCGCGCTGCGGTGCGAGAGGATCGGCGCGACGATCGCCGTGACCGAGCCGATCAGCACAAGCGCGGCGACGACCCCCACGGCGATGAGGGCGCGGCGTGCCCGGCTGCTCCGAGCGGCGTGTCCGGCCATTCGTCCATGCTAACGCTCAGGCGCTCGCCACGGCTGCGCGTGCTAAACTTGCGCCCATACGTCTATTGGGTTGAATATGCCTCGCGGGCCATGCTTCACACGCATGCGCATTCGCGGGGCCCGAATGTGTAAGGGGGTCACGCATGGGGCGCGGCCGTCAGAAAGCAAAGCACACCAAGGTCGCACGGGAGCTGAAGTATTTCAGCCCGGACACGAATCTCTCGGACCTCGAGCGCGAGCTCGCGGCGAAGCAGGCGAGCAACGACCCCTGGGCGGAGTACGCCGACAAGTACAACGACGACGAGGAATTCGACGACGAGGAATAGCCTCGGTCGATCGGCACGGATCGGTTCGGGTCGAACCGGTGCAGGTCGGATCCGCTCGGCGTGCACCGGCTCGGCGTGCACCGGCTCGGGATGTGCCGGCTCGACCCGGTACGGCGCAGCTCAGGCGCGGTAGTCGCCGACCAGGCGCACGGCGCCCCCGTCGACGCCCTTGGCGCCCTGCTCGAAGCCGGCGAGATCCCGCGCGCCGGTCGAGATGACACCCGCCCGCCAGGTCTCGAGCCCCTCAACCCGCAGCGCTTCGGCGACGGCGTCGGCTCGGCCGGCCTCGACGACGGCGAACATGCCGATGCCGAGGTTCCAGGCGCCCTCGAGGCTTTCGAGCGTGTGCCCGCCCAGCTCGGCGAGATGTCGGAACACGGGGAGCGGGGACCAGGTCGCGCGATCCAGCTCGACCCACGCGCCGAGCGGCAGCACGCGGGCGAGGTTCGCCGCGATCCCCCCGCCGGTGACATGGCTGAGCGAGTGGATCGCACCGTCCAGCGCCGGGCTCTCGAGCACGCGCAGCAGCGGCCCGGTGTAGAGCGCGGTCGGCTCGAGCAGCGCCTCTCCGTAGGTGGCGCCGAGATCGGCCGCGTGATCGCCGTACCCGATGCCGCGTTCGGCGAGGATGTGCCGCACGAGCGAGAAGCCGTTCGAGTGCAGGCCCGACGCCGCCATCGCGAGGACGACGTCGCCGTCCTCCACGAGCGCGGGCTGCAGCATACGATCCGCTTCGACCACGCCGGTCGCCGCGCCGGCCACGTCGTAGTCGTCGGGCCCCAGCAGGCCCGGGTGCTCCGCGGTCTCGCCGCCCACGAGGGCCGTGCCGGTGGCCTCGCAGGCCTCGGCGATGCCGCGCACGATGTCGGCGATGCGCTGCGGCACCACGCGACCGCAGGCGATGTAGTCGGTCATGAAGAGCGGCTTCGCGCCGACCACGACGATGTCGTCGACGACCATCGCGACGAGATCCTGCCCGATCGTGTCGTGCTTGTCGATCGCCTGCGCGATGGCCACCTTGGTGCCCACGCCATCGGTCGAGGAGGCGAGCAGCGGTCGCCGGTAGCCGAGCAGGGCGCTCGCGTCGAACATGCCGGCGAATCCGCCGACGCCGCCGAGCACCTCGGGTCCGTGCGTGCGGGAGACCGCCGACTTCATCAGTTCGACGGCGAGGTCGCCGGCCGCCGTATCGACACCGGCCCGGGCATAGGCGCTGCTCTGTTCGCTCACGCCCCCAGCCTACTCGGATGCGGCGGGCGGCACGGCGGTGCGGCATCCCGGCGCCGGCGCACCGGCACCGGGCGGCGGTTCCGGCTGAGATCGCAGTTCCGGCGGAGGTTCTCCCGCGGATTCGTCAGCCCGAAGTGCGATCTCAGCCGGAACCGCCGCCAGGACCTCCAGCCTGGGAACCCGCGGACGCACCGCGGCTCCCCGGGAGCTAGACTTATCGAGCGACCGCGGGGCGCGGCGTCACTCTCTCTTGCAGGAGCCATCACCCAGCATGTGCGGCATCGTCGGCATCGTTTCCACCGAACCCGTCAACCAGCAGATCTACGACAGCCTGCTGCTGCTGCAGCACCGCGGTCAGGACTCGACGGGCATCGCGACCGCCGACGGCGACCAGTTCCACATGGTCAAGGCCCAGGGCCAGGTGCGCGAGGCCTACCGCACGCGCGACATGCGCCAGCTGCTCGGCAACGTCGGCCTCGGGCACGTCCGCTACGCCACCCGCGGCAGTGCGGCGCGCGAAGAGGAGGCTCAGCCGTTCTACGTGAACGCGCCCTACGGGCTGATCCTCGTGCACAACGGCAACCTGACCAACACCCGTGAGCTCACCGCGGAGCTCTACAACGTCGATCGCCGTCACCTCAACACGCACTCCGACACCGAGCTGCTGCTCAACGTGCTGGCGAACGAGCTCCAGGCCGGCGCGGCCGGCCCGTCGCTCAACGCCGACCAGGTCTTCGAGGCCGTGAGCCGTGTCCACGAGCGCGTCGAGGGATCCTACGCGGCCATCGCGCTGATCGCCGGCCACGGCCTGCTCGCCTTCCGGGATCCGTTCGGCATCCGACCGCTCGTGCTCGGGCGCCGCACCGGCCCCGCGGGGGGCGACGAGTGGGTCGTCGCGTCGGAGTCGCTCGTGCTCGAGTCGGGCGGCTACGAGATCGTGCGCGACCTGGCCCCGGGCGAGGCCGTGCTCATCTCGCCGGACGGCTGGATGTACTCCCGGCAGTGCGCGGCGAATCCGCGCCTCATCCCCTGCTCCTTCGAGTACATCTACCTCGCCCGGCCCGACTCGGTGATGAACGGCATCTCGGTCTACGACGCCAGGCTCCGCCTCGGCGACGTGCTCGCCGAGCAGGTGGCCGCCGAGGTCCCGGCCGGCGACATCGACGTGGTCATGCCCATCCCCGACTCCGCCCGGCCGAGCGCGATGCAGGTGGCGCAGACCCTCGGCATCGAGTACCGCGAGGGGTTCTTCAAGAACCGCTACGTCGGCCGCACCTTCATCATGCCCGGCCAGGCCGTGCGCAAGAAGAGCGTCCGCCAGAAGCTGAACGCGATGAGCACCGAGTTCCGCGGCAAGAACGTGCTCATCGTCGACGACTCGATCGTGCGCGGCACGACGTCCCGCGAGATCGTCGAGATGGCCAGAAGCGCCGGCGCGTCCTCGGTCACCTTCGCCTCGGCGGCGCCCCCCGTGCTCTACCCGCACGTCTACGGCATCAACATGCCGAGCCGCCGCGAGCTGATCGCCCACGGGCGCACTACGCAGCAGATCGCCGCCGATATGAGTGCGGATCGGCTGATCTACCAGACCGTCGAGGGCATGGATCGCGCGATCATGGCGGGGCAGAGCCTCGTGACCGAGCTCGAGAACAGCTGCTTCACGGGCGAGTACGTCGCCGGCAATGTCGACGCCGAGTACCTCGCGTGGGTCGAAGCCACTCAGGAGAGCTAGCCGTCCATCCTGCGCACCGGCGCCTGGAACCCGGCGGCCGGATCCCGGATCCCGGTGCCCAATGCTCGGGGTGCAGCTCTCGGCGCTCGATGCCCGGAGCCCAACGAGGATCGGGACTGTACGGGATCGTCGAGACTGCATGAGTTCGTGCGTCGAATCCATACAGCGCCGACGATCTCGTACTGTTTCGCGGCCGGGGAGACCCGTTTCGGGACCGGGGAGACCCGTTTCGGGACCGGGGGACCCGTTTCACGGCGCACAAGGCCCGTTCCGCGCGCGAGACGGTGATTCCGCCGCGGGGCGCCCCGAACAGAGAAAGAGAAGCAGGGACCCGGAGGCCCCTGCTTCGACGTCTGAGAGGATCTCGTCGGACCGATGATTCGGTCCGACGAGCGGCGAGCTACTCGCTCTTGTCGGTCTTCGTGTCGCTGGAGGCGTCGCTCTCGGCGGCGGCCGTGCTGTCCGCCTTGCCTTCGGCCTTCTCGCCCTCGCCGCCGACCTCCTTCTTCAGGATACGCATCGACTGGCCCAGGCTCCGCGCGAGGCCGGGCAGCTTCGGCGCGCCGAAGAGCAGCAGCACGATGAAGATGATGACGATGAGGGTGGGGCCGGAAAGATTTCCAAGCATGGCGGGTGGACTCCTGTCGTAGGGTGAGGCTTATTATCGCAGGTCGGTGTCGCCCGCGACAGCGGGCCGTTCGGCGGCGTCGCGTGCCGCCGGCTGCGCGGCGAACGGCACTGCGGGATCCGCGATCCGTTCAGGAGCCGCTGTCTCGCCCGCCGCCTCCTGCTTCAGGATGCGCAGGGACCGGCCGAGGCTCTTCGCGAGAACCGGGAGCTTCGGGGCGCCGAAGAGGAGCACCACCATGAAGACGATGACCGCGAGGTGCATCCCCGAGAGATTCTGCAGCATCGCAAAGCTCCTAAATCCGAGTCCGACTCGCTGATTATTGCACGTCCACCTGTACTGCGAGCGCTGCCCCGCGATTGCGCTTCGCGACGAGCCCGAGCACGAGCGCGAGCACCGCGCCGAGCATCAGTCCGACGACGGCGCCGATCACTGCGGCGAGTCCGGCGGCCTGGCCGAGTTCGTAGTCCGCATCGGGCTGGACGGGGAAGAGGAGTGCGGCGATGATCCCGACCACTGCGCCGATCGCGGCGCCGACGACCATGATCGGCCCGTAGCGCACGGAGCGGACCAGGGCGACCTCGACCTGGCTTCGAGTCTCCCGCGGCTGCGGGTCCCCCGCGGGATCCGCGACCTCATCGACCTCGGCAACCTCCGCGACCTCCGGCGCCTCGGCCGCCCGCGCCGGCCCGTCCGCTCCGAGATCGCTCATCGCCGCGTCGTGCGCATCCGCGCTGGAGCCCGCGACGCTGCTCGCATCAGCATCGCCCGCCACGACTTCACCCGTCGCGTCTTCGTTCGTCATGCTCCCATTCTCGCAGGGTCGCCTGGGTGCCGGATCACGCCTCGGAGCGACGTCAGGAGATCCGGATCAGGGGCAGCAGCGCTGCGAGGTCGGCGCGCACGCCCGAGGCCGAGACGCGCGCGGCGGCGAGCGCGTCCTCCCAGCCGAGGCCGCCGGTGGCCAGGGCGATCCAGGTCGCGGGATCCGTCTCGACGACCCCGGGAGGTGTGCCGCGGGTGTGCCGCGGGCCGGGGAGGCACTGGGTGGCACCGAAGGGCGGCACCCGCACCTCGAGGGCGTTGCCCGGCGCGAGCTCGGCGAGTTCCTCGAGCAGGAACCGGGTCGCCGTCGCGATGGTCTGCCGGGTGCTGTCGCCGGCGAGCGCCCCGCGCACGGCGGCCAGGCCGTCGGTCGCGGGGATCCTGCGTTTCGCCATGGGCTTCAGCCTAGACCGAGCGCAGCGGCCGGGCACCACGGCCAGGCCGGCGGCCAGGCGGATCAACCGAGCAACCGAGCAACCGAGCAACCGAGCAACCGAGCAGCCGAGCAGAGCGGACACGCAGTGCGTCCGCTGCGATCGGCACCGCCGTCACTCGGGCCGGATCGGCAAGTAGGCTTGTCGCGTGAAGATTCTCGTGCTGGGGCCGGGTGCCCGCGAACACGCCATCGTCAAAGCTCTCCTCGCCGAGGAGTCCGCCCACGAGGTGGTGTGCGCGCCGGGCAATGCCGGCATCGCGGCCGCCGGCGTCGAGACGCCGGAACTCGATGCGAACGATCCGGTCGCGGTCGCGAATTTCGTGCAGGATCGGGGCTTCGACCTCGTCGTGATCGGCCCGGAGGCGCCGCTCGTGGCGGGCGTCGCCGATCCGCTGCGGGAGCGCGGCGTGCCGGTCTTCGGGCCCGGGCGCGCCGCCGCCCAGCTCGAGGGGTCGAAGGCGTTCGCGAAGCGGATCATGGCCGAGGCGGGCGTGCCGACCGGGCGGGCGATGCCGGTGGCGACGACGGCCGACGCCGAGCGGGTGCTCGACGAGTTCGGCGCCCCCTACGTCGTGAAGGCCGACGGCCTCGCCGCGGGCAAGGGCGTGCTGGTGACGGAGGATCGCGCGGCGGCCCTCGCGCACGTCGCCACCTGGGCGCCGCACGGCGAGGTGCTGATCGAGGAGTTCCTCGACGGCCAGGAGGTCTCGCTGTTCTTCTTCTCCGACGGCCACGACGTCGTGCCGCTGAGCCCGGCGCAGGACTACAAGCGCATCTTCGACGGCGACGCGGGCCCGAACACGGGCGGCATGGGAGCGTACTCGCCGCTGCCGTGGCTGCCCGGTGCCGGATCGAGCAGCGGCGGGTCGAGCAGCGGTTCCGGCAACGACGGACCGGGCTTCGTCGAGGAGATCACCGAGACGGTCGCCCGGCCCACCGTGCGGCAGCTCGAGGCCGAGGGCACCCCGTTCATCGGCCTGCTCTACTGCGGCCTCATCGTCACGTCGAAGGGCGTTCGCGTGATCGAGTTCAACGCCCGCTTCGGCGACCCCGAGACGCAGGTCGTACTGCCGCGCCTCGCCTCGCCGCTCAGCACCTACCTGCTCGCCGCGGCGAGCGGCACGCTCTCCGCGCACCCGGCACCGGGCTTCACGGACGAGGTCGCCGTCGTGGTCGTGCTCGCGAGCGAGGGCTACCCGGGCGACGTCGTGACGGGGCGGGAGCTGACCGGGATCGGTCCGGACGGCGAGCTGGCCGACCCCATCGACGGCGTGCATCTGGTCCATGCGGCCACGAAGCGCGACGCGCAGGGGCGCTGGATCGCGACGGGCGGACGGGTGCTCGGCGCGGTCGCGCGCGGCGCCGACTTCGCCGATGCGCGGTCCCGCGCCTACACGGCGATCGATCGGATCAGGCTCGAGGGCGGGCAGCACCGCACCGACATCGCGGCGCGGGTGGTCGAGGCATGAGCGGGGCGGGCGCCCCGTCGGCCGCCACCGCGCAAGAGCTGCCCGGCTGGCGGCACATCTACTCGGGCAAGGTGCGCGATCTCTACGTCCCCGAGGTGCTGCAGGGCGAGTCCGCGCATCTCCTGGTGGTGGCGAGCGATCGCATCAGCGCCTTCGACCATGTGCTCGAGCCGCCGATCGCCGGCAAGGGCGCCGTGCTGACCGCGCTCTCGAACTGGTGGTTCGAGCGGATCGACCTGCCGAATCATCTGGCGGCGGCCGACCCCTCGCTGCCGCCCGTGCCGCTGGAGGTGGCGGACCGGGCGATGCTCACGCGGCGCCTCGAGATGCACCCCATCGAGTGCGTGGTGCGGGGGGCTCTGACGGGATCCGGCTACGCCGAGTACTGCGAGACGGGTGCGGTCTGCGGGATCGAGCTGCCCGCGGGGCTGAGCGATGGCGACCTGCTCGAGGAGCCGATCTACACGCCGGCCTACAAGGCGCCGCTCGGCGAGCACGACGAGAACATCACCTTCGAGCGCTCGGTCGAGCTCGTCGGCGAAGAGGTCGCGTCGGCACTCCGCGACGCCTCGCTGCGGATCTTCACCGCGGCACGGGAGCTGGCAGCCGAGCGCGGCGTCGTCCTGGCCGACACCAAGTTCGAGTTCGGTTGGGATCCTTCGCGAGAAGGATCGACCCCCGCCGATCTGGTGCTCGCCGACGAGGTCCTCACGAGCGATTCGTCCCGCTACTGGGACGCCGCGGGCTACGCGGCCGGCGGCCCGGATCGCCTGGCCAGCTTCGACAAGCAGATCGTGCGCGACTGGCTTTCGGCGAATTGGGACAAGCAGGGCGAACCGCCAGTGCTGCCCGACGACATCGTCGCGCGCACGCTCGGCCGCTACCGCGAGCTCTTCGAGCGCCTGACCAGCGAATAATACTGATTCGCGTCGTGAACCGCGCCGATACAATGCGAGCATGACGCAACAGACCGTTTCCCCGAGTCGCATCGCGATTCGCTGCCTCGCCCTGATTCTGGGGTCGGCGGCCCTGGCATGGCTGCTGTTCGTCGCCGGCCAGTACGTGCGACTCGTCGAGGTCTCGGGCCCCTCCCAGTACGACCTTCAGCCCGAGCGCGTGACGCTGGCCCAGTACTTCTACGTCGCGGCGGTCGTCGTGCTCGGTCTCGGCGCGCTGTTCGCGAAGCGACGGCTCGCGGGCCTCGGCGCGGTGTCCGCCGACCGCAGCACGCTCGTCGGCCCCGTCTCGAGCTTCTCGGGTCTCGTGCTGATCGTCGCGTCCGCGATCGCCGTCTGGGCAGTGCTCGTGCTCTTCCTCGGCGGCTTCTTCGGCGTCACCGAGGGCGGGGACCCGGCGCCGGTCGCCCGCATCGTCAATCTCTACGTGCCGATCGTGCTCTACACGGCGCTCGTCGTGACGCTCATCCTGCTGGGCTTCGTGTTCCCGCCGCCCCGGGCGAAGCACGCGCCGTCGGCCGACTCCGGCACGACAGCGGCGCCCGCGGCGACACCCGCAGCAGCCCCCGCTGAGTCGATTCCGCCCACCGGTGCGCACGCTGCCGGCACGGTCGCTGCGGACGCGCAGGCCGCGACCGATGCGCAGCACGGCGATGGGCAGCGCGCGGTCGCCCTCGCCTTCGCGACACCGATCATCGCAGCAGCGGTCGCGCTGGTGCTCGGGCTCATCGTCTACGACGTCACCCGCACTGCCCTCGAGGTGTGGATCTGGGTGGTGATCCTCGTCATCATCGCCTTCGGCGTGCTCGTCGGCACGAGGCTCGCGCGTCGCGGAGCGGATGAGCGCGGTGCGCAGGCGCCGATCGTCGCGGGGGCGACGACCCTCAACTTCGTGCTCGTCATCGTATTCGCCATCGCTGCAGCGGGCATGTCTCTCGGCTACGCGGCGAGCGCCGTGTCGAGCCTGAACGTCTCCCCCGGCCTCGGCCTCTCGGCCTACGCCGACCAGGAGAAGTACAGCGAGTCGGAGGGTGACGACTCCGTCGAGCTCGTGAACCCGCGGATCTCGCTGTGGGGCTCCGATCTGAAACGGGGCACCGACGCCACGGTAACGCTCGATCCCGGCGCAGAGACGATCGCCACGGCCGACGCCGGGCGCAACCGGTGGGTGAACGCCGAAGCCGACCTGCCCGAGGGGCTCGCCCCCGGTGACTACCGCCTGGTGGCCGAGGCCGTCACGGTCGACGGCAGATCGGTCGAGGTGTCTCTGCGCATGACGGTCGACGCGGGGGGCGCGGTCGTGTTCCCCGACGGCTCGAGCATCGACGAGACCGAGGAGAGCCGGCTGCTGCCGATCACTGCAGGCTGGGTGTTCGACGATCTGCTGCCGGCCGGCGTGATGCTCGCGCTGGCGCTCGCCGTGATCGCGGTGAGCCTCCAGACGCGGAATCGCCGGCAGGCCCCCGAGCTCCATCGACCGACGACGGGCCGCGTCGAGGCATAGCCCGCTCGTACGGGTAAACTGGACCGGACTGTTGAGTTCGTGACCGGGAGGCGCCGAGTGCCCACGATTGTTGTTGAAGTGATGCCGAAGGCTGAGCTGCTGGATCCGCAGGGCAAAGCCACCTCGGGCGCGCTCGCCCGCCTCGGCCACGGCAAGTTCCACGACGTGCGCATCGGCAAGCGTTTCGAGCTGGTCGTCGACGGCGAGGTCACCGACGAGGTGCTCGAGGAGGCCCGCCGCGTCGCCGACGAGATCCTCTCGAACTCGGTGATCGAGGATGTCGTCGCCGTGACGGTCGAAGGCGCCGAGTGATGTCCGCGCGGATCGGTGTCGTCACCTTCCCCGGGTCGCTCGACGACCGCGACGCGCAGCGCGCCATCCGCCTGGCGGGCGGCGAGGCCGTCGCCCTCTGGCACGCCGACCACGACCTGCAGGGCGTCGACGCGATCGTGCTGCCCGGCGGCTTCAGCTACGGCGACTACCTGCGCCCGGGCGCCATCGCCGCCGTCTCCCCGATCATGGCCGAGGTCATCGATGCGGCGAACGCGGGCATGCCCGTGCTCGGCATCTGCAACGGCTTCCAGGTGCTCGTCGAGGCGCACCTGCTGCCGGGCGGGCTGATCCGCAACGCCCACCAGCAGTTCGTGCGCCGCGATCAGCGCCTCGTCGTCGAGAACGCGAGCACCGACTGGACGAACGAGTTCGAGCAGGGCGAAGAGATCGTGATCCCGCTCAAGAACGGCGACGGCGGCTACATCGCCGACGACGAGACCCTGAAGCGCCTCGAGGGCGAAGGCCTCGTCGCGTTCCGCTACGCCGGGGTGAATCCCAACGGCTCGCTGAACGACATCGCCGGGCTCACGAACGAGCGCGGCAACGTGGTCGGCCTCATGCCGCACCCCGAGCATGCGACCGAGCCGGGCTTCGGGCCGAACACGTCGGAGCGCATGCGATCCGGCGTCGACGGACTCCGCTTCTTCACGAGCGCGCTCTCGGCCATCGGCGTCGCCGCGTAACGCGCCTCCCGCACCTTCCTACTGCGGCGGGCGCGGGGCGCCCGGCACGCTGAAATCGGGCTGCCCGTCCGGGAGCGCGGGGAGCGGCTGACCGTCGGCGAAGGTCGGCCACGGCAGGAGCGGCGTGGTGGCCTGGGCTTCGCTCGGCTGAATGCTCGGCTGCGCCGCCGGCGCGGGCTGCGGCGGCGCGACGGGCGCTGCGTTCGACGCGCCCGGCGCAACCGGGGCAGCCGGGACACCCGGTGCGGGAAGGGGTCCGTAGGACTCCTGGGCGCGGGCGGCCTGCGCGCGACGCCGGGCCTCGCGGTCCTCGGACCCGTAGGACCAGCGCACCAGGAGCGTGATCGCGAGCCCCAGGCCGGTCAGCAGCAGGGCGGCGACGGCGATCTTCCAGTACAGCTCGGGCACCTCGATGTCGAAGACCTCGATCGCGAGCGGCGCGGTGAAGAGGATCCCGGAGACGACGGCGAGCACGCTGGTGATGAAGGCGAAGCGGCCGAGCGTCTCGGGCTTCCCCTCCCCCATGTTCAGCAGCACCTGGCAGCAGGCGACCACCGCTCGGGTGACGGCGATCACCAGGATCGCCTTCCAGAAGATGCCGAAGGCGAGGAAGTAGCCGCCGTCGCTCATCCAGGTGACGATGAGCAGCAGGGCCAGGATGTAGGAGTTCGCGATCAGCGCGACCGGCGCGTACCAGCTGTTGCGCTGGCCACGGCTGGTGTCGAGCGCGGTGAGCCCCACGAAGACGGCGAAGATGAGGAAGGTCGCCGTGATCCGCTCGACCTTGCCCTCGAAGTCTCCGACGAAGACGAGCGCGATCGCCGAGATCGAGAGGGCGGCGAGCAGGATGATGCTGACCTTCAGGAACGTCGACAGCCGGTGCCTGGACGGGGCGGCGGGAGCCGGGGCGGCGCCCGGCGCGGTCGTCGGCGCGGGTGCGCCCGGGGTCGTGGGTGCGGCGTCGTTCGGTGCGGCAGTGCTCATGGCTCCAGTCTTGCCTGCCTACCTGTGAATCGCCATGTCATCCGCCGCGCGGCGACGATGAGCGCCGTCCGGCGCGACCCCCCTGCGAGGGTAGGCTAGGACGCGTGAATGACAGCATTTCCGTGCAGGCCCCGCAGCCGGGCGAGCCCCGCCCCGATACCGTCGCCGACGCCATCGCGACTCCGGAGCGGGAGCAGCCGTTCGCCGCGCTCGGGCTCAAGGCCGACGAGTACGAGCGGATCCGCGAGATCCTCGGCCGCCGCCCCACCTCGGGCGAGCTCGCCATGTATTCGGTGATGTGGTCCGAGCACTGCTCGTACAAGTCGTCGAAGATCTACCTGCGCCAGTTCGGCAAGAAGGTGAACGACCGCATGCGCGAGCGCCTGCTCGTCGGCATGGGCGAGAACGCCGGCGTGATCGACGTGGGCGAGGGGTGGGCGGTGACCTTCAAGGTCGAGAGCCACAACCACCCCTCGTACATCGAGCCCTTCCAGGGCGCGGCGACCGGTGTCGGCGGCATCATCCGCGACATCATCTCGATGGGAGCGCGCCCGGTCGCGGTCATGGATCAGCTGCGCTTCGGCGACATCGACGACCCCGATACCGCACGCGTGGTGCACGGCGTCGTCTCGGGAATCTCGTCGTACGCGAACTGCCTGGGCCTGCCGAACATCGGCGGCGAGACGGTCTTCGACGCGGTATACCAGGCGAACCCGCTGGTCAACGCGCTCGGGGTCGGCGTGCTGCGCCATGAGGATCTGCACACGGCGAACGCCTCGGGCCTCGGCAACAAGGTCGTCCTCTTCGGCGCCCGCACGGGCGGCGACGGCATCGGCGGCGCCTCGATCCTCGCTTCCGACAGCTTCGACGAGGGCGGCCCGACCAAGCGCCCGGCCGTGCAGGTCGGCGATCCGTTCGCCGAGAAGGTGCTGATCGAGTGCTGCCTCGAGCTCTTCGCCGGGGAACTCGTCGAGGGCATCCAGGATCTCGGTGCGGCCGGCATCAGCTGCGCGACCTCGGAGCTCGCGGCCAACGGCGACGGCGGCATGTTCATCGAGCTCGACAGCGTGCTGCTGCGGGATCCGTCGCTCACGGCCGAAGAGATCCTCATGTCCGAGAGCCAGGAGCGCATGATGGCTATCGTCGCGCCCGAGCGGCTCGACGCGTTCCTCGCGGTGACGAAGAAGTGGGATGTCGAGACGAGCGTGCTCGGCGAGGTCACCGACACGAACCGGCTGATCATCAACTGGCGCGGCGAGGAGATCGTGAACGTCGACCCCTCGACCGTCGCCGTCGACGGCCCGGTCTACGAGCGCCCGGTCGCGTACCCGGTGTGGCTCGACGCCCTGCAGGCCCAGACGGTCGCCGCCGCGGGGCTCTCCCGCTCCGGCAGGGCCGAGGATCTGCGCGACGAGCTGATCGCCGTCGCCGCGTCTCCGAACCAGGCCGACGTCTCGTGGGTGACCAACCAGTACGACCACTACGTGCTCGGCAACACCGCGCTCTCGTTCCCCGACGGCGCCGGCATGATCCGCGTCGACGAGGAGTCGGGGCTCGGCGTCGCGATCTCGACCGACGCCAACGGCCGCTACTGCCAGCTCGATCCGTACGCGGGTGCGCAGCTCGCCCTCGCCGAGGCCTACCGCAACGTGGCGGCGTCGGGTGCCGTGCCGACCGCGGTGACCGACTGCCTGAACTTCGGCAGCCCGGAGAACCCCGAGGTGATGTGGCAGTTCTCGCGGGCCGTCGAAGGCCTGTCGGATGCCTGCTTCGATCTCGAGGTGCCGGTGACCGGCGGCAACGTGTCCTTCTACAACCAGACGGGCGACACCCCCATCCACCCGACCCCGGTGGTCGGCGTGCTGGGCATCATCGACGACGTCGCCCGGCGCGTGCCGAGCGGTTGGCAGGATCAGGGCGAGCACCTCTACCTGCTGGGCACCACCCGTGACGAGCTCGACGGGTCGGCCTGGGCCGAGGCCGTGCACCGGCACCTGGGCGGCCTGCCGCCGACCGTGCAGCTCGACGACGAGGTGTCGCTGGCCGGGCTGCTGCACGCGGCGAGCCAGAGCGGGCTGCTCTCCGCCGCGATCGATCTCTCGGAGGGCGGGCTCGCGCAGGCGCTGACCGACGGGATGCTGCGCTTCGGCGTGGGAGCCCGGGTGTGGATCGACGAGATCATGTCGCGCGACGGCGTCGACGCCACGGCGGCGCTCTTCTCGGAGTCGCAGGCGCGGGCGCTGGTCGCCGTGCCGCACGAGGAGGACGTGAAGTTCCGCGGCCTGTGCGAGGGGCGGGGCTATCCGGTGCTGCGCATCGGCGTGACCGACGGCGTCGGCGACGATGCGGCACTCGAGGTGCAGGATCGCTTCACCCTGCCGCTCTCGGAGCTCGGCGCCGCGCACCGCGCCACCCTGCCCCAGCGCTTCGGCGCGGTGGTCGGCGGCGACGCGTAGCCTCGGCACACCGCCGCGGCGCATGAAGCGGCGGTGCATGCGCCTCGCGCGGCGATGTGAGAGGCTTGAGCGGAGCCCGCGACCGGGCTCCGGGACGATGGTCAAGTACCCCGCCAGGACAAGACTTGCCGCAGGAGGCAGTCGTGCTCGCATGGATCGTACTCATCATCTCGGGCATGTTCGAGGCCGTCTGGGCGACGGCGCTGGGCAAGTCCGAAGGGTTCTCGAAGCTCTGGCCGTCGGTCGTGTTCGTCGGGGGCCTGATCGTGAGCATGGCCGGTCTCGCCTTCGCACTGCGCGAGATCCCCACCGGCACCGGCTACGCGGTCTGGGTCGGGGTCGGCGCCGCGCTGACCGTGATCTACGCGATGGTCACCGGGGACGAGCCGGTCAGCCTGCTCAAGACGCTGCTGATCATCGGGCTCGTCGGCTGCATCGTCGGCCTGAAGCTGGTGAGCGACGCCGAGCACTGAAGTCCCGCACCGAGGCCGAGCGCCGAGGCGGGTTCGTCTCGCCTCGGCGCCGAGACGTCCAGGTCCCGACGAGCACCCGGCCGGTTCAAAACGGCGTAACTTCGAGCCGGCCGAACACCCACTGGGTTCAATGAACTCTCAGCTTTCGGGTAGGATCCTCTGCGGGGGAGTATCCGACAAGTGAGGAATACAGACAGTCATGCAGAAACTGAAGAGGTTCGGGCTCGGTAGCCTGGCCGCCGCCGGCAGCGCCGCGCTCGTGCTGGGCCTGACCAGCGCCCCCGCGATGGCCGCGGGTTCGTTCGACACGACGAAGCCGCAGGTCAAGATCTCGTCGAAGATCACCCTGCCGAAGACGAGCAGCAAGAAGGTGAAATTCACCACCACGATCACCGGCCCCGCCGGAACCCATACCTACCGCTTCTCCGACGCGAGTTTCGCGGGCCCGAAGACGAAACTGATCAGTCGGAACAAGAAGATCAAGAAGAGCTACGTCGAGGACACCTTCAGCGTGTACCCGGACGACTACTCGTCGACGCTGGCTCCGGGAACCTACGGCTTCACCGGGAACATCTACTCGAACATCACGACGCCGGGCAAGTACCGCGTCTATGTTCCGGTGACGCAGAGGGCCGCGGGCACCTACACCGACCTCAAGACCCAGACGGGGACGAAGGACGTCATCCTCCGCGCGAACACGGGCTACTCGAAGTCGCAGACCACGGCGCCGAGCAGCGGCTACCTCGGCCGCACCTGGAACGTGAAGGTGCAGGCCCCGTACTACCAGGTCGGCGCGAAGGTGTCGATCTACGCGAAGCTCAAGGGCAAGAAGAAGTACAAGAAGGTCAGCAGCTGGAAGACCCTGAAGAGCGGCAACCAGTTCCGTTCGAAGGCCACGGTGAAGCTCTCCAAGAAGTACACCAAGAAGGGCACGCGCTACTACGTGAAGGTCAAGTCGGCTCCGTACGCCTCCGGGTACAACGGTCCGGTCTACAAGATCAAGTAACACCCTCTCGCCGCGAGCCACCGGCTCGCGCGACGGCTCCCACCAAC
>NZ_CAJVAP010000027.1:0-8497 GCF_910593785.1 Leucobacter soli | reverse complement strand
CCCCGTTCGTCGTCCACCCTGGCGTGCACGGCTGCTCGCGGGTATGATCCTGCCTCAAGCAAGTGAACCGTCTATTCGACGATGGTCGGGGGATCAGCATGGGGAACACGAAGAAGCTGGGGGCCGCATCGCTCGCGGCGATCGCGACGATGGCGTTGACGCTCGGCTCGGTCGGGCCGGCGCTGGCTGCGGATGAGGCCGATCTGGGCACGCCGAAGATCTCGGGGCTGGCGACCGTCAAGGTCCCGAAGTCGAGCGGAAAGTCGACCTTCGCCGTCCGCTTCAGCGGAGGATCCTCGACCGCCTACAGCTACCGCGCGACGACGGAGACCGAGCATCTCCATTCGATCCAGAAGATCAACGTGATCCGCACGTTCGCGGAGCCTCCCGCGAAGCTCAAAGCCAATGCGAAGAACACCTTCACTATCAAGACGAACCAGCGGAACAGTCCGGGCAAGTACCGGCTCACCGTGACGGTCTTCCAATCCGTCACCGGGGCGTCCGGGAAGACCGCGAGCACGTCGAAGGTGTACACCGTCCGCGCGAACACGAGCGTCTCGAGAAAGAACACCTCGATCGGCGGTTCGGGGAAGGCGAAGAAGGCGTACACAGCCTACGTCTCAGCGCCGGCGTATCAGGCCGGCGGCAAGGTGACGCTGTACTTCAAGGCGACGGGTGCGAAGAAGTGGAAGAAGGTCGGCACCGGCAAGCTGAAGCACGACCGGTACTGGGGTACCTCGTCGAATGCCAAAGTCAAGATCGGGAAGAAGCACAACGTCGCGGGCAAGGGCGGCAAGCTCTACGCGAAGATCGGCTCGGTGAAGTACGCGTCGAGCTACAAGAGCAAGAGCGTCAAGGTGAAGAAGGTCGGCTGACCAGGGCCTGCGCCGGGCACGCGCTGTCGCGAGCTCCGGGCAGGTGCTGTCGCACAGCCGTGTCGATCCGTGTCGATCCGTGTTCGGTGTGTGTCAGCCGTATTCCGTGCGCGTCTGCCGTTCTCAGTGCGCGCTTGCGTGCCTCAGCCGAGCAGCGGTTCGACTCGCGCGGCGATCGCGGCGTGCAGTTCCTCGATCGGAAGGGCGGCGTCGAGGACGAGGAAGCGCTCGGGCTCCGCGTTCGCGAGTGCGAGGAACCCGTCGCGCACCCGCCGGTGGAACTCGGCCGCTTCGCGCTCCAACCGATCGGCGGCGGCTCCTGCGGCTGACCGGCGCTCGGCGGCGAGCTCGGGACTGACATCGAGCAGCACGGTCAGCGCGGGCCAGAGGCCGCCGCTCGCCCACTCGCTGAGGCCGCGGACTTCGGCCGGGTCGAGCGGCCGGCCGGCGCCCTGGTAGGCCAGTGAGGAGTCGATGTAGCGATCCTGTACGACCACGGCGCCGCGCGCGAGCGCGGGGCGCACGACCTCGGCGACGTGCTGCGCGCGGTCGGCCGCGTAGAGCAGCGCTTCGGCGCGGGGGGCGACATCGCTGCCGTGGAGGAGGAGTTCCCGCAGGGATGCGCCGAGAGCGGTACCGCCCGGTTCACGGGTGCGCACCGTCTCATGACCACGCTGCTCGAGCCAGGCGCCGAGCCTCTCGGCTTGCGTGCTCTTGCCCGCTCCGTCGCCGCCTTCGAACGTGATGAACAGTCCGGCCATGGTCGCCCGTGCGCTCTCGCTCAGTCGCCCGCAGCGGCGGCGGCGGCCTTCGCCGCGCGGGTAGCTGCGGCCTTCTTGGCCGCGGCCGAGCGCTTCGGATCGACGGTCTTCTTCGCCGCCGTCGACTTGCTGCCCGCCGCCGACTTCGATGCCGCCTTCGTCCCGGTCTTGGCTGCGGGCTTCTTCGCCGCGGCCTTCCGCGCGGGCGCCTTCTTCTTGGCCGGGCCCTTGGCGCGCTTGATCGCCAGGAGTTCGGCGGCACGCTCGAAGGTGATCTCGTCGACGCTGTCGCCGCGCGGGATGGTCGCGTTGGTCTCGCCGTCGGTGACGTAGGGCCCGAAACGGCCGTCCTTCACCTTGATCGGCTTGCCGCTGACCGGATCGGCCTCGAACTCCTTGAGCGCGGCGGACGCGCGTTTGGCGCCGTACTTCGGTTGGGCGAAGAGCTCCTGCGCACCGGCGAGGTCGATCGAGAAGATCGCATCCTCGCTCGTCAGCGAACGGGTGTCCGTCCCCTTCTTGAGGTAGGGGCCGTAGCGGCCGTTCTGCGCGGTGATCTCGGCGCCGGATTCGGAGTCGACGCCGACGACGCGCGGCAGGTCGAGCAGCGCGGCGGCGGTCTCGAGATCGACGGTCGCCGGATCCATCGTCTTGAAGAGCGAGGCGGTACGCGCCTTCTCACCCTTCGGCAGCGTCTCGCCCTCATCGGGCAGCTCGGTCACGTAGGGGCCGAAGCGGCCGTTCTTCGCGGCGATCCGTTTGCCGGTCGCGGGGTGCAGCCCGACGATGCGGTCCTCGAGCGGCTCCGCATCTGCGAGCTCATGCGCCTTCGCGGGGGTGAGCTCATCGGGGGCGAGCCCGTCGGGAATGTTGACGCTTCGCGGCTTGAGCGCGCCGTCCTCCCCGACCTCGCACTTGTCGTCGAAGACCTCGAGATAGGGGCCGTACTTGCCGTTGCGCAACGAGATCGCGTCGTCGATCTTCACGGTGTTGATCGCTCGTGCGTCGATCTCTCCCAGGTTGTCGACGACCCCGCGCAGGCCCGGATGGGTGTCGCTGCCGAAGTAGAAGTCGTGCAGCCAGGCCGCTCGGTCCGTCTGACCGGCGGCGATCAGGTCGAGGTCGCCCTCCATCTCGGCGGTGAAGTCGTAGTCGACGAGCGCGCCGAAGTGCTCCTCGAGCAGGCGGACGACCGAGAAGGCCACCCAGCTGGGCACGAGCGCCTGGCCCTTCTTCGTGACGTAGCCTCGATCGGAGATGGTGCCGATGATCGCTGCGTAGGTCGAAGGACGCCCGATGCCGAGCTCCTCGAGACGCTTGGTGAGGCTCGCCTCCGTGTAGCGCGGGGGCGGTGTGGTCTCGTGCCACTTCGCCTCGGGCGCGTCGATGCCGAGCGCCTGGCCCTCCGCGAGCTGGGGCAGGGTGACGTTCTGCTCGGCCTCGCGGCGCTTCTCGTCCTTGCCCTCCTCGTAGGCGAGCAGGAATCCCGGGAAGGTGATCACGGTGCCGCTGGCGGTGAACTCTGCAGCGGTCGGCGTCGAGCCGTGCGCCTCGGTCACATCGACTCCGATCGTGACGGTGTCGGTCGACCCGCGGGCGTCGGCCATCTGGCTGGCCACGGTGCGCTTCCAGATCAGCTCGTAGAGGGCGAACTCGCCCTGGTTCAGCTTGCCCTTGAGCTCGCTCGGACGGGCGAAGACATCGCCGGCGGGCCGGATCGCCTCGTGCGCCTCCTGCGCTCCCTTGGACTTGCCGGTGTAGACGCGCGGCTTCTCCGGCACCGTCTCGGCGCCGTAGAGCGCTGCGGCCTGGCTGCGCGCCGCCGTGACCGCCTGCTTGGACAGGGTGGGCGAGTCGGTACGCATATACGTGATGTGGCCGTTCTCGTAGAGCGACTGCGCGAACGACATCGTCTGGCGCGAGCTGTAGCGGAGCTTGCGCGACGCCTCCTGCTGCAGGGTGGAGGTCGTGAACGGGGCGGCCGGCCGGCGGGTGTGCGGCTTCGTCTCGATCGAGAGGACGCGGCCGCGCTCGTCCACGAGGAGGGCGGCGAGCGCCTCGGCGCGATCCTTCTCGAGCCGGATCACCGATGCGGACTTCGCCTTCAACTCACCGCGATCGTCGAAGTCCGAGCCGGTGGCGAGGCGCTGCCCGTCGAGGCGCACCAGGCGGGCGGAGAACGGGGTCGGATCCGCGGCGCTCTCGCCGGGCTCGAACGTCGCGCTCAGGTCCCAGTACTCGCTCGCGACGAAGGCGAGGCGCTCCCGCTCCCGCTCGACGACCAGGCGGGTGGCGGCCGACTGCACACGGCCGGCCGACAGCTTCGGGCCGACCTTGCGCCAGAGCACCGGGGAGATGTCATACCCGTAGAGGCGGTCGAGGATGCGTCGGGTCTCCTGGGCGTCCACGAGCGCGAGATCGATGTCGCGCGTGTTCGCCTGGGCCTCGGCGATCGCCTCCTGCGTGATCTCGTGGAACACCATGCGCCGCACCGGCACCTTGGGCTTGAGCACCTCGAGCAGGTGCCAGGCGATGGCCTCGCCCTCGCGGTCCTCATCGGTGGCGAGCCACAGCTCGTCCGCTCCCTTCAGCGCCCGCTTGAGATCGGTGACCGTCTTCCGCTTGTTGTCGTTCACCACGTAGTAGGGGGCGAAGTCGTTCTCGACATCGACGGCGAAGCGGCCGAAGGGGCCCTTCTTCAGCTCGACCGGCAGGTCGGAGGGGTCGGCGAGATCGCGGATGTGGCCCACCGAGGCGATGACCTCGTAGTCATCGCCGAGGTAGCCGCCGATGGTCTTCGCCTTGGTCGGCGACTCGACGATCACGAGCTTCTTGGTCGACACCTGTCTCCTTCTTACCTGCGGCGGCCTCTGCATTGCGGGTCCCGCCCCGATCGCCGCTTCCGACGCCCGGGTGAAACCCTGATTCGGCACAACTCTGGCATAACTCTATGGGAATGGCGGCCCAGCATGCGCACGAGCCCGTGCCGTGCCGAGCATAGTCGGCAGGTTCGCCTGCAGGCGAACCCGCCCAGAAACCTCGTCCACCAGGCACTCGTCGACCCGTGCCCCGACCGCGACGAGCACCTCCTCCGCGAGATCGCAGGGCGCTCCGTCGACCCACCCCGCATGCGCATCAGCGGCCGCGAGCGCTGCCGCATCGGCCGCCCCGGCTACGCGGTGGGCGGCGTCGATCGACCCGGTCGCCACGACGACCGGCAGGGCGAGCGCCAGCACGGCCCCGCAACACGCCGCAACCGCCGGAGCGCTCACCTTTCCACCTCGACAGCCGTTGGCTCCCCGCTCACCGTTCCGCCTCGATCACCGCCGCGCAAGCCATTGCGCGGATCTCGACTGCGGCGAGTGCGCCTGCTCCAGGATGCGCGCGGAGCGTCAGGCACAGCAGAGGACCGTCCCGCGACCGCGAGACGGTCGTCCCGTCGCCGAGCGAACCGAGTCTCGCCTGCGCAGCGGTCCGGTCGCCACGAGCCTCCAGCCGCACGAGTTCAGCGGCCGCGGCCGTGAGGGCGACGCGCTGCGCGGACAAGAGGATCGCCCCGATCGCGAGCAGCAGAACCAGGAGCAGCGCCGGCATCACGATGACGAACTCGGCCGCAACCGCACCGCGCGTATTCGCGAGCGGCGCGGAGCGGGCCCACCGATCAGAACGCCCGCCGGCCGCGCTGTGCGGCACGGCCTCAACCCGCCGAGCCGAGCGCGTTCTGCACCAGATCGACGAGCACCTGTCGCACTTCGTCGGAGCGGAGGATCGCGACGAGCAGACCGGCGAAAGCGACCCCTGCAAGGATGACGATCGCATACTCGGCCGTCACCGCCCCGCGATCATCGCCGAGCGCGACGAACCGTTTCTCAGCCGATGTCGCACGGGTGCTCAACGCACGCAGGCGCGGTACCCGGAGCTCGGACGGCGGCTTCGGAACCCAGAGCGTGTGCACCCAGTGGGTCGCAAGGGCGCGACGTCGGCTGCGCTCATCCCGGCCGTCGACGCCCGTGCGGTCCGTCGGGATCTGGTCGCGGACCTCGCCGCTTCGGTCGCTGATCAGGGTCAGATGCGCGGACATGATGGACTCCTCTCGACTGGCACGGCGCCGGCGGTCGCCGGTCTCTCTATCCTGCGGGCCGACTCAACGCCCCGGGAGCGGGAAGCAGGGAATCGGCATAATCCGTGGAGAAGTCGCCGATGGCAACGACTGGGGACGGCGAATCCACCGCTCGCTCACGCACCACCGACGCGCCGCACTTTCACGCACCGCAAACTCACGCACCTCCGAGAACGGCCAGCAGCACCGGCACCACACCGAGCAGCACGAACGACGGCAGGATGCAGACCCCGAGCGGCACGAGCACGCGCACGCCGAGCCGTTCCGCCGCGCGCTCGAGCTCGGTCAGCGCCCGGGCACGACGCGCCTCGGCCATCCCGAGCAGCATCGGTGCGACCGGTGACCCGAGGGACTCCGCCTCGGCGAGTACGGCGACGACACCGCCACTCGGACCGAACTCCTCGAGGCGCACCCACTCTGCTCCGAAGCGATCGGCGCTGTCGATCGAGCGGCGGAGGGAGACCCCCGGCGGCGCACCGCCGGCCACCGCGAGCGCCATGAGCTCGAACTCCCATCCGGCGACCCAGTCGGCACGTGCGACCCGCGCCGCGAGCGCCGTTGCCCAGCGCACGCCGAGCAGGAGCAGCAGCACGCCGAACAGCACGGATGCACCGGCGACCGGACTGCGCATTCCGCTTACGGGGTCGAACCCCAGTAGCGCACCGAGCAGCAGCGCGGCAACGGGCAAGGCAGCGACCAGCCGGATCGTCGCACGCGGGCCGGCGAGCAGCACCGAACGGCGCTCGGACACCCGGCCGAGCGCCCGCATCGACTGCCCGAACCGATCGAGCATCGCGGCGAGCGGCGATCCGCTCTGCTCGGCGAGCCACCAGGCCGCCGCGAGAACGCGCCATTCGGGCCCTCCCGCGGCCGCCAGTGCCTCGGAGCTGGCGTCGCCGAGTTCGAGCCGTTCGGCGATCCGCTGCCGCTCCGGCCCCGGCTCCGGCCCCTCCGGCGGGCCGTCTCGGATGCGTTCGTTCGCCAGGATCCGCCAAGCGCGTGTTGCCGGAATGCCACCGCGGAGCAGCGCGGCGACCCGTTCCGTCGCGACAACGACCGCACTGCTCGCAGAGCGTTCCCGTCGGCCGAGCAGACGGTGGACCCGGCTCCGCCACCATCGCTTCGACCATCTCCGCCGCTGGCGCGGCCGCCCAGGAGCGCCCCGCTGCGATGTTCCACGACCATCACCTCCCGGCATCGGAACAGGCCCCGGCATCGGCGAGGACCGCCGGTCCACTGCGACGCCCCGGCCTCGGCTGCCCCGAGCCTGCCGGTCCGCCGCTCCGAGCAGGCCCCACACGCCGCGAACACGCCGAGTCCGAGCTGCCGCCCGCCTCATCGGGTGGTTCCCGTCGATCCCCGAAGCGTTCGACCTGCGATCGCTGCACGCCGGCCGAGCGACGCGGCCGACCCGATCGGGATCGGCTCGATCGCGAGTACTCCACCGGTGAGCCGCAGACGCCCCAGCCCGGACACTCGCCGGCTCCTGTCAGCCGTGCGCTCCAGGTGCACGACGAGATGGATCGCGGAGACCGCCTGCTTCGCCAGTGCCTCCGGCCCGAGGCCGGCGAGTGCGCCGAGCGCTTCGAGCCGGGCAGGCACGCCGGAGAGCCGACTGGCGTGCAGTGTCGCCGCGCCGCCGTCGTGCCCGGTGTTCAGCGCGGCGAGCATCGTCACAAGTTCGGCACCGCGGCATTCGCCGAGCACGAGGCGATCGGGCCGCATCCGCAGGGCTTCGCGCAGCAGGCGCTCGAGCGATATCTCTCCGGCGCCTTCGATGTTGGCCTGACGGCTCTCGAGCGCTACGCGGTGCGGATGGGCGAGACGCAGTTCCGCGAGATCCTCGATCGTGACGATCCGCTCCCCCGCGGGAACGAGATCGAGCAGCGCCGCGAGCAGGGTGGTCTTGCCGGTCGCCGTGCCGCCGGTCACGAGCAGGTTCTGGCGCGCCGCGACGGCGGACCGCAGAACATCCGCGGTCGTCGGGTCGCAGAGGCCGTCGGCGACCAACCGTCCGAAATCGAGCGCGGCCATACGCGGCAGCCGGATGGACACGGCAGCCCCGTCGACGGCCACCGGCGGCAGCACGGCGTGCGCCCGGATCCCCTCGCCGAGGTGCACATCGGCGCAGGGGTGCAGTTCGTCCAGATGCCTGCCGCCGGCGGCGAGCAGGGCGATCGCGAACCGTCGCACCGCCTCCGGGGAGGCCGCCCATCCTTCGACGCGCGTCAGCGATTCCCCCCGATCCAGCCACAGGCGACCGACTCCGCGCGTCACCTGGATCATCAGGTCCCGGAGCTCAGGATCGTCGATCAGCGGCAGCAGTCCGCCGAACGCCCGGGCGGCCTCGTAGCCGAGCGCGGCCGAGCGAAGGGGCGGCGATGCGCGGGTCATGGATCCAGCCAAGCACGCCGAGGGTGTGCAGAATCCCGCGAGGCGAGATCTGTGGAGAAGTCGCCGGAACTCCTCGAGGACGCCGAACTGTGAGCGCCGAGAACCGGGATCCTTCGTCTCTTTTCGCCAATGGCGTCGTGACATGCAGGATCGCACCGATCTGCGCGATCGCACCTCGGAAGTCGGCCTTGCAGGTGCAATTCTGCAGATCGGTGCAATTCTGCAGGCGGAAAGGAGGAGGAGGAGGGAAAGCGGGAAGTTCGAGGGGAGGGAAAGGGGAAGTTCAAAGGGAGGAGGAGCGGAAAGGCGAGGAGAGGACGAGGCTAAGGAAGCAACGAAGGAAGGAA
>NZ_CAJVAP010000026.1 GCF_910593785.1 Leucobacter soli | reverse complement strand
CTTCCCCCTCGCCTCTCCTTCCGCCTCCCCTTGTCCCATCCCTTCGCGGCAAGTGCTCAGTTGTGCGGGGTGCAGGCTGGCCACACCCCGCACAACTGAGCACTTGCGGGTTGCGGTCGGAGCAGGTCGGGGTCGGGCCGGGGTAGGGCCGGGGGCACGTCGCCGAGGCCGGGCACGAGCGGTGAGGGATGGCGGTGCCGCGTTACGCTGGGCGCATGGGCACGCGAGAAGACACCGTCGAGTTCCTGCTCGATCAGCTGAGCGCGCTCCCGAACCTGCGCACGCGCAAGATGTTCGGCGAGTACTGCCTCTACGCCGACGACAAACCCGTCGCCTTCATCTGCGACGACGAACTCTTCGTCAAGCCCACTCCAGAGGGGAAGGCCTACCTGGACGCCGCAGGCGCGCTCGACGAGGCCCCGGCATACCCCGGGTCGAAGCTCTACCTGCGCATCGGAGGCGACCGCTGGGAGGACCGCGACTCGCTCGCCGAGCTGATCGAGCTCACCTCGTCCGTGCTGCCGGCGCCGAAGCCGAAGCGGGCAGCGAAGCCGCAGACGCCCACGGCCTAGGGGGTGCCTGCTAGATCTTCGCCGCAAGGTGATTCGGGAGGGTGCGCGCAGTAAGCGAGGATCTCGCAGACGGGCCCGAGTCGGTGGCTAGGCTCAGAGCATGGCACAGGGACTACCAGAGGCAGGGGCCGAACCGCGCGCCCCCATGCACGTGCACGAGCGGGTCGCGGTCGTCAGCGGCGCGGGATCGGCCGACGGGATCGGCTTCGCCGCGGCGGCCAGGCTGGTGCGCGCCGGAATCCGCGTCGTGGTGGGCGCGACGAGCGAGCGGATCGTCGCTCGCGCGGCGGAGCTCGAGGGGATCGCCGCCGACGTACAGATGCGCGAAAACGCCGAAGCGCCGCCGAGCGGAAGCGCTGAAGCACGGGGCGCAGCGGGCGGATCCACCATCGAACCCGCGCCCTGGGCGGTGCCGGTCGTCGCCGATCTCACCGAGGAGGCGGGAGCGGCCGCGCTGATCGGCGCGGCGATCCACGCCTACGGACGCCTCGATGTGCTCGTGAACAACGCCGGCATGACCTCGGTGTCGGACCCGCAGGCGCCGGCCGCCGCCGAGGGCCTCGACCGCGCCGGCTTCGAACACGCCGTCACCCGCAACCTGACGACGGCCTACCTCGTGACACGAGCGGCGATCCCGCACCTCGTGCGTGCCGAGCACGGCCGCATCGTCACCGTCTCGTCGGTGTCGGGCCCGATCCTGGCCTACCGCGGCGACGTCGGCTACCACGCGGGCAAGGCCGGCCTCGTAGGCCTCACCCGTTCGCTGGCGGTCGATCTGGCCGGCTCCGGCACCACTGCGAACGCCGTCGCCCCCGGCTGGATCCGCACGGGCTCGGCGACCGAGCACGAGAACCGCATGGGCGACGCCACACCGCTCGGCCGATCCGGCACCCCCGACGAGGTCGCCGCAGTGATCGAGTTCCTCGCCTCGCCCGGTGCCTCGTATGTGACCGGTCAGGTGCTGGTCGTCGACGGCGGCAACGCGATCATGGACGAGAAAGGCTGAACGTGTCGGTGTCGTCGTCCCGCGATCTCCCAGCGATTCCGGACATCCTGAGACTAGGCTGAGTGGCTGTGCTGGAAACTCTGGAGCAGTACTCGACGCTCGCGCTCTACTCGGCGATGATCGTGTACTCGATGGCCTTCGCCTTCTACGCCATCGATCTCGCCAATCGCAGCGGCGACGATCTCGACGGCCGTGCCGCGGAACCCCGCGATACCGGGCGCGCGCACGGCGCGGGCGCGGCGGCGGAAGCCGGCGGATCGGTCGCCACGCTCACGCGACGGGCCGCGTCGCGCACGGGGAGCGGCGGTGCTACCGGCGGTGCCGCCGGCGGGATCCGCAGCCGATCCCTGCGCATCGGGTTCTCCCTCACCGTGCTCGGCTTCGCCCTCCACCTCGCCGCGACCATCCTGCGCGGCATCGGTGCCGAACGCGTGCCGTTCGCCAACATGTACGAGTTCGCGCTCACTGCGACGCTCTCGATCGCGCTCATCTTCCTGCTCGTGCAGTTCGTCGTCGACCTCCGCTTCCTCGGGGTGCTCGTCACGGGGCTGCTCGTGCTCTTCCTCGGTATCGCCAAGCTGAACTTCTACGTGGCGATCGTGCCGATCCCGCCGGCGCTCGATTCGTACTGGCTCGTGATCCACATCCTCGTCGCCGTGCTGGCGGTGGGGTTCCTCACGCTCTCCTTCGGCCTCTCGGTGCTGCAGCTGATGCAGACCCGCCGCGAGAATCAGGTGGCGGCGGGGGAGCCGGTGGGCATGCGGTTCCTCAGCAGCCTGCCGAGCGCGGTGCGGCTCGAGGACCTGGCCTACCGCATGGCGATCATCGGCTTCGTCTTCTGGAGCTTCACCCTGATCGCCGGATCGATCTGGGCCGAGGCCGCCTGGAGCCGCTACTGGGGCTGGGACACCAAGGAGGTCTGGACCTTCGTCATCTGGGTGCTCTACGCCGGCTACATCCACGCGCGGGCGACTCGCGGCTGGCGCGGGGTGCGCTCGGCGTGGCTGTCGATCATCGCCTACACGGCCGTGATCTTCAACTTCACGATCGTGAACGTCTTCTTCAAGGGGCTGCACGCGTACTCCGGACTGTGACCGGAAGGCGGATCGCCCCTCAGTCGCTGCGCGCCGCGCCGCCCCCGTGCTCGCGGGCGCAGCGCCGCGCCGGGCCGTCGGCGTGCAACCCGGGCGCGGTGCCGTTGAAACGGTGGAGCCCCGCTCGGAGCGTCTCGAGCTCCTCCGGCGACCAGCCGGCGAAGCGCTCCTGGTAGGCGATCGTGTTGCGTTCGCGGATCTCGGTCAGCAGCTTCTCCGCGCGGTCGCTCGGGGTGAGGAGGATCACGCGGCGATCGTCCTCCGCGGGTTCGGCCACGATGAGTTCGAGATCGCGCAGCCGCGCCACCTGCCGGCTCACCACGGACTTGTCCATGTCGAGCATCTGGCCGATTCCGGTCGCGGTGACGGGGCCCTTGCGCAGGATGGTCTGCAGCACCATCACTCCAACGCCGCGGAGATCCGGGTGGACCTCCTCCGCGTAGTGGCTCCAGCGGGTGCGAGCGAAGGCGAAGACTTCCGAGAACTCGGCGATGATCTCGGAGATGGGATCGCCGGGGTGCGGATCCAGGTCGCCGCTCTCGGGGGCACGGTGCCGGTTCATGCTGTCGAGCCTAGCCGCGATTCGACGGGCCGGTTCCGGGGCGGTTGCCGGGCAGCATGATGGGGCCCGTCGTCGAGGTGTCTACGAGCACGCGTTCGGCGACGGGATCCGCTTGGCCCTCTGCTTCGCGGCGCTGCAGTTCGGCGATCCTCTCGGCGTTGCTCTGCGTGCTGAGCGGCTTGTTCGGGAGAAAGGCGATCGCGATGAGCGCGACGATGGCGACGGGCACCGCGGCCAGGAAGATGTTGCCGATCGCGTGACCGTAGGCCGACTCGACGACCTCGCGGACGGGCGCCGTGAGGTCGGCGATCTTCGGCAGCGTCCCGCCCTCGAGCTTCTCGGTGCCGGCGAGCGCGGCGGGATCGGTCTTCGCGAGCTTGGCGAAGCCCTCGGCGAGGTACTCCGTGACCTGATGGGCGAGGAGAGCCCCCATCACCGAGATCCCGGCGGTGCCGCCCACGGTCCGGAAGAAGGTGACCGCCGAGCTCGCGGCGCCCATCTCGTGCGGGGCGACCGTGTTCTGCACCACGAGCACCAGGTTCTGCATCGTCATGCCGACACCGGCGCCGAGGATGAACATCGAGATCCCCACGTACCAGTACGAGGTGTCGTATCGCAGCTGGCCCATCATGACGAGCCCGAGGAACAGCGCGACCGCGCCGATCACCATGTAGCGCTTCCACTTGCCGGTGCGGGTGATGATCTGCCCGACGATCGTGGAGGAGATCAGGAGGCCGCCCATCATGGGGAGCGTGAGCAGGCTCGACTCGATCACGGAGCGGCCGCGGGCCAGCTGCATGTACTGGCCGAGGAACACGGCGGTGCCCATCATCGCGAGGCCGACGGCGATGCTCGCGATGGAGGAGAGCGTGAAGGTGCGGTTCGCGAAGAGGGTCAGCGGCAGCAGCGGCTCCTCGACGCGGAGTTCGACGAAGACGGCGACGACGAGGGCGAGGATGCCGCCGCCGACCATGGTCACGGTCTGCCAGGACCACCAGTCGAAGTTCGAGCCGGCGAGCGTGACCCAGATGAGCAGGCTCGAGAACCCCGCAGTGATGAGCGCGGCGCCCCAGTAGTCGATCTTGATCTTCTGCTTGCGGACGGGCAGGTGCAGGGTGCGCTGCAGCATGACGATCGCGACGATCGCGACGGGGGCGGCGACGTAGAAGTTCCAGCGCCAGCCGATGGTGTCGGTGAAGAATCCGCCGAGCAGGGGGCCGCCGACGGTCGCGACCGCCATGATCGCGCCGAGGATGCCCATGTACTTGCCGCGCTCGAGCGGGCTCACGATCTCGGCGAGCACGATCTGGGCGAGGGCGCCGAGTCCGCCCACGCCGATGCCCTGGACGACGCGGAAGGCGATGAGCCAGGTCGGCTCGTGGGCGAGGCCGGCGAGGGCCGAGCCGAGCGTGAAGATGATGAGGGAGAGCTGGAGCAGCAGCTTCTTGTTGGTGAGGTCGGCGAGCTTCCCCCAGATCGGGGTCGAGACGGCGCTCGCGAGCATGGTCGCGGTGACGACCCAGGTGAAGGCAGCCTGAGTGCCGCCGATATCGGCGATGATGATCGGCATGGAGGTGCCGACGACGTTCATGGCCAGCATCGAGACGAAGTTCGCGAGGAAGAGGCCGGCGAGGGCGAGGTTCTTCGCGCGACCGGTGAGGATCGGCGTCTCGAATGCGGCGGAGGCGTGCGGCCGGGTGTCATTGGACTGTGGCATGCGCGGGGTGCGATCCTGACGTTCGGGGTGGGGTGGCGGGCCGGGTGACTCCGGCGCCAAAAGGTTGACGAAGGTCAACTATAGAGAATCGGTTGACGAAAGTCAACTATTTACTGGTCGCAGGCAGGCAGGCAGGCAGGATCCGGATCGCGGGATGCCTGGAGGCTCCGGCGCACCGGCACCGGCACAGGCGCCGTCACCGAGTCGAGGCGAAGAGGTGGAAGAATGGACGGCATGGCAGTGGGCGAGAGCGGCAGCATCCGGATCGGCGTCATCGGCGGCGGGCAGCTCGCTCGCATGATGGTGCCCCCGGCGATCCATCTGGGGCTCGGGATCAGCGTGCTCGCCGAGGCCGAGGGTATGAGCGCCGCGCGTGCGGCCGACGCCGTCGGCGATTACCGCGACCCCGAGACCGTGTACGCATTCGCCGAGACGGTCGACGTGGTCACCTTCGACCACGAGCACGTGCCGCAGGAGATCCTGCGCGAGCTCGAGGCCCGCGGTGTGAGCGTGCACCCCCGGCCCGACGCGCTGCAGTACGCGCAGGACAAGATCCTGATGCGTCAGAAGCTCGCTGCTCTCGGCGTGCCGGTGCCCGACTGGGCGGCCGTGGCCGACGAGGCGGCGCTGCAGAGCTTCATCGACGAGCACGGCGGCCGGGCCGTCGTGAAGACGGCTCGCGGCGGCTATGACGGCAAGGGCGTGCGAGTCGTGTCGCAGGCCGACGAGGTGCGCGACTGGTTCACCGCCCTCGCCGAGGACGGCCGCGGGGGCCACCTGCTGGTCGAGGAGCTCGTCGACTTCGTGCGCGAACTCTCCCAGCTGGTCGCGCGGCGGCCATCGGGCGAGATGCGCAGCTGGCCCGTGGTCGAGACGATCCAGCGCGACGGCGTCTGCGCCGAGGTGCTCGCACCGGCCCCGGTCGCCGACCCGGCGACGCTCGACGAGGCCGCCGGCATCGGCCGCACGGTCGCCGAGGGCGTCGGCGTGACAGGTGTGCTCGCGGTCGAGATGTTCGAGGCCCGCGACGGCCGCGTCCTCGTCAACGAGCTCGCGATGCGCCCGCACAACTCCGGCCACTTCTCGATCGAGGGCTCGGTCACCAGCCAGTTCGAGCAGCACCTCCGCGCGGTCGCGGACCTGCCGCTCGGGTCGACCGACATGACGGCGCCGGCCGCCGTGATGGTGAACGTGCTCGGCGGCCCGGTCGAAGGCCCGATGCCCGTGCGCTACGCGCGCGTGCTGGCCGAGTACCCCGGAGCCAAGATCCACAGCTACGACAAGCTGCCGCGCCCCGGGCGCAAGGTCGGCCACGTCACGGTGATCGGGCAGGATCTCGCCGCCGTGCGCGCCGAAGCCCAGGCCGCAGCCGCCGCCTTCGACTGAGCGCGTCCCCGCGAGGGCCGGGCGAGGATCCGGCGAGGGCCGTGCGAGGAGGCGTTCCGCACCCGTGTCCGGTATCGGACGCGGGATAGGATCGTGTCATGAGCGAACGAGCGCCCCTGGTCGGGGTCATCATGGGATCCGACTCCGACTTCGGCGTGATGAGCGACGCCGTGCAGGTGCTGCGCGAGTTCGACATCGCGCACGAGGTCGAGGTGGTCAGCGCGCACCGGACCCCCGACAAGATGGTGGAGTACGCGCGCGGGGCCGCCGCCCGCGGCCTCAAGGCGATCATCGCGGGCGCGGGCGGTGCCGCCCACCTGCCCGGCATGGTGGCGTCGATGACCACGCTGCCCGTCATCGGCGTACCCGTGCCGCTCGCGAAGCTCGACGGCATCGACTCGTTGCTCTCGATCGTGCAGATGCCGGGCGGAATTCCGGTGGCGACGGTGAGCATCGGCGGCGCGAAGAACGCCGGCCTGCTTGCGGCGCGGATCCTCGGATCCTCGGATCCGGCGCTCGCCGCCGCGCTCGCCGCCTACGCGGACGGCCTCGCCGCCCTCGTCGAGGAGAAGAACGCCGCGCTGCAGCAGCGTCTCATCGAGGGATGACGCGCCGCCCGCGCGTACCCGCGAGAGCGGGAGTCAGATGTTCGCGTGGAGCTCCCAGAGCGACATCGCGGTGCCGGCCCAGGTGAAGCTGCGGCTGCGATCCTGCGCGAGCACCCCGAGCCGGTCCCGTTCCGGCCCGTCGGCGCAGAGCCGGACGAGCTCGGCTGCGAACGACTGCGCATCCGCGGCTGCGACGCCCGCGTCGAGGGCCAGCTCGGCGACCGCCGCGCAACCGCCGTGCAGCACGGGGACCCCCGCGGAGAGCGCGCCGAGCACGTCGTAGCCGGTACCGATCAGCGGCTGCGGGAGCGCCAGCAGGGTCGCGCCGGAGAGCACTGCGCCGATGTCTGCGAGTTCGCGCGGACGCACGATGCGCACGCGGCCCCGCAGCGCGTCGGGGATGGCCGCGGCGACCGAATCGGCGGCCTGATCCGCATGATCCGGCTGCGGCGCCGGCTGCGATGCTGCGGCAGCGGCCGGCGCGGGTGCCGCGCCTCCACGCCCCGAATCGCCACCGCCGGTCTCGTGCGTCTGCTCCACCGCGTGCTCGGCGGGCATCGAGCCCACCAGCACGACGAGCGGCGGCAGCGACGGGTCGGAGGCGAGGGTCTGGAGCAGCCACTCCAGGCGTCCCGCCTCGCCGGGTACCGCGGTCGTCACGAGATACCGCGCCGGCAGGCCCAGCGCGGTGCGCCGATCGGCCGAATCTCCGGCCGGGAGGAAGGACGGGGGTGCCGCGAGCGGCAGGACCTGCACCACGATGTCCGTGCCGAAGCGCTCCTGCAATGCCGAGGCGGTGGCATGGGTGGGGGTGAGCACGACGTCGGCGTGCTTCACGGCGCGCTTCACGAAGGCGCGGTACTGGCGCGCCGTCGCGGCGCCCATCGCCTCGGGGGCCAACCAGCCCAGCGCGTGCGGCACCATGACCGACGACTGGGATCCGTCGTCCTCACCGCGCGCGCGGAGCGCGACCAACGGGGTGATGGCATGCACCATCTCGCCGTCGAGCGGGCGAGCGGTGACGCCCGTGCGCCAGAGAACCGGCAGCATCGTGGCGTTCAGCGGCAGCCGTTCGGTGCTGGCACGGGCATTCTCGAAGGCCGGCGCGGGCCGATCGGACGCGACGAGCAACCGTGCGCTGCAGCCCCGCGGCGCGGTCTCGGCGACGGCGCGGGTCAGTTCCCTCGCACCTTCGGCATGTGCGGCGGCTTCGCAGTCCGGGAACGGTTCGCCGATGAGCGTGAGTGTGGCCACGATCCTCCTCGGCGTTCTGAAATTGGTCGGACGAAATCGATTCTATGTAATGGTTTCGGATCGAATATCAGAGTTTCCGGAGTATGGCGTGTTCGGCATGCTTTCGGCGGGTTCGGAGGTCTCGGCGGAGGACCCGGCATACCCTTGAACCCATGCGCGTACTCCTCACCGGCGGCGCCGGTTACATCGGCACCCACACGGCATTGGTGCTGCTCGAGCGCGGTCACGAGGTGCTCGTGCTCGACGATTTCTCGAACAGCAGCCGCGAGGCCGTGCGCCGGGTCGAGGAGCTCGCGGGCGCGGAGATACCGGTCGTCGAGGTCGAACTCGCAGCGCCGAACTCGGCGGTGGCGGCGGCGCTCGCCGGGCAGGACTTCGACGCCGCGATCCATTTCGCGGGGCTCAAGGCCGTGGGCGAGTCCGTGCAGCAGCCGATCCGCTACTACCGGACGAATCTCGACTCGACGCTGAACCTCCTCGAGCTGCTGGGCGACCGCGGGGTGGACAGACTCGTGTTCAGCTCGAGCGCGACGGTCTACGGCGACCCGCAGTACCTGCCGCAGGATGAGGAGCATCCGGTCGGTCAGGGCCTCACCAACCCCTACGGCTGGTCGAAGGCGATGAACGAGCAGATCATCCGCGACGCGCAGGCGGCCCGACCGGAGCTGGCAGCCGTGCTGCTGCGCTACTTCAACCCGGTCGGCGCCCATCCGTCCGGGCGCATCGGCGAGGATCCCGCGGGCATCCCGAACAACCTGATGCCGTTCATCTCCCAAGTCGCAGTGGGCGTGCGGGACCGGCTCAGCGTGTTCGGCGATTCGTATCCGACCGTCGACGGCACCGGGGTGCGCGACTACATCCATGTGATGGATCTCGCCGAGGGGCACGTCGCGGCCCTCGAACGGATCGGCGCCGGCGTCACGGCGTACAACCTCGGGTCGGGCACCGGATCGAGCGTGCTCGAGGTTGTCCGGGCGTTCGAGGAGGCCTCGGGGCGTCCGGTCCCGTACGAAGTGGTGCAGCCGCGCGCAGGTGATGTCGCCGAGGTCGTCGCGAACCCGGAGAAGGCGAACGCCGAACTCGGCTGGCGCACGGTCCGCTCCCTGGCCGAGGCCTGCCGCGACAGCTGGGCGTGGCAGTCGGCCAACCCGCAGGGCTATCGCACTGGCGGTGCCGCGGCGTGAGCATCGAACTCGAACGCCCGCTGCGGAACCCCGACACGGACTCCGCTCCGCTGATGAACAAGCGGGCGCGCTGGCTCGTGCTGCTCGGCTTCGTGTTGCCCGGCAGCGCACAGCTGCTCGCCGGCAACCGGCGCCTCGGCCGCTTCGGCCTGACCGCGACGGTCATCCTCCTGGTCGCGGCGGCGGTCAGCCTGGCCGGACTCGCCTGGGCCCGCGTCTTCACGCTCTCGGTGTTCACGAACCCGATCGTCCTGCTCGTGCTTCAGGGCGTGATCGTCCTGTACGCCGTGCTCTGGCTGATCCTCGGCTTCGACACGCTACGGCTGACGCGCATCGTCCGCGTCTCGCCCGGCTGGCGCCTCCCGGTCGCGATGCTCTCGGTGCTGCTGACCGTGGTACCGGTGCTCGGCGCGGCCTGGACGGTGAGCACGGTCGGCACCCTGCGCGGCGCGATCGGCGACATCTTCGGCGGGGGCGCGCCGGCGGTCGAGCCGGTCGACGGTCGCTACAACATCCTGCTGCTCGGCGTCGACGCCGGGGCCGACCGCGAGGGGCTGCGCCCCGACAGCATCTCGCTCATCACGGTCGACGCCGAGACGGGGCGTTCGGCGATGGTCGGGCTGCCGCGCGAGCTGCAGCAGATGCCGTTCCCCGAGACGTCGCCCATGCACGAAATCCACCCGAACGGCTTCGGCGTGGGGCCGAACGCGTTCGGCGACTGGGGCGGCTGCCTCACGACCTGCTACCTGAATGCGCTCTTCGCCGAGGTCGAGACGCTGCAGGACCCGATGTACGAGGGCTTCTACGCCGACGCCGTGTCGCGCGGCTCGTCGCCGGGCATCGAGGCCACGAAGGATGCCGTCTCTGGGGCGACCGGGTTGACCGTCCAGTTCTACGTGCTCATCGACATGCAGGGGTTCGAGAAGCTCATCGACGCGCTCGGCGGCGTCACGGTGACGGTCGACGAGCGGCTCCCGATCGGCGGCGATGCCGACGGGAACGGCGTCGAGGGGTACATCGAGCCCGGCGAGCAGCACCTCGACGGCTTCCACGCGCTCTGGTTCGCCCGTTCGCGCTACGGCTCGGCGACGGGCGACTACGCCCGCATGGAGCGCCAGCGCGAGCTGCAGGCCGCGATCTTGGCCCAGATGAACCCGTCGAACGTGCTGCTGCGGTTCCAGGAGGTGGCGAGCGCGGGCAAGAGCATCGTCGAGACCGACATCCCGGAGTCGATGCTCGGCCGATTCGTCGATCTCGCGGCGAAGGCGCGCGAGTTCGACCCGGTGAGCCTGAACCTCATCCCGCCGAAGGTCGACCCCGAGTACCCCCGCTACGACGAGATCGGGAAGCTGGTGCGCAAGGCGGTGAAGAAGGCCTCTCCGCCCGAGGAGGAAGAGGGCTGAGGATCGCTCGCGCGCCGCAGCCGGTCGCATCTTTCTAAGAAACTCTCTTAGACTTGTCCGGGTATGTCTGTACAGCAAGCTCCTGCGCGTGACGCGACGTCTCCGACGGACACGCGGATGCCGGCGTATCTGAACGGCGTGCAGGGGCTGCGCACCGTCGCGGCGCTGATGGTCGCGGTCTACCACATCTGGTTCGGGCGGGTGTCGGGCGCGGTCGACGTGTTCTTCGTCGTGGCCGGGTACTTCGCGGCGAAGTCGCTGATGCGCATGGCGGAATCGGAGACGTTCCGCGCGCGCGTGCAGGTGATGAGCCGCTATTGGATGCGCACGCTGCGCCGGATCACGCCCTCGGCGGTCGTCGTGATCATCGGAACGGCCGTGGCCTCCCTCCTGTTCATGCCGCACAGCGCGTGGCAGTACGCGATCCCGCACGGCTTCGCGTCGCTGTTCCACTTCGAGAACTGGCTGCTGATCGCCTCGAACGCCGACTATCTGCAGGACGGCATGGCGGCGTCGCCGTTCCAGCAGTTCTGGGCGTTGTCGTTGCAGGCGCAGTTCTACCTGCTCTTCCCGCTGCTGCTGTTCGTAGCGGTGTCGCTCGCGAAGCGCCGCGGCTGGGGTGCGAGGGGGACGACGCTCGCGGTGCTCGCGCTGACCTTCGCGGCATCGTTCGCGTTCGCGATCTGGTTCACGGCGGTGGATCAGCCGGCGGCCTATTTCCATTCGCTGGCGCGCGGCTGGGAGTTCATGGCCGGCGCGATCCTCTTCCTCCTGATGACCCGCGGGCTCGCGCAGAAGGGGCTCGCCGCTGCGATGGGGTGGGTCGGGCTGATCGCTCTGATCGGGCTGGGCGCGACCATGGACGTCTCGGCGCTGTTCCCCGGTTGGGCGGCGCTGATCCCGGTGACGGCGGCGATCCTGATCATGATCAGTGCGGCGTCGCGGCGCGCACCGATCCTGCTCAGCGTCGGGCCGCTGGTCTGGTTCGGGAACGCCTCGTTCGCGTTCTACCTCTGGCATTGGCCGATCCTGGTGCTGTACCGGCATCGCTTCGGCGAGCAGGTGGGGCTGAAGGGCGGCCTCGCGATACTGGCGCTCTCCGCGGTGCTCGCGTATGCGACGACGCGGTTCGTCGAGACGCCGGTGCGGGACTGGAAGCGGATCCAGGGCTCTGCGGCCGCGACGCTCGTGGCGACGGTGCTGATGATGGCGCCCGCGTTCGCGGCGTTGAGCTACTGGGACCAGGCGCTCGAGCGCGAGCAGGAGCGGGCGGTCGTGCTGAAGCAGGCGGCCATCGACGGCGACGAGATCCCGGACGACGAGATCGTGCCGGCGCCGGCCCTGGCGCGCGACGATGTCCCCGACTTCTATTCGATGCGCTGCCATCAGCAGTACGACGACCCGGAGGTGAAGAGCTGCGTGCTCGGCGACGAGGACGGAGACGTCACGATCGCCGTCGTCGGCGGTTCGCACTCGGGGCAGTGGATGGATCTCGTGCTGCGCACGGCCCAGGAGGTCGGGGCGAAGGTCACGCCCTACATCAAGCTCCGCTGCGGCTTCGCCGACATGGAGCTCATGCCCGAGGTGCGGGATCCGAGCTGCATCCCCTGGTCCGCCGAGGTGCTGCAGCGGCTGATCGACGACCGGCCCGACCTCGTCGTCGTGCTCGCGACGCTGCAGGACGACGGACGGGATGAGGTCCCCGAGGGGTACGCGGCCTACTTCGAGGAGCTGGCGGAGCACGGGATCCCGATGGTCGGGATCCGCGACAACCCCCGCTTCGATTTCGACGTGCCCGACTGCGTGGAGCGGGACGGGGCGGACGCGTGCGCGCTGCCGCGCTCGGACTTCTACGAGGACGACGCGGAGTTCGACTTCTCGGATTTCGGTGATTTCACCTTCGTCGACATCGCGCGGGACGCCTGCCCGGAGGCGACCTGCGAGGCGGTGCAGGGGAATGTTCTGGTGTACCGCGACAAGCACCACTTCACGAACACCTGGGTGCTGCGAAACGGCGGCGCCGTTGCCGACGCGATCACCGGCTGGTTCGCGCAGGGTCGCCGGTAGCGGCGGCCGTAGACTGAACTGTGCCGGAACGGCGGACAGGGGTGATGAGCGTGCGCGTGACCGCGGTGATGGTGGCCTACAATCGGCGCGAGCTGCTGGGCGAGGCCCTTGCGGGGCTCGCCGCGCAGTCGCGTCCGGTCGATCGGCTGATCGTGGTCGACAACGCGAGTGACGACGGTTCGGGCGAGTTCGCCGAGGAGTCGCTCGCCGCGGATGGGCCGTGGGGGGAGCGGGCCCGGCTGATCCGGCTCTCCGAGAACACGGGCGGGGCCGGCGGCTTCGCGGTCGGGATCGCGGCTGCGCTCGCGGATCCCGAGGTCGACTGGATCTGGGTGATGGACGACGACACGGTGCCCGGGCCGGAGGCGCTGGCAGGTGCGCTCGCCGCGCACGAGCGGTACCGGGCGACGGGACAGGACGATCTCGCCGTGATGGGCTCTCGCGTGGTCTGGACCGACGGCGACGACCATCCGATGAACACGCCGAAGGCGAAGATCGGGGCGACCCGTGCGGAGCGGGATCGCGCGGCGTCGGTCGATGCGATGGCCATCCGGTCGATCTCGTTCGTCTCCGCGTTCCTGCGGGCGCCGCGGGTGAGGGAGCTCGGTCTGCCGATCGCCGACTACTTCCTCTGGAACGACGACTTCGAGTACTCGGCACGCCTGCTCAACGGCGCTCGTGGCCTCTACGTGCCCGGATCTGTGGTGACGCACAAGACGAAGATCCGCGGATCGAGCGATCAGGATCCCGGCGCCCGCTTCTTCTTCGAGGTGCGCAACAAGCTGTGGGTGTTCCGGTGCAGCCGGTCGCTGAAGCTCGGGGAGAAGCTGCTCTACATCGGCGCGACGGCGCGGCGTTGGGTGCGCACAATGCGGGCCTCGCAGGATCGTGCGCAGCTGCGCGACTGCCTGCGACGCGGCTGGCGCGAGGGCTGGGGTCGTGCCCCGCTCCCGAACGAGCAGGTGCTCGCGGGGGCCGGAGTCCCGGACGACGTGATGGCGCGGATCCGCAGCTCCGACGGGTAGCGCGCTCCCTCGGCGGCGGGGTGATGCTTACCCGCCGCCTGAGCGTCGAAGGACTCTGGGCGGACTCCCAGCTGTGTGGTACTTTTCTATGAGGTTGGATCACAGCCGATTCTCGGGGGGAACGCGGTACGACCCGTGCTGGGCGGCCTGCCGTTGGTCGGGGTCCTTGACGACGAACGGAGAGCAAACCTGTGAACACGACGGAGAGAAGCGCTGCCAGTCGGTGGCGCAGCGCGCTGGCGGGGCTCGGCACCGCCGCACTGATCGGCGGCCTGGTCGGCTTCGCGCCGACCGCGGCAACCGCGGCCACGACGTACACGATCACCGGCAAGGTGACGTTCTCGGGCAACAAGAAGCTCAACGCATCGAAGTCCGGGTACCTCGACGTCTACGACTCGAAGTGCAACTGGGTGGGCTACGACAGCGTCACGTGGAAGGGCAGCACCTACACGCTCAAGACGTCGAAGTCGGGATCGTACCGGATCGTCTACAACGGGTACGCCCAGAGCGCGAAGACGCCGTACGGGCTCTCGTCGGCCGTCTGCGCCAAGGCGAAGACCGTCAAGGTGAGCAGCTCCAAGAAGAAGGCGAAGCACAACCTCTCCACGAAGGCGAAGGGGAACGTCTACGCCACCGTCAAGTCGCTCAAGAGCAACGAATACCTGATGCTCTTCGACGCGAAGACCAAGAAGTGGGCGCACTCCAGCTACGGCTGGGTCGCACCGGGCAGCTACAAGCTGGCCAAGGCCAAGTGGAACAGCAAGAAGCAGACCTACGTCCCCACGAAGGTCTTCGGCACGAGCAGTAAGAGCCTGTCGAAGGGCAAGACCATCACGGTCAAGTCGAAGAAGGCCATCGACATCAACTTCGACAAGAAGACGGTGAAGTCGGTCAAGGACTTCTCGTACAAGGCCAAGGCCAAGGCGACGGGATCGCCGAAGGTCGGCAAGGTGCTGAAGGTGAAGCCCTCCGGCTTCCCGAAGGGCACCAAGTTCACCTACACCTGGTACCGCTACGGCGGTGTGGGTAAGGACGGCAAGATCTCGGGCGCCAAGAAGACGAGCTACAAGCTGACCGCGAACGAGACCGGTGCGTACGTCTACGCGCTGGTCAAGGCCAAGAAGTCCGGCTACAAGGCGCAGACCTACTGGAGCAACGGCAAGCAGCTGAAGGCGGCGAGCCTGACGCAGGTCACGCCGCAGTCGGTCAACGGCCTGGTCGACGGTGTCGCGACGGTCGACGTGCCGGTCACGGTGACCAAGGCGAAGTTCTCGCAGAGCGGCGTGCGGGTCGACTACCTGTGGAGCGATCAGAACGGGAACGAGTCCTACGACGCGTCGTTCACGCCCGGCTTCGAGCACGTTGGCCAGGAGATCACGCTCCAGGTGAGCTATTGGAAGCGCGGCTACAAGTTCGTGACGCGCTCGACGACCTTCACGGTCATGGAGGCGCCGGTCGACCTGCGCTAGCAGGTTCTCCGCACGGCGCGCGGGCGCTCATCCCTCGGGGTGGGCGCCCGTCGTCGTTCCCGGGCGCCTCGAATAGGCTGGTGCGGTGATGGACGACGGTGCGGCGACGGGTGATGACGCGGTGAGGAAGGACGGCGCAGTGACGGATGGCGGCACGCGGAGGCCGCCCCGACGCGGTGACGGATTCTCTCTGCTCCTCCCGGTGTACGCGAAGGATCGCCCGGAGTTCCTGCGGCTCGCCTTCGAGAGCTCGGTGCAGGGCCAGACGCTCCGCCCCGCCGCGGCCGTGATCGTGCAGGACGGGCCGGTGCCGTCGGAGCTCGCGGTCGAGCTGCGCCGCCTGGTCGAGACGTCGCCGATCCCGGTGGAGATCGTGGCGCTGCCCGAGAACCGCGGCCTGACGGAAGCGCTGAACGCCGGCCTCGCGGCGTGCCGCACCGAGGTCGTGGCGCGCATGGATGCGGACGACGTCTCGACGCCCGAGCGCTTCGCGCGGCAGTGGGAGCTGATCCAGCAGGGGTACGATCTCGTCGGGACGGGAATGACGGAGTTCGAGGAGGATCCGGCGACACCCGCCGCGGTGCGCGTCCCCCCGGTCGGGGCGGAGCGCATCCGCGCCCACGCCCGGACGCACAACCCGTTCAACCACCCGACGATGATGTACCGGGCCGCTGCCGTCGAGGGCGTCGGCGGGTATCAGCGCTTCGGCAAGATGGAGGACTACTGGCTGGGCGTGCGGATGATCGCCGGCGGTGCGCGGGTCGAGAACATCGCCGAGCCGCTCCTGCGGTACCGGGTGGGGGCCGGGGCCTTCGCGCGACGCGGCGGCTGGACCGAGGCTCGCACCGAGTGGCGTCTGCAGGGGGAGTTGCGCCGCATGGGGTTCGTCACGACGGGGCAGTACCTGCGCAACGTCGTGGTCAAGGGGGCCTACCGGCTCATGCCGGCGTGGGCGAAGCGGATCCTCTTCCGCCGTTTCGTGGCCGGGGGGCTCCCCGCCGATAAGGCCTGACGGCTGAATCCTGCCTGGACGCAGGATCGGACCCGAGCGGCGCACTCACTCGGCGGACGAGTCGGATCCCTCGTCCTTCGAGGCGTCCTCTTGCGGCGCCTCCTCCGACCCCGGGCCCTGCGGGTCGGCGACACTCGTCGACGGAGTCTTCTTGAAGCTGACCGCGCCCGACTTCGTGATCTTGAGCGTGCCGCCCGAGAACGCCACCGTGATCGTGCCGTTCGCTGCGGTCTGCTGCTTCGCCACGGGCCAGCCCCAGCCGCTGTTCTTCGGGCCGCCGGCCGCCATGTAGGCCTTGGTGACGGCGCCCTTCTTGAACGCGATCTTCTTCGTCGGTCCGAAGTAGACGTAGTGCTTGCTGTACTGCTGGTAGGAGCCGTCCGAGACGGTCTTCGTGCTGGCGCTCGGGTAGCCGATCGACGCCTTGGTGCCGCCGCGCTTCGACCAGTCCTGGTAGGACTCCTTCGAGACGAAGACGGTCCGGTTCCGGCTCTTCTCGTAGAGCACGTAGCCGTTCGAGAGCGTCATCCGCTTGCCGCCGCTGATGGTCTTCTTCGCCGTCGGCCAACCCCAGGCGGTCGCCGGGCCGCCGGCCGCGAGGTAGTCGTTCACGATCGTCTCGCGCTTGAGCTGGATCGTCTTCTTCGGGCCGTAGAAGATCGCGTACTTCGCGTAGCGCTGGAAGCTGCCGTCGGCGAGCACCTTGGTGTTGGCCGTCGGGTAGCCGAGCACCGACTTGACGCCGCCGCGCTTCACCCAGTCGTTGTAGGTCTTGCCCGCCATGAAGTAGGTCTTCGCCTTGGCCGTGCGGTGGACGCTGTACCCGTTCGAGAACTTCATGCGTGCGCCGCCGGTGATGTTGCCCGGTGCGGCTGCGGGCCAGCCCCACGTGCCCTTCGGGCCCTTCGCGGCGATGTAGGCCGTGCGCAGCGCACCGTTGGGGAGGAAGACCTGCGTCTGCTCGTCGGCGAAGTAGGCGGTGCCCTTCTGGGTGGTGCGGTAGCGCTTCCCATCGAAGGTGGCCGTGTTGCCGGTGAAGAATCCGATGGCGCTGTAGCCGCCGAGCGCGTTCCACTGCTTCAGGTCGGTGGCGTCGACGAGCGTGCTCTTCGACCCCGCCGCCATGAGGGTGCCCTTCTCGAAGTGCTGGCTCGCGGCCGTCGAGGCGGGGATGTAGGCGTCGGCGGTGGGCCAGCCGTAGGGGCCCGAGGCGATCTGCGACGACTTGGCGCCGGGCGCGACCCAGGCCGCGTAGATCCGCGAGGGCAGGTAGCGCACGCCGTTGATGGTGCTGCTGTTCGCGATAGCGGTGCCGTTCTGGAACGCGAGCGTGCGGTAGCCGGGCTGCTGCGTCTCTCCGGCGATGAAGCCCCACGAGCCGGAGGCCCCGCCCTTCGCGAGGTAGGCGGTCGCCCAGGTGTCGCTCGCGTAGGCCGAGCTGTCCTGGATGCCGTAGGTCTTGCCGAGCTTGGTGGAGGTCGTGATGATGCCGTTCTCGAACACCATCTGATAGCCGCCGCCGTTGGCCGTGATCTTCTTGCGCGGCGAGACCGCGGCGCCGTAGGAGGCACCGGCGGTTTCGGCCGCGTCGTAGACCTTCTTGATCGCGCCGGTGATCTGCAGGTTCGCGCGCACCGAGCCGAACCAGCTGTTCCAGAAGTTGAAGAAGTTGCGGTTGCCGTACGACGAGCAGGAGTTGTTCGCGCTGCCGAAGCCGGCGTTCAGCGCCGCCGTGTTGGGGCGGTACGGCGTGTACGTGTAGAGCGCCGCGGTCGCGTAGTTGGCGATCTTGACCTTCGAGGTGCCGCAGCTGTTGCTCGGGTGGTACTTGATGGTCGAGGTGGTGCCCTGCTTGATGCCGGACATCGGGTAGGACTTGTAGTTCTTGAACTGCCAGGCCGCGCTGTAGACCTGGTTGAAGAAGCCGTAGAAGTTCTTGTCGCAGTTGGCAGACCCGCCCGGGCCGCTGTCGGGGCAGGCGTAGCCCATGGCGCGATCGTACTGGATCTCGTACGGCCAGGTGTCGGTGACGAGGCTCTGCTCCTTCTGCAGGGTCACGAGCAGGACCTTCGGGCTGATCCCGCACGCCTTGCCGACCTTCGCGATGATCTGCGCCGCGGTCTCGCTGCTCTTGCCGCTGTATGCCTTGCAGTTGCTGTTGGCGGCCTTGCTCGTGGTCTTCGCCTTGTAGCTGCGCAGGCACTTCTCGGCGATGGTGTTGCCGTTCCGTTTCGTTCCGGCCTCGTAGCCGGAGGTGCCGATGATGCACTTCGCGCGGCTGTTCAGGAAGGTCTGGATCTGGCTCGCGGTCATGGCCGTGCCGTCGTAGAAGAGCGCGTCGTCGATGATGCTGCCCGCCTTGAAGTCCGTAGTTGACCACGCCTGCGCGGGGGTGGGTGCGGCGGTGACGGCGACGAGACTCGAGGCGAGCACGGCGGCACCGGCGATCACCGCGAGGGCGGTGGAGCGGGCCTTCTTGAACGTCATATCTCTTACCTTCAAGTGCATGTTGAACCTAGCGACAATCCGTTCCACCCTAACCGAGGCTGCGCGCGATGGCGAGAATTCGCCTAGGATTATCGGACACTATGCCGGTACGGCCAAGGAGGCACACATGCGCGCGACAGGGCGCTCACTGATCGGCGGGGTCGTCGCTGGGGCAATGCTCCTCAGCACGCTCACCGCTTGCAGCACCCAGGAGGACGCTACGGCCTCGCCGGCACCTTCAGCGGTGACGGAACCGGCCGAGCAGCCCGCGCAGTCGCTCGACACGGCGCAGCCGGCGGTCGACGATGGCGCCACGGCCGAGGCGGCGGCGGATGCGGCCGTGGCCTCGCCGACCGTCGAGGTCGTCGACGAGGTCGAGCCGGTCGAGGTGCCCGAGGAGCTCGAGGCGGCTCCCGTGTCGGTGCCGGTGAACGGTTCGCTGATGGTCATCCACGCGGAGAGCGCGGCGATGATCGCGGACGAGACCCCGGGCGATGAGGGCGACGTGGATCACGACCACGCCGATGGCACAGCGGATGACGGCGCGGTGGAGGGCGACGCAGCTTCCGGTGACGAAGCGGTGCGCTCCGACAACGTCGACCCGGCGGCCGGCGGAGTGTGGCTCACGACCGAGGACGGCGACATGCTGCCGGTCGATGAGGGATCCTTCGACGGTGAGATCGCGACCGGCCAGGAATTCGCCGGCGAGATCGTCCTGAGCGACGCCGTCCAGCAGACGGTGCAGGATCGGATCGACGTCGCAGGCCCGATCCCGACGGCCGAGGCTGTCGCAGCAGCCGGTGCGGCGACGCAGCGCGTGACGCTCTCGGGAACGGTCAGCGCGCCGCTCGCCGCGGTGAAGGCTCCGAGCAAGAAGACGCACAAGGTCTACATCTTCAACTTCAAGAACCCGATCGGCACCGGATTCACTTCGGCGACGGTGAAGAAGATCGCGACGGACACGGGGACCTACTGGAAGAAGCAGACGGGCGGCAAGTTCAAGGGCCTCTCGATCAAGGGCTACAAGTCCTCCAGCAGCTACCGCGACTACTGCAACATGCCCGCGCTCTGGAAGTACGCGGCGAAGAAGTTCGGCAAGACCGTCAGCTACTTCGAGAAGAGCTACCGCCACCTCCTCGTCTTCGTGGAGCAGGGCAACTGCGGTCCGGCGGGACTCGCCAGCATCGGGGCCACCTTCCATCAGGGCGGGACCATCTGGACGGACCTGGCGTACGCCGATCCGGTGACCAGTGCGAATATGGGCCTCGACATCACCGCGCACGAGATGGGCCACAATCTCGGACTCGGCCATGCGCAGTCCCGTACCTGCGGCAACGTCAACTCCCTCTCCGGCAGGATCGACACCGGCCACAAGTGGACGTGGGACGGCTACCCCTACCAGGTGAAGCGGCCGTTCAGCACGTGCACCGACAATGAGTACAACGATCGCTGGAGCGTGATGGGCGACGCCTTCACCGCGAAGCCCCCGGCCCTGAACATCGCGCAGAAGTACGAGCTCGGCGTCGCGAACAGCAGCATCAAGTCGGTCAGCTCGAAGAAGGGCGCCGTGCAGGATCTCTGGATCTACGCGGCCTCGGCCGACTCGGGCCGCCGCGGCCTCAAGGTGAACGGCGGCAAGAGCGGGACGATCTTCGTCGAGTACCGCACCGGCACGGGCCAGGACAGCGGCATCGGCGGGGCGATCAGCGCCTGGCAGGGTTCGGCTCCGGCCGAAGGCCAGATCACCACCGGCGTCCGCGTGCTGAAGAGCTACGCGAAGGGCCGCTACAAGTGGAACGGCAAGTGGCACACGTACCGGAACATCCGCAGCTCGGTGCTCGCTCCCCGTACGACGTACACGTACTACGGGAACCCGACGAACGGGCAGGCGCAGGGCATGGCCGCCGGCCAGAAGATGTACCCGTATCAGAACGGCGTGCGCATCACCGTGCTCGAGACCAATTCGACCAAGGCCAAGGTACGGGTCGAGTTCCGCAAGGGCTTCAAGAACGGCGGCAAGTCGGTCACGGCGTCCGTCTCGGGCGGCGGCGATCCGATCGCGGGCAAGACGCTCAAGGTCAAGACGAGCGGCAGCTGGAAGACCACGTTCGGCGGCACGCCCAAGAAGATCACGCAGAAGTACCAGTGGTACCGCAACGGCAAGGCGATCAAGAAGGCGACGAAGTCGAGCTACAAGACGACGCGCTCCGACATCGGCAAGCAGATCAGCGTGAAGGTGCGGCCTTCGGCCAAGGGGTACATCACCGGCAAGGGATCGGTCTCCGCCAAGGTCAACGTGCAGTCGCCGCCCTACAAGGACGTGCTTTACGGCGCCGACGGCTACACGGAGATCGCGTTCATGAAGGAGCAGGGCATCATCAACGGGAGCACCTTCAGCCCGAAGGGCACCGTGACCCACGACCTGCTCGCGCGGCTGATGTGGAACGCGAACCCGCCGGCGAGCTACACCCCGCCCAGCAAGTCTCCCTTCGCCGATGTGAAGACGAGCCGCTCGGGCTACAAGCAGATCGCCTACGCCTACGAGAACGGCTTCATCACCGGCACGAAGAAGAAGGGCAAGCGCTATTTCGCCCCGACCAAGGCCGCGACCCGCGGGGAGATCGCGCGCGCGATCTTCGTGCTCACCGGGCACGACTCCTCGTATCCGGCGCTTTCGAAGTCGCCCTACGCGGACCTGAAGAAGAGCAGCAGCTTCAACTTCAAGGCCGTCTCGTGGATGTACAACGAACGCGTCTACACCGGTGCGAAGAAGGGCGGCAAGCGCTACTTCAAGTCGAGCAGCAAGGTCAACCGCACGGTGATGGCGAAGTTCCTGTACCGCGCCTACTACGCCTCCTAGGCCGAGAGTTCTCACTTGCGCGCTCCCTCCGCACGGCGGAGGGAGCGCGCAATACGCCCGGAGAGATTGCCGGCGCGGCGGTGCGCCGACCGCTCCCTACGCCCGGTCGGCCTCGCTCCGCGGTGTCAGGCGCTCCTCGACGAGGTCGAGCAGCTCCGCCGCGCGCCGGCTGTCGCGCCGGCACTCGTCGAGCTCGCGTTCGAGGCGTTCGACCCGCGCCCGCAATGAACCGCGCGGGCCGCCCGGCAGGGCATCGCGGACGCTCCGGGCGAACCGCTTGAATCGCTGCTTCATGGTGACTCCTCGAGGGGTGAGTGGCGGAGGCGGAATCGCGCACCGTACGGGCGGCGCCGGCGCTCGCGCGAGCGGGGCGCGAGCGGGGTGATCTCGACGTCGAGCCCGAGCGGCGCGGCCAGGCGCCTCAAACGCTCGTGCGGCAGGAAGCGGTTGGTCGGATCCGCATCCGGTCGATCCGGATCCCGGCGAGCGTGGCACGTCGCGAGCACGGTTCCCCCGGAGCGGAGCGCCATGCGTATGAGCCGGAGCGCCTGCGGCACCGCCTGCGGATCGACCTGGTCGAGCACGTGGTCGGCCACCAGGTCGAACGCGCCCTTGATACCGGCGTCGCGGGGCAGAGCGAGCGCGTCGAGCTGGAGCAGGTTCACGGTCGCGGGATGGATGCCCGAGTCGCCCCGAGCGGCGACGGCCTCGAACGCGGCGCGGCTGTAGTCCGCCGCGACGATCCGCCGGGCGAACTCGGCGGCATGCGATCCGGAGGCGCCCTCGCGGGCTCCACCGGGTCCGTTGCGCAGCGCGGCTCCGAGGCTGCCGGTGCCGCAGCCCAGGTCGATGCACGTGCCGGCGCGCAGCTCCGGGGCATGATGCAGGATCCAGTCCGTGCCGCTGCCGGTCTCATCCGCACCGCGGCGATGCCGATCGTCCCAGAACTCGCGGTCGCTGTTGAAGAGGCCGAACCAGTTCTCGAAGCGGCGGCGGGTGTCGAGGGGCGTGACGAGCCGGTACCCCGGGATCGGGGTGCGCCAGTTCTCGTCGTAGTTGATGGTCAGCCAGTGGTCGGTGTCGGCCGGCGCTGGGAAGCTTCGCCCGGCGATGGCCGCCGAGCCGAAGGGCAGCATCTGCTCCGTGCGCATCGGCCCGCGCACGTGGAACGGCTGATTGATCAGCCCGTCGTCGGTGAAGAACGCGGCGAACACGTCGACGTAGTGGTCGACCCCGCCTCCCGGCTCGCGGAAGTGGAGCTGCATGTGGGTGGCGCTGTGGCGGACGAGCTCGTAGCCGAACGCCTCGAGCCGGTGCCCGACGGCGAGGCCCTCGCGGGCGACGTCGACCGGGTTCGTGCAGGTCGAGAGGTAGGCGACATCGGCGTCGTCGTCGTGCGGAAGCAGTGCCCCGTCGCGGACCGCTCCCAGCAGGGTGCCTCCGACGATGAAGGGGCGGAGTCCCATCCGATCCAGGTGCCCGATGATCTCCTCGGTGCGATCGAGGATGCGATCCTGCACCCCGTCGTCGCCCGCGTCGAGTGTGCGCCCCAGCCGACCCCACTTGTTGACCGCGAGCGGCACCCCGGTCTCGTCGACGACGCGTGCGGGGCGCTCCTCGTCGGTGAAGCGGACCTCGGTCCGGGCGAGTTCGCGGCCGTCGGCGGAGTTCCGCAGGATCAGCGCGGTGCTGCCGCGGAGGTGGGGAGTCAGCGCGGCCGGCCAGGGGTGACCGTTGCGACCGCCGGCGAGGCCCCGCCCCGAGAGGAGCCGGCGCCAGACCGGAGGCGCCGCGTCGAGGTCGATCGACCAGACCCGATCCTCGCCGAAGCAGAGATCCACGGAGCGCACGTCTGCGGGCAGCTCCGGCAGCGTCACTGCGCGGCGGGTGGCGCGGAGGGGCATGGGCGGGTTTCGGCCTTCGGCTCGGGTCTGGTTCGGGTCCGACCCATCTTCTCACGCGCCTCGCGTCGGTAGGATGTGGGCAGTGACGGTCGGGGCTCGCGAGCCCGTGAGGCGAAGGGCGGGAGACGTGCACGAGCCGTATCGGGTCCTCTCCGATCCCGATCCGTTCGGCCCGGCGACGTCGACGCTCACCGAGTTGCAGCGCGCACAGCTGCGGTCGGCGGCCGCCTACCATTCGCTCCTGCACCCCGGTGCAGAGGTCGAACTGCGGGTCTCGGTCGGATCGATCGAGCAGTCGCCCGTGCTCGCGTATCCGGGAGGCGACGCTCCGCAGCCGACCGGCGCCGCGCCGGGATCGGGCGACCCGGCGCTCGTGCTCCGCCTGCGGAGCCTCGGGGGCGAAGCCGCCGCGACGCCGAGCAGCGCGAGCCCGGACAGTGCGAGCCCGATCGTGCGCGAGGCGCGGATCGCCCACCCCGACGCCACGGTCGAGACCACGCGCCCGGCGGTGCAGCAGTCGCTCCCGCGGCGCGTCTACGACGTGCTCGAACTGCGGGCGCCGTGGCTCATCGACGTACTGCGGGAGGCGGTGACCCGGCGCCGGGCGCGCCGGATCGCCCGGCCGCTCCCGCGCGCGCGATTCGGTTCCGCCGACGCCGCGACCGGCACGGTCCCGGCCCCCGCCGCCCCTGCTGCGGACGGACCTCCGGCGATCCTCTTCGGCCTGCACTGGCTGCAGCCGAGCGGAGCGGAGCGCTGGGCGGTCGAGACCATCGGCATCGCTCGGCGCCTCGGCTTCCTCCCGATCGTCGTCACCGATCACGACTCCGTCCACCCCTGGCTGACCCGGCCGGAGCTCGCGGATGCCCTCGTCCTCGCGCTGACGCAGGAGCCGGTTCGGCCGGTGGCGGGAGACGCCGACCTCCTCGAGGCGCTGCTCCGCCGTTACGACGTCCGCGGCGCGGTGATCCACCATTCCGACTGGCTCTACGCGGCGCTGCCGGCGCTCAAGCGGCTCCGGCCCGAGCTGCCGGTCGTCGATTCGCTGCATGTGATCGAATACCTCGGCGGGGGCTTCGCCGGCCGCGCGGTCGAGTACGACGACGGCATCGACCACCACCACGTGATCTCGCCCCAGCTCGTCGACTGGTTGCGCGATGTGCAGGGGGTCGACGCCGCGAAGATCGGGCTCGCACCGCTGGCCCGGCTCACGGCCGGCGCGGAGCGGGGGTTCGCCGCACGGGGTGCCGCCCCGGAGGCACCGCGCCCGGATCCCGCCGCCGTGCCGTTCACGATCGCCTGCGTCGGACGGCTCTCGCGGCAGAAGCGCCCCGACCTCTTCCTCCAGCTCGTGCACCGTCTGCAGCGGCGGGGGGCGGATTACCGCGCGATCCTGCACGGCGGCGGCGAGAGCCGTCCCCTGGTCGACGCGCTGATCAGGCGCTACGGTCTCGAGAAGCGGGTCGAGCTGCGGGACGAGTCGACGCCGGTCGGGCAGACGTACGCCGACAGCGACCTGCTCGTGATCCCGTCGCTCAACGAGGGCCTCACGCTGACCACCTTCGAGGCGATCGCCGCCGGCATTCCCGTGCTATCCGCGGATGTGGGTTCGCAGCGTACGATCGTCGAGGGCGAGATGCTCGTCCCGTGGCGCGCGCGCGGCTTCCTCCGCGCCGCGATCCCGCTCATCGCCGACTTCGCCTCCGGAGGCGCGGCCGGGGAGGCCCGGCGCGAGCGCGCCTGGCGAGCGCAGCGGGATCGGACGCGTGCGTTCGCCGCGCTTCCAGACGCCCACCACCACTTCGAAGGGCTGCTCTCCACATGGCGCAGATGAACACGGCGCGTACGAACGCGGCACCAGCTCACGGCGTGCAGACCGACGGCGTGCAGACCGACGGCGTGCAGGCCGACGCCGCGCGGGCCGGCACACCGCCGACGCACGCCGCGCCGCGGGTCGCCGCGGTGATCGTCACCTTCAACCGGCTCGAGAAGCTGAAGAACGTGATCTCGGCGATCGAGGCGCAGACCACCGCGCCCGCGCACCTCGTGATCGTCGACAACGCGTCGACCGACGGCACCGGCGACTACCTCGCGACGCTCGAGACCGCGCTTCCGCTCGAGGTCGTGAGCCTCCCCGAGAACACGGGCGGTGCCGGCGGCTTCTCGGCCGGCATGCGCCGCGGCTACGAACTGGGCGCCGACTTCGTCTGGGTGATGGACGACGACGGCTACCCGCGGCCCGACGCGCTCGCCCTGCTGGTCGACGGCATCGGGGAGGCGAGCGAAGCGCTCGGCCACGCGGTGCCGTTCGCCTGCTCGGTCGTGCTCTTCACCGACGGCGAGATCTGCGAGATGAACAACCCGGTGCCCACCTGGGACTGGGGCCGGCTGCTCGTGAAGGGGCGGCGGATCGTGCTCGTCGAGCGCTGCTCGTTCGTCTCGGTGCTCATCCCGCGCTGGGCGCTCGAACGGTACGGGCTGCCGTTCAAGGAGTACTTCATCTGGTTCGACGATGCCGAGTACACGCTGCGCATCTCGCGCGAGGGGGCCGGCGTGCAGGTCCTCGACAGCGTCACCGTGCACGACATGGGTGTGAACCAGGGCGTGAACTGGGGAATGGTGGACGCGTCGAACGCCTGGAAGTTCGCGTATGGCGCCCGCAACGAGGGCTCGTACCGGCGCCATCACCGGTCTCTTGCGCACTTCGCGGTGTTCGCGGCGCAGGTGGTCGTGGGGATGCGGCGCGGCGGCGTGCCGCGAAAGCTGCGGCGGCGGATCCACCGAGCCCTCCGGGCCGGATTCTTCTTCGACCCGCCGATCGATCGGGTCGCGTGACGACGTGCGGGGCGGGGGATGCCGGGTACAGCGGTCGGGGAGCAGGCACAGGGTAGGATCGTCGGGTGACTGAACACAGTGCGCTCAGGGACCCTGAGTACTCGATCCCCGGCGACAGCCGCGGTCTGCTCAGTCTGCCGAAGCATCGATACCTGCTCTCGCTGCTCATCAAGAAGGGCGTGGCCACCCGCTACTACGGGTCGGCGCTGGGCTGGGCCTGGTCGTACATCCGCCCGCTGGCGCAGTTCTTCATGTACTGGATCGTCATCGGCGTCCTGCTCGGGGTGGCCCGCGGCGGGGGGATGGAGGCCTTCCCGGTCTACCTCTTCTCGGGCATCACGATGATCAACCTCTTCAGCGAGACGCTGCGCGCGACGACGAACTCGATCACGAGCAACAAGGCGCTGATCCAGAAGATCTACTTCCCCCGCGAGCTGTTCCCGGTGGCGGCGGCCGTCGGCGCGATCATCCACTACCTGCCGCAGGCGGTCCTCCTCCTGGTGATCTATCTGCTCCTCGGCGGCGCCATCACCTGGATGTCGGTGGCGGCGTTCCTCGCGGGCGTGGTGATCGTCGTCACCTTCGGCCTGGGGCTCGGGCTCTTCTTCGGCGGCTTCAACGTCGCCTACCGCGACTCGAAGAACATCGTCGACCTGATCCTGATGTTCGCGACCTGGACCTCGCCCGTGCTCTACACCTTCAACCTGGTGCAGCAGCAGGCGCAGCACATCGGCGCGGAGTGGATCTACTACCTCTACATGGTCAACCCGGCCACCGCCGGCGTGGAGCTCTCGCACACCGCCTTCTGGGAGCACCTGTCGCCGGCTGCCGCCCGTCCCGACGGGCTGTGGTACTTCGCGCTGGTCGGCTTCGTCATCTCGCTGCTGACGCTGGTGGTCGGCCAGTACGTCTTCCACCGGATGGAGGGTCGCTTTGCCCAGGAGCTCTGAGGCCGGATCGCCGTCGGCGGCGCTTTCGTCGAAGCCGGCCATCATCGTCCACGACGTGGTGAAGGAGTTCCGGATCAAGCACGCGCGGACGCTCAAGGAGGCGTTCGTCTCGCTGTTCAAGAAGCAGGATCGCCGGCGCGAGTTCCGCGCGCTCGACGGGATCAGCTTCGAGGTCGCCGAGGGCGAGTCGATCGCGGTGCTCGGCAGCAACGGTTCGGGGAAGTCGACAACGCTCAAGCTGATCTCGGGGGTGCTGCAGCCCGACGAGGGATGGGTGCGCACGCGCGGCCGCGTCGCCGGTCTGCTCGAGGTGGGCGCCGGCTTCCATCCGGATCTGACCGGCCGAGACAACATCTACCTCAACGCGGCGATCCTCGGCATGTCGAAAGAGGAGACGGATGCGCGCTTCGACGCGATCGTCGAGTTCTCGGGCATCAGCGAGTCGTTCCTCGACACCGAGGTGAAGCGCTACAGCTCGGGCATGCGCTCGCGGCTCGGCTTCGCGGTGGCCGTGCACACGGAGGTCGATGTGCTGCTGGTCGACGAGGTGCTCTCGGTCGGCGACGCCGCCTTCCGCGCGAAGTGCAACGACAAGATCCTCGAACTGCGGGATCAGGGCAAGACGATGTTCGTGGTCAGCCACAACCTCGGCACGGTGAAGAAGCTGTGCACGCGGGGGATCGTGCTGAAGGGCGGCAAGGTCGTGTTCGACGGCGACATCGGCGAGGCGGCCGACATCGTCGCCCCGCCCAAGCCGAAGCCGAAGAAGTAGCGCGGGCGGGATCCCCCGCCCGGCGAGCTCAGCGCTGCTCGGCGATCAGCCGCTCGATCGCCGCGGTCGATCGCTCGCAGTTGCGACCGTCGCGCCAGGGGTAGAGCGCGGCGATCCGCGCAGCGTAGCCGGCCGCCTCGTCGGCATTCCCGTCCGTCCCGTCGAGCAGGGCGGCCACGGCGGTCACGGCGTCGCCGGCGGACTCGACGACCGGGCCGAAGCCCTGGGCGCGGAAGTCGTAGTCGCCGGGCTGGCTGCTGTGGCCGCCGGAGAAGAACGCCTCGCGGTCGAACTGGAAGTAGACGGTCGGCGCCCCGCCGTAGGCGGCCTCGAAGGCGACGGAGGAGTAATCGGTGAGGGAGAGCCGGGTGCGGGCGAAGAGCTCCGCGACGCCGTCGTGGTAGGAGGCGACCGACATCCATGCGGGAGTCGGCAGGAGTTCGCGGTGGTGCTGGAAGCGCGGGTGCATGAGGAGGACCGGGCGGAGGCCGTGCCGCTCGCAGGCTGCGCGCAGGCGCTCGTCGTGCAGCAGCGCCGACCACTGGCGCACGTAGTCGCTGGCCTGGGCTCCCTCGCGCAACGACCAGCGGTGATCCGCGTTCGGCGAAGCCAGGTAGATCCGCCAGGTCGGGGTGATCAGCAGCACGTCGGGCGAGTCGCCCCGCTCGCGCCGCGCCGCCAGCTCGGCCTCGAGGCGATCGAGGCGGGCCATGCCGGTGAGCGGCACCTCGCCCGCGGCGAAGCGGTACGGCCCGCGCTCGCGCACCAGGCCCTGCCGCTCGTCCTCGGTCGCGGCGGTGACGAGATGGATCTGCATCGGGTTGAAGCGCCGATGGTGGTCGGTGTGGATGATCCCGTGCTTGAGGTAGACGAAGAGCCAGCTCGTGGCGAGGAAGGATCCGAAGGGGTTGCGCGACCCGGGGTCGGATTGCGAAGAGACGAACACCTCGGCGCGGGCGAGCAGCAGGTAGTGGCGGATCGATCCGTAGGGCACGAGCTTGGCGCCGATGCGGCGAAGGCGCCGGTAGGCCGGCACGCGCCGGTCCAGCGCGAACCAGGCGTTGATATCGGGCCGTTCGGCGTGCAGATGGAGGAACAGCGCCTCCGCGTTGTCGTCGGCCTGATGCCGGCGGTCGGCCAGCACCCAGGCGCGTTCGTAGCGGCGCAGCGGTCCGATCCTCCGCGAGATGATGCCGGAGAGCCGGAATTTCCGGTTGTTCCACCAGTCCGCATCGACGAGGCGGTGGAGCTTGCGCCAGGGCTTGCGGCTCCGGTGCTCCGCGACCGCCGGGTCGACGGGCGGCGGCAGTGCGGGGGTGGGCTCCTCGACGCGGATCCCGCCGCGGAGATCCGCGAAGCGCACCTCGGCGGGAGCATCGGTCTCGACGATCAGGTTGTGCTCGTACACCCAGTGCTCGCCGAGGATCTCGACCGAGCGCACCTTGGTCTCGACGAGTGCGCCTCCGGCCGCGACCGCGAAGCGGGGCTCGGCGTCGGACGCGTACAGCAGGAAGCGGCGGCGACGGCCGACCGGGTCCGGGTACGCTTGCACGGCGCGCGTCCGGTCGAGGAGCCCGAGATCGGCGAGCCAGGCGTGGGCGACCTCCGGGGATCTCACGGCGGCGAGGCGGGCGCGCAGTTGCTCGGGACCGAGCTCTCGGAGCGCGGCGCCGAGGGTGTCGCGGCATGCGGCGGCGATCTCCGCCTGCTCGGCCGGGGGGAGCGCGAGCGTCGAGCCGTGCATCTGCAGGTTGTCGTCGAAGCGCGCGGCGAACTCGGCGAGCTGGTCGGAGGCGGGCACGGGTTCAGTCTAGGGCGCTGCTCCGGTCTGGAGCGCCGCACCCCGGTGCCAGCGTTCGTGCGGCGTGCGGCTAGTGTCCTGCGCCGGGAGTTGCTTTGCAGAGACGAGTGCTCCCGTGGATGCGTCGCGAGGCGGAGGAGTGAGGCGATGCCGAAGCATCGTCGATCGACGACAACGAAGCGAGGCGCCGCGGGAGTGCTCGGATCTGTGAAGCGAATTTCCGGCGCAGGGCACTAGTAGGATCGGAACCTGACTGATTCGGAGGATGCAGTATGCGGATGACCGTTGTGGGCTGCGGCTACCTGGGTGCGGTGCACGCTGCCGCCATGGCGTCTATCGGCCACGAGGTGGTCGGCATCGACGTCGACGAACGGAAGATCGAGGAGCTCCGCCAGGGGCGCGCACCGTTCTTCGAGCCGGGACTGCAGGAGATCCTCACCGCCGGCCTCGAGTCGGGGCGCCTGAGCTTCTCGACGGACTTCGCGGCCGCGGCAGGCAGCCGCGTGCACTTTATCGCCGTGGGGACGCCGCAGAGCGCCGACGGCGGCGCGGCCGACCTGCGGTACGTGAACGCCGCGATCGAGGCGCTGCTGCCGCACCTCGCCGAGGGCGACATCGTGGCGGGCAAGTCGACCGTCCCGGTGGGCACCGCGGCCGGGTTGGCGGAGATCGTCGCGCCGTCGGGCGCCGTGCTCGTCTGGAACCCCGAGTTCCTGCGCGAGGGCTGGGCCGTGGAGGATACGATCCATCCGGACCGCCTGGTCGTGGGCGTGCCCGCGGGTGAGGCGGGCGAGGCCGCCGCCGACGTGCTGCGCGAGGTGTTCCGCCCCGCCGTCGAGAACGACACCCCCTTCATCGTCACCGACTACGCGACGGCGGAGCTCGTGAAGGTGGCCGCGAACGCCTTCCTCGCCACCAAGATCAGCTTCATCAACGCGATGGCCGAGATCGCCGAGGTGACCGGTGCCGACGTGGTGCAGCTCGCCGACGCGATCGGGCACGATGCGCGCATCGGCCGCCGCTTCCTCGGCGCCGGCATCGGATTCGGCGGCGGCTGCCTGCCGAAGGACATCCGGGCCTTCTCCGCCCGCGCCGAGGAACTCGGCCGGGGCGAGTCCGTCGCGTTCCTGCGAGAGGTCGACGCGATCAACCTGCGCCGCCGGGATCGCGTGGTGGAGCTCGCGGCCGAGGCGCTCGGCGGCGACCCGGCCGGGAAGCGGATCGCCGTGCTCGGCGCCTCGTTCAAGCCTCACTCGGACGATGTGCGAGACTCGCCGGCGCTCGACATCGCCGCGAAGCTGCACGAGGCCGGTGCCGACGTGGTCGTCACCGATCCGCAGGCCATCGAGAACGCGCGGCGCGTGCGCCCGGAACTGAGCTACTCGGAGAGCCTCGACGAGACGCTCGCGGACGCCTCGCTCGTGATCGTGGTCACCGAGTGGGACGAGTACCGTCGCGAGCTCGACCCCGAGCGGGCCGGCGGACTGGTGCAGGGGCGCACGGTCATCGACGGGCGCAACTGCCTCGACCCCGCTCGCTGGCGGGCGGCCGGATGGACGTATACGGGGATGGGTCGCCCGTAGCGGGCTGAGGGCCCGCCGGGGCCGGCGCCCCAGCCTCGCCCCGCCCGCCGGGGGCGCCGGGGCGCCGACGCGCTACCGGTCGGCGTCGAGCTGTTCGATCGCCCGGGTGACCCGCTCGCTGTTCCGGTCGTCGCGGTACTCGTACAGGCCGGCGATCCGTTCCGTCCACTCGGCGTATCGCGGGTGGTCGCCCTGCAGCATGCGCACGATCGATTCCACCGCGTCGTCGGCGTTGCGCGTCACGGGGCCGAAGCCGTCGCGGCTGTGATCGTACTCGCCGATCTGGCTGCTGTGACCGCCCGCGTAGAACTCGTCGTGGTCGAACTGGAAGTACACGGTCGGCGCGCCCACGAACGCGGCCTCGAAGGCCTGCGAGGAGTAGTCCGTGACGGCCAGCCGAACCGAGGCAAGCAGTTCGGGTACGTCGTCCTGGTAGCTCGCGCGCTGCACCCAGTCGGGCACGTCGAAGTAGCGCCAGTGCGGGGCGAAGCGCGGATGCATGAGGAACACGGCTTCGAGGCCGGCCTCCTCGCATGCGGCACGGAGGCCCGGGTGGTTCAGGAACGCCGACCACTGGCGCACGAAGTCGGTCTCGGCGAAGCCGTCGACCACCTCCCAGCTGCGATCCTCGTTCATCGCGCCCAGGTAGATGCGCCAGGTCGGCATGATCAGCAGGCGGGAGCCGGCACGCCCCTCGGCCTTGAGCCGCTCGAGGGCGCGCATCAGCAGATCGTGCCGCGGCATGCCGGTGAGCTGCACGCCGTCGCGGACGAATCGGTATCCGCCGCCCTCCTCGGTGAATCGCCGGTACTCGTCCTGGGTCGACGCGATGATCAGGTCGATCAGCTTCGGGTTGAAACGGCGGAAGTGGTCGGTGTGCACGACGCCGTGCTTGAGATAGGTGAACGAGAACTCCCGGCCGAGCACGCGGGGCGCGAACGGCTGCATCGAGATCTTGTCGACCTGCGAGGAGACGATCTGCCGCGCATGCTTCGCGAGGACGAAGTGCCGCATGGAGCGGTAGGGCAGGATCTTGACGCCGTCGGCCTGCAAGCGCTGGTAGGCCGGGACCTTCGGGTCGAGGACGAACCACGCGTTGATGTCCGGGCGATGCTCGGTCAGGTAGCGGACCAGTGCCTCGGCGTTGTCGCTCGCCTGCTCGCGGCGGTCGCTCAGCAGCCAGGCGTCGCGGAAGCGCCTCGAGTACCCGGTCGCGTTCAGGACGCGCAGCGCGATGGCGTACCGCATCTTGGCGATCTTCCCGATGAGCTTCCGGGCGAACTTGCGCAGCGGGTTCGACCGAATCGCCGGCCGCGGAGGCAGGATCGGGCCGATGCGCTCCACGAACGAGAACCCCGGCGTCGTCGAGATGAACTCCGGCTCGGAGTCCCGGTAGTCGCGGACCAGCAGTACGTGCTCGTAGAGCGCATGCTGCATGAGGTACTCGACGGAGCGGGTCTTTCGCGAGACGAGGCGAGCCCGGTTGTTCAGACTGCGGATCTCGAAGTCGATGCTCTGCAGCGGGGAGTAGAAGGCGAGCCGGGTGACACGGCGCAGGTTGTTCTGGTCGAGTTCGCTGATCGGCGAGACCTCGGCCGCGTCGATCATGGCCAGCCAGGCGATCCTGGTCTCGGCGCGCACGCCGGGGGAGGCGAAGTCGCGGATCCCCTCCGCGCCGACGATGCGCAGCGTCTCGCCGACGAGTTCGCGCAGTTCTCCGAGCTGGGCGTCGCTCAGCGAGTAGACCTCGGAGTGGAGCTTGCGGTTGTCGTTGAAGATGACGAGGATCTCGCTGAGCGCCGCGAAGACGGTCTCGGGATCGGGAGAGGGGGCGCCGGCGCGAAGGGCCGGCACGAGCTCGTCCCGCAAGCGCGCCATGCTGGCGGTGACGGGGCCGTGCTCGTTGCGTACTACTGCGTTTTCGCTCATCTCATCGCTTCGTCGGTCAAGGGGGTGAAAGGGGAGGGGTGCGGGGGTGGAAGCCGCGCGTCAGCCGCTGCGCTCGCGGAGCAGGGCGTGGCCGGCCTCGTAGATCCGCTTCGAGTTGTCCCGGTCGCGATGGGTGAAGAAGGCGTCGACCCGAGCACGATACGCCTCGGGCATCCGGCACTCCTGCGCCAGGTAGTCGAGAAGCGTGTCGACGAGGGTCTCCTCGTCGGTGGCGACCTCGCCGAAGCCGTGCTCCTCGTACGAGAAGGCTCCGCGACGGTAGTGCGGCGGGATGCTCGGGTGGTGGTAGTAGAGCACCGGCTTCGTCATGTAGGCGAAGTCGAACTGCACACCCGAATAGTCGGTGATCATGAGGTCGGATTCGCTGAGCATCCGCTCGTAGCCGGGGCTGTTCTGCGGCGCGAGGATCCGCACGCGGTCGCTGCTCGAACGGTAGTCGTCGACGTGCGAGCTGGTGTTCGGATGCAGCAGATAGGTCAGCGTGTACCCGTGCTCTTCGAGGCCGCGGTGGAGCCGAGGGTTGTTGATGACGCCGTTGTAGACCTTGAAGTAGTCGGATTCGGTGAACTCCTCGTTGTGACCCTGCAGGCGATCCGCGTCCTGCGGGCGGTTCAGGTAGTAGCGCCAGGTCGGGGCCAGGAGCAGGTCTCGCGTCGGGCGGGACTCGAGCCCGTCGTAGCGGGCGAAGCCGGTTTCGATGATCTCGTCGCGGGCGAAGCCGTACGAGGGATCGGAGAGGGTCTCGGTCTCGAAGTGGGAGACGACGCACATGCGGCTCTGGTTCTCGGCGTGCTTGTTCAGCGAGTAGGAGAGGTCGTCGAGCACGAGACCGTGGTTGATGTAGACCACGCGGTAGCCGAACAGGTCCCGGAAGAACTGCTCGTTCCAGGAGAAGGCGTTGCGGGTCGCCGGCTTGAGGTGGGTGGCGAAGACGAGCTCGGCGTTCAGGAACCGAAGGCGGTGCGTGAGCGTCTTGTGCGGGAGGAAGGGCTTGCCCTGCTCGCGGAAGCGCGTCGCGGGCGCGGAATCCGCGGCGAGCACGTAGTTCTTGCGGATCCCGTCCCGCTGCGCCGCGGCGTAGTCGTACGCGTACTCCGCGTTGTCGCCGGCGAGGATGATCCGGTCGTAGTAGATCCAGTCCCGCTTGAACCGGTACCAGGGACGCGTGGCGAAGTAGACGAGGCGCAGGAGCGCGGCGGAGCGTTCGACGCGCTCGCCGCCGAGCAGCCGCCGCTGCAGCCGCAGCTCGGCCTTGAGGCGTTGGAGTGCGCCCGCGGGACCGACCGCGATGCCCGACGGCTGCGCGCGCAGGAGGCGGCCGCAGGCGATCCAGTAGCTGCCGGGCACATCGCTGAGCTTGGCCGAGGGGCGGCGGAAGTTGAGGCGCAGCGGGACGCCGGTCGAGGCGTGGGCCGCGGTCTTCTCCGTAAACGTCGCGACGAACTCGATCCGGTCGGCGGCGGCGAGCAGGGAGCGCGGGATTCGCGCGGTGAAGGTCGGCTGACGGCGCTGGAGCTCGCCGAAGACGGAGAACTCGGAGTAGACGCCGGAGTCGGGGAGCGGCAGGTCTGTGCCGCCGACGCGCGCGGTGAGCGCGAGCCGGTCGGTGAGGTAGAGCGACTGCACCAGCCCCGAGACGATCAGCTCGTCGCGGGTGCTGTCCATGACGTCGATCGCGAGGCGCACCTCCGAGAGCCGTTCGACCTCGTGCCCGTTGACGGTGACGACGACGTCGCGCCCGTCCGCGTCGATCTCGGCGCGGGGCGAGAAGGCCGCCCGGTGCTTCGCCTTCAGCAGGTAGGCGACCATGCTGCGTCGGTAGCCGAGGGGCTTCCGCACGGCGCCGATGATCTCCTCGTCGCTCACCGCGGCGAGGCCGCGGGCGAGGAGCTCGGCGAACTCGGCCAGCTGCGCCTCGTCGAGCGCGTTCTTGTTGTGCCGGTCGACGTTGTACTGGAGCCGGAGCTGCGCGAGGTAGAGGAAGACGCGCTGCAGGTAGGGTGGTGCGCCGGCGGGCTGAGCGGCGACGCGCTCGAGGAGAGCGACCCAGCGCGTGAGGAAGCCGAGGTACCAGTCGGGGGTGAAGAGCCGCTGCTCGCCGTAGAGCGCGTCCTCGTGCTGCTGCGGGCTCGTCACCTTGCCGCCCAGCACCGAGAAGCCGCCGGTGGCGAGGATCGCCTCCGCGAAGAGCAGGTTCGGGTCGCCGCCCGTGCGGGCGTCCGAGGAGCACGCGCGGAAGACGTCGAGCGGCACGAGCGCGGGGGTCGAGCCCGCCCAGAGGCGATCCGCGTCGTCGAGCGTCACCGGCCCGCGATCCTCACGGCCCACCGTGCGGTTCAGGCGGTAGGCGTAGGCGCCCTCGCGGTGGATGTAGCAGCGCGCGAGGGATCCTGCCGCCGCGTCGGCGAAGAACACGTCGAAGGCGTCGGGGCTGTACTCGAGGCCTGCGGGGATCAGCTCGACGTAGGCTCCGTCCGCCGCCGTCCCGAGGTCGAACCCGTCGACGGAGGCGGCGTAGGCGACCTCGAGCGGCAGCGCGGCCGGGTCCGCGGGGGCGTCGCCGAGGACGACGACGGTGAAGCGCTCGGGAGTGTAGCTCGAGAGGCCGGCGATCGAGCGGAGCGTGGCCAGCACGGCCTCGCGATGCTCCGCGCCGTGAATCATCAGGGCGATCATTGAATCAGTGCAATCATTGAAATACTCGACCTTCGCCGTTCATTCACCGAGCGTTCGGTTCATCGCACGACCGAGCGGGTAGGCTGCCGCGCCCGGTTTGTTCCAGCTCCGAATGTATCACCGCGAGCGCGGCCGCCGCGCCGCGCCTCACCAGCTGCCGTCGGCCTTCTGCGTGGCGAGAAGCGCATCCTCGAGCGGCAGCGCCAGGGTGCGGGAGAACGTCGCCGTGAGGTGATCCGTATCGCGCCACACCAGAACGTTGCCGACGATGGCCGGGCAGTACTCGGCGTCGGGGCAGATCCAATCGTTCATGTTGATGAGTTCGGTGGCCGGCAGATCCTGCACTGCCGCGATCTCCGGATGCGGGCGCGTATCGAGCGCATCCTCGCGCGGGGTCGCGCACTCGGTGAGCTGCGTCGGGTTCGCCGAGACGCACTCGGGAACGTCGGTGTGCATCTCGGCCGTGTCCATCAGGACGCGGACCGGGATGCCGGCGTCGTTCAGCGTCGACCAGTGGCTGCGCAGTCCCTGGCCGAAGGCGCGCACCTTCTCGTCGCCCTTCAGCGAGTGGTCGCCGGCCCAGACGCCCCGTCGGCCGGCGTTGATGGTGACGACCAGAGCGGGCTGCTCGTCGAGGATCTGCTCGAGCACGCCCTCGTTCCACTCGTCGCACGCGGGGAACGCCCCGCCGAACCGTGTCTGGGACACGTCGGCGAAGGAGCAGCCGGACTTCGTGTTCGTGACCAGGCGCCAGCCGTTCTTCTCGGCGATCGCGTCGAGCGCCGGCATCCAGCTCGCCGCATGCGAGTCGCCGACGAGCATGATCGTCGTGTCGCTCTGCTCGTCGCCGAACACGCACGGCTTCGGCTCCGCGGTGTCCTCGTCGAGCTGGCAGCCCATCTCGTAGAGCACCGGATTGTCCTTGCGCGCATCGATCGCGGCGGGAGTGAACCCGCCCTCGACCTCGTCGGTCGGGGCACCGATCCCCTCGAACGAGGCGATCAGATCCTGGTCGAGGATCAGCGGCATCTCCTCGCCGACGTGGAGGTCTCCGGCCGTGCGGTACGAGTAGCTCTGCGCATCGAGATCCACGGTGCGCGATCCGCTCTGGGCGGCCTCGAAGAGCACCTCCGCACCGATCGGGGTACCGGTCTCGGCCTCCGGGACCTCGGGCGCGGTCATCCGCGGCACGTAGGCGATGACGGTCGCGAGGGCGAGCGTGACGGCCACGAGGCCGGCACCGGCGCCGAGGGAGCGCTTCGCCGAGGCCTTCAGGGCCTTCCAATCGCGGAACGGGTTCTCGATGAAGCGGTAGCTGAGCCAGGCGGGCAGGATCGCGAACACCACGATCACGAGGCCCCACCGGAAGCGGAGCTCGCCGCCGAGCAGGTACGTGCCCACCACGATCAGCGGCCAGTGCCACAGGTAGAGGGAATAGGAGATGTCGCCGATCCAGCGCATCGGGCGCAGGCCGAGCAGCCGACCGGCGCCGCGCGTCGCCCGCCCGTTCATGCCGCCGGCGATCACGGCGGCGGCTGAGAGCGTCGGCAGCAGGCCCGCGGATCCCGGGAAGGCGGGAGCGCTGGAGGTGTAGAAGAGGCTCGCGACCAGGATGCCGACGAGTCCGGCCCATCCGAGCAGGTAGCCGAGCCAATCGGGGATGCGTGCGATCTGCACCGCGAACACCGCGAGGGCCGCGCCGATCGCGAGCTCCCACAGGCGGGTCGTCGTGACGAAGTAGGCGGGCGCGGGGTGCGCGGTCGTGTAGTAGACGGACCAGATGAGCGAGGGGACGAGGATCAGCAGGACGCCGACGCCGGCGAAGCGCAGCGTGCGCCCGGGCTCTGCGAATGCGGCGTGGGTCTTCTTCAGCGTGCGGCCGGCGATCCAGAGCATCACGATGAGGATGAGCGGCCAGACGATGTAGAACTGCTCCTCGACCGAGAGCGTCCAGAAGTGCTGAAGGGGGCTCGCAGCGGTGTCGGCGTTCAGGTAGTCGGTTCCGCCGGCGAGGATCCAGTTGACCACGTAGACCGCGGCGCCGGCGGCTTCGATGCCGATCTGCTGCCAGCGGATCTGGGGGAGGAAGATCGCGGTCAGCGCCAGGGTGGCGACGAGGACCACGGTGGCGGCGGGCAGGATGCGGCGGGCGCGGCGGGCGTAGAAATCGGGCAGGTCGATGCGGCCCGTCGTGATGGCCTCGCGGAGGAGGAGGCCGGTGATGAGGTAGCCGGAGATGACGAAGAAGACGTCGACGCCGACGAAGCCGCCGGGCATGAACGGGAAGTTCGCATGGAAGAGCAGGACGACGCCGACGGCGACGGCGCGGAGGCCTTGGATGTCGGGTCGGAAACCCGTGAACGGGAGTTTCGCCTGCGATGCCGCGCGGGGGGCCGCGGCCGTAGTGGAAGCTTGGGGCACGGAGGGAGTGTACCCGGCCATTTCGAGTGTTTCCTTCAAGGCGGGGTGCGCCGGCCCACGACCGGTGCCGATCGGCGGAGATCCTGCGCTCGTCCGGATCAGCGGGTTCTGCGCTGCTCGGCGTAGGATCGGGGTCCGGAATCGAGATCGGGATGCGCCGGTGATCGGCCCGTCGCCGACCTCGCAGGGGATGGTGGAGCATGGGTGCCGCTGCAGTCGGTCGGTCGCATCGCCCGTTCCGGCACGACCACACCGTCGATGCGGTGGCCGTGCGCCGGCGGAGTCTGAGGTGGGCGTTCCGGATCACCGCATGGGAGGCCGGCGAGTTCGTCCTGGACCGATGCTATCTGAGGCTCGAGTCCACGGAGGAGTGCGTCGAGATCGACGCCGCGGCGTTCGAGCGGAGGCCGGGGCTGTCGGGCGAGGCCCGCTTCGACTTCCCGGAGGCGATGACGTTGACGCCGCTCCGCTATTCCGTGTGCGCCGATCTCCGGGACCTCGCTGACGGGCGGAGCGTCGAGGTCAGGCTGACCCGCATGTCGGAGGATCTCTTCGCGAGGATGAGCCGCAGGTACCGGGCACCGCGACTGACTCTGGGCGACGGGAGGATCCTCACGCTCAACGCGAGCGCGGCATCGACGACGCTGAGACTCATCGTGCTCCCCGCGTCCGAGGCCGATCGCGGCTCGGCCCGGCAGCGCGTGTGGAGCACGATCGCGCTGATGGAGGCCGGCCTCAGACGGACGCTGCATCTCGAACGGCGACCCACGGCCCTGCTCTACGAGAAGGAGGCCGCCACAGCCCAGGACAACGCCTTCGCGCTGTTCGCGCATCTGCTCGGTGCAGATCGGAACGGTGCGCATCGACCCGGTGCGCACCGACTCGGTGATCATCGACAAGGGCGTGTCCATCGACTCGGCGGGCACCGGCGCGGTCGAGGCGACGAGCCGCGATTCGATTTCTTCTACGTGATGAACCGAGACAGCGCGCAACGCGCTCGGGTCGCGGGCCTTCCCCGTGTCGTCTCCAAGTACTCCCTCAAGTACTGGCGGCTGCTCGCGTCTCCCTCGAGCTTCCTCCTCTCCTCCGAATCGAGGTCGCACGTCGGGACCGTGTACGCGCAGCCGGGCCTGCTGTCCCGGCTCGTCTACGTCCGGCGCAGCTACTTCCTCGGGCACGGTGTGACAGCCCTCAAGCGGGTGCCGCTGCTGAACCCGGGCAACGCCTCCTCCCCGGACGTGATCGTCGCGGCATCCGCCTGGGAACGGGACATCCTGATCGGGTGCGGCTTCGATCCGGAGCGCATCGACATCACCGGCCTGCCCAGATGGGACCGTCTGCTCGCCGGTGTCGAGCGGCGCACCGGGATCGAACGGATCCTGTACCTGCCGACCTGGCGCGCCTGGCTGGCGGGCAGGGACGCGGTGGAGCTCTCGCGCACCGAGTACGTCCGGTCGATCGCGGAGCTCCTCACCGATCCCGGGCTCCACGCCCTGTTCGAGGCGCACGGTTGCGTCCTCCAGTTCATGCCGCACCCGAAGGTCCTGCCGGTGCTCCGGGTGCTTCGGGCGCTCGACCAGCGTCCGGGGCGGATCGAGCTCGTCGATCAGGATCGCGTCGAATTCGGGGAGGTGCTGCGGGGTGCGGACGCGTTCATCACCGACTACTCGAGCGTGCTGTGGGACGTCGTCCAGCTGCAGAAGCCGATCCTGCTCTTCCCCTTCGACGCCGCCCGGTACGACGCCGAGATCGGCGGTTACCGCAACCCGCAGCTGCGGAGGATCCGCCGTCGATTCGGCACTGCGACCACCCCTGCCGAGCTGAGGGATCGGCTCGCGCGAATGCTCGAGCAGGACCCGGCCGTGCGCGCCGAGGAGGCCGAGCATCTCGCCGCTCGGACGTTCGCCATACGAGACACCGAGAACTCCCGCCGGGTGGTCGAACGCGTCGCGGCGCGGCTCCCCCTCCTCACCGACGCTCGGCACCTGCCGTCGTACCGGGCTGCGGATGCCGCCTATCAGGAGCGGCAGCGCAGGATGCGGGAGGACTAGGGCGTGTCTGTTAATTGATTTGTGATGGGGGTGGGATCGTGGAACCATGTCGCGATTCCAGCTCCTCTCCGATGATCAATGGGCACTCATCGCG